>JABSRB010000096.1 GCA_013215375.1 Oceanospirillaceae bacterium | reverse complement strand
TCTTAATTCGCATCAAAAAGAGTTTGGATACTTACCCGAGTCGACAGTTTGTGACGGTGGATATGCAACAAAAGACGTAACTACACACCCCTAAATGGAAAAAAAGCTTGACGGGTATTTTGAGGATATTTATCTGTACATCCTAGTGGCTTGTAAAATGGTCTCTTAAAACGTTTCAGCTTGCAGCTACTCAATTTATATAGCTATTGAAAGCAATGCATTACTATACCGTAAATTATTCTTCTATCGCCTCGTCAGGAGGTCGAAAAAACACATGCTATGATATCGCTATCTTATTGATGGCATTTCGTTATGGCGCAAATACACAAATCATCCGTTCGGGATGAGCTTGATAGACTCAAAAGTAACTTCGAGATCTTATCAAATCAGAAAAAAGTGAGCCCTGAAACAAGCATGCTGATTAACAGTATGTTTGTTTTAATGGAACTCATCTGTGCAATATTTTTGGAGAAGAAAACCAAAAAGTCTGACAAGAACTCAAGTATTCCACCGTCACAGAATGAAAAAGATGATAGTGCGCTAACAGACAGTAAGACAGGCACTAAAGGAAAGGGTAAAAAAGAGGACGATCGCTTAGCTTCGAATTGTAAAACCACTGAAACAGTATCTATTGCAACTGTGGATACCTGTAATGTTTGTGGTAATGATCTTGAAGGTGTTGAACCTTGTCGTCATGAACGTCGAACCAGCATTGATATTATTTTTGAAAAAGTTGTGACACATGTCGACGCCGAAATAAAAATATGCCCTTCTTGCGAATCAACGACAAAAGGCATATTCCCAAGCAACATGCACGGAAAATTACAATATGGTGACGGACTAAAAGCCTTCGCGATTAACTTAGTTGTATGCCAAATGGTTGCTTTAGGTAGGGCTCAAAAGCTAATTAAGTCTATGATCGGCCAAGCAATCTCTGAAACCACACTGTTAAATTTTATCATGCGACTACATCTCAGCCTTGCACCCTGGGAGGAGCAAGTAATCAACGTTTTAGAGAATAGTCATGTTATGAATGTTGATGAAACAGGGCTAAGGGTTGATAAGAAAAATCACTGGATTCATGTGTATTGTGCTGGCGACATCACATTGAAACGTCTGCACCGCAAGAGAGGTAAAGAAGCTATCGAATTCATTGATATTGTACCCAAGTATGGAGGCATTATTATTCATGATTGTTGGGCATCCTACTTTTCGTACGAAAACTGCGGGCATGGTTTGTGCGGCGCGCATCTTTTGCGGGAGTTAACGTTTATTGTTAACGCTAATGATTACAGATGGGCAGCCAATATTAAAAAACTCCTTATTGAGACAAGTAAAAAGGTGTCAAAACGAAAGCGAAAAAAGCTGTCTCAAAAAGAATACGCCAATCTACAAAAGCGTTATCGAAATATAATGACCCGAGGTGAAAATGAATTGCCCGAAATCCCGCCCAAGCCCAATGGACAACGAGGCCGAATGGCTAAGTCAGCTGCTCATAACCTATGGGAACGACTGAGTAGGCATGAAGATGCGGTGTTACTGTTTGCAAAAAATTCGCATGTACCCTTTACGAATAATCGTGCTGAAAGAGATTTAAGAATGGCGAAGGTAAAGCAAAAAGTTTCAGGGTGTTTTAGGAACGTTGAATACGCACATGCCTATTGCAGAATATCAAGCTATATTCAAACCATGTCGAGTAGAGGTTACAACCCACTTATTGCTATACAGATGGCCTTAGCTGGTGATATTTAGCAATTAGGGGTGTGTAGTTACAAAGGTTTTTAAATTTGGAAAACAGGTATATATCCTGATCGTTGCTTGCCGGATGTCGTTTAGTTCGAAATCATCTTATGCGGATATTATAATCTT
>JABSRB010000095.1 GCA_013215375.1 Oceanospirillaceae bacterium | reverse complement strand
AAGTGCCTCTCTTGCGTACCTGGGTTGTCGCCGGTGTCGTTTTCTCCTGCCGCGGTTGAGAAGATTAAGAGTCGCACCACCCCAGTGCAGAGCTGGTTTTTGGATCAGACCTTGGTCATGGGCTACTGGAGTGGTACCGCCGATAACAGTGCCAAGCGCAGTTATCATCATACGGCGCCAGTTAACGCGCTTTATGCCCTGCATGAGTCTTTGCGTATACTGGCTAAAGAAGGCTTAGAGGCTTCGTGGCAACGTCACGCCGATATGCACCAGGTGCTCAGACAAGGACTCGAGGGATTAGGGCTTAAGTTTGTGGTCGAAGAGACTTGCCGTCTGCCTCAGCTCAATGCCGTCTATATTCCAGAAGGTATCGATGATGTAGCAGTGCGTAAGCAGCTGTTGGAAAACTATAACCTGGAGATAGGAGCTGGTCTCGGCGCCCTGGCAGGTAAAGCATGGCGCATCGGCTTGATGGGCTTTGGCGCACGCCGCGAGAATGTGGCACTTTGTCTTAAAGCGTTGGAAGAAGTATTAAACTAGCCGTTATTTGCTTCGATAAAAAAACACCCGTGAGGGTGTTTTTTATTTAATAACCAGAACAGATTGCTAGAGGTAGTATTGTCTCAGCTGTTATCTTTAATGTTTCAAAGCGTGCTGATATTTGCTTGTAGACTTGAGGATATTTGAGGCGAATAAGTGCTAATGCTCTTTTATGATATTCGTGTACCGGTGGCGAGAGTTGCATCAATATATCTAGGTAATTCAATACCGTGTCTGGAGAAAACTTGTAACTGCTAGCGTCTAACAATAAGTATAAAGGGTCTTTTCCTATTGCATTATTATGATAGTCACTCTTTTGGCTGACTAAATAACTGAGTAAGTCTAACTTGTGTGTTTCGATGCTGTGGTAAATAAGGCTTTTTCCAGAGTGATCCGTTTCTGTAATGTCGAGCCCATTGATGTGTAGCGCTTCGATAGATGCAGCATTGTAGCGTCCAAACATCATCAAAAGAGTAAAATCTATCTGTTCCTGTCTAAGTTGACTACTTTGTAAAGCTTGATAATAACTGGCGTCCCATGGGAGGATTTGATAGAAAAACCAGCGCAGTTGTGCCTCTGTTAAATTAGCGGATTCAATGATTTTTATTACTTCAAGAATTTTATTGTTACGCAGTTTCTTACCAAAAATCTTGGATTTGAGTTCTTGGTCGTTGACGTAGGTAAATGGGAGGTGCGTTTGTTGCGTTGCCATAAAACATTGTGCTAATGCTGGTTCGATATTGTGAAGGTTGAGCGCATTCACTTCTCTATTCTCATTTTTTAGCTGAGTCATATAATAGTTAAGCGTTTTTGGTTGCCATTTTTTATCGATTTTCGAAATTCTAGCTTGGCAGGAAAGTAATTGTTCTGGTGAAGCCTCTTTCTCAAGTAATAGATCTCGCTCTTGGCTGAGTCTAACGATCAGTTTTGCATCAGGGTCGAAAGGTAACCTTTTTCTCGCTTGTATTTGCGTTAGGTCTAGCTGATAGTGAGCCGATAGTGAGGCGAGTTGTTCTTCGGTAAAATGATAAAAGTGTCTCGGGAAGGATCCTGATACTGATTGATCTGTTTGTGTATCGAAGAAGGCGGGTGCATTTAGGCCTTGTAGTTGCTCAACAATGTTGATCTGACTGATAACAGCATCATCCTCTATGCCTTTTCCTAGTACATAGTTCAGCTTGGCTAAAGCAAACTCCATGGTTGAACCAAGATAAGCATCGTTAGACAGTGTACCGTTTTGTTGTAATAGCTCGGCGACAACTTTGTCTTGTCCGTGAAAAGCTGCGACATCAATCAATAACAGCTTTTCTCCACGATTACTCCCATAGCCAAGTAGTTGGTTTATATCATCTAATTTGTTTATGGCTTTAGTTAAGACTTGTTGAGAGAGCTCTTCCTGTTCGATTAACCAAGCGACATCGTCAATGGTCAACTCTGTTATTTCAATCAGTTGTAATGCGGCTTTTTCGGTTAAATCGGCAATGCTTTCTAATGCTGGTGTGGGTACAAGTCTTACTAATTTTAAATATTTAGGTAGTTGAGGAAGCGCATTGGTTAACTTTTCCATAAGACTTGCATTTTTCAGGTCTAATTTTGAATGTTTCTTTAATTGTTCAGCGCGCCAGCTGGCGGCGAAATTCGAGTTTGAGAAGTGGTCGATTGCCGATGTGATGTCATCAATCGAGTATCCGTCATTGAGGTATTTACTCCAATCTTGGGAACGACCAAAATTATTCGATTTAACACGGATATTTTCAATGAGTTGCTTGCACTGCTGATAATCGGTGACGGATAGGCTGGGAGCATGAGTATCCATATCTTCTGATGCATTAACTGTGTTG
>JABSRB010000094.1 GCA_013215375.1 Oceanospirillaceae bacterium | reverse complement strand
AGCAATACTAGATAAGCGACTTCCTGCCAGTAGTCTGCCACTCTGGAACCATCATTGCTGACGACTTCAATTTCCTTACCAAATGACACTGACAATATATCGGTGGTATTAGCCATTTCAACGCTTATGATTTGCTTGAATTGCATGGTTAACCTCAAAATTAGAAGGCCATAATTTTACCCCTGTAGCATTCCAGCGTCAATAACACTCTTGGTTGAGGAAGTGAGGAAGTGAGGAAATGGTGCATTGGTTGTTAATCGCGGCTTTGACTTGTGTTCTTCTGGGACGGGGCATAATCACCTTAAACCAATAACTAAAAATGAGTGACGCACTTCTACTTTGAACAAGGGGGCACTGTATGTTGTTGATTAGCAATGGGTGGCTGTTTTCTTTTTTTTGTGGGGATTCGCCAGGTTCTGACCCCTTTATCTTGTTTGGTTTATGGAGCTGTTTTTATCTCCCATGAGCCAAAAGGTATTATTTTTCTCTGCTTGTAGTTAAAAGTCAGACAAGCAGCAAGCTCCTTAATTCAACAGTCGACTATTTAACGTTTTACGTTATACTTCCGCGCTAAAATCTAGTATTTAATTAGCGGAGTTCATCGTGCACGATCTGTATTACAAAGGGCGTATCTACACCAGAGAAAATCATGTAATAAGTGGTTATAATACTAAGCGTATCGTTAAGCTTGGTACAGAAAAGCAGCCATTATCGCTAGTGGTTAACAGTGATGAGAGAAAAAAAGAGGTAGCGGCGTTAGTAGCTGATAATGGATTATTTGCCGAGATTACTGTAGATAGTGCTATTGATGAAAATATCAATGATCTTAACGCGGTTATAAACAAGCCAACTACCACTAGGTTCGACAAAACCCCGAACCGTAATGATCCTTGTTCATGTGGCAGTGGTAAAAAATATAAAAAGTGTTGCGGCTAACAACATGCTATTTTTCCGTGAATCGACTTAATGTCATCGCAGGCGTTTGATAACCTAAACTGACATCTGCAATATCACCGAGTCGAAGCAATCCCGTACTGTTACCACCGAACCCGCCTTGGATACTCAGAAAAGATATGCCTGTCCCGTCTTTTTTGTGGGGATTCGTCAGGTTCTGACCCCTTTATCCCGATTTTAATGTAGGAGCTGCTTCAGCCGCGAAGACCTTGCTAAGGAGATGGATGAAGTGCATTACTGCTGGCTTTTCCTTTACACCATAGCCCACAGTTATGCTGCTTTTTGAAAGCACACATAGCATCCCAACGACCACTAATACCACTGTATTGGCGGCGAAACTCTTTCGCTGAGGTTATCCAAGCCTCGGGCGCTATGCCAAGTTCATTGAGTAATTTAGGCTGGATTGAGTCAATAAAACCTTTTTTATCAGGCCTAATGGCTCTGCCAGTCCAATCAATCAGTTGTAGGTAATCACAGAAATGAAATGGGATACCTGATTGAGTCGCTAGATGGGCAGCACCATCGAATTGGGCAAGTGGTTTGAGTGGCTCACTCGAAGTTGCTGCTGACTTATCATCATTTGGTTTAGTGTTTTTATCAGAAGTACTTAGCTCGGTAATGCGCTCCTGAATAGACGTATAATCAGATGCTTGAAGTGTGTTAGCAATCCCTGCTCTGATAGGGTTTAAATCAACATACATCATGCATGCCAGTAGCGCTTGTTCATCAAGCAGAGCTTGCGACTTAAAGCGCCCCTCCCAAAAAGCCCCTTTACATTCATCCTCACGATTGGCCCTACGGGCAATGTCTTCATTAAGGCAGCGCATAAACCACGAGATACTTGATAGGCGTTCATGCCATTCAGCCAATAACCCATCAAGGAGTAACCGCTCACCCTCGATTAAGGTGTCGCCATTCATGTATTTAGTTGCTACATCATGACCTTTAGTCACCTTACACCAAAGCTCAATTACCTCGCGGTTAGACAGCGAATTCGCTCTATCGAGGTCAATTTTCAGTACGAGATGATAGTGATTATTCATTACCGCATAGGCACAGACATCGATACAAAAGATAGCAGACAGAGCCTTAACTTTTTCGACAATCCAACCACGTCTATGCTCGAAACTTTTCCCTGTCAATTTATCTTCGCCGCAGAGGAAAGCCCTTCTAACACAACGATTTATTATGTGGTAAAACGGAGTCGATTCTGGGTCGATTAAGGTACGTCGAGCTGAAGTCATAGTCGCTACCCTGAACAAACTGAGTTGAGGTAACTTAAAGGTTAGTAGAGGATGCTCTAAAGCACAAAATATATGCCTGTCCCGTCTTTTCCTCTTTATAAATTACTGGATACGACATATACATGTATGAGTGACCATGGATCACATCTACCAACAAGCAATAATTCTGGAAGTTGTCATAAGGCAGCGGGAACAAACACAGTAAGAATGTGCATTTTTGGTGTTATGGATTTGATTGATTGGTGTGATGAAGTTATTTCTTAGTATTTAATGATAAGTGAGGGCTGAAAAGACAAAGGGGTCGGAACCTGAGGGGTCCCCACGAATTTAATAGCATGCTTGTGGATCCCTAACTAATTTTTTCAGTGACGAAATAGCTGCTCGCCAATGGTGTTTCAACAGCTTCAACTTCCTATCCTTGTATGCCCTTAATCCAATAAATTGGTTTGAGAGTACGTTACGATGTTTAATTGAGTTGGCTTGATATTGCCTGTGTTTATCCGCTGCTTTTACTGCTAAACCTAGCAGGTACAGCATAAACTGAGATAGACTCGCTATGATTAATAACACGTTAAGTTTGCTAACAATTCTAGTCCTACTGTCATTCATCTTCTGGCCAGTTTTCACATCTCTAAAGCTTTCCTCAATTTGCATTCGAGTGGCATAGCACTTAACGATTTTCTTAGCTGTAGTGCTCGAGCTACACAGTGATGTGGCGAGTAGCCAAGGCTCTTTTTCTCTTGCTGCACTGGAGCGAGAGCGCTTATCTTTTCTGATATCATCACCCTTTGCGTTCATGTCTTTACGACCTTTTGGGTGACGTTTATAGAGAACTAAACGGGTTTTAAATCCAACCGTTTGGCCTAGCAGAAATTCACCTAGGCTCTTAGCGCGAGAGGTCGCTTTCATGTATAAGTTTTTGATTGGTTGCCAGTCATACTCACCCGATTTGAAGCATTGAGTTCTGTTTCTGACGCGGCCTACGTAATCCCACTCAAGCGATAACACTTGCTTAAACCAAGGTATACGAAAACCAGCATCGGTCACGATAATTGGTTTGCAATCACCAGGTAGCATCGTTTTTAACTTAGTCATAAAATCCTGATGAACGTTAGGTTTTTCTTTATGATGCACATCGTGAATTTCTTCATATAAAGTCAATGATCGACCTTGTGATGCCAATTAGGCTCGAAT
>JABSRB010000093.1 GCA_013215375.1 Oceanospirillaceae bacterium | reverse complement strand
CCAAGGGCCAAACCCCTATCATGAATTAACCCTTGAAAATGGTGCGACACTAAAAAGCCAAACCTTGTTGCTCGCCACAGGTGCGCGCTGGCGTGAGATGAATGTCCCCGGCGAGCAAGAGTATCGTGGTAAAGGTGTGGCTTATTGTCCTCACTGTGATGGACCCTTGTTTAAAGGTAAACGTGTTGCCGTCATCGGCGGCGGTAATTCGGGAATAGAAGCGGCAATCGACTTGGCCAATATCGTTGAGCATGTAACTGTGCTGGAATTTGATATCAAGCTTAGAGCCGACGATGTGCTACAGCGCAAGGCGGCATCTATGAATAATATCACTATAATTACTCAAGCCATGACCACCGAAGTACTCGGTGATGGGTCACGAGTCAAGGGGCTTAACTACACAGACAGAGCCACAGGTGAGCAACATAGTGTTGAGCTAGCCGGTATCTTCGTGCAGATTGGGCTAGTGCCTAATACCGAATGGCTTAAAGGTGTGATAGAGCTGACACCGAGAGGCGAGATCATTGTCGATGAGCGTGGTCAAACATCTGTTCCCGGCATCTTTGCTGCGGGGGATGTAACTAATACTCCCTATAAGCAGATCATCATTGCCATGGGCAGTGGCGCTACAGCCTCATTAGGGGCATTCGAATACTTAATTCGACATAGCGTACCAGAGCAAGCTAATGCCGCTTAATTGCTTAATTTACATATAGTCTTAATGAGAGCAGTCAGCGTTAAATGCTGGCTGTTTTTTTTTGACCGCTTATAATCTTATGATATAAAGACTGTAAGCTCATATCTGAGCCTCATTTTAAACAAGACGAAGTTTTGATATGGATTTAAATATGCCTTCATCCGAAGTGCAATTGAAGAAAGAATGTCACTTATACCTCATCAAAGGTGGCAAGTGGGCGGCATTAATGTCTACTTTTATTTTGTTTGCCATGCTGGTAAATATTGTTTTACAAACTTCTAAAGTATTGCTCGCATCAAATATCATCTTATACATGCTGCCTGTTTTTATTACTATTATATTGGCAGCGCTTGTGATGCGGGTTTATGCAATCGACGAAATATCCAATAAAGCATTATTAGCCTATCTCTTTTCTTTAGAGCTCAGTTGGTTATTTTTGATCTGGATGATTTTTGATAGCTCAGAAGCGAGCTTTAGCGGCAATGCCGCTCTGGCAGGTGTCGAGTCAATCGTAGATGTGCTGGTGTTAACTTTTGCCATTGCACTATTTGTCGATAGGAAAATTATGCTAATGGCTGTGTTGCCGTTAATGTTACTGAGTTTTTTTCTGCGGGTAACAGAGATCCCAGATAATTATTTTTTTCCTTTAACTAAGTTTCTCTGTTTTTTTGCCATTATAGTTTCAGGGCAGAGAGTGCTTTACACTTGGTTTAAGAAAGCCGTAGTGCGTGATGTGGAGAAGCAGCACTTGTTGAAACATTTTAGGCGAATGGCATTAATAGATGGGCTGACTAACATCAGTAATCGCCGTCATTTTGATGAGATTTTATCTCAAGAGAACAGGGCATCTGAGCGTAATAACCACCCACTGTGTGTGATCATGATAGATGTCGATTTCTTTAAAAGGTTGAATGATAGTTTAGGGCATCAGGTTGGAGATGAGTGTTTAATTACCTTGGCTAAGTTGCTTAGCTCGGTAGCTAATAGACCCAGAGATCTTGCGGCACGCTATGGTGGCGAGGAGTTTGTTATTTTGCTACCGGATACCGATAGAAATGGTGCATATCTTATCGCAGATAAATTAAAATCTATCTTGGCCAAAGTTAAAATTCCTCATCCAGATTCAGATGTGAGTGAATATATAACCGTTTCGCAGGGAGTGTGTCAGTGGCAAGAAGGGATGAAGCCAGACGAGCTAATATCTGAGGCTGATCGGCTACTTTATCAAGCAAAATTAACGGGTCGAGATCGTTTTTTTGGCGCTAAGGGATAGAAGTTGCTTATACCAATCGGTATGACTATGGACGTTATAAGTTGCAGGGAAATAAATGACCCTCGATATTGAGGGCATTCTGAGCTAACTGCTAGCGCTTGTTAAACCGTAACATTGATCTTGTGGCCGCTATTACCTACAGGAGCAGGATTAGCTGATTCAATCAATAGAAGTGCAATTTCTCCTTCAGCTTTTTGCTGTTCCTTCGCGAGTTGAGCTACTTTCACTATCATGCCGCCGCTACTTAACTGTGGCTCGAGATTCGCCGTACCCAAAGAAATTGCCATCGATATGCCTCGAATTTTTTAGTATTAGTTATCAATAAATAACTATCGGCCCGCCTAAGCAAATATTGAGCATTATTTTTGACTGAGTTTGGATCGTATTTTGAGCGAGAATTGGCCGTTGAATAACGGCCAATTCGTTTATTTTAAAGACTTGCGCACCATAGTTATGATGAAACTCAATAGAATAGAGCCTGCAATCAGCATCATAGCTACAAGGGGACTCTGCAGCGAAACGGGATCTATAGCCAACATAGTGCCCATACCTATCATCATAATTCCTGACATCAACTTAAGTGTCTGACCCTCTTTCTCTGTGAGTTTTCGTTTCCCCATAGTGGCACTAAAGACGATGACAATAATGGCCAAAGGAATAACATAGACTAGGTTATAGAAAACGAGATACATATAGCGCTCTATGTCGGATAGATCATGCATAGAAAGTACACTGGTATAGATCATCGGGAAGCCTGCGGTACAAAGTAACTCATAGGCGTTAGCGACAATCGCTAGGATAACGGTACCGCCAATCATCGCAGCCATGGAGCTGGCATTGGTCAATTTCCCCATACGCTTTATCAAGCCGGTGCGGTTTTTAGCCGACATGGACAGTGTCACTTCCCCCTTGGTGAAGAAGTAATCCTTGATATTAATGACTCCTGCGATGAGCGCTAGAATACCGGCCCCTAAGATAATCAAACTACCATCACTGCCTGCGCCAAGAAGGGTAAAAATATTGAGCCAGGCTATCATAAACAGGAAGTAGATAAAGCCAGAGAAGAAGACAAAGATACCGCCAACTATCAGCATGCGTGTTTTACTCTTAGCATTTACCATGATGGATAGCAGGAAGAGTAAAACAAAGAATGCGCAGGGATTAAAGGCGTCGACACCCGCAAGTACTATGGTCAGTAGGGGGAGTGATAGCTTTTCAGGTGCTACGATTCCTATTAAAGGGATCTCTATGGGTTGAACCTGGCTTTGTTTAGCCATTTTACCTGTAGAAGCTAAATCGCAAGTTGCTTCATTCCCCGGGTTTTTGCTGGTATCGCTACATGTACCAAAGAGAGACGAATGCCCCTGATCATTTGTAGCTTGGAGCGGGTCGTTATCGATAACTGTGCCACCTAAGCTGCGATAGCAAGCTTTCAAGTTATCGAGTAGATACTTACCTGTGACAGCTTCACTGCTATAGCCAACGGTTGCCAGTTCACAAGCCGCTATATAGGGAACGGAGCGAGCTTCAACTTGAGTCTTCTTAGCGATCCCTTGCCAAATATCC
>JABSRB010000092.1 GCA_013215375.1 Oceanospirillaceae bacterium | reverse complement strand
GTTTTTTCTTAGCTTAATTTTTTAAATCTTACCTCCGTGTTCTCTGTGCCCTCTGTAGTGAAAAAATCTTTTAAAGACTTCTACCACAGAGAGTACAGAGGCGCTGCGCTACACAGAGAAAACCTGAGACACTTTAGTTTTTAGTTTTCTAGATATCAAATACAACTTTTTCATAAACAAATTCTGGATCAAGATCTGCACCTGAACTCCATTCAATAGTATCAAAAGATACCTTAACTTGTTTAAACTGCTCTTTATTCCTAATTTGTTTAAATACACCAAATGTTAAAAAAGGGCTCATATCTAACACACCTTGCTGGCCATTTTCAAACTCCACACGCAGCAAATAGTCGTTCAATGCATTAACATTTATCACCGCTGGGTACATAAATTTATCTCTCATAGCAATGGCTGAATTCTAAAAGGTTCTTCACCATTCATTACCAAACCCTGTGGTGAATCAAGCTTTTAAAGACCTTTTTCTACCACCGGGGGCAAAGAGACGCTTCGCTACACGGAGAAAACCTTGCGCCTTATAGGTAAATTTTGGCTTGATCGCTTAGGCGCTAATTCAGATGTAGCGCCTCGTGTATCTAACCACCCATAACTTCAGTGTCTTCGATTAAACGCCCCGCTTCAAGATTTTCTAAACCTTCTTGTATTTCTTGCAGAATATTTTCTTTAACTTGATCACTGCGGTGATTAAAAGTAACTCCTACACGAAAGCGCAGGGATAACTGGTAAACATTCAATATCTAAGTTTAATTTTTTCGTACAATACATCTGATGCCAAATCTGCATTATTTGGCCAACAAATAACACCATGTGGATCAATTGAAACTCGATTAAAATACTCAGCATCTTTTAATGGCTCAAACACTTCACCAAACAACCTTTCTTTAATACTGACCTCACCTTGGATGCCATCATTAAAGGTTAACGATAATATATAATTGGGCAATGCTTTTACTTGAGTAACTTTTATCATAATTATTCCAGTGGTTCAATTTTACACAAAGGCTTATGTAGCTCGGCTAATTGCCAATCTGCACTAAGCTCAGTACGATGTTCAATTGCCCATTCTATCACCATAGCTAACACACGTTTAGGTAATTTTCCTTTTAGAATTTCTAATGTATTAATGCAAATTTGAGCTTCATGCTCCCCATAAATCACATGGAAATGGGGCGGATTATGATCATCATAATACATGCGAATTAAAATACCAAAAAACTCACTTATCGTCGGCATATAGCACTCCTCGTTGTGTACACTGAGAATACATAAATATATTTCTCAAGCAGAAATCATATCACCATGCTAATCTAGCAACAAATATAGTAGGGACTTCTTGAATAATATTAAAAACAATTTAGTACAGAAATGGAGCAGCTAACTGAATTATATTTTTCAGCCAATTAGTGAGTTTTGATGAGCACTTTTAAACTTGAACAGTCCAAAACTGAGATCCTCACTTCGCTATACAGAGAAAACACCAAAACCTATAGCTCTTATCTTTTAATCCCTCCTCTGTGGTAAAACTAATCCCTTAAAGATCTTTTTCTACCACAGACACCCCAGAGGCGCTTCGCTACACAGAGAAAATACTAAAATAATGGTAAGAACCATATCTGCCGGCAAAAGCTTAACTTACCAATACCCTAATCTTTTAAGCCCCTCCTCTGTGCCTCCGTGGTAAAACTAATCTTTTAAAGGCTTTTCTACCACAGAGACACAGAGGCGCTTCGCTATACAGAGAAAGCCCTGAGACTATTATGGCCAAAACATTCTGGCACTAATCTTTCAATCCTCTCCTCTGTGGGTTCTGGAGGCCGATTGACAACCTTATCCACTTTTTTTAAGTAGGGAATAATTTACAACTTAAGGTGATCCCTTTGATCCACTTAATGGATAACCTTTTAGCGTGTTCTCGTAGCGCCTCACAGCGACCCATAGCACGACTAAACTGATGTACTCCCCTGGGCTGCATCGCTTTACGCCATTGCCCTTCATCTATCCCTAAGCGTGACAGTATCGGAGGGATACGATTATCAATTGCGCCACGTTTACCCTCCCTTACCACTCGACCGCTCCAGTCAACTAGCTCTAGGTAGTCACTATAAAGGTAAGGAATTTCATCGGAGAGCTGATGACCTTCTGCTACAAACTCTTTAAGTAGTAAGCTTGACCGTGTTTCCCCTGCACACTTATCACTTGGTTTTGCGGATACTGGTTGGTTGCCTACAATTCTTTGTTTTATTGAAGTAAAATCCGAAGATTCTGGCGTCTCGGCCATCTTAGCGCGAATTGGATTTAAATCTACATAAGCCATACAAGTTAATAGCGCTTGCTCATCTAATAATGCCTGGCTTTTAAAGCGGCCCTCCCAGAATCTGCCTTTGCAGTTGTCTTCAAAGTTAGCCTTGCGCGCGACATGCTCATTCAGACATCGCATAAACCAGCTTATATCAGACAATCGCTGTCGCCACTTATCGACAATTTCAGCTATTAAGCCATAATGCTCTTTTGATAGATCTTCGCCATCTACAAAACGTTGAATTATATCCGGACCGATATAGATCTTTCGCCAACGGCTTATAACCTCTAAATCAGTAAGCGCATCTACTTCTACTTTATTGATATATAAAACAAGATGATAGTGATTCGACATGATGGCATAAGCACAAATATCAATACAAAAAACATTATTGATTTCTGCTAACCGGTCTAACATCCATTGCCGTCTATGCTCAAAATCGGTATCAGTACTTTTATCGTAACCGCATAGGAAAGCGCGGCGAACGCAGCGTGAGATGCAATGATAATAAGGTGTGTCTTCGCAGCAAATTTGCTGCGCGCGGGCACGAGTCATAATTACCTCCCGCCCAGGACTGCAAACTCTGGGATTAGTTTAATAACAGAACCCGATTAACTTAATACAATATTAACAAGGTGTCAAATACGTGAGTGTCCTTTATGTTTGGTTGGCGCTGACTGTTGGCTTTTAAGCTTGTGATAGCTTAAGTTATTTTGGTTCAGGCTATGTTTAAGACAATAACTTGCTTGGCTCAAACCAGAGTCACGCCATTGTATAATATGCTCTCGCCAGAATTGCTGTTTCGGTGTTACTTGTGTTAATGCAGTCATCTTATTTCCTCATGCGTATGTGATGAGAAAATTATGGCTTAATGGTTCAAGGTTGGTAAGTACGTCAGTTCATTGAGCGCTTACCCTATATCATTCCAACCCGCATCTAATGGCACTACCACAACATCGCCATTAGCCTGCTGGCAGAGTGGCTCCATCACCGCGTAATCAACCGACTCATCCGGGCAGGCTTTAAAGGCTTCGACATCGACCCTGACAAAATCATTATCAACTTGCTGACCTTGCATCGCCTGCTCACAAGCCGCATAGATATCGGGCCTAAACTCATTAAGCACTGCTAAATAACGGCTAGCTTTAAACATCAACATGCCGCTATTCCAGTAGTGCTTCCCGCCATCCACATAAGTTTGAGCTGTCTCTAAATTCGGTTTTTCAACAAACTCACT
>JABSRB010000091.1 GCA_013215375.1 Oceanospirillaceae bacterium | reverse complement strand
ATTTATATAGCGCTCAAAAGGCGCGGGGAACTATTTAAATTTAGTGATAGGCACAAAAAAGCCGAATCATTTGATTCTAAAGAAAAAACGGGAAAAGAAAAAACGGGACAGTCATATTTAATAATCTATAAGCGTAGCGAATACTACAATCGACAAACTCTCGTGATTATTTCTCTTTTACTCTCATGATCTATATATCTTAGATATTCGTCATCAATTCAGCTTATTACAACCATAAGCCCTACACTTAGCAGCGTCGTTCTTATTGACCATATCCACCATTTAAAATTTACGTAGGAAATAATTTAGCACTAACCCCTATGCCCTTGATCCATTTTATTGCGAGCCTTTTAGCATGCTCTCGCATCGCATCACACCTGCCCATTGCACGACTAAATTGGTGAGCCCCCTTGGGTTGCATTGCCTTGTGCCATTCTTCTTCATCTATACCTAAACGCATCAGTATCGGCGGGAGACGGCTATCTATGGCACCGCGTTTATCGGCCCTTATCACACGACCACTCCAATCAACGAGTTCTAAATACTCTCGATATAGATAGGGGATTTCATCAGTGAGCGGACTACCTACTGCAACAAACTTTTTTAATAACAGACTCTTACTACGCTCTTCAGTGCCCTTTTGGGGTTTTCTATCTAGCAACCTCTGGTCTTCATCTATTCGTTGTTTTATCGAGGTAAACTCTGAGGTTTCAGGCATCTCTGCCATCTGCGCACGTATGGGATTTAGCTCAACATAGGCCATACAAGTAAGAAGTGCTTGTTCATCTAACAATGCTTGGCTTTTAAAACGGCCCTCCCAGAAATGGCCAGTACAGCCGTCTTCAAAATTGGCCTTACGCGAGATTGGCTCATTGAGTGAGCGCATAAACCAGCTGATATCCTCTAAACGACCTCGCCATTTTTCGACTATCTCAGCTATCAGTTCATGATGTTCTTTAGAGAGTTCTTCTCCCGCGATAAACCGCTGGATAATATCAGGACCTGTATAAATCTTTCGCCAACGCTCTATCACTTCTTGATCAGTTAGTGAGTCTACTTCTGCCTTATTAATATATAAAACAAGGTGATAGTGATTAGACATAATCGCATAACTACAGACATCGATACAAAAGACAGCTTCTATTTCGGCAAGACGATCTAACATCCATTGCCGACGATGCTCAAAATCTTGTTGGGTTGTATGATCATATCCACAAAGGAACGCTCTTCTTACCACCCGAGAGACACAGTGGTAATAAGGGGTATCTTGACAGCAGATTTGCTGCGAACGCGCACGAGTCATAAATCCTCCTGCTCAGGACTTCTTTCTCCGAACTAACTGAATATTAAATTAACAACATCCAGCCTACTCTTTGTTTGTTTTTTGTACAGATAAATTTATGGCTGTCCTATTTAATTGATTTAATTTGATGGCTGTCCTATTTAATTTGTTCTTTGTCGAAGGCGTTTTAATGATCCAGTCACCTAAATCACCACTATTGGATAAATTATAACGTCCATCCTTCTCCTTCATCGAAAACTTCATCTGCACACCAGCCAGAGAAAACGGGTTAGCTTGGTTAAATTTTTCAAATTTCACCGGCTGTGCCTGTCCGTGAGTTGTTAACACACTCATTGGGATTTCATCTGGTTCCATCACAGATGCAATCAAGGCCCCAGGTAGATCCTCTCCTAAATACGATAGAATATGAAATTCGTTATCCACGTGGGCTTTCAGCCCTTGCGCTATTAATTCTCTCAAAGCACCTTCTGGCAGCAAGTTTGATAAAACTGGATGTAACCTTTGATTTCTAGCCCAGGGCTGTGACATTATTTTTTCACAGTGCGGAAAATGCGGATGGGTGATTAAACTAAAGGTTGGGCGATGACTATCAAGTTGAAATTCGTCGGCGAAACTCAATACATTGCGGCCATTGTTAAACCCAGCAAGATAACCAACCAGCCGACCATGAAGTGTTAATTTCAGTGCACTGAGCTCTTCCTTATTACCTAGATTAGCACCAACACTCATTCATGATCCTCCAGCAAGCCCTGCCAAGGATCTTCAGAAATAGCAGACTCCTGCAACACTGATTTTTTCTGTGGGGTAGTTGGCGATGTATCTGCAGCTAGAACATCAAGCACCGCTTTTAGCTTATCTTTAGGTATCAGTAGAAGCTCACTATTCAATCCTTGCGCTATCAGTTCTAACGTATCTAAGCGCGGATTGCCTTTAGACTCTAACCGCTGATACTGCTGACGAGACATACCGACGCGTAACATCATATCGTGCTGTTTTAGGCCCAGCGTAATACGACGCTGCTTAACTTGATCTAATAATACCGACATAAAGAATCACATATATTGCTATTTGAATTTAAGAAACATATTAGTTTCTTTTTTAAACATAAGCAACTTACTGGTTTCTTTTTAGATAAAAGCAACATATTAGCTTCTAATATAAATTAGATTTATATCTGTCGTAAATGAATTTTTAAGAGCGGCCAACACCTACCTCACCATTTGATGAGGCCCTACTCTTACTAATTGTTTTCACTTCAATCGTTTAAATCCTTTAATCGGAATACTTTTTTGTATACGTAATATTTTTTTTCGCGTTTTTTTATCGGGATGAAAAAAACGTTGTGCGATAGGCTGAGGTAATAAAACAACTAACCTAGCAGCACTGTATGCATCAAGAGATTTTGCGGATATTTTGTAATATCGCCGACTGGCAGCCTCAACGCCAAAAACACCTTTATCGAACTGAACGACATTCAAATACACTTCTAAAATACGTTCCTTTGACCAAAAAATTTCAATTAGGAAGGTAAAGTATGCTTCAATTATTTTTCGTGTATAAGACTTACCCGACCATAAGAATAAATTTTTAGCTAATTGCTGTGAAATTGTACTGCCACCACGCGCTGTTCTTTTTGACTGTTTATTAAACGAATACGCTGCTTTCATCGCCTTTAAATTAAAGCCAGAGTGGCTTAAAAACGTGGCATCTTCTGAAGCTATAACGGCCATTTTTAAATTATCTGATATCTGATCGTAATCCACCCAATGATATTGAGTATTACTATTTTCAGCAGATAGCGTTGATTGTAAAATAAATGAACTTGTGGGTATGGGTAACTTTATAAAGAGAATCATCATTAAACACGACAATAAAACAAAGTATAAAAGTATTTTTAATAATTTTAAGCACAGCAAACGAATTAGCATATTTATAATATTTTTGTAGACTAGATATTAAAGGTGGGTGGGGGATTTATTTATAGTTTATATTATTCATAAACACCCTGCTCGTTTTATCAACAGCGATAATGAATATCAAAAAAAGGGACTGGCATATTTAATAATCAGCATTAATAAAGTTTAACGTGCTTGCGCATTAAGTTGAGCCAACAACGTTCAACGTTCAATGTTCAATGTTCAATGTTCAATGTTCATCAATGAATGAAGGTTAATATCTATTTATATAGCGCTCAAAAGGCGCGGGGAACTATTTAAATTTAGTGATAGGCACAAAAAAGCCGAATCATTTGATTC
>JABSRB010000090.1 GCA_013215375.1 Oceanospirillaceae bacterium | reverse complement strand
GACGGGACTCGAACCCGCGACCCCCTGCGTGACAGGCAGGTATTCTAACCAACTGAACTACCACTCCACATGGTAAATTTTGCTTTTATTATTTCTAATTAAAGCATCGTACAGTGGTGGGAGTGGAGAGGTTCGAACTCCCGACATTCGCCTTGTAAGGGCGACGCTCTCCCAGCTGAGCTACACTCCCACTGTACATGACTCTATTACTTCGTTATATCGAGCACATTTGATATAACGTATCACCATTTATTTCACTAACAAAGTTAGTGGCGGAATGGACGGGACTCGAACCCGCGACCCCCTGCGTGACAGGCAGGTATTCTAACCAACTGAACTACCACTCCACATGGTAAAGATTGTTTGAACAAAATTTTCATTTCATCCAAACTCGTTCGAAGCGTTTTTGCTTGCCTCAAACTTGAGGTGCGAATTCTAGTTAATTCCACTGTGATGTCAAACCATTATCGCTACTTTTTTAAATTAAATTACTTTTTGCTCGTTATTCACACTATTGCGTTCATTAATCAAACAATAGCTGCTATGGACGCCTTAAACGCTCAATTATTACTCGCACAACTTTAAATACTTATTGCCGACTTAATCTCTTCTTTTACACAATCTATATAGAGAACTTAGGAGCTAGCCTTTACTATGTCCTCTTAATGTTTAATTAAATCGAAACCTACTCATTTGCGACCATTATCTAATGACATCATCTAGCAGCCAACACACTCAGTCGATCGCCACTTTTCTAGAACAATTTTTTGCTCAACTGCAAAAATTACCTAGGGAAGACACTAGCGCTTTAACTATCGAATACGATCCCCTTTGGCCTTCAGAGTGTTACGTCTATGACGATACTCCAAAAGAGGGAGATTTGTGTCACTGGAAAATCGTCAAGCAAGACCAGCAAGATATGTTTGATAGACTCAGTGATGCTCTAGATACTCAAATCCACCCAGACATTATTGAGTTTTACACTAGCTATTGGTCAAATCACCTACCCGCAACTACCACGGATGGCGATCTAGAGCTAATACAAGCATGGAATCAAGAGGACATGGAGCGACTGCGCGCCAATCTATTAGGCCAGGCACTCGATAAGCGCAAGCGCAAACTGGCGCTATCTTTTTTCTTTGCCGTGACAACCTCTGAAGACGGCATGTTATGTATCGACAATAGCACCGGTGAAGTTTGGTACGAAATTCCCGGCAAAAAGCCGGTTCGAAAAATTGCAGCCTCCCTCAGCGATTTTTTGCAAACGTTGACGCCCAGATAACAGCCCAGCCCTTATATACGTATTAGCATGACCAAAGCTACTGGCACAAAGCATCACCAACCGACGGTATGCGCCAGCAGACGACTTAGATGACTATAGGGCATGCCTGAGTCATCATGCCACTGATTAAACGCCTCCTGGGTAGCCGCCAAGTCTCTTTTGGAGGTAGGTTTCTTATCGACGATACCTTGTGCTTTCAAAGCAGCGACCACGTCATCCGTTAACACGAAAGTATCTTTTCCTATCAGGCGCAAAAAATAGGCGCCAGAATTTCCACCAAGGTGCGAGCCCTGCTTTTTTAACTCTGCCCATAGACCGATAATATCTTCACTGGGCCAGCTGGCAACAAAGTTAGCAAAACTACCGTGACTCTCTATATATTCGGTGACCATATAAGCATTTAGGCGCGTAGACTTTATCTTCCCCCAATGACGGATAATCTTGTCATTTTGCATTAATCCTTCTAACTGATCATCACTCATTAGCGCAACTTTATGCGGATTAAACTCAAAAAAAGCTTTTTCGAATTCGGGCCATTTCGCATCAACCACGGAATGTTTGATGCCCGCTCTAAAAACACGCCTGGATAAGTTTGATAACAAAAAATTATCGCTCAGGGCGCCAATATCACTAGTGCTCCTCACTAAATCAAACCTACTGGCCAGCTTTTCCTCACCTACGCGCTCCACAACATGATCGTATATCCATTTATATGACTTCATCTACACCTCAATTAACAACACATATAACAACTCAAGCACCTTACTGCATTTTCACAAACCTGTTTATCTAAAAATAGACACTCTGCTGCAAAAAATTGAAACATGAACAGAATGACGAAAGCACAGTAACAGCTCCTACTGCCCTCTTTATTAACAAACAAGCCTGTAAAAATCACATACAACAACTTTTTATACTTCACAAACAATAAAAACGGAAATATTTCCTGTTAATTTTGATTAAGCAATATTATTTACTGTTTTATTGTTATTTAAAAGTACGTATCATGCCGGCTTCATTACTATCAGGGCCACAATGGCCACTAAACCAAAAATGGATTTAAACATGCCTCTGTTCAAAAAATCAAAAAAGCTTAGCAATGTTTGTTACGACATACGCGGTCCCGTACTGCAAGAAGCGAAGCGTTTAGAAGATGAAGGGGCAAACATAATCAAATTGAATATCGGTAATCCAGCACCTTTTGGGTTTGAAGCACCGGAAGAAATAATCAAAGACGTCATTCAAAATCTACCCTCAGCACAGGGATACTGTGACGCTAAAGGCCTATTCTCCGCGCGCAAAGCGATTATGCAACAATGCCAAAAGCAAGGCATAGCAGGTGTTGGCCCAGAAGATATTTATATAGGCAACGGTGTATCAGAGCTAATCGTAATGTCCATGCAAGGATTATTAGATGATGGCGACGAGATGCTAATACCAGCCCCAGACTATCCACTGTGGTCGGCAGCTGTGAGCCTTGCTGGCGGCACGCCCAGGCACTATCAATGTGATGAAGAAAATGGCTGGCTGCCTAACATCGAACATATGCGCGCATCAATTACAGATCGCACAAAGGGCATCGTTGTTATCAATCCTAACAACCCAACCGGCGCACTCTACCCAGACAGCATCTTATTACAAATAATCGAGCTGGCGAGAGAATTTGAGCTCTGCCTTTTTGCCGATGAAATTTACGATAAAATCCTTTATGACGAAGCGGTACACACCCCACTGGCCTCTTTGTGCGACGATGTTTTCTGCCTCAGCTTTAATGGTTTATCCAAGGCTTATCGAGTCGCAGGCTTCAGGACAGGATGGATGATTATTAGCGGACCGACAGAGCAAGCTAGTGATTATATCGATGGCCTGAACATGTTATCAAATATGCGCCTGTGCTCTAACGTACCCTCCCAGCACGCCATTCAAACAGCATTGGGAGGCTACCAGAGCATCAAAGAATACATCATCCCAGGTGGACGCCTCTACCAGCAACGCGAAACTGCACATCGACTATTAACGCAAATTCCAGGAGTAACTTGCCACAAACCTGAAGCTGCGCTGTATTTATTTCCAAAGCTAGATCCAGATATGTACCCGGTACAAAACGATGAGAGATTTGCTTTAGACTTATTAATTAAACATCACGTTTTAGTGGTACAGGGCTCAGGATTCAATCTTAAAGATAGCCAACATTTTAGAATTGTATTTCTGCCCAGAGAGGATCAGCTTATTGAGGCTATTGGCCGCATTGCTACATTCCTCGAGGAATACAGAGCCAAACGACTTGCCGCTTAAAGTAATCTAATAATTCACTTCCTTGGCATCATCGAGTAGGGTGAGGCGTTACCGCCTCATCCCTCTCACAGAACCGTACGTACGGACCTCGTATACGGCTCATGCA
>JABSRB010000009.1:45340-225826 GCA_013215375.1 Oceanospirillaceae bacterium | reverse complement strand
GTTGTTCGCAACCTGCGGTTGCTGAGACGGCTTACACGCCACTCGTTCCTCGCTCTGTTACAGCCGCCCCAAACAAAAGCGTTAGGCTTCATTAAACAGGTACCGTACATGAAAATGGATTATTTCAAGAATATTGAATTAGCTTTATCCTTAGGGTTTGAGGAGGTGATCGATGAAAATGCTTATCGTGGAAAATGTTATATTAAAAATAATATAATTTGGATTCATAACATCGAAGCACTCAAGGAAAAACTGTCTGTTTGTAATGATCGCGAGCTTAGAAGCTTGAATTACGACGTTGATAGTTATTATAAATACATCGAGTTTTCAAATGATATGGTGGACCACCAAATTGAAAAGATAAAGGCTTCTATTATGAGCAGTGATTCAGTACTTTCTGGACGTCATGAATTACTTGCAGAACCTAGCCTTCTTCAAACAATGGGTTCTCTCGCTGAAGAAGGCTTTGATGAGGAGATCCTTGCAGACTATGCTCATCAAATGTCAAAGAGGTAAAGCCTAACAAGTTTGTGTTGTTCGCAACCTGCGGTTGCTGGGACGGCTTTCACGCCACTCGTTCCTCGTTCTGTTACAGCCGCCCCAAACAAAGGCGTTAGCTGTATGGAGATATTTGCCAGATGGATGTTCGGAAGTTTAGACAAGGCGATGAAAAAGAGCTGTGGGAGCTGTTTTACAACACTATCCATAACGTCAATATCCTAGATTATGATAAAGCTCAAGTTGCAGCATGGGCACCCGATGATCTTGATATTAATTTCGCGGTCCAGAAATTTAGAGAACTTGATCCACTCGTGGTAATCCAGGATGGGAAAATAATCGGTTACGCAGACATCCAATCTGATGGCTGCTAAAATATAAAGGACACCCAGAAATAAATTGTACAAAATACAGTCAAGGAGTAGTCTGTTAGTCACTTATTAGTTTAATTCAGAGTAAGAAGTCCTGAGCAGGAGGTTACATGACTCGTGCCCGTGAGCAGCAGATTTGCTGTGAAGATACCCCGTACTATCACTGTATATCCCGTGTCGTCAGAAAGGCATTCCTCTGTGGTTTTGATAGAACCACCCAGCAAGACTTTGAGCACCGTAGGCAGTGGGTGATAGATCGATTGGCAGTGCTTAGTGAAGTGTTCTGTATCGATATTTGCGCTTACGCAATAATGTCTAATCATTACCATTTAGTTCTCTATATCGATAAACAACAAGTCGATGCGTTAACCGATTCAGAAGTTATAGAGCGATGGCGTAAAATCTATAGGGGACCTGATGTTATTCAGCGGTTTATAAGCGGTGAGCAGTTGTCTCCTGAACTCTATAATCTCATGCTAGAAACTGTCGATAAGTGGCGCAATCGTCTAGAAGATATCAGCTGGTTTATGCGCTGCTTAAACGAGCATGTAGCCAGGAAAGCAAATTTTGAAGATAACTGTAAAGGCCGTTTTTGGGAGGGGAGATTCAAAAGTCAGGCATTGCTAGATGAACATGCTTTATTAACGTGTATGGCTTATGTTGAATTAAACCCAATACGAGCAAAAATGGCGATGAGCCCAGAGAACTCAGCATTCACATCAATAAAGCAAAGAATCGAAGAGAATGAAGAGCCTACTAAGGCTAAAGAAATAGCCAATGAACATTCTAGCGTCTCTCTCAAAGCCTTTTATAAAAAAGGAGAATCGTTAAACACGCAAATTCCCTACAGCTATCAAGAGTATTTATATTTAGTCGATTGGAGTGGGCGAGCAATCAGAGCGGATAAACGCGGGGCCATTGACGATAGCTTGCCTCCCATACTGGAAAGGTTGGGAATAGATGCTGAAAGCTGGCTAAAAACAATGTCTCCTAAAGGTTGTCATCATTTTAGCCATGCATTAGGTTGTCGGGAGCGACTGAAAGCTTATGCTCAGAAACTGAAAATCCACTGGATCAAAGGTATGAGTATGTGTTGTAAATTATTTCCAGCTTGATACATATCTTACCGAATACGCGGCTATGTGTAGAAAAGGGTGGGGCACACATAGGATTTAGAAGGTCTTTAGTGAATTATATACTTAAGTTTAGTCATTTTTAATGAAATGAGCCTTGTGCTCTTTTTGAACCGATAACATTGTTATTGATTAAACTTATTTGGGTGTCCTATAGTGATTCCTATAACATTGTTATTGATTAAACTTATTTGGGTGTCCTATAGTGATTCCTATAGTGATTCTATTTTCTATAGTGATTCTATGTGAGGACATAAATCGTGTTTTTACCATAAGGTTTCCTGACAGCGATAGAATGGAAGGGTTCTTTTCAGATCCAGACTATATCAAGGTAAAAGAACGTCACTTTGAAAACTCTGTTGGTAATGTAACAATAATATCTAGCTATGAAGTAACTTAACAATATTTGGCACTACAGCCCCGTCCTGGCTGCAGTTTCGCACTGCTTGCCCCGGCCCTTATTAAAGGCATTGTAAGAAACCCCTGTGATCCGATCTTCAAATTCAACGTTAGTAAAAATGGCAAGTGGTGAATACTCTATTGAACTTAAATAAGTTTGTCCCTTTACGCTTAGGTTGGTGTGTCGTTTTCGGATGATTTGGTTTTTGTATACAAAATGTTGACAATTATTATTTAATTTTTAGAAACACTCTAGACAGATCACTTTTAACACTATATTTTAAAGCTCAATTGTCTGGATAAAAACCTCAAAGATTTGTTTTTTGTGTATTATCTTTTGATCTTTTTATGTGACTATGAATTTTCAATGGCGCTGCTCTTTTCGAGAAGGCTTTGAATTCTAAAATCAATATAGAGGGATTCTGTTTGGCTTTAGTACCTGTCTGGGATGCGCACACTTGTGTCCCGTTACTCTCAGATTATAATTTAGCGTCGCTGCAAAGGCATATAGATTGCGGCGCTTATTATATTTCAATCAACATTGGCATGGATTTCAATCCTCTCGCTGATATCGTGCAAATTATCGCGGGCTTTAGAAAAAGCATCAGCGAAACCGATTACTTAATACAGGTAGAATCATTCGCTGATATAGAGCGCGCTAGAGTGCAGGGCAAGCTAGCGGTGTCTTTTGATTTAGAGGGGGGAGTGCCGCTTTGTGAAAGCCCTGCTATGGTTGATTTATATGCCAAACTTGGGGTTAGGCAAATACATTTAGCCTATAACAGAAGTAATTCCCTAGCGGGTGGCTGTCATGATGTCGACTTAGGATTGACCGATAAAGGTCGGGCAATTGTCGATAGTATCAATGCTAATCAACTCTTTATGGATATCTCTCACACTGGCTATCGTACCAGTATGGATATTATGGCCTACTCTGATAAACCGGTCATTATTAGCCACGGTAATCCACGCGCTTTAAAAGATCATGGTCGCAACTATTATGATGATCAGCTCATCGCTTGTGCGAACAGTGGTGGGGTTGTTTGTATCAATGGTGTCTCGCGGTTTTTAAATGATCCGCTGGCAAGTGCGAGTAGCATGGTCGAAGCAGCTGATTATCTGGTGCAGTTAATAGGTGTCGAGCATGTTGGGTTTGGTTTAGATTTTGTTTATGACCAGGATTTAGATGATGGGCCTGAGGGGCTAGATGTTAACGCATGGTGGCCGCCTGAACATGGTTACGCGAAAGCGACTGAAGGTTTTTTAAATACTTTATTTGCCCCGCCTGAGCGCTTCATAGAAATGACATCACTGTTTGAGAGTAGAGGTTATTCTCAAGCGCAAATAGCAGCTATCTACGGCGAAAATATGTATCAGCTAGCGCAAAAAGTTTGGAAGTAACAGAGTTTTAGGGAGTTAAACTCAACAGAGTCATTGGATAAAATACAATTACTATTGAATGCCTATAGATATTGTTTAATATCATATTTGATTTATATATTTACAAAGAAAATAATGTATGACCGATAGCAAGTATATCATTCCATCATTGTTGTAACGGAAGGGCTTT
Organism: Oceanospirillaceae bacterium; assembly: GCA_013215375.1. Lineage (GTDB taxonomy): Bacteria > Pseudomonadota > Gammaproteobacteria > Pseudomonadales > Balneatricaceae > Rs1. The sequence continues at coordinate 221,855 of JABSRB010000009.1, read as the reverse complement.
CTAGGTGCTGGGATATAGTCTTTCGACCAACTATTTTATCTGAATATATTTAAAACAAATCGATATGTTATCTTTATATTGTTGCTCTATACTAGTTTTCTAGCGAGAAAATCTGTATTAATTGTCTGTTATTTCAATGGAGATTTATGGAATTTATATTGGGAGTCATGACATCTATTGTAGCTACATTTCTAGTAGCATACTTTATCAGTACTCTAACAGTTAAATATCAAAAATTAATCATAGCTACTGTAAAAAAACCAAATTTATATATTAGTATTTTTCGAGATACAGATGAAAAAAATATAGCGCTTGTAATTCAAAAAATATTCACCTCTTGGAACACTAAGAATGTGGAAGACTATATTGCTTGTTGGTCTGATGATGCGGTAAAAATAATTTCATCGAATACTGATAAGAAATTCACCAAAGCAGCGATTAAGGGAAAATTTATTGTCAGTTGTGAAACATACAGTAGTATCTCGACTGAATATTTAGTGTTTAATGATATAAGAGTGAATTATCCTGAAATGGGTTTGGCTATCGTTGATGTTAATTATCGATTTTTGCTAATTTCAAAAGAAAGCTCTTTGCCAGTAATTGAAGATACTAACGAGTTATATGTTTTAGAAAACGATGGAAAAAATTGGAAAATAAAAGCTAATCATGATCATTTTGTTGCCTTTAGTCCAAGAAATCCAGATCTAGGTTAATAGTTTCAAAAATGAGGTTTAATTTACGACCTTGAGGTATTAAAATTGCGTATATTGACCTACGTTCATTAAAAAATCACAGCACGTATTAAGATCTCGATTGTTATTATTGATGAAAAATAAATTTCAATCTAGATGTTTTATTGTATGATTTTCAGTGGTATTTAAAGAATACTTTATTACTCCTGAATTTAAATGGATAGATCTCTCTATTGGTAAATCAGTTTGAATATCTTATTCTCCTGCTCTCGCTCTGGTTTTGTAAATAAAATACAAGGGCGTTAATAAAGCGGCCAGCCAATAACCTAAATTGAGGGACTCTAAGGTCTGCTGACTGGTAAATACCCAGCCAAGCAAGCCAAAAAATACTACCAGCGCCATTTGCGAGTAATAACTCTTCATCAATATGTAAGGTGTTTTAGGGTAGTGCAGCGCAATATCGTAGAAACGTTTATTAAAGGCCAGCCTAAACAGCGCCGTAAGGAAGGCGATTGTACAGAGAAAAATAAACTGATAGTGCAGGGCGGTGCTTTCATCAAGCTGTGAGCGCAGCACCCAGGATAATCCGTAACCTACTACAGAGATGACGTAGATAAGCTGTTCAGGGAGTTTATCAATTTTGCTTTTTAGCAGTAAAAAAACCACGGCTAAAGTGACGGTGATGGCAATGATCATCAACCCTAGCTGCATAAAGCTCTGCTTTAAAATCAAAAACAGCGATAACAACCAAAAGAAACTTTCGATAAACAAAAAGAAACCGTCGAGGGCAAAGATAGGTTTAGAGCGATAGTTATCACTAAAGCGAATGATAGTTGTTATAGGGGTCACAGGCTTCGTCAAAAAAGGCCAATGCAACTCACCTGGAATTTTTAAAACGGCAATATAACTCAGCACTATGACCACTAACGAGATAAAAAACAGCAGGTAGAGATTGGCATCATCGAGTAGGAATCCGCCGATTAATACACCGACCTTTAAAGCCGCGACAACAAATATTTGAAAATTCCCGTACTTGTTACCGGTATCTTTGTCACTGCTTCGCTGGATAAATAGTGCGCGTTGAGTGGTCCAAAAAAAGCATTGATAAGCGCCATAAGTGGCCGCAATAATATAGGCGAGCGCTGGATGTTGAGTAATGTGAGGGCCAGTGAAGATGACACTGGAGACCATTACCAACTCAAGCGCATAACAAAGTGCGAGCAACTGCTGAGGTGTTAATTTAGTTTTTATCACATCCCAAGCGTACATGCCTAAGGTAAAGGTCACTGCGCTAGCGGCTATAAAAAAACTAATCTGCGCCATCTCCAGCCCCTGTTTATACAAATAAACAGGGAGGAAAAACGGGAATAAGCCGATCAAAAATGAGTGGCTACAGACAAACAGATAAAACTGTTGCTGTGCGGTTTTGCTGTTGGTTGGATTCATTAGCTATTTAATAGGTATCCGATTGTGCGATATCAAGAGCGTCCAGCTTTTGGTAGTAGGGGGTTAGGTCTTCTTTGAGGCCGTTGCGCGGTACATCGTGCATCTTCAAATAAGGTCTGGAGTTTACCTCTAACATGATGCATTTTTGCTGGTCGTGCGGGACATCAATGCCCTGCTCCATAATGATATCGATACCTAAAATATTGGCATCAAACATCTTTAACACTTGCAAAAACAGCGCCTTATTTTGTTCAGGGATGGTGTTTTTGTCGATGGTATCAATGGTACCGCCTGGGGCTAACGCAATACGATAGAACAACGTGATTGATAGATTTTCAGCCGGTACAGAATCAAAGTTTAGGCCTTGCTTGGCTAAGTGCTTAATCGTTTGCTCGGACTCTAGAATAGGGTGAATAGTGGGAAATAACCCCATCTGCTCGCGAATAACATTTTCAGTCTTAGCCAGTTGACGGATACTGTCTTTGCCATTGCCAATTACTGTCGGTGGGAAGCGCTCAATAACGGACATAATCTCGCCGTCTATAACCACCACGCGGTAGTTCTTTCCCTCTAAATACTGTTCAATAACCGTTATTGGCCACCATATTTTGGCCAGTAACAGTGCTTTGTACAGCTCTTTATAGTTGGTGATCGGGAAATAACTGCCTCTGGAAAAGCCGCTCACGTTAGGTTTGATCACCACCGGAAAGCCGTGTTCTTTGACAAAGTTGTAGGCCGCTAGTGGTCCAAAAAATATTTGTCCTTTTGCGTGAGGCACATTATTGGCTGCAAAGATGTCGCGGGCTTGTTTTTTAGAGCGACAGCCACGTCTAACTTCAACAGAGTTGTAGCTGCTGCAATCATTCATGAATTTTTTACTGATATTGGCGTATAGACGACGCTTAAGTCCTAACATAGATAACTCTCACTTAGTTCTGGGTTGAAAAAGCGTCTTTCTAATAAAGATTGGCTTTGAAGGTTGTGCTTTTGGTATCACGTTCACTAATAGAGACAGCTGACGCATGCTGGATTTAATAAAGCTGAGCTTTTCTTTAAAGGGAATGCTGGTATCCATTAAATTAATCGGCATAGGTAAATACAGGTTTATCTCTATTACTTTGAAATCACCTTGTTGCAATGCCTCTAACGAGTCTGCACGCACGCCAATTCTGGCGAAATGGTAGTGGCCAATACTGCCAATACTGCGCCAGATGTTATCTAACTCATCCGCGCCTAATTTAGGAGTAACGCTATTGTAAAAGGTGTGCTGATTATGAATGCTGTTCACCGGTAGCTCTTGGCCACTGGTGTTACAGGTCTCAGTGACACTCATGGTGGCGAAGTTTTGTAGATTCTTATAATCACGTATATAAAAAATCTCAAATTCGCGAGTCGCACTGGCGGCCTCTTGGATTACATACACGGTCTTGGCATTCATGCAGTTGTTGCGAATATGGGCGAGTTCATTGGCGTTGTCTGCACGTCTAACGCCTTGTGCATTTTGTCCCCACTCAGGTTTTACAAACACTGGAAATTTTTCGGGGATATACAAACCATCATCCACAGCTTGGGGTAGACGCCAAGTGTCTGGGATCTGACGGTCGATATCGTTCTTTGAATAAATGCCGAGCTTCTCATTGAAGTGTAGGGCATTTATCTGGAAATACCGCCAGGGGCCTTTAAAGCGGCTGATGCAATTGAGTGTAAAAGTAGTGACTAGCAAAATGCGAATCAACATAAAGTATCCTTGTTACAACCTGATCGAGTATCGTTGAGTGATTAAAAGCACTGTGTAGTCGATGAATACTGATCGGCGAGTAGCGTGTAAATTAAAATGACGGTTTAAGTTATTACCTAAATCTAAGAGGCACTTAACAGTAAAGTAGCAGTGCCTCTTAGTTACCTATTATTACGCAGCTAACGTTTGTGTAGATTCAATTAATGGGTAATAAATTTAATCTTATTAATTATTTAAGTCACTATGTTTGATTAGAAAGTTTATGAGCGACGATAATCATGGAATTTTTCTAACCATTTTAAAACTTGCTGTGGTGCGTGTGCTCTTTTCCATTCTCCGGCTGCATATTTATTGGCCTCTGACATGGTCGGATAGGTGTGAATAGTCCCTAATATTTTATTCAGGCCTAAATTGTATTTCATTGCCAGTACATACTCAGCTAATAATTCGCTCGCTTGCTCACCAACGATAGTCACGCCCAAAATTTTATCTTTACCAGGCACGGTTAATACTTTAACAAAGCCTTTGGTCGCGCCATCGACAATCGCTCTGTCGAGCTCACTCATGTCGAATTTAGTCACATGGTAGTTGATGTTTTGTGATTTTGCCTCTTGCTCGTTTAATCCTACTCGAGCAATTTCTGGGTCTAAAAAGGTGCTGCGTGGAATTACCCGGTAATCTGCCTTAAATTTCTTAAAAGGGCTAAACAGTGCATTAACCGCTGCATACCAAGCTTGATGTGATGCGCTGTGGGTAAATTGGAAGGGGCCTGCTACATCGCCTGCTGCATAAATATTAGGGAAAATCGTCTGTAAATATTGGTTGGTAACGACAGTGCCCGCTGTGTCTACACCAAGTTCTTCGAGCCCGTAGCCAGTGAGCCTGGCCTCGCGGCCGACCGCACAGATAAGTACGTCATAGGCGAGTGCTATCTCAGCGCCATGATGTTCTACCACTAAATATTTCGTACCGTCGCGTATTTCACAGCGCTTCGCACTGTGCTCAGTGAGCACTTCAACACCACTAGCGGTGAGTGACTCGCGAGCAATTTGTGATACTTCAAGATCTTCCTGGCGCATTAAACGCGAGTGTTTTTCTACTTGGGTGACGTTTGCCCCTAAGCGTGAAAAACTTTGTGCTAGTTCACAGCCGATGGGACCGCCACCTAAAAAGATCATTTTTTGCGGAATTTTCTCATATTGCGCTAGTGCTTCCCACATAGTGTCGCTGGTCAAATAGCCGATCTCTTCCAGTCCTTCGATGTCTGGTATGCGCGGCTTTCCGCCCGCTGCAATAATGATTGAGCGGGTGGTAAGTCGTTGTACTTCTCCAGTGTTTAGCTTTATTTCAACGGTCCAAGGGTCAATGATTTTTGCATAACCTTGAATGACGTCCACCCCTAATTTACTGTAGCGCTCAATACTGTCGTGGGGTTCAATCTGGGCGATGGTATCGTGCACACGCTGCATCACCGCTTTAAAGCTAAAGGGAATGTTCTGCAGGGGTTGTTGATCAATATTGAGGCCGTAATGGCTAGCATTGCGCAGTTGCTCGGCTACTTTCGCACTTTTAATAATCGCTTTGGAGGGCACGCAACCGTAATTAAGGCAGTCACCGCCCATTTTATGTGCCTCTACTAAGCTGACTTTGGCTTTTACCGCCGCGCCAATATAAGAGCTCACTAAGCCTGCTGCGCCACCGCCAATGACAACAATGTTACGATCAAATTTTTTCGGCTTTTGCCATTTAGCATAAACTTTTCTCGCTTGTATCTGCTCGGTCATTTTTTTAGCGATGATCGGGAACACACCGAGCAATACAAATGACAATAGTAGTGCAGGAGACAAGATGCCGCCTAAACCATCAAGCTGTGCGAGTTGGGTGCCGGCGTTAACAAATACAATCGTACCGGCGAGCATGCCCAGTTGACTGACCCAATAGAAGGTAAAAGTGCGAATGGGGGTGAGCCCCATGATTAAATTGATCATGAAAAAGGGGAAGAGAGGCACTAAGCGCAAGCTAAATAAATAGAAGGCTCCCTCTTTTTCGATACCTTGATTGATCGCTTCCAGCTTGTCACCAAAACGTTGTTGCGCGGATTCCTTAAATAAATAACGCGCTACCAAAAAGGCGATGGTGGCACCAATACTTGAAGCAAAAGAGACGATGATAGTGCCCCATAAAACACCAAAAAAAGCGCCTGCTCCCAGTGTCAATATGACAGCACCAGGGATGGAAAGTGCGGTGACCAGCACATAGAGCCCTAAGAAAGTCAGCGCTACTAAGATCGGTTGTTGCTGGTTGAACTGATTGATTTGTTGCTGGCTATCTTTTAGCCCCTGCAGTGATAAATATTGATCAAAACCAAGCAGGTAAAAGATGGCTGCTATGCTGAGCACTGCGGCGATTATAAATAGTTTTTTCATTGTTCATCCTGTAGGGGATAGCGATATTTGATAATTAGAGATGAAACTTATGTGGTTTTTTGGATCTTGTTGATAAAGGCCAATACAAGACCTAACACCAAAATGGAAACAGCCGCGTAAAAAAGTGACCCTTCATCACTGGCACCTTGATGTATTACTTCTATCCCTAAGGGAGTGAATAGGTGGAAAAAGGCGGCGCCGCTCATCACTGCACTGGAAAGTAATCCGCCAGCGATATATAAGTGTCTATGCGCTAAAGCAGGTTTTAATAGGTTGAATGCATTCAAGATCCAAATGGCACTGGCTAGTAACAATAGTGCCGAGGCTATTAACTCTACTGAACCGACGAGATAAGCGGCATAACTGGAAAAAAACTCACCGAGGCCTTGGGAAAAATTACCGCTCATCCACGCACCGATGGTGCCAAAAATATGTTCGGTATCAGGGTGCTTGGTAAATTTATAAGGAAGTGATAGTAAAAAGACTTTGGCTATCCAAAGTGTGATAGCAAGGCTGATAAATTTTGTAAGTTTAGAAGACATAAGTATTTCCTTTTGTAGTGAGCTTCTTCGCTGGTGTGACCAGCATAAAGGTAAGTTTTATAAATATAACTATCATTACTGCTACTAAATCATATTGGATTCAAAACATCAGCGCGGTTTCGCACTATTTATCGGGATATATATTTTAAAGGTAAGGCGGTGGTGTCGACAATTTTTCGCATTATAAAGGCGGACTTCACTCCGCTAACGCCTTTTATACGGGTAATTTTGCCGAGCAAAATGTCGTGGTAACTATCCATGTCAGGGACCGCTATTTTTAGTTGATAATCAGCATCGTGGCCGGTGATTAAATAACATTCTATCACTTCTTCAAAGGTACTTATAATGCGTTCGAACTCAGCGAAGCGCTCGGGGATGTGTTTATCCATACTGATATGTAATATGGCAAAGAGGCTCAGTGACAGTGCCTGCTCTTCTATACGCACCACTCGGCTCTTAATTACACCGCTTTCCTCAAGGTTTTTAACCCGTCGGGAGCATGGTGCTGCGGTCAGGCCTACGCGCTCTGCCAATTGTTGGTTGGTTAAGGCACCGTCATTTTGTAGTTCACGCAATATTTTGGTATCAAACCGATCAATACTATAATTGTTTTTCATAAATTAGTTCTCTTGCGCAATATTGTACAAGTATTTAGGATAGTTTCTTTGTTATTATTGCGCAAATAGAGATTCATAACCATAAAGAGATAAGTTATTGCGCAGTATTTCTCTTATAATAGATCTATGTTGCAGCCACAAGTTGTAACAAGTTAGCTCTCATCCAGAAACGAGGTCGTAGCGAAGTAGACATCTGTTTCTGGATGTGAACTAGTTAATGCTGCTCTAGGGCATCCTCTAATTAACTCATCGGTTAATTGGAAAGTTATTAATACCTTTAATAATTTTTGCTAGAATTCTCACAAAGAAAATCGCCAATGATTGATCTTAAGCCTAACTCACTAAGTTTAAGGTCAAGTTCTACCTTCATAAGCATTTAATTAAAGTATAGGCAATCACATGTTTGATCATCGTAAATACAAAGTTTTTGACACGGTAAAGTTAACAGATCGTACTTGGCCGGACCAAAGCATCACTAAAGCGCCTGATTGGTGCAGTGTGGATCTGCGTGATGGCAACCAAGCTTTAGTTAATCCTATGAATATTGAACAGAAAACCCGCATGTTTATCTTGTTGGTTAAATTGGGTTTTAAAGAGATTGAAGTGGGTTTCCCCTCCGCCTCTAAGCCTGATTTTGATTTTGTGCGCAAGCTCATCGAAGAGGACATGATTCCTGATGATGTGACTATTCAAGTATTGACGCAAGCGCGCGAAGACCTTATCTCGCGCACTTATGAGAGCTTAGTGGATGTCAAACAGGCGATTGTACATGTCTATAATTCCACCTCAGTCGTACAGCGCCAACAAGTGTTCGCTAAAGATAAAGACCAAATTAAAGCGATGGCGGTGAACGGCGCTATCTTGGTGAGAGAATACGCAGAGAAATATCCGCAAACTCAGTGGCATTTCCAGTATTCGCCAGAGAGCTTTACTGGCACAGAAATGGATTACGCGGTCGAAGTTTGTGATGCAGTGATCGAGCAGTGGAGCCCTGTTTTTGAAAATTGCCGCGAGCGCATCATCATTAACTTGCCATCCACCGTTGAGATGACCAGTCCTAATGTATATGCAGATCAAATAGAGTATTTTTGCCGACAGCTAGTGAATCGTCAAAATGTACGTATTTCATTACATACTCACAATGACAGAGGCTGTGGTGTTGCCGCTGCTGAATTAGGTGTGATGGCGGGTGCAGATAGAATTGAAGGAACCTTGATTGGTAATGGTGAGCGCACTGGAAACATGGATATCGTCACTATGGCGATGAACATGTATTCGCAAGGTGTTGATCCTGAGCTAGATTTGTCTAATATCATCGAAATCATAGATGTTGTTGAATATTGCACAGAGCTTAAAGTGGCAGATCGTCATCCCTGGGCAGGTGTGTTGGTATACACCGCGTTTTCAGGCAGCCATCAAGATGCTATTCGCAAATCAATTAACTACCATAAAGAACATAATCTTGAGCATTGGCAAGTCGCTTACTTACCGATAGACCCTAGAGATATAGGTCGTGAATACGAGGCAGTGGTACGTATTAATAGCCAGAGCGGTAAAGGTGGGATTGCGTTAGTACTAGAGCGAGATTATGGCATTGAGCTACCTAAGTGGATGCATATAGTATTGAGCAAGTTAGTACAAAACGCCGCTGAACAGCAAAAAATGGAAATTACGCCGCAGAATATTAAGGCAATTTACGATAGCAATTTTGTTCAAGTAAATGAGCAATGGCAGTTACAAAGCTATGACTTACATACAGAAGATAGCCAAGTGAATGCGAAGTTCTCCTTCGCGGGAAACCAGTATCAAGGTGCTGGCGCCGGCGCATTAGAAGCTATTTGCGATGCGCTTAATATCCACTTTGGCTGTGAAATTGAAGTACTACAGTACGATCAACACGCACTTAAAAGTGGTACTAATGCCCAGGCATTAGCCTGCATCCAAGTGAAGATAGATTCAGAAATATTCACTGGCGTGGCCCAAGATGAAGATACTTCTAATGCAACTTTACAGGCCTTGCTCACCGCGGTCAGCCGCTCAGAAATCAAACCGATTAAAGTAGTGGCTTAAATAGTTGGGTTAAGATAAATGATGGTAGATCTTTAAAGGCCGTCAAATAGTTAAACATTAAAAGGGAGTCGCTTATGCTGCTCCTTTTTTGTTGGTATCTATTCTGTCGAAATATGCATGCATAAGGATTAGGTTATATGAGTGTCGCATTATTGATCATAGATCAGCAGCAGGGGATTGATCACCCAAAGTGGGGTCCTAGAAATAACCCTCAAGCGGGCGATGTGATTTTAGCGGTATTGGCAAGTTGGCGAGAGCGTGACTGGCCGGTATTTCATATAGTGCACCGCTCAGCTGAACCAGACTCTGTGTTCTGGCCAGGGCAGGCAGGCTATGAGCTAAAAGCAGCGTTTCAGGCGCTTAAAGGCGAGTACTTAATTGAAAAATCAGTGCCATGCGCCTTTGTAAATAACTCAATTGAGCAGCAGTTGAATGATTTAAATGTAGAATCTATCGTCATCGTTGGTGCGGCCACCAATAACTCTGTTGAATCTACCGCGAGAACCGCCGGTAATTTAGGTTTTAAAGTAACGATATTGGAAGATGCGTGTTTTTGCTTTGATAAAGCGGATTACTTTGGCAGCAAACGCAGCGCTAGAGAAGTGCATGCTATGTCATTGGCAAATTTACACGATGAATACGCCACCGTTATGCACTCAAATACGTACTTAACAAAATTTTCGTGAAATAAGGTCAGATAACTCTCAATAGACCTATCTCAAGTCTGCTTGCGCATATTGGGATAGGTAAGTCAGAATTCTAGTCATTTGATTTGTAAGTAGCTGCATTGATGATGCTAAATAAATGCAACAGAGCGGCTATAATGGCGGGGAAGACCAAAAACCAAAACCAGTAACCCAATGTGACAAAGATAAATAGAAATATAGCCAGCAGCAAGCGCCCCTGAATAAGTTGGCCAAGACCTGGGAAAAATATATTACAAAGGGCTGCTATAACGTTGCCCGCGCTTCCTGTCTTAAACATGTCAGAAATCCTTTAAAAGAAAGAGAGGTCGTTAGTCTTTAGTCTTAAAGCCAAAGACCAAAGACTGAACTTTAAGCTTCGCTTATCTGTTCCCAGTGCTCTTTGGTTTTTACTTTGTTGATGATCTGCTCGATCACACCTTGCTCGTCAATAACAAAAGTGGTGCGCACTGTGCCCATGTATTCTTTGCCAAAGGTCTTTTTTAACTGCCATACACCGTATTGATTTTGCAGTGTTTGCTCTTCATCCATGAGTAAGTCAAAGGGAAGTGAGTTTTTAGCGATGAAGTTGTTGTGACGTTTTTCTGAACAGCTACTGACGCCAAATACCACATAACCTTGTGCTATCAAATCATCGTAATTATCTCTTAAATTACAAGCTTGCACAGTGCAACCTGGTGTGGAGTCTTTCGGGTAAAAATATAGGATAACTTTTTTACCTTGTAAATCGGTCAGTGCTATATCATCCCCACGTTGGTTTTTACAATTAAATACAGGGGCTTTGTCACCGATAGCTAAGGTCATGGTTTTCTCCAAAAAAGTAAATAATATCAATATTACTAGGTATTTAACAAAGGCGCTGCACAATTAGTGTGATTTTAACAAGCTGTTTAATTTCTATAGTAAATAATCATTGATATGACTACTCAAAGGGCCGCGATTTAATATAGAATAGCGAGCCAAATGGTAGCTATTCATCGCTGTTTTTGCTGAGTGTGTAAAGCTCACTGAGTAAGCATGAATATATAAAAATAGCTCTGTAATTTCTACAGATAACAAAAAATTAGGCCATTGCAGATTGTGTGCAAGGTTAGGTGGAGATGAAAATGATTACCGGTAGTATTGTTGCACTTGTTACCCCAATGACAACCAGTGGTGAAATCGATTGGCCAGCACTAGATAAACTGGTTGAATTTCATATAGAAAATGGCACTAAATCGATAGTGGCTGTTGGAACATCTGGCGAATCTGCAACTCTAAGTCCAACTGAACACTGCGCTGTGATTAAACGCGTGGTGAATGTGGTTGCAGGACGTATCCCGGTAATCGCAGGCACAGGTGCGAATAATACCCAAGAGGCGATTGAACTTTCTAAAGAGGCGAAAGCACTTGGTGTCGATGCCTGTCTGTCGGTAGTCCCTTATTACAACAAACCCACGCAAGAGGGAATGTATTTACATTTCAAAGCGATTGCTGAGGCTGTTGATATTCCACAAATTTTATACAATGTTCCTGGGCGCACTATCGCGGACATGCAAGAGGAAACAACCTTGCGTTTAGCCCGTGATGTTACCAATATTGTCGGTATTAAAGATGCGACAGGAGATGTTGCACGTAACAAATCATTAGTGGCAAATGCACCGGCGGGTTTTGCCGTGTACTCTGGTGATGATGTGACAGCGGTTGAGTTAATGTTAGCGGGTGGTCACGGAAACATTTCAGTCACTGCGAACGTAGCACCTTTATTGATGTCAGAGCTGTGCGAAGTCGCGATAGCAGGGGATGCGAAAAAAGCGCGTGCCTTAAATGATACTTTGATGGGGTTGCACAACCAATTGTTCACTGAGTCAAACCCTATTCCTGTTAAGTGGGCTGTGGCGCAACTAGGTTTGATGGAAGAGGGAATTCGCCTACCATTAACGCCGTTGTCAGAGCAGTACCGTGCGCCGCTATTAAGCGCAATGAAAGAAAATAAATTAGTTTAAACTGCTGAATATCGATAGAGCACAGCAGTAAGGCATAATAATAGGAGGCCTGCTTCCTATTATTAATTGCTTGATAATATTCTATTTGATCGTCTACAAGCCAATCAGATTCGAGGTTGTATGAAATATCAGCATAAAAATATTGATTTTCAAAAAGTCAATTTCAGTAAAGTAGTAACAGTGTCTAGTAACATACAATCAACGTTAGTATCGGGACGTGCCTTGGGCTCTCTGATCATTGTTGGTAGTGTACTAGCCTCTGGATGCAGTTTTCTGCCTGACAACCCGCTCTATGGCGAAAGTGGTCTTATTCATGATCGAAGTAAAGCCTATCAAACCATCGCAGCTTCACCGCGTTTAGATATTCCAGAACATCTTAATGTTAAGCAAACCCAAGATATTATGGATATTCCCCAGCGTGCTTTATCGAGCAATAAGACGGTAGATGCCATAGGTCGCCCTGAATATTTTTATGCTGACTCAGGGTCTGAAACCGTCAACTTTAAGCAAGATGGCAGCAGCAAAGTATTAGTGGTAGATGCACCGATTCAACAAATTTGGCCTAAAGCGCAGCAGTTTATGGAGTTTAATAATCTGGGCATTGCCAACATTAATCCCGGTAAAGGCACCATTGAAAGTGATTGGATTGTGGTGAAAGGCGAAGAGTTAGGTGTCGTCACTAGCTGGGTTAAAAAGCTTACATTGCAAAATGTGAAAGGCGCCAGAAAAAATAAACTGCGCATTCAATTGCAAAAAGATCTTAAAGATCCAATGCGTACTGTTATCAGTATGAAACATGTCAGCTTTGCAGCCAGTGACGATGTGGCAAACGTGGACTGGAACTCAGAGTCAAAGAACGTTTCTTATAAAACCGACATGTTATACGAGCTGTTACGGTTTATGAGTAAAGCCACTAACGGTACTGTAAACAACGGATTATTAGCAAGTACCTTTAAGCGCTCTCTCAAGGAAGGGACTGTATTGTTTGGTCGCAATGCCAACGGTAAACCCGCTTTGAAAATCTCAGGTAATGTAGATAATGCCTGGTCACTCGTCGATAAGTCGTTAGCGACTAACAACATTGATGTGGGTACTAAAGACAGAGCTGGCCGTACTTTTTATCTCACCTTTACTTCACTAACGCCTAAAGAGCAGCAAGAAAGTAGTTTCCTCGGTTGGTTACACGGCGATCGCGGTCCAATCACCTTCGCTGGTTTTGGTAGTGATGAAGATGAAACAAGCTCAAAAACTAAGGTTTTTTACAGTGCCAAAGGGCAGGTTGATTCTGGTAAAGACGTGGGGCTATCGGATCCGAGTCACCCTGCTAACCAAGAGGGCTTTAAAGTTTGGCTTGGCGGTAAAGTTGTCTACAACTTTAACAAAGGTTTTAACAAGGGTTTCTTTAATAAAAATACCAATCTCTATGAGTTAACAGCTGGGTATCAGCTAAAGCTTATCTACCGCGGTAAGGCCACCTATGTCACAGTGCTAAATAGGAAAGGCAAAGAAGCGGCCTCTATTCCCGCTGAGGAATTACTGTGGAGAATAAAGGATAGCATTCCAAGAGCATAAATTTAGCGTTAAAAAAACACCCACTGCAGTGGGTGTTTTTGTTTGTAGGTAATAGAAGTCTCAAACTCAATACATAATATTAGAGCCTATATCTACAGGCTGTGATAGAAAAATCTGGAGAACCAATGAGCAATTATAAAGTAATGGATGTGAATGATGACTTAGCTATTAGAACTAGCGGTCCGGTTCACAGTGGTAAAGTTCGATCAGTGTATCGATTAACAGCAGCAGATAGCCGCCGTTTAATTGAAGAGAAAGGTTACAACATTGCTGCGGATACGCCATTGGCGATTATGATAATAAGCGACAGAATTTCAGCCTTTGAATGCATCTGGAAAGGTGAGAACGGCTTAAATGGTGTACCGGGTAAAGGTGCTGCTTTAAACGCAATTTCCGCTCATTGGTTCAATTGCTTTAATGATGCAGGTCTTGCCGGTAATCACATTGTCGATGTACCTCACCCTTACATCTGGATAGTGCGCCAAGCGCAACCGGTGATGGTTGAGGCGATAGCACGTAACTATATTACCGGTAGCATGTGGCGTGCATATTCCAAAGGCACCCGAGATTTTTGTGGGATAGCATTAGATGAGGGTTTAACCGCTAACCAAAAATTACCAGAGCTGTTAATTACCCCTTCAACTAAAGGCATTATCACCGGGATCAGCGAAGTACCTGAAGTTGATGATGTGAATATTAGCCGTGATAACATTATAAATAATTTAGAGGCGTTTAAATTTAACAGCATTGCGGATGTGGATCTGTACGAGAAGCTACTGACAGAAGGCTTTAATTTAATCACAGAGCAGCTGGCAGAAGTCGAGCAGATATTTGTTGATACTAAGTTTGAATTTGGCTACGTGAAAGACTTACAAGGCAATGATGAGCTCATTTATATTGATGAAGTTGGCACACCTGATTCTTCAAGAATTTGGGATGAAAAGGCTTATCAGCAAGGTGAGATTGTCGAAAACTCGAAAGAGGGTTTCCGTCAAATGTTACTGAAAAGCGTACCTAACCCTGAGTTGCTTTTGGCGAAAGATAAAATGCCTGAGCGTTTGGCGATGGCCGCTGGTATTAAGTTGAGCGAAGCTCAGATCTTGGCAGTGAGTGAAACTTATACCAACATAGCAGAGAAGATTACCGGTAAAAAAGTGCAAGTACCGGCCGATCCAAAAGCGGAAATTCTTGAAATTCTTGACCGTGATTACGCGTTGATCGAAAAATAATGCAGAGACTCATCTGGCGCTGTAAAACAGGCGTCAGGTGAGAGCTAGCGTTGATCCAATCCCTCAATTTTCCTCTCTCATGTTATGTCCTTTAAAATGTTACTGTCTTTAGTAGACATCGACAAATTCAAAAGTGTGGTTTTAAACATTTCATCTAAACTGTTTAGGCGTCTAATTTTGTAGATGATTTTAGCGACGATGTGTGGCTAACAACATGATCGAATCACGAGGGGAATGGTTATGACAATTAACAGTAAAACGGATGTTACAGAGAGGTTAGGCAGTATTAACGCTCTATCTAAAAGCATATTAATAGTTTCTTGTTTGCTGCTGTCCAGCTGCGCTAGTACTTTTGACGATTATGCCAATGCCCAAGATTGTACCGAGCAATGGTACAACTTAGTCGAGCAGCAATTAAGTATGAGTGATGCAGCAGGCCATGGTCCCGATTTGGGATCAGATGAGTGGCGTTCGGCCGTTGAGATGGAACTTCAGATAACTGAAAATAATAATTTACCGGCCATTGAGTCTGAGACTTGGTGCTCATTTATACATAACAGCTATATCGCGCCAAATTTGTAATAGATCACTCCGCTAGCACCGCGTGGACCATTTCAATAAAACCAAGCCCATGAGTCTGTTTGGTTATCCAAGTGGGGTGGTGCTGTAAAGCGGCTAAATTTTCGGTGATATTGGCGACGCCAACGCTATTGGGAAAAAATTCAAACATGCTTTCATCGTTGAGTGAGTCGCCAATAAAGAGTACTTGCTCGCGCATCTGTTGATCTGTTAGTTGGTATTCATCCTTGAGGAGTTGCTGGGCCATGGCCTTTTTATTGTAATCGCCAAACCATGCGTTGACATGAATGGAGCTGGCGTTGGCGCGAGCGCCAGCGGTGTGAAATACCGATAAAATGGCTGCTACTTGCGCAGCACTGATGTCTTTGTTGTCTTGATTATAATCGATAGCGACATCCACTAACCGATAGGCTTGATCTTTGGCGAAGCTCACTTGCGGGATTAGCTCAATTGCATGTTCTGCCAGAGCGCGCAATTTACCACTGTTAATACTGCGCTCGGACTCGCTGTGCCAAAAATGGTAACTCAGGTGCTGGTCCGGTGATTTTTTGATGTACAAACCACCGTTTTCACCAATCACTGCAGCACAGGGCCAGAGCCTAGCAAAAGAGTCGCACCAGCCAGCGCAGCCCCCAGTTATAGGTATAAATATAATGCCAGCCGCGACTAAATCATGGATAGCTTGATAGGTTTTGGGCAGTAGTTGACCGTTGCTGGTGATAGTGTCATCAACATCGCTGAGTACATATTTAATCCCCTTAATAGCTTGTGGAAGGGGAGTTGTGGTTATGGGCATTGCTATATCTCTGGGGTGCAAGTGATAATCTCCACCTGTAAGGTGTTTAGCTTATGGCTGATGGTTGAGCTTGGTAGGTGATCGGTAAACACTTTGTCGATAGTGCTAAAGGGCGCTACTTTGGCGAAGGCTTTTTTATTCCACTTACTTTCATCGACCGCCAGTATTTTGTGCGCCGCATTGTTTAATATGCTCTGGGTTATCGCGACGTTATCGCGGTCAAAGTCCATCAAGCCGCGCTCTATGTCTAAGGAGCCAACGCCGACAATGGCAAAATCGACGTAATAGTTGTTAAAAAACTGCACCGCTTGATCACCGACCATATCTTGGTCTAAAGGGCGTAATTTTCCGCCGCTAAGTATCACTTCAATCTCGCTGGTTTGAAAAAACAGACTGGCGACGTTGAGATTATTGGTAATTATTTTTAAGCCTTTTTTGCCCAACAGCGCTTTGGCAACGGCTTCTACAGTAGTGCCTATCCCTATGGCCACAGAGGCGTTATCCGGTATTTGCCGGGCGATTTCTGTAGCGATTAACGCCTTAGCTTGCGCGTTGATAATTCTGCGGCTGCCGAAAGAGAGGTTTTCAGCACTGGGCAATTGGCCAACACCACCGTGGTGACGACGTGCTAGACCTAAGTCGCATAGCTGGGTAATGTCGCGGCGTATGGTTTGCGAAGCCATATCAAAGTGTTGGGAGAGGGATTCAACACTAATGAATTCCGTGCCACTAATTTTGGCTAAAATAGAATGCTGTCGGGCGTTTAATTGCAAAATTAACTCTCTATTGGCTCAGGTGTTGAAAGAAAACGCTGCGGGTAGTCGGTGATCATGGCGTCCACTCCCCATTGCCAGTGTTGATTGACGCTACTGGGATCGTTAGCTGTATAGCAATATAAATCATAGCCTTGGGCTTTTATGGCCGCCGCTAGTGGGGCGGTTAAATGCTGGTAATGGCAGTGACAACTCACTGCCTTTAGCTGTTTAAGTTCGTCCTGCCAGTTGCTGGGAATTGTGTTATAGAGCTTGCCGCGCTGTATATGGGGGGCATGTAACTGACAATAATCCAGTGCGGTGCGATCAAAACTAGAGATAATTAATTTATCAAAATCTTGCCAGTGCTTTTGCAGTGCTGCTAATACTGGTGCTGCTACTGTGGCTGCATTGTTCTCGTAGAGTTTGATTTCTAGGTTTAGCCCCAGTCCCAGTGATTGGATTTGGAGTACGGCCTGCTCAATATTGACGATTCTTTCTTGATTAAAAGCGTCACTAAACCAACTGCCACAATCGAGATCTTTGATGCTGGATGCGCTGTGCTCACTCATCGGTCCGGTGCCGTTTGAGCAGCGATCAACGCTGTTGTCATGCCACATCACCACAGTGCCATCACCTAAGGCGATTGCATCAATCTCGACCCATTGCACGCCTTGTGCCGCCGCTAGTTTTAAAGCGGCCAAAGTGTTTTCTGGGGCAAGACTGGATAAGCCGCGATGTGCAATGATCGCTGATGTAATCATATAAACCTTTTCTAATAAGGATGAATTAGGCACAACCTAAATCATCGAAGTGTTAAATTCTAATAGCATGCTTTTCGGCTGCTGCTTTTAATAGACACGCTGTTGGGTTGATGGATCAAAAAAGTACAATTTATGTGAGTCAAAACTGATATTTTTTGTGTCGCCAATATTAACATTCAAATGACCTTCGCATTGTATAACAATAGCTTGGCTAACATTCTTACAGCTTACATAAAGAAGAATGCTCGCGCCAAGCTTTTCTATCATTTCGATTTCTCCCTCTAGCGCTGAGGTGTTTTCTTCAATGAAATGTTCTGGGCGAATACCTAACACTAGCTTGCCGCGCATGTTGACATGTGGAGGGCGACTAATACGTTGTTCACCGATAACAATATGATCTTCCGTGACTTCGCAGTCGATGAAGTTCATCGCTGGTGAGCCGATAAAGCCCGCCACAAACTGGTTGTGTGGATCGTCATAAATTTCCATGGGAGTGCCTATTTGTGCAGCGATACCGTCTTTTAATACCACTAACCGGTCGGCCATGGTCATCGCCTCTACTTGGTCGTGGGTTACATACAAGGTAGTGACACCCAAATTGCGCTGCAAGGTTTTAATTTGCATGCGCATCTGCACCCGTAATGCGGCATCTAAGTTGGACAGCGGCTCGTCAAATAGAAATACTTTGGGTTTACGCACGATGGCACGACCCATAGCAACACGCTGGCGCTGACCACCCGATAAATTACTGGGGCGTCGATCTAGAAAGTCTTCAATTTGCAATAATTGCGCGACTTGCTGTACCCGTTGCTCTATCTCCGCTTTGGGTAATTTCATCAGCTTTAAACCGTAGGCCATATTGTCGTATACGCTCATATGCGGGTAGAGCGCGTAATTTTGAAACACCATGGCGATGCCGCGATCTTTGGGTTCCAGATCATTGACCACTGCGCCATCAATTTGCACTGTGCCTTCACTGATCGTTTCAAGACCTGCGACCATTCGCAGTAGGGTTGATTTACCGCAACCTGAAGGGCCGACTAGTACAATGAACTCACCGTCGCGAATATCAATGTCGATACCGTGAATAACTTGAGTGCTCTGATAGGATTTTTTTAACTGCTCAATTTTAATATCTGACATAGTTACTTCTCCGAATCCGTCAGGCCTTTTACGAATACTTTTTGCATAAATACCACCACTAATACCGGTGGCAACATAGCGATTAATGCGGTGAGCATAATGAGTTGCCACTGAGGCTCGCTCTCGCCGGATTCAAGCATTTGCTTGATGCTCATCACGGCTGTGTACATGTCGGGGTCGGTGGTGATCAGTAGCGGCCACAAATATTGATTCCAGCCGTAGATGAACAAAATCACAAACAGCGCGGCGATGTTGGTCCGCGACATAGGCAGCACTACATCAACGAAAAACCGCATAGGGCTAGCACCATCAATTCTTGAAGCTTCCATTAACTCATCGGGAATGGTCAAAAAAGTTTGGCGGAACATAAAAGTCGCTGTGGCTGAGGCTATCAATGGGATACTTAAACCCCAGTATGAATCGAGCATATTAAAATGTGCGACGACTTCGTAAGTAGGCAGTATGCGTACTTCAACAGGTAGCATTAAAGTGATGAAAATCATCCAGAAAAAGAACATGCGAAAGCGAAAATCAAAATACACAATGGCAAAAGCTGCCAGCACTGAGATAGAAATTTTACCCACTGAAATCATCAGTGCCATGATCAGTGAGTTAAAGACTGAAAGATGGATCGGGATGCCAAATTCTTTACCTTGAAACAGCGTTTGCAGATTCGCCCAAAGCTGATCCCCGGGCAATAGTGGCAAAGGTACTTGGGTAAGTCGCAATGCGTCATGAGTGGCGGCAACGAACATTATCCAGATGGGAAAAACGATCAGTGTCACACCGATGATGAGCACACTGTGGCTGACAAAGGTCGTCAGTGGTCTATTTTCAATCATTAGTATTGTACCTTGCGTTCGACATACTTAAATTGCACTACCGTTAGCACGACCACGATAAACATGAGAATCACTGACTGGGCCGCTGAGCCGCCTAAATCGAGGCCGACAAAGCCATCGTTGTACACTTTATATACCAAAATTTCTGTGGAATTACCGGGGCCACCCGCAGTGATTGCGTGGATAATGCCAAAGGTGTCGAAAAAAGCGTAAATAATATTGACCACGAGTAAAAAGAAAGTGGTGGGTGATATCAAGGGGAATATGATCGTTCGGAAGCGGTGTAGGGGGCCTGCGCCATCGATGGCTGAGGCCTCAATCAAGGATTTTGGAATAGAGTGCATCGCCGCGATAAAAAACAAAAAATTGTAGCTGATTTGTTTCCAGGCTGCTGCGAGAATAACTAAGCTCATCGCCTGAGCGCTATTGAGCTTGTGATTCCAATCAATGCCAAAGGTATCTAAAAAGTAAGTGATAATGCCTAGTGTCGGGTTGAATAAAAACAACCAGAGGGTCCCGGCTAATACCGGTGCTACGGCATAGGGAATGATCAATAAGGTGCGATAAGTGTGTGAACCCTTAATCACCCTGTCTGCAAGTGCTGCGAAGAAAAGTGCAAAACCCATAGAGAGGGAGGCGACGGCCAGTGAGAAAAAACCGGTTCTGGCAAAAGAATTGAGGTAATTTGGGTTGTCGTACAGTTCTATGAAATTGTCAAACCAGACAAATTCTGTCGACAGGCCAAAGGCATCTTGCAATAAAAAAGATTGATAAAGCGCCTGCGCTGCTGGCCAGATAAAAAACAGTATAGTAATAATGATCTGGGGAGCAACGAGCAAATAAGGTAGGTAAGATGATCGATAGTGGACGCGTTTGAGCATAGTATAAATCCGCTGGAGTGCAGGAAAATAGCGATCAGTCCCTTAATAAAAGCAGCCCTGGTTCACTGTTGACACCAGGGCTGAATACAGTGGACTAAAAGTTACTTGTTGGCTTTTTCAAACTTGCGTAATAGTTTGTTGGACTGTGCAACGGCATCATCCATGGCCAGTTGTGCATCTTTAGAGCCATTCCAAATCATTTCCATTTCCGCATTGACGATATCGCGGATTTGCACAAAATTACCAAAACGTAAGCCGCGAGAATTCTCGTTGGGCTGGTTCAGACTTAGTTGTTGGATCGCTGTATCAGTGCCTGGGTTTTTGTCGTAAAAGCCCTGCTTTTTACTCAGCTCATAAGCGGCAGTGGTGATAGGTACATAACCCGTTTCCTGGTGCCACCAGGCTTGTACTTCTGTTGAAGACAAGTATTTCATAAACTCAGCTACACCTTTGTATTCATCTTTAGTGTGGCCTCTTAGTGTCCACAGAGTCGCGCCGCCGATAATTGAGTTTTGTGGTGCATCTGTCACTTTAGAGTCAAAGGGCATCATCGCCTGAGCGTAATCAAACTTTGCCTGGCCTTTGATGGAACCGTAGTAGGCGGATGAGTTAATCCACATGCCACATTCACCGGTGGTGAACATCGCTAAGCTCTCTCCGCGTCGACCGCCATAGGCAAAGCTGCCATCTTTTTGCATATCAGCTAAGCGCTGTAAATTGTCAATGACATTTTTGTTGTTAAAGGTTAGTTCAGTGTCTAGACCTGCGTAACCGTTTTGCTTAGTTCCCAGTGGAATGTTGTTCCAAGCGCTGTAGTTTTCAATCAGCCCCCAAGATTGATAGCCCACTGCAATACCACATTTCATACCACTATCGACCAGTTTTTTGGCAGTGGAACTGACTTCGTCCCAAGTTTTAGGCGCATCGCTAACGCCCGCTTTTTTGAAGGCATCACGGTTGTACCACAATACCGGCGTTGAACTGTTAAAGGGCATTGATAGTAGCTCGCCTTCAGGTGTTTGATAGTAGGAGATAACTGCTGGCAGGTAGTCAGACTTATCTAATGCAACACCGGAATCTTTCATGACTTGTTCTATCGGATAAACCGCGCCTTTTGCCGCCATCATCGTCGCAGTGCCCACTTCAAAGACCTGTACGATATGTGGTTGTTTCTTGGCTCTAAAGGCGGCAATGGCTGCTGTCATCGTCTCTGTGTAGTTGCCTTTATAAACGGCGTTGATTTTATAGTTGCTTTGCGAGGCATTGAAATCACTGGCAATCTTGTTTACTCGCTCAGTATTGGTGCCGCCCATCGCGTGCCACCAATTAACTTCGGTAGCGGCGCTTAGTGAGCTGGAGATAAGTACAGCAGATACAGAAGCCGCAATTAAAGATTTTTTAAGCATGGTAAATCTCCCTTTAAACTATCATTAGCAAATTTGCTGGATTGATCTCTCAACCATTGGCCTTTTAAAAAGGCCCGCTGATAAAGTGATCTGTTAAAACGGGTCAGCCGTTTTGAAGCTGATTAATTTTCTATTTGTTACAAGCGGTAGAGTAGTAATAAATTGTGACATTTTCATGACAACTTAATGACATAAAAATCGATACTAACGTAGTAATAGAACACAAAGCAATATGTTCACATGAAATTAATTATGTAAATTAGTGGCGTGTTCGAAGAAAAAACCAGCAAATTATGCTCGTTTGAACTTAAATATGTTCAGTTGTGTTGTGTGTTTATAAGGCTGGTGGTCTAGTGAAACGTACTCTAAAGAGCGAGGTCTATGTATAAAAGCGGAAAAGTTGTAGTGGGATTAAGGGTAGCGAAACGGCGACGTTTCTGAGTGTTTTTGTTTGAATTAAGAAGAGGACAAGGGGTGTTTTTAGGATGGAATTTGAAATTTAATGGCTGAATGAGTTAAATTATTACTGATCAAAAGTAATTTTTAAAGCTGGCACCTAGCCAGCTTCAACTATTTTAGCTTCAGCTGGTGGCTATTCTCAGCGTCATCCCCGCTTTTGCCATGAGGCTCACTTCATCTTCCAGGGCTTTCATTAGTGGCGGCTGTTGTAAAAGGCTGGGGTTAATACACAGATGCAGGCTATCTTGTCGATAGTGGATGTCACTGATTAGTGAGTTTAATGAGGGCTCACCTTTGGTGAGAATAATCGCTAACCTAAAAATTTGCATGAGTTGTAACAGATCGTTTAACGGATATGCATCTTCGCGCACAGGGAGGCTTATCTTTCCCTTGTGGTTGCCAATTATTATTGATACCAACAGTTGTTGTTGCGCTGAAAAGCCCGGCATATCGCAGTGTTGTATGATGTACTGCCCATGGTGTTGGTGCTTTTTAGCGCTGATCGCAATGCCCACTAAGTGTAATTGCGCTGCCCAAGTTAATAACTGCCACTGTGCTTTGCTCAGAGGTTGCTGGTGGCTAGATAAGTGCCGGCTGAACACTTGTAGCTGCTGGGTGACACGTTGCACTGTGGTGACATCAATAAAGTGTTGTTTACCTATTTGATTGATAGTGCGTTGTTTTATGTCTAAGTTTGGTCGTGAGTCACTTAAACCGTAAAGTACTCCCTCCCTTAGTGCGCCATTACTAAAATGGATCTTTTTTATGATTAACATTTCAAAGCAGGCGCTTAAGATACAAACGGCAGCCGTTAACATCGGCAAACGTTGTTTGTCGATAGATTTCAGCGGGATATGTTTATAGTTATGCCAATGTATGAGTTGGTCTTTTAGCTGTTTGAGCAACTTGTTAGAAATACTATCGCTTTGGTACAGCTCTTGGATGCATAAATGAATCGCTTTAACAGAGCCGGATGTCCCCAGTGCGCTTCTCCAGCCTAACTGCCTAAATTGGTCGGCTACAGGTTTAAGTATTTCACAGGCATAACGCTGCGCATCTGCCACTTGCTTGGCATTGATATCCCCATCGCTGAAAAATCTTTGGGTAAAATCACTGGAGCCAAGTTCTAAAGAGTGTACCAACTGGGTGTTAAAAGCTTGGCCAATCACCATCTCACAACTGCCACCGCCAATGTCGATAATCAGTGCCTTGCCTTTGATCGGCTGGGTGTGCGCTACTCCTTGGAAAATTAATTCAGCCTCACAAGTACCGCTAATAATTTCGATAGGGTAGGGGAAAACTCGCAGCGCTGCTTTGATAAATTGCTGGCTATTTTCTGCTTTGCGTAAGGCGTGAGTCGCGACAATGCGCACTGAAACATTCTCTAAATCCGCGATGGCATGGGCAAAGTGCGCGAGACAAGCGACACCTGCGTCAATGGTGCTCTGGCTGAGTTGGTTTTGATCATCTAGCCCCTGATTTAAAAATACTCGCTGCTTTTGTGTGCGGATGATTTTAATGAATCCGGATTGTTCTTGAGCAATCACTAAATGGATACTATTAGATCCGATATCGACAGCGACCAAATGTCTACTGTTGCTCATGTTAGAGCCTCTAATTCATCTAATTGGTATTCTTGGAACTCGTCTTCAGCGTCATCTATGATCACCGCGGTCTCTTTTTTAACATAGGGAGAGTTAAGTTGTTGGCGTTTGAGGTAGGCATATATTTCAATTTGTGAACGTATTACTGTTGAGCCAGTGCCTCTATGGTAGGGGTTGCTCTGTTGGGTGTTTAGTAGGCGCGCCTTAGTATTGTCGTTTAGCTGTAAATTTATAATGTCGATAATAGTGGCCTTTACCTCGGGGCAATAGATAGGGCAACCTACCTCTACTCGCTGATCAATATTGCGGGTCATCCAATCGGCAGATGAAATATAGACTTTTGGCTGACCTGAATTGGCAAAAATAGACACCCGAGGGTGCTCTAAATAACGATCTACTATGCTGATCGCTGTGATGTTTTCGCTCATGTTGTTAATGCCGGTAATCAGCGAGCAAATACCCCGTACAATCAGCTGTATTTTTACTCCTGCGTTACTCGCTTTGTAGAGTTTTTCAATCAAAAACGGATCGACTAAGTTATTTAGCTTTAGTGTTATACCGCTGATTTGTCCGGTTTGCGCGGCACTGATTTCTGCCTCTATTAATTCATTAATGGTGGTTCGTGAATTGATCGGGGAGACAATCAAATGGTTAAACTTGAATTTTAAGTAGGGCCTTTTTAAAAACTCAAAGACTTGGGCTACTTCGTTGGTCAGTTTTTTATGGGTGCTGAAAAGGCTAAAGTCCGTGTAGATTTTGGCATTTTTTTCATGGAAATTACCGGTGCCAATGTGCGCATAAGATTGTAATTTTCCATCCTCTAATCGTGTGATCAGACATATTTTGGCGTGTACTTTAAGATTGGGAATACCAAAGCTGACAGTGGCTCCAGCGTTGGAAAGTATTTCAGCCCACTGCATATTGGCCTGTTCATCAAAGCGAGCGCGCAGCTCTATGTTGACTTCGACTTCTTTGCCGTTTTTAACCGCTTCAATAAGCGCTGATATTACCCGAGATTTTTTGGCGACGCGATACAGGCATATTTGAATTTTAGTGACTTTGGGGTCGTAGGCTGATTGGCGCAGCAACTCAGTGAAGTAGGAAAATTTATGGTAGGGGTAATAGAGTAAAATATCGCGCTGGGCGATCGCTTTAAAGGCATTGGGCTGAGAGAGAAAATACTTTTGCTCAATGGCGGGTAATTTATCAAATTCTAGGGATTTATCGCCAATGCTGGGAAATTCAATAAAGTCTTTAAAACTGTGATATCTGCCGCCTGAAATAAGCCCTTTTTTAGAGCTAATCCCCAAGTTATTCTTCAATATTTTTAACATCGAGTCGGGCATTTTTTTATCGTAGACGAGCCGTACTGGTTCAGCATTAAGCCGCTTTCGTAGACCGCTAGACATCTGCTCGTACAAACTCTGGCTGATCTCATTACTCAGCTCTAGCTCGGCATCCCGAGTGAGTTTCATTGAATAGGCATGAATGTGTTTGAACTCAAAAAAGCCAGAGAAGATCTGGGCTAAATTATGGCGTATAACATTGTCGAGTAAGATCACTTTTTTAACGCTACTTCCCGCCTCCTGTGGTAATTGTACAAAGCGCGGTACGTTACTGCTCGGTACTTCTATTAGGGCGTACTGGTAGTCATCTGTGTTGCGCATAGCGACCATTAAGTAGGTCTTGTCATCGTCTATTTGTTCCCACAGTTTTAGGTTCTGTGTCAGTACCAGTGGGAAAATATGCCGCCTAAGCTTGTCTTTGTAATATTGGTTGAGCCATATTGCATGAAACTCGCTCAACTGCGTTTCATTGATCAGCTCGATACCGTTTTGACTCAGGCGCTCTAATAAATTGTTGTAGGTAGCATCAAACTCTTCTTGTAAGTCGATGACTTTTAACTGGATTTGATCAAATAGCTGCAGCGCATTGTGTTTGTCAATATACTGCTCACTGAGCAATACTTTACGTCTAACATTGGCGACTCTTACCCTATAAAACTCATCCATATTGCTCGAATAAATACCCAGAAACCTAAACCTTTCAAGTAGCGGAACTTGCACGTCTTGTGCTTCTTGCAGCACTCGCTGGTTAAAAGAAAGCCAACTCAGTTCTCGCTCTAATAAACGCTGTTGATTCATAATGTCTCTTTTAAAATACGGACATTGGCATTGTGGTGCTCGCCAATGTTATCAAAGAAAGGGAATCTCCCGTGCTTGGGATGCTGAATATTTTAGGAGTGATATGTGACGGTTTTGTTATCGATAAATGACAGAATTGTGACGACTATGTGAACGCAAGGGTCTAAATGAAAGGGTGTAAAGGTAGGGTGCTGGATGCAGATGAAGCTATAAATAAGCCAGGGAATACGGGCTGCTTTAATTGCTCACTATCGCTTAGGCACAATATATTTGGTATAAGCTGAGGATTATTTTTTCAGCCTCAGGGCTATCCAGTGAATAGAAAATACTTTGTGCTTCGCGACGTGTTTTAACCAGCTGCGCATTGCGCAGCCAAGCTAATTGCTGAGAGAGGGAAGACTGGGCAATAGGGATGCGCTCATTCAGTTCCTTAACGCTCAACTCCCCGTCTATTAGCGAGCAGAGGATCATCAGGCGGTTTTTGTTGGCGAGAAGTTTCAGCAGTGAAGTGGCTTTTTCTGCGCTATCAGCCAGTGACGAAAAATCTTGCATACAAATAATCTACTCTGTGAATTCTGGAGGTGGTTAGCGTTTTATGAAGCCGGTGAGTTTCATGGCGAGTAACATCACCACAAAAAACAGCATAATTTTTGCATCAAAGTGTACTAAATTGACAATGGTAGGCCCCGGGCACAATCCTGAAATTCCCCAGCCTGCACCAAACAAAATAGCACCGACGATCAGTGGTTTATCTAAGTCTTTGCGCGTCGGTAAGCAGAAGGTGTCGCTTAATATCGGCGAGTCATTTTGCGCTATCTTGGGCGCAATAAGCAACTTAAAGCCCACTGTAAACACGACTAGTGCCGAAAAGAGTACCAGCGCCAAACTTGGGTCCCAAGCTCCGGTGATATCTAGAAAACCTTTTACTTTGTTGGGGTCGACCATGGCGGCTACTTGTAAGCCTATGGCAAAGATGGCCCCGGCAATAAACACGGATAGGTAAAAAAATAGCTGCTTTGATTTGAGTAATGGCATGAAAAGTCTTCTTATTTGGTGAGATAGAGGCTAATAATGCCGCTGATTAAAAAAGTGCAGGTAGCGACAATAGAGCGTTTTGAGAACCTACCGATACCACAGATACCGTGACCAGAAGTGCAGCCCGAACCCAATTTAGTGCCGATACCGACTAACAAGCCTGCAGTAATGATGTTTATCCAAGATAGATCCATCACTGGTGGAGCAATGTTCATCGTGCGAACGCCTAGTATTGCGCCCGCTAATAAACCTGCAATAAATATCCAGGCCCACAAGTTAGAGCGGCTAGGTTTATTTAATATTTGGCCAGTAATACCCGATATGCCGGCGATGCGACCGTTAACCAGCAGCAGTAACAAGCAGGAGAGTCCAATTAAAGCGCCGCCAAGCATGGCGCTTACAGGGGTGAATTGAGCGTAATTGATCATTGATAATGTCTCTGAATTTATATTGTATATTCATAATATACAATATTGAAAGTAAAAGCAATAAGCTATGAGTTTCCAGTTGCGAGCTTAAAAATTAAAAGCTACGAGCTACGAGCTACGAGCTACGAGCTACGAGCTACGAGCTACGAGCTACGAGCTACGAGCTTAAAGATTACAAACAAAAAGAAATGTTCACCACAGAGGACACCGAGAGCAAAGAGAAAAGAGAAAAGTTTATAAGACTTTTATTAATTGTTTTCTCTGTGTAGCGCAGCGCTTCTGTGATCTCTGTGGTAGAAAAAGGTTTTAAGGTGCGAGTGTTGGTAAAACCTAATAAGCTCTTGAATTTTATGGAAGTAAGTTAATTCAAATTAAGGTTTTTTACGGGTGTTTAAATGCTAAATAAAGTATAAAGTGTTTGTGAATCAGTCTGTTGCTAGTTATTTTCATAAATGTCTGTAATTAGTAACAATTTTATATTAAAAGTAAAGGGAATTGACTACATGTCGTTAGTAATTAAGAAGTGGTACGCTGGTAAAACACCCAATGAGAATGGTGATTTTGTTCATCTTGTTGGTCGTGAATCCGGGCTTTTATCATGGGTTTTATCGTTATTTAAAATTGATCCAACCAATGAAATAGAAATTAAAGATAATTTAATCAAGTTCACTTCATCGTCACTTGCAGGGCAAGAGAAAAGGATTATTCCTTTAAACTCTATTACTTCAGCATATTATGGTTATGAGAAGCCTTGGAAAATGGCATTGTTTTTAACGGTAGCATTAACGCCAGTATTTTTCAGTGGACTTATCATTGGCCCCCTCTATTATTTTCTAAATAAAAGCTTAACAGTGGGTGTGGTCGAAGCATCGGGCTGGGTTGGCGCTTTTTCTTTCAAAAGATCAATTATTGAAGGTCAAAATATTACTGAAGAAGAAGCCTATGAAGTTATTGAAATAATACGCTCATTAATTGAGGCTAAAACCGCTTAATACCTAAAGATAGGCGTCGCGCAGGCGACGCCTTATCAGGTTGTTGGATGTATCATCTACCGCGACCGACTAATCAAACTATTTCTTATGCATAGTATATGCGCAGCCCAAACCTACTAACAAACCAAACAAATGGCTCTCCCACGAAATATAGCGGCTCACAGGTAGTACGCCAAAGATTAAGGTGCCATAGGCGATGCCAACAAACAGTGAAATTAGAATCAGTTTGAATTTTTTAGAGAGAAAGCCCGCTAGTACCAAATAGCCGAAGTAGCCATAGATAAGGCCGCTGGCACCAACGTGGATAGCGCTGCGAGCAAATATCCAAACCAGAACACCACTGACCACCGTGCAGATAATAGTGACTTGCAGGTAGCGACTGGTGCCGTGTTGTAACAGTAAAAAACTGAATACGGCAAAGGGGATGATGTTAGACAAAAAATGCCAGATACTGCCGTGTAGTAGCGGGGCGGTGATAACCCCTAATAAACCGGCAGCATCTCTGGGAATAAGACCAAATTGATTGAGGGTGCGCCCCGTTAATAAATTGATCACTTCAATGGCGGCAATGATTAATGACAGCACTAACACTAAGTTAAATTGCTGTTTAAAAGACATGTCTGTTGATTGGGTCGCCATTGAATTCTCGATTGTTTATAAAATAATGTGTGGCATATAACGGGATAAATCTTGGGTAATTTTGTTTTTATCCTCACGCACTGAAATGCCCGCTGGTTGATCATCGACTAGCCAGGAGCCGATCAAGGTGAAGTTGTCGCCAAAGGCCGGTAGTGGTGAATATTCTTGGTAAATGTAACCTTCATCTCCGTATGGGCCCGGTGATGAATAAACTTCTTTGCCAGCTAAATGAATGCTGATATTAGCGCCTTCGCGGGCAAAAATGGGTTTTTTAACATAGTTTTTCAATTGGCTGTCTTGTAGCTCATCTTCAAAAAATGTCGGTAATAAATTGGGATGATTTGGGAACATCTTCCACAGCATCGGCAATAGTGCTTTATTAGAGAGTACAGATTTCCAGGGAGGTTCAATCCAAGAGACGTTGCTCTGGGCTAGATTATCGCCAAACTCTTCGCGCAACATAAACTCCCATGGATAGAGTTTGAACATCCAAGTGATGGCTAAGTTATCTAAGTCGGTGAAGCAGTTATCAGCCGAGAGGCCAATGTCTTCGACGTAGATAAATTTGCAGGTAACTCCCGCTGCCTGTGCGCAATCTTCGAGGTATTGCACCGTGCCGCGATCTTCGTCGGTGTCTTTGCAGCAGGAAAAATATAAGGTCTCAGCGGGGTGCTGTAATTTTAACTGGGCAAAACGGTTGACTAGTTTTTCCTGCAGTGAGTTGTATTGATCGGCTTTGCGGCTGAGTTTGCCGGCATTGACTTGGTCTTCAAGCCACAGCCATTGCCAGAAACCTGTCTCATAGAGGCTGGTAGGGGTGTCTGCGTTGTTTTCATAGAGCTTAGCGTGACCACTGCCACCGTAAACTAGATCCATTCTTGAATAGAGCGAGGGCTCTCCCGCTAGCCAAGAGTTACGAATATAGTCCCAGTGATTGCTCGGTATTTGAAATTTTTCTAGCAATTGTTGATCGCTAACCACTTTATCGACCACGGCAAGACACATTTGATGTAGCTCTTGGGTGGGAGTCTCTATATCGCGTTCGATTTGCTCGAGGGAGAACTGGTAGTAAGCGCTTTCATCCCAGTAGGCTTCGCCATGCATAGTGTGGTAGGTGAAACCATACTCGCTGGCGCTCTCGCGCCAGTTAGGTCGTTGTTTAATAATTGAGCGAAACATTTAGCCGCCCCAGCTGCTGCGTGAAGATTTGCCAGAAAAGCTAGATTTGGCCGAAATAGTCGAGCCAAAACCACCGCGAGACATGGTGCGCTTAACCGCGGGCTTGGGATTAAAGGCCTTGTTGCCAACGCGTACATTTCTATTGCGCGTACTGCCGAACAAATTGCCGTCAGTTGAAGTCCACTTACCGTAGGCAGGGGAGTATCTCGAATACGAAGTATACAGAGGCGCTGAGCGGAACCCGCCATTGACCAGTGAGCTGAGCATATAGCCAGCCATCAGCGGCATAAAGAAACTCTGATTGTTAGAACTGGTATATGAGGCGCAATTTTGCGGTCCAAAATCTGCCGCACAAGCGTCTGCATTGCTGTATTTTGGGCCACTTTTAACCGCTTCATCAACTGCCTCTTTGTAGGCGAGCTGACATTGCTCAACTTGATTGGGATTGTTGCTTACACACTCATCGGCGCTGGTGAAAATTTGCGCCTGCTCGGAGTTATCGCTACAGCCGATTAAAGTGCCTGCTGTGACAGCAAAGGCTAAGGGCTTAAAGGCGAATAACTTGGGCGCTTTGCGCATCGCCCCTAGGTCTATATTCTGAGTCCTTTTCATCATCGGCTCCTAGTAAGTCATGCAGGCTGCGTTTAATAAACCGACAGCGATTGAGGTGCCGCCAAGCACAATACCTGCAGATACTTCATTATCGTTGATACGCTGTACGATTTTTGGCATGAAGATAAAACGCACGATGGCGAAGGCAATGGTTTGCGCAATTAAGGCGACTATGCCCCAAACAACAAAATCGATCAGGGATTCTGAGTTTGATGCAGCACTGGCCAGCGCCAGAGAAAAACCTATGACAGCACCCATGAAACCAATCGCGGCCGCGGTATTTTGCTCTTCTTTTACTAACTTCCACTCATCTTGTGGCGTGATGAGGGTGTAAACGAATTTAAAGGCCAGTAGCAGTATGATGGAGACGGCGAAGTAGCTGGAAAAGTCGATGAGACCAAGTAGCGAAGCTTGAATGGCTTCCATGTGTGTAACTCCTGTAATTTATGTAGGTACTTTATATGTGCTCTGCGCGGAGTTTAAGCCATTTAAACCCCTAATAAAAGTGAATAAATTGTCTGCTTAACCTATGATATCGATATCGGCTGGCTGCAAGTCAAAACCGGTGGCTTTAACCAGACAGCGATCGGCACGATTGTCGATGATTTTCTCTTCACCACTGAACATCACGTATTCAAAAAAGCCTTCTTTTATTTCACGCTCGTACAACATGCTAAATTGATCGGTCTGGGCAGTGCTGCCATCTTGCGCGTAAGTTTTTTCTGTCATGGCGACAGGGGCAGATATTTGATCAGTGGCATTTTCCCAGACAGCGCTGTAGTTATTTCCTTCCAGCTCAATTTCACCCTGACTAATGCCGCTGCTTAAGACTTGATCCCACTGTTGATCACTGGCGATACTTTTAGTGTCGTAGTAATACCAGAGTTTTACATCACTGATGTGATTTTCGCTCATGCCGCCTTCAAGCAGTACTTGAATAAAGCCGTCATCGTCAGTGTAATAGCGAAGCACGGTCGTAGTGTCATCCAACTTAACCACACCAACCGCTTGTATTAAGTGAGTAGCTGCCGCGCCTTCAATAATTAAATCAGGTTCAATTAAGCGTAATTTTAAGCTATCTAACTCAAAGGCTCCGCCAATTCTTAAACCCATAATCTCAGGTGCTAGGTCTTTTACCTCAGGCACTTCTTTTTTTCCAAACCATTTTTTGAACATATTCGCTCCTAGCTCCAATCTATATTTTTGATGCGCTTGGCGGCGATATAAAACAGCCGGCTGCCGGGGGTTATTTCTTTATCGAGGCTAGGGTTTAGCTCGATATTTTCTTGGCCCTTTTCGCAAACGCCGATCAACGTTGATTGGTACTGGTGTTTAAAAGTGTGAAACAGTGCTTCAAAGGCGGTGTTTTTCGCGCCTTTGTAAGTAATAGAATATTGCGTCATGCCCCGGTTTGAATCTAGTAGCTGTTGGTGTAGTGCACTAGAACCTGGGTCCATGGCCGACTTTGCCAGCATTTCAACCGCGACCGAGGGCATGCATTCGATGTTAGGGCAGTGGCTTTTTAATAGGCTACCCAAATGCTCATCTTTAAAGTAGGCGATAGTATGAGCCGTTGGGTTTTGCTGTGCGCAAAACAGTGCGGTGGTCATAGTGACATCATCTTCAGGGTTGTCGATGATAATACAGCTGGCTTCGCTAATGCTGGCGCGCTGCATATCTTCTAAGTTACTGAAGCTATTGACTCTGACAAAGCCGATTTTATCCGGCATCGGATTTTCTATGTCTGCGCTGACGCACAAGGCTATTTTTTGCTCGGGATTGCTCTGTTGCGTCTCTTGTAGTAACAGACGAATTAACTGCATAGTGCGCGCACCATTCCAGCCAATAATAAGCAGGTGGTCTTGATAGTTAAGCGGTTTCAAACCTAATACTCCTTTGCGCCAATGGTGAGAGACAAATGTCGCGATACGGCCAATAACCAGACCAAATATGCTCAATCCTAAGGGAATGACAAACAGTGCTGTGACTAATTTACCGGCAGCCGTAGTAGGGGAGAAATCTCCGTAACCGACTGTGGATGCGGTGACCATAATCCAATACAGGAAATTGCTACCGCTGGTGATGTCTGTTTCGCCACATAACGCAAGAAGCAGCCAACTGGCTGCAAAATAGATTGCGATGGCAATGAAAATACTCTGCCATCGCAAATCAATAAAGTACTTAACTAAGACCTTGCGGATCTTATCAAATGAAGTCATTGATTATTTACTTTCCAAGAATCCTGGCAAGCTCGTCATCTGCAGATGAGTTACTACCGGTGATGCCTGCGCTTTGTAGGCGTTTCTCTAACTCGTCTCCAGACTCATCGGCAGCTAGTTCTGATGCTGCTTCCATTTCAGCTTGACGCTGGTTCTGGCGATCTTGAATACGAGTTAAAGACTCAGCGGCAGTTTTCATTTTACCGTTGGCACCTAAATGGCGTGAAGAGACAGCAGCTTGTGCTTTTTGTACCGACTCAGTTGCCTTTACCATATCCACTTGCTGCTCCATACGGCGCAGGTTGTTTTTAGCCTGGCTGATGTTAGTACGCAGTGTGGTTTCAGATTTAGTGAACTGATCAACATACTGCTGTTCAGAATCCATTTGACCACGGATATCAACCACTTTACGGGCGCAATCTAATGCCAGTGCTTGATCGCCTTTCTCATTGGCTGATTTAGCGTGTGCTTCGTATTCGCTCACGGACTTCTGGAAACTAGCGACTTTTTGCTGTGCCAATTTACGTTTAGCCATGATTTGCGTAAGAGAGTGATCAGAGCTTCTTAGCTCTTCTTTCGCTTCGCGAATTTCTTGATCGAGGATGCGCAATGCCTGGTTATCGGCAATGGCTTCAGCGGCTTCGTTGGCGCCACCTTTAACGGCTGATACTAATCTTTTCCATACGCTCATGGTATTACCTCTATTTTAAATAATCTTCGTAGGCATCTAAGAAAGCGGCAACATTGTCAAATAATGTTACTACTTCGATGATAATGCTCTCTTCTTTTGATTGTGAAGAAAGCGCTCCAAATGCCATATAATAATCTTCGTTTTCCACGGTGGTGATACCAATAGTAGTCAACGGGAAAACCTGGTGTGTTTTTAAAATTTGCTCGTTTAACCCGGTGACGTCTGCAACGGCTGCACTGGCAAATAATATGGATTCAACCACAATTTGTGCGCCACTGACGGCCACGTATGCATCTAGTCCATCTTCGTTAGTGATAAATAGACAATCGTCTTCAGAGTGAACTGCCCATTTGCCCTGTTGCGAAAGCGACTTTTCGATTGCTGAAAGGTCCCAAGTCATGTTTGTATCTCCTAAAATATTTAATCGTGACACTCGACGTGTTGCGATTGAGTTAATAATATATAATTAATAAGATCTGTAAAGTAAAAATAGCATTTATTTGTAATTTATTTTGTGTTTTTGTGAGTTATACGTTACAAAAGCACTTCATTTGTGACATTAAGGTAGAAAGAGATGACCCAACAAACTCCAGTAATTGACTATAGAGAGCTGATAAGTCGACTAATTAAGTCCGAAATGTCAAAGCGCAAAATTAGATATGAAGACCTGAGTCAGTCATTAGCTGCGCTGGGCACTAAACAAAGTAGTGCAAATTTAAGAAACAAGATCAATCGCGGGATAATGGGGGCCGACTTATTTATCCAATTAATACTGGTATTAAATGTTAAACAAATCGATAGAGAATCCATTCTCGACATTGTATCTAGTCTCCATGATTAGAAACTGAGCAAAATATACAGTATCCCTCCATAAATTGCGCTTCATTAACCTGCTGTTTCTGTATTTTTCTTATTAAGTTAAGGCGAGCGCTGTTGCTCGCCTTCTAGATTACGCATTAGCCAAAAGGTTCATCGATTGACTTACTTGGACTGGTAAACCATACCGGTCCTGCGTCACTCATGTAAAAATGATCTTCTAGGCGAATACCAAATTCATCGGGTATGACCAGCATAGGCTCGTTTGAAAAGCACATGCCGGGTTTAAGTCTGGTCTGCTCAGCGCGATTGAGGTAGGGCCACTCGTGAATATCAAGGCCGATGCCATGGCCGGTACGGTGCGGGCAGCCAGGGGTTTGATAGTCCGGGCCAAAGCCTTGGGATGCGAGGTACTCTCGTGCCGCAATATCGATATTGGCGCAGGGATTGCCAAGAATAGCGGCATCAAAGGCGGCTTGCTGTGCCTCTTTTTCCACTAGCCAGAGTTTGCGCTGGCGAGCATTGGGTTCGCCAAATACGTAGCTGCGAGTGATGTCCGATATATAGTTGCCAATACTGCAGCCAGTGTCGATCAACACCATATCATTGGCTTTTAGGGGGTTCGCGGTTTTAACGCCGTGTGGGAATGAGGAGTCGACGCCAAACAATACAATGCAAAAATACGAGCCTTTGACTGCACCCATTTTGCGGTGTGCCGCATCGATAAATTGCGTGACTTCTGTCGTCGTTATCCCCTCATACAATATTCGCGCCGTTGCCTGTTGCACGCACAAGGTGATGTCTTTGGCCTTTTGCATCAATGCGAGTTCAGCGCTAGACTTTATCGCGCGACAGCCAGCGGTAATAGGCGTGGCACTAACCAGTTGGTAGTTATTGCCTATTTGATCAATGCCATTGCTGATAAAGAAAGGGGTGGCCTCATCGATACCAATGACGCCAGTGCTTAGGCCCATGCCTTTAAGTGTGTCACAAAACAATTGGTAGGGGCTTTGGTGTTCCTGCCAGGGGGCGATGTCACCTTGTACTTTCATGAATTGTAAAATGGTGCCCTGTTCAAAAAAGGGTGCGATGTAAACAAGGTCGCCAATAGCCGGTAAAATGGCACCGACCATACGCTCACTCGGTGACCATTTAGTGCCACTAAAGTAAAATAAGTTAGTGCCTGCATTTAAGTAAATTGCATCGATGTTGTGCTGTTGCATTAGTGCTTGGGCGCGTTTTATGCGCGCCGCAAATTCTGGCAGTGAAATTTGTTCAATATCTTGGCAAGCATTGCTTAGCTTCGCCAATTCTGTGACAGCATTTGAGCCGCCGATACCGATTGTCATAGTTTATATCTCTCTCTAAAGTTACAGACTGGCGAGTAGTTTAACTAACAAACGCCAAAAATCATTTACCGAACTAATCTCTAAACGCTCAGCGGGGGAGTGTGCACCGCGAATGTTCGGGCCAAAGGAAACCATTTCCATGCCCGGATATTTAGCGCCAATA
Source organism: Oceanospirillaceae bacterium (assembly GCA_013215375.1). Taxonomy (GTDB): domain Bacteria; phylum Pseudomonadota; class Gammaproteobacteria; order Pseudomonadales; family Balneatricaceae; genus Rs1. The sequence continues at coordinate 185,341 of JABSRB010000009.1, read as the reverse complement.
ATGCCGCACTCTAGACCTGCGTGAATAACTTTTACCTTGGCATCAAAGCCCATCTCTTCACGGTGAATATCTAGAAACTGCTTAAGCAGTCCAGTACTGGGATCTGGTAGCCAACCGGGGTAGTCGTTTTCAAAGCGGACCTTGATGCCAGCCAGTGCCAGACATGCCGCTGCTTTATCAGCGATAGCGGCTGTTTTTGAATCTTGTAAAGAACGCGCCAATAGACACAGTTGTAGCTGGCCTTGTTTAAGTGTCACCACGCCAAAGTTAATTGAAGTATGCGTGACCCCTGGCAGTTCGCGACTAATACTCTCAACGCCATGGGGGAGTGCGTTGAGTAGATTGATCAACTCGGATTGATCTTTTTCAGAAATAATATTTACATCAGCGTTATCAGCAGCTGTTAAAGTGATCTCAAGGAAATCATCGACACCTTTGAATTCTTCTTTGTTCAACGCTAGAGCAGTTTGAACACAAGCTTCAATGCCTTCTTTTTCAGTGCTGGCAAAAGAGAGTTTAGCGATTGCCTCACGCGCAATAGCATTGCGCAAAGTGCCGCCTTCAATGTAAGACAGTGAAAAGGTGCTTTGCTGGTTAAGCAGATAAAGAATTCTGGCAAGTATGACGTTGGCGCTGGCAATTCCCTTGTGGATGTCTAAACCTGAGTGACCACCGCGCAAACCCGTCACTTTGAGTTGGTAAGTGGCATGCTCTGCATTACCTTTGCTAATGGGGTATTGCTTTTCACCGTTAATATCGACGCCACCGGCGCAGCCTATATAGACGTCCCCGCGATCTTCAGAATCTAAGTTGAGTAAGATCTTGCCGGCTAAAATGCCCGTTTCTAATTCGCTGGCGCCGCGCAAGCTGGTTTCTTCTTCTATAGTAAACAGCGCTTCAATAGGGCCGTGTTCAATATCAGTACTGGCTAACACCGCTAGTGCCGCTGCTACACCTATACCGTTATCAGCGCCAAGGGTGGTGCCAACAGCTGTTACCCAGCCATCTTCAATCACTGTTTTGATCGGGTCAGTGACAAAATCGTGGTTTGAATCGGCAGTTTTTTGCGGAACCATATCTAAATGACCCTGCAGCACCACAGTGGGGCGACCTTGCATGGATTGCGTGGCGGGTTTTTTAATTAATAAATTACCACAGGGATCGAGATAAGTGCTTAAGCCTAGTTCATGTGCCCAGTCGATTAACTGCTGGCGTATTTGAGCCTCGTGAAAAGAGGGGCGTGGGGTATCGCAAAGTTTTTGAAATTGTGACCAAATTTCAGTGGGTTGTAGGGCGAGCATAGGTTTTGAATCAGTAGCTTGCATATCATATAGCCTTAAAGGTGATATTTTTTGCTACTGTACCGCGACTTTCAGTCTTTTAGTAGGTTTTTGCTGTTAAAGAGGCGGCGGTGTCGGATTGTTATAAGGAGTGTGCGTTTATTTGCAACTGAATCACTTTCTTGGCGGCACAAGCGCATTTTCCGCACTGATCAGCGATGCATAAATCTTTATTAATGTCGCGCAGAGACCTAGCGCCTTGAGCAACACGTTCTTTAATCTGGGAGTCAGTAACTGCGTTACAAATACAAATATACATAAAATCAACAACTAAGCTTTTAAGGGTTAAACGTTTTACAAATCTATACCTAAATAATAACGATTATTATTTAAATTACAAGAATTATTTGCAAAAGCGCTTACTGTCTCAGCCTGACTTGTAAAACGAAATGATAAAAGTTATCAATAACTAACTTGTTGATAAATAAAGAAAAATTGATTTATTCGCTGTTTCTGTTACTATGCTTTCAAGATTTATAGCGATCGTTTTTTGTGCAGATCAGAAAGTAGTATTCACAGTTGTATTAAGCGTTGGCATCATTATTTAACAGTACACAATATACCGAGAACTATATCGCGATATCGCGGTGTAAGGGTGGAGGCGAATATGCAAGGTGATAAAGCGATCATCGGTCAATTAAACAAGGTGTTGACCTTTAAGTTGACGTCAATCAATCAGTATTTTTTACATGCGCGCATGTACAAAAATTGGGGATTGGAGGCGCTCAATAAAATATCATTTAAAAAATCGATCAAGGACATGAAACAAGCTGATGATTTAATCGAGAGAGTACTGTTTTTAGAGGGGTTACCCAATTTACAGTTATTAGAGCGATTGCGTATTGGTGAAAATACCGAAGAAATGCTTAAGTGCGATTCCGATCTGCAGTATGACCTGATGGCAATACTGCGCGAAACTATCGCCTTGTGTGAATCAAAGCGTGACTATGTCACCAGAGATGTACTGGAAGATATTCTCGAATACGAAGAAGAGCATTTGGATTGGATTGAAGCACAGCAGTATCTGATCACTAATAGTGGTATCCAAAATTATCTACAATCTCAAATGGGAGAATAGTCATGAAAGGTAGTGATGTAGTCATAGTACAGCTCAACAAGTTATTGGCGGGCGAACTCGCGGCGATGGATCAGTATTTTGTGCATTCTTGCATGTACGATGATTGGGGTTTAAGCAAATTGCATGCACGTATTTCTCATGAATTTGACGATGAGAAAGAACATGCGGAATTGTTGATTCAAAGGATACTTTTCTTGGAAGGGCGTCCGGACATGATTACTAGGGATGCCATAGACATAGGCAATGATGTCCCCAGTATGCTTAAGAGCGATCTATCCATCGAGTATGGTGTGGTAGCCGCGCTAAAAGAGGCGATAGCAATTTGCGAGACTGAGAAGGATTATCAAACACGTGAGATTCTCGAAAAGCTGTTGGAAGACACTGAGGAAGATCACGCTTATTGGCTAGAGAAACAACTTGGGCTTATCGACAAGTTGGGATTACCCAATTATCTACAATCGCAAATGTAATATGCGTTAGTTAGATTGACTATCTAAGAGTGTGGGGGCTGTGTTCCCCATGCTTTTTTTGATGTCTGCCCAAAGTGCTTTAAGTTGTGAGTGAGAGTTCTGCCTTGCTTTATAAGCACGTATTTCTAAAGGAATTTCCCAGTTTTCTCCGCCTGCCGGTATTAATCTGTTATCTTTTTCCGGGCCGATCATACGTTCAGGCAGCCATCCAATACCAAACCCTTCCTCTATCATTGCTTTAATGCTCGTTGCTTGTCCGCTTTCACTGACAACTAACAATTGTGCAGGTTCTTGTTTGCGCGCCAGAAATTTACTGATTACTTTATTCATTGCGGTTTGATCGTTATAACTTATATAAGGTATATGGTTGCGTCCAGGTAGGCAGTACATTGCCTTGCCCTTGTCACCGACAAGGCTCATAGGTATGAGTTTTTCGTGAGCGATAGTGATGTGATCAAAATCTCGTCCATCGATAATGTCAAAGAAATCGATGTTGGGCGACCAGTAACAAATGATTAAATCACATTTTTGTTGCTCAAGTTCTTTTATTAATTGCTTGCTTGCCCAAGACGCCGATTTTAGGTTTATTTTTAAATCGATGTCTGAATTTAAATTATTGACCCAATCATTATAAAAGCTTAAATAAAGAGTCTGTGTGGTCGCGAAACGTAATTTTTCAGATTCAGCTTTTACTATATTGTGGCACCTCTCTTTGGTTTCTTTTAACTGCGTAGTAATATCCACACAGGTGGCTAGAAATAATTCTCCGGAGGGAGTAAGCGTTAGGGGCATTGTCTCGCGATTTATCAGCATAGTCCCCATTTCTTCCTCGAGTAATTTAATACGACGACTGAAGGTGGGTTGCGTGATATTGCGCTCTTCTGCTGCGCGTGAAAAATGTAAGGTACGCGCTAACACACAAAAGTCTTCAAGCCATCTAACTTCCATTAATTGTTAGCTCCAAAAGTATGGACATGCTCGGTTCTTTGAATTTAGTTGAAAAATCAATAATTTGCATAATGCTTCTTCTTTAGAATTATTGAGCTTACATCACTATTTTTGAAGTAAGAACCGTTAGAAGACTTTAGCATAACTTACCCTTGGGCATGATAACTGCAATCGATAAAACGGTGTTATAAGTAAGCTCAATATCCAGTTAACGAAATGAAATGGCAATAATTTCCTATTTCATTACTTGTATTATCTCGGGCCGTTAAATGATGCGCCGGTCTTAATAGTGTCGATTAAAGACGATTTTCCTCTATGGCGTGACAGGCGACTTGTGAACCGTCATTTTGCACAATAAGAGGCGGGATTTGTATTTTGCAACGCTCATTTGCATGCCGGCAGCGACCATGAAATACGCAGCCTCCAGGCAAATTTATCGGCGTTGGTACTTCCCCAGTAAGTTTAATGTGTGCCGTATTTTTTACATCTAATCGAGGAATCGCGCTCATTAATGCTTGAGTGTAAGGGTGCTTAGGCGTGGAGAATAATGTTTTAGTCGCCGCTAGCTCGCAAACAGTCCCTAAATACATAACAGCCACTCTTGTGCCAAAATGTTCTACTACCGCTAAATCGTGGGTGATAAACAAGTAAGTTAGGTTTCTCTCCTGCTGCGTATCCATCATCAGGTTCAGAACTTGCGCTTGGATAGAAACATCTAAAGCAGAAATTGGTTCATCAGCGACAATAAATTCAGGTTCAACGGTGAGCGCGCGGGCAATCGATATTCTCTGTCGTTGACCTCCGGAGAATTCGTGCGGGAATCTAACTCCCCAGTTGGGATCCACACCGACAGAGAGCATTACCTCTGCTACTTTGTCTTTAACTTGCGCAGCGCTAAAGCGTGGGTTGTGAAACTTTACTGGTTCTTCAAGAGTCTCTGTGATGGTTTTGCGTGGGTTTAATGAGGCATAAGGATTTTGAAAAATCATTTGCATCTTTCTTCGAAAGGGCAGCATTTGTGAATTCGATAAATTATCGATGCGCTGTCCTTTAAAACTGATCACTCCCTCACTCGGTTTTATAAGCCCCATGATAGTGCGCGCTACGGTTGATTTTCCACAGCCACTTTCACCTACCACACATAGCGCTTCGCCTTTATAGACTTCTAAATTAACGCCGTTAATGGCATGCACATATTCTCTTTTTCTGCTTATTTTTCCGGCTTTAAACTGTAAAGAATCAAGAAAGCCCCCTGAAATATCAAAACGCTTATGTAAATTTCTGACTTGCAAAATGCTTTCCGCAACACCGTTGTTTTTATCAGTTACAACGCTTTGTTGACTATTACTCATGAGCACTGTGTCCTTTTTCAGCATCTTTCATGGCTTTAACCATATGACAGGCGACAGAGCAGCCTCCTGACTGGGTGAATTCTGGCCTTTTCTGAGTACATAGGTCTAAAACAAAATCGCAACGGGGATTAAAGGAGCATCCACTGGGTATATCTTGTAAAGAGGGCATTGATCCTCTGATTTGGTTTAATTTTTCCCCAGGCAGTGTTTGCTGTGGTAAAGCATTAATTAAACCTTGAGTGTAAGGGTGTTGAGCATCATTAATTATTTCGTTGGTTGGGCCTTGCTCTATAATACGACCGGCATACATGACGATAGTTTTCTGGGTGACTTGGGATACAACGCCCAAATCATGGGTGATGAGTATTAGGGCTACGTTATTGGATTCACATAAATCGAGCAGCAACTCCATTATTTCCGCTTGAATGGTCACATCTAACGCTGTGGTTGGCTCATCTGCAATAATTAATGCAGGGTCCATCAGCAGGGCAATGGCGATAATAATACGCTGCTTCATACCACCTGAAAGCTCGTGCGGGTACTGGTTCATGCGCATTTCAGGGGAGGGTATCTGCACTTGTTTTAATTTTTGTATGGCGATTTTCGTGGCATTGGATTTGGATATTTTTCGGTGCGCCTTAAGGCATTCGATCATTTGAGCGCCAATAGTGAAAACAGGGTTTAGTGTCATCATTGGATCTTGGAAAATCATCGATACTTTATTGCCGCGAATTTTACGCATCTCTTGCGACGAAAGTTTGGATAAATCCTCCCCATCTAATAACACTTCGCCTGCGGTTATCTTACCGGGGCGGCTTATTAAGTTTAAAATTGCAAAAGCTGCAACAGATTTACCGGCACCACTCTCACCGACAATGCCTAAGCGCTCGCCACGTTCTAAATTAAAACTAATATTTTGCAGAGCTTTGAGGGACTTGCTATGCAGATTGAAGCTAACTTCTAAATTTTTTACTTCCAAGAAGCTCATTTTCTAATCCTTATACAGTTTAGGGTTGAGCACATCACGTAACCAATCCCCTAGTAAATTCATCACCATTACTAAGACAACGAGTACTAAGCCTGGTATGGCTGTTATCCACCAAGAACCACTAAATATGTATTCAAATCCGCTCGATATCAAAGAGCCTAATGAAGGCTGTGAAACCGGCATGCCTAAGCCTAAGAATGAAAGGGAAGCCTCACTAATGATTGCATTTGCAATCTGCACCGTGGAGATAACCAGTAGCGGCGATAGAGTGTTGGGCAATATATGCCCGAGCATTATTCGGCTATTATTAAAGCCCATAATACGTGCGGCATCTACATACTCTTTATGTTTCTCTGCAAGCACTGAGGCTCTTACCGTGCGAGCGTACTGCGGCCACTCTGCAAAACCTATTACCAATATCAGCATAAATAAGGCAAGTTTTGAGTAGAGTTCAGCCCCAAAGGAAGCCTGGAATACGGCCAGCACCACAATGGCCACCATCAATGTTGAAAAGCTCAATTGTATGTCGGCGATTCTCATTAAAAAACTATCGATTCGACCGCCAAAATAACCGGCGCTAAGGCCAACAACAACACCTAAAAAGCACTGTAGTAGTACTGCGCAAATTCCAATCAATAACGAGGTGCGCATGCCGTATAAAATAGTACTGAGTAAATCTCGGCCTTGGGCGTCAGTGCCTAAAAGAAATTTAGCTTCAGAGTCCTCTTGCCACACGGGCGGTAATTCTGAATCCATAATATCGATGGAGCTTGGATCGTAGGGATCAAAAGGGGCTAATACAGGGGCTAATATAGCCACGCTGACGAACAGTATGAATACCGAAAAACTGGCGAAGGCTACTTTATCTTTTTTAAGGCTATGCCATAAATAAGAGTCTTTAAAACGTCGCCATAGGCTCGGTATTTTTGTTGTTGTGATTATATCGTCTCTCATTATTTCTCTCCCACAAGTTTTACAGTGGGGTTAACTAGCCCGTAAATTAAATCGACGATGGTATTGGTAATGACAAATATTGCACCCACCACAATCAGATAAGCCACAATTAATGGAGTATCGACGCGGTTAACCGCCTCTAAAAATAAAAAACCCATCCCCGGCCATTGAAATACTGTTTCAGTCAGAATGGTATAGGCAACCATAGTGCCTATTTGTACACCACCTACCGTAATGACGGGTAGCATAGTGTTTTTTAGTGCGTGCATAAACCAGATCCGCCGCGGTGAAAGACCTTTCGCCCAAGCAAATTTTATATATTCAGATTGCAGTACTTCCATCATTTCAGCGCGTATTAACCTTATAAATAACGGCAGCATAATAGAGGCTAACGAGATACACGGCAGCAGTAAGTGCAGTAATCCATCAAGATTGAAAAAACCTGTTTCCCAAGTGCCGAACACATGTTCTGTCACCCCTCGTCCAAAAGAGGGGAGCCAGCCTAGTTCAACAGAGAATATGTAAATAAAGATGATAGCAGTGAGAAAAACAGGCACTGATATGCCAATAATGCTGATGCCCATGGCAATTTTAGAAAAAAGACTAGAAGGATTTATTGCAGAGTAAACACCGACAGGTATTGAAATAACAATGATTAATACGGTCGCCCCAAACACTAGCTCTAAAGTCGCGGGGAGTTTTTTTAGGATAACCTCTAGAGCGGGTTCTTTGAAGAAGTAAGAAGTACCTAAATCCCCTTGAATGGCTTTACCGGCAAAACGAAAGTATTGAGTGAGAAAAGAATCGTTCAATCCGAGTTCTTCACGCAATTCCATTCTATCTGCCTCGGAAACTGACTGGCCAACCAGTTCTCGCAATGGATCGCCTAGGTTATCTTGAATTGAAAAGCTAAGAAGACTGATAACAAACATCACAATTGCGGCTTGAAACAGTCGATTAATCAGAAAGGCAATCATAAAAAACTCTCATTCGGAAGATGTTTTGATCTTGCGGTGAAGAAACCAATAAACAAGATCAAATACAATTTGAAAAGACCCTTTATCTCTATATATGAATTAGAGGGTCTGTTTTTTCAAAGGCTAATTTAGCCTTTATTTTTCATCGATAACTAAATCGCTTAAATATGGGAAATTCTGTACATTGACAACAGATGCAATGTTTACGCCTTTACGTGCAGCCCATGCTAGGTTCTGCCAGTGTAAAGGGATAAATGCTGCATCTTCGTACAAAATCTGCTCGACTTCTTGTAACATCGCAGCGCGTTTTTCTGGATCTGTCTCGGTAGCGCTGGCTTTGACGAGTGCATCTACTGTTGGATTACAGTAGTTACCACTGTTATATTGCCCCGCCCCCGTGTCTTTATTGGGGCAAGTGGTTAAAAACTCTGAAAAGTTAGCAGAGTCTTCAGTATCAGAATGCCAGCCGATCATCATCAGGTCAGCAGAGCGCTTATCAAACTCAGGCCAATATTGTGCTTTAGGCATCGCTTTTAAATTAACTTTGATATTGATTTTTGCCAACATACTCACGACAGCTTGGGCAATTTTTTCATCGTTTACATAACGGTTGTTAGGCGCCATCATAGTGACAGAGAACCCCTTTTCAAGACCCGCTTCTTTCATTAAAGCTTTAGCTTTTTTTAAGTCGTAACGAGGTTTTAAATTCGCCTTGAAACCAGCATAACCTATAGGGCCTTGCTGTCCTGCGACTGTAGCAAATCCCTTCATGATCTTTTGCACGATACCTTCGTTGTTTATAGCATGAACAATGGCTTGACGGACCCGTACGTCCTTAAACTCTTCCTTTCGCTGTTGATTCATCTGAAAAGTGATGATACGGGTACCCGGTAAAGTGATCAGGTCAACTTTATCACTCGCTTTAATTCTTTTGTGATCATTGGGTGGTACTGGTGTGATGAAATCTACATCACCTGATAAAAGAGCCGCAACGCGAGTTAGGGCTTCTTTAATCGGGGTTAAGATGATTTTATCAACATTGCCTTTACTCGCTGTATCCCAATAGGTCGATGAGCGATCGAAAACGATTTTAACGCCCTGTTCTCGGCTTGAGACCCTATAGGCCCCAGTGCCTGATACATGGGTAGAGGCGTAGGTTCCAGCGTGTTTTACTAGTTTGTCCTTAGGTTCTCCATTGTCGTCGGTTCCGGTGTAGAATTTTGAATCCATTGGAAAAATGTATGTGGCTGTATGTAACACCAACGGATACTCACCTTTAGTGACTAATTCAAAACTGTGCTCATCAATAACGTTTAGGTTTTTAAACTGCTCAAATATACCTTTGAAGTCAGGGCTATTTTTTAAGCGGTTGTAAGTCCATAGCACATCAGCTGCCGTCATTGGATTACCAGAGTGGAACTTAACGCCTTTGCGTAAATTGAAGCGCACAGTATATTCGTCAACACGTTCCCAGCTTTCTGCTAAACGTCCTTCAAAGCCTAATTCCTGAGTCCAGCGAATTAAAGGGTCAAAAACCATGTGTGACAGTTGTAAAGTACCGCCAGAAAGCTGCTCGTGCGGATCAAGTGACACTGGATCCGCATCATAAGCCATTTTCAGGGTAGCAGCGTTAGCACTTAGGACCAGGCCTATAGCAATCGCACCGCCTGTCAAAAAAGAGGTTAACTTATTCATTTCATGGAATCCTAGAGTAATTGTTTTTATCGAACTCGAACTCGAATGCTTTGCTTAGCTGATGTTTTTACTACTATTCTCCACAATAGAGGATAAGTTGTAATCTTGGCAATAGAAATTGTAGTACGCGTGTATAGAAAATATGCATAACTATTTTTTTACCGATGTATATCTGGTAAAAATATAAAAATAAACGCACAAGTTTGCGCGTTTTGAATTTTGCAGTCTATTATTTTTAATGAAAGAGTTTAGGTTTTTACCTGAGGGTAAAATCATAACAAAATATTGACCTGCAATATTCGTTATGTCTATCATAATATACTGTTATTTGTGTTTTATGCGATATTTAATCCTTTCCTTTTTTTGAAAGTATTGCTTATTACGCGCTTTTTATTGACAGGCGCTTTATCTCATGCAGAATGCAGGAACGTCTATTTTTGAATTAGACATTGAATAACAACAATAATACTAATCAAGTCTGTGATTGGCTTTGCAAAAGTCAACTGGACTTTATGAGGAAAAATCATGAAAAAAAGTATTTTAGCTGCAGCAATACTCGCTGGTGGCATGGTCATGTCCGGCCAAGTTCTCGCTGCTAAGACGTTAGTTTACTGTTCAGAAGGTAGCCCAGAGGGTTTTGACGCCGCGTTATTTACATCCGGTACTAGCTTTGACGCATCTGCCAATACTATGTTTGATGGATTGGTAAACTTTAAAACAGGTACTACTGAAGTAGTGCCTGGTGTCGCAGAGAGCTGGTCTGTCTCTGAAGATGGTAAAGAGCTTACGTTTAAATTACGTGCAGGTGTTAAATTTCACACCACTAAAGGCTTCACTCCAACACGTGATCTAAATGCCGACGATGTTATTTTCTCCTTTAATCGTCAAATGGATAAAGAAGATCCTTATTTTAAATTGGTTAATGGTAAATTCCCGTACTTCAATGCGATGGACATGGCTAAACTGATTGTTGACATCGTTAAAGTAGACGATATGACGGTTAAATTTGTTTTAGATCACCCAGAAGCGCCTATCGTCAGCAACATGGCAATGGCTTTCGCCTCTATCCAGTCTGCAGAATACGCAGCGCAGTTACATAAAGCGGGCAAAGAAACTGACCTCAACCAGAAGCCTGTTGGAACGGGGCCTTTCCAGTTTGTTGGTTACAAGAAAGACTCGGTTATTCGCTATGCTAAGAACGCTTCATACTGGGGTGATAAGCCTGCGATTGATAACTTAGTTTTCTCAATCACCACTGATGCATCAGTGCGCTATCAGAAAATGAAAGCGGGCGAGTGTCATGTAATGCCTTACCCTAACCCTGCTGATATTGAAAATATTAGAAAGGAAGAAGGCATCACTATGATGCAGCAAGAAGGCTTGAACGTTGGTTATCTTGCTTACAACACTGAAAAAGAAAACTTTAAAGACGCTAGAGTACGTAAAGCACTAAACTATGCGATCAATAAAGAAGCGATCAAAACAGTCGTCTTTAACGGTGAAGCTACCGTTGCTAAAAACCCAATTCCGCCAACTATCTGGTCTTACGATATGTCAACAGTTGATGACTCGTACGATGTAGAGAAAGCGAAAGCGCTATTACAAGAAGCAGGCTTAGGTGAAGGATTTAAAACTAACATTTGGGCAATGCCGGTACAGCGTCCTTACAACCCAGATGCCAAGAAAATGGCTGAGCTAATCCAAGCGGATTGGGCAAAAATTGGTGTTGAAGCTGAAATCGTTACCTTTGAATGGGGCGAGTACCTAAAGCGTTCTAAAGCGGGCGAGCACGATACTGTATTGCTAGGTTGGACTGGAGACAATGGAGACCCGGATAACTTCCTACGTGTGCTTTTAGGTTGTCAGTCTAAGATCAACGGCACTAACCGTGCGCGCTGGTGTAATGATGATTTTGAAGCGTTGCTACAAGCGGCGCTACTTTCAACAACACCTATTGTACGTACTGCACTTTATGAAAAAGCGCAAAAGATCTTTAAAGAGCAAGCACCTTGGGCAACCATTGCTCACAGTACAGTGTTCATGCCAATCAGTGACAAAGTCACAGGCTACAAGATCGATCCTCTCGGTGGACATTTCTTCCACAACGTTGATTTAAAATAACTTTATTTTAAATCACTGACACAAACCGGCGCAAGCCGGTTTGTTTGTATTAGGGGCAGGTGGGGATTTCAATACACCTGTATAACAATGATTAAATTATTAAAATTCCCCTAACACTTCATTTATTCTAAGGATAAAACAATGTTCAGTTTTTTATTCCGACGTCTGTTGGTTTTGATCCCAACTTACATAGGTATTACTTTAGCCGCGTTTGCTTTCATCCATGTCATCCCTGGTGATCCCATCTTGGTCATGGCAGGTGAGCGAGGACTTCCCCCGGAAAAATACGCCGAATTGATGCACGCCTTCGGTTATGATCAGCCACTGTGGAAGCAGTATCTCGATTATGTGGGACAATTATTACAGGGGAATTTTGGAACCTCTTTTGTCACCGGTAGACCGGTGTTAGATGAGTTCTTTGAGTTATTTCCAGCCACTGTTGAGCTGGCATTTTTTGCATTGTTTTTTGCATTACTGATAGGTATACCCGCCGGCATCATCGCTGCGGTTAAGCGAGGCACTTTTTTTGATCACTCGCTAATGACCATCTCATTAACCGGTTTTTCCATGCCGCTTTTTTGGTGGGCGCTGTTATTGATCGTGTTTTTCTCAGGCTATCTCGGCTGGACACCTGTGTCCGGACGCATTTCTGCCATGTTCTTTTTTGATACTCCCACCGGATTTATGTTGATTGACAGCCTACTCAGTGATGAGGAGGGCGCGTTTAAATCGGCAGTGATGCACTTGATATTACCAGCGGTTGCTCTCGGTACTATCCCCATGGCGACGTTTGCCAGACAGAGCCGTTCGGCGATGTTAGAAACACTTAATGAAGATTTCATCAAAACTGCGCGTGCTAAAGGTCTAAGCCCTTTTAGAGTGACCATAGTGCACGCATTCAGAAATGCGCTGATCCCCATAGTGACCGTGATAGGTCTGTCAGTCGGGGTGTTATTAGGTGGTGCCATTTTAACCGAAACCATTTTTTCATGGCCGGGCATTGGCAAGTGGATGGTAGACAGTATCTTTAGACGCGATTACCCAGTGGTACAAGGTGGGTTAATCTTAATAGCGACGATCGTCATCATGGTCAATCTCACCGTCGATGTTTTGTACGGCATTATCGATCCTAGAATTCGTAAGCAGGGGCATTAATTATGAATGTTGAAACTTCAACGAACCAGTCTCAGCAGTCAGCCTTCATGGCGGTAATGGCGAGTTTTTGGTTTGAATTTAAACAAAATAAAGGCGCTTTATACGGTCTTGTTTTTATATCTATATTGGCGTTTATTGCCATTTTTGCTGATTTTATCAGCCCTTACGATCCTATAGAGCAGTATCGAGATGCACTTAAATTACCGCCAGTATGGGCAGAGGGTGGTACTTGGACACATATTTTTGGCACCGATGCGCTGGGGCGCGATCAATTATCTAGAATGATCTATGGCTCGCGCTATTCTTTCTATATAGGTTTTATCGTTATATTTTTCTGTTTAACCATCGGCATAGTGCTGGGCTTAATTGCCGCCTTTAATCGTGGTTTTATTGAAAATATGATTATGCGTTTAATGGACATTATCCTCGCTTTTCCAAGCTTGTTGATGGCGTTAGCGCTAGTGGCTATTTTAGGGCCTTCATTGGAAAACGCGATGATCGCTATCGCCGTGGTATTTATTCCACATTTTGTGCGTCTAACCCGCGCTCAAGCGCTGTCAGAGTTAGGTAAGGACTATGTGTCCTCCAGTAAAACCATGGGCGCCTCGACCTTTAGATTGATGTTTATCAATGTGCTGCCCAATTGTATGCCACCGTTAATAGTGCAAGCGACCATGAGTTTCTCCTCGGCTATCTTAGATGCTGCGGCACTGGGCTTTTTAGGCATGGGTGCTCAACCTCCCTCGCCAGAGTGGGGTACTATGTTGGCAGATTCGCGCCAGTATATTTTATCTGATCCGTGGATGATGGGTGTTCCAGGGTTGGCAATACTCTTTACCGTGCTGTCAATTAACTTAATTGGCGATGGCCTGCGTGATGCACTTGATCCTAAAATGAAAACAGCAAAAAGCTGAGGAGGCAGTAATGAGCGAAACAACTAACAGTGTTGCAAATAAAGATCCGATCTTATCGGTGGTTGATTTAAGTGTCAGTTTGCCCCCTAGAGCCGATCGGCCTTTTGCGGTAGAAAATGTCAGCTTTGATGTTTATCCCGGTGAAATTCTCTGCATAGTCGGGGAGTCTGGATCCGGTAAATCAATGTCTTCAAACGCGGTGATGGGGTTGCTACCTAAACCACACGTTAAGGTGTCCAGTGGCCAAATCCTCTTTGAAGGTCAAGACCTAGCCTCTATCAGCGACAAACAAATGCAGCGTATTCGCGGTAGTAAAATTGGCATGATCTTTCAGGAGCCAATGACCGCGCTAAACCCGGTAATGAAGGTCAACAAGCAGTTGGAAGAAGTGTTTAACAGCCACCACTTAAAACTGTCTAGAAAAGAAGTAAAAGTAAAAATCATCGAAATGCTCGATGATGTTGGTCTACCTGATCCCACTATAATCGGAGACTCATATCCGTTTGAACTCTCTGGCGGTCAGCGCCAAAGAGTGATGATTGCAATGGCCTTGGCGCTTCAGCCTAAATTGTTAATCGCCGATGAGCCCACCACAGCGTTAGATGTGACTACTCAAGCGCAGATTTTAAAGTTGGTGGCGCAGTTACAAGAGAAGCGCAACATGGGTGTTATCTTCATTACCCATGATTTCGGAGTGGTGGCAGAAATCGCCGACCGAGTCATCGTAATGAAACTGGGAAAAATAGTGGAACAAGGTACTGCCGAGCAGGTCTTAAACCGCCCAGAACACCCTTATACCAAGAAATTAATCGCCACTGTCCCCAGTCTAAGTGCGAAGAAAAAAGCGCCTGTTACATCGGATGTGGTGGTCAGTGTCAGAAACCTGTTTAAAACTTATGGCTCTCATAAAAAGTCCTTTTTTGGTAAAGTAGGTCGTGTGGTACACGCTGCAAAAGATGTCAATTTAGAGATCCGTAAAGGTGAGACGTTAGGATTAGTCGGTGAGTCTGGCTCAGGTAAATCGACAGTAGGTCGCTGCATTATTCGTCTGCATGATTCTGACAGTGGTGTTATCGATTTTCAGGGGCAAGACATTTTGTCACTATCCCAGTCACAGATGATGCCGCTTAGGCAGCACATTCAAATGATATTCCAAGATCCTTATGCCTCGTTAAACCCAAGGCGTAAGATTGGCGACATTATCACTGAGGGGCCGACCATTCATGGTGTGTCTAAGGCTGAGTCGTGGAAAAAAGCAGAGGAACTACTCGAAATTGTCGGCTTAGATAAATATGCCTTGAAGCGTTATCCGCATGAGTTCTCGGGTGGCCAGCGTCAGCGTATTGGCATCGCAAGAGCGCTGGCAATGTCACCAAAGCTATTGATCGCCGATGAAGCGGTGTCTGCATTAGATGTATCAGTGCAAGCGCAAGTGCTAGAGCTGCTGGATGAAATCAAAACCAAAATGGACTTGGCGATGTTGTTTGTCACTCATGATTTGCGTGTAGCTGCGCAAGTGTGTGACAAAATAGCAGTGATGAAATTAGGTGAGATCGTAGAATACGGACCCACCTATGATGTATTTACCAACCCTCAACACGAGTATACCAAAAGCTTGTTAGAGGCTGTTCCCGGTAAAGACTGGATCGTTCCCGATTTAGTATTCGATTAAATCGACAGCGAGATAAGTCATGCTTTAATAGTGTGGCTTATCATCTTTAGCTACGAGCTACGAGCTACGAGCTACGAGCTACGAGCTACGAGCTACGAGCTTAAAGATTAAAAACCAAAATAAATTTTCACCACAGAGGACACCGAGAAAAGATTGTAAGATTTCTGTTGGTTTTTTTCTCCGTGTAGCGAAGCGCCTCTGTGATCTCTGTGGTAGAAAAAGGTCTTAAGGCGTTCAATGGTAACGAGCCACGAACTCTATCATTAAACTATAAACCTAAGCTGACACTTGGTTTTTGCTTGGCATCTTTAAGTGTCACTTTAGCGAAGCAGACAAACAACCGCTCACTGGCAACGCCTAATTTAAGCAGAGATTTCTGTACTGCTTCTCCACGCTCGGTAGCAAGCGTCTGTAATAAATTTTTCACCTCAGTGTTTAGTGCTAATGCATCTAGTGGTTCTTTTAGCATTGCATTGGTTTGAATGGCTGCAGCGTTTATCAATGTCTTGTCACTAGCCACAGCATTACCGCAAAGCTTAAGTTTTAACTTCTTACGTTGCTTCATCATCTTCGCTAGTTTACTCAAATAGTTGTTCATATCAGCGCTAAGTTGGTAGTTTCCACTGCCAAAGGAAATAGGGGACAAATTGATAAAAGTGCCGGATTGATTGGCATCCATCACCGTCGTCGCAAGGCTTAGTAATGCCCCATAAGGTTGTAGCGATTTGGTTAGGATGCCCAGGGCTGCTTTTTTCATGCCTTTTTTGGCGATAATAGCAACGATACTTGAATAGCCAAAATTAGGATCATCGAGTGAACCGTCGATAGGAACCGATAAATTAATGTTCCCCTCATCATCTTCTAGCAGCGATATGGCTAAATCTAAAGGCATATTTAACGACTGGTTGGTCTTTTTGGTCGCATTGGATTGTGCCGAACGCACCGCTAACTGTTGAATGAGTACTTTATTTTTACCCGTGATCTTACCTTTACTAATAGTCCCTTGGCTGTCGAGACTAAGCTTGCCGTTTTCCAGTAAATATCCCGAAGTTTTACCGGAGTAAGGGCTGATAACAGGCAGTGATAAAGCATCTAGTTTGAGCTGCCAATTGCCTTCTTTAGCGTCAGAAAATAACGCATATTCCCCTTTGAATTGCACCTTAGCACTCTTATTGATCAAGCCTTGTATCTCGATGGCAGTCAGTTGATCAGTAAAGTTATTGATCGGGCCTAAGCGAACTTTACTCAGGCTGATGTGACTTTTAAACCAGGGGTCGACACTTTTATCTTCTATCTCAATAGTATTGTCTGCACTGATGGTGAGTTGATTAATATTATATTTTAATTGATCATTTGATTGGCTGTCGCCACCCCTATTATCGGCTGCTACTAGTGAATTTAAACTTTTTTGCAGTTGATTGAGTCGTGTAATATTGCCATCTTTGTCTATGTGTAATTGGTGGTGGGTGTTGGTCAATGCAATATTAGCTATGTTGAGCAGGCTGTTTTCCTTGAACGTAAGTTGATGGATAGCCAGAGAACCTACATAGGAGAGTGCTGCTCCTTCGTTGGGCATTGCGATGCGCAATTGATTGATATCGAGCTGGCTAAAGGATGTTAGCGCTGGGCTATAGTTAGCATCGCTTAATTTTAGTTTAGCGGCGGATAGCAGTGTTAGCGCACGGGAACTATCTTTGATAGAGAGTTGCGCTGCGGTTAAATCTACGCCTTGTATGACGGGTTTAGTCACGTCTAATTTGTCGAGTTTAATTTGTATTGATAACGCCTTAGCGGCCACGGATAAATTGTCTTTCTGGATGTTTAAAACATTAGTTTTGTGTACAAGAGCCGCACTAATCAGTGCGTTACTATCGATCCTGGAAATGTTAATGGGTCCTGCTAGCGATGTATTATTAGCCGCTATCTTCAGCTTTTCTGTCTTGAGAGAAAGAGCGCTAAGATTAATCTTAGGGGTGGCTTGTATGCTGTTTAATAGACCTTTGCTAAAAGTCAAAGCGAGCGGTTTTTGCTGTGTTAATGAGGCTTTGCCAAAATTGATATTAGTATTGTTAGTTGCCAGTAGTACTTTTGTTAAATTGACTGCACTAAAAGTCTCAATACTCTGAATTTGATTGTCTTTAAAGTTGATTTTAAGGGGTGTTTTACCTGCTTTGGAGAGAAAGTGTGCGATCGATAATTTAATTGGCTTGTCGATCTTAACTTCACTTAATTCAAGCTGCTCTGCCACATTTAACTCAAAGATACCTGCGTGGTTAAAATCAGCACTGGCAGGGCCCTGCCAATTGATCTGAGCGGCTTTCAATATTGCCCCTCGAGTATCAATAGCAAGCGATTGTATGGCTAATTTACCTTCAATAGTGGTTTTGGATAACTTATTGTTTTTTAATAGTAAGTCACCGCTGCCTTGCCATTGTAAATTTGCAAAATTAATCTTTTGCAGCTCAGTGTGCCATTTGAAATCAGAGAGTTTGAAGTTGCCTGTATGTTGTAAGGCATAGCTTTGTCCAGCAACTTTAAAATCGATGTGGATATCGGCATCTACCTTAGCTGACAATCCCGACACTATAGGGCTAGTCAGTGATGCTAAAGGGAAGTTTTTTAGGCTTAGGTTAAATTGGGTGGTTTTTTCTAAAGACAGCGGGGCGGTGATGGTAGAGATATTAAGGGGTGCACCATTGAGCGTGCCTATTACCTCAAAGTGACTTAACTGCTGCGGTACCCACTGATAAATATTATCTAGGCTAGCGGTGTCAATATGCAGTTTATGATGCTGTTGCGAGACATTGATAGTGAAGTCGATGTCTTTAAGTTGCAGCGCTTTTATACCTAATTTAAAAGTACTTGGACTGTCCGGTTCTGCATCGTTATTAAGTAATTGGTTAAGATCCAGTGGACCAAAATAAAAGCTATTAGCTTGTTTGTCGATACTGGCACTAAAGCCTACCAGTTCAATACTATCAATTAATAAGTGTTTATCAAACAGTGACGTATAGTCTAGAGAGACAGCCAGTTGGTCAATTTTCAGCGACGTTTTTCCCGGTTTTTCGGCTTTTAGTCCTCTTAGTAATAGAGTGCCAGTGTGCCATTGAATAGATACCTCTGCTAATTTTGGATAGTCGATGCCCTGCTGTTTTAGCCAAATTAAGGTTTGATCTTTAATAACGTATGGCAAGCTATAAACCGTTAAGCTAAGTAGCGCGAAGAGCCCTAAAAGATAGCGCATTGATTCCATTCCCTGCAAAAAATCATTAATCTAGCGTTTTTTTTTGGAGAAATATAGTCTTTGAGAAGTGTTAAATTAAGTCGCGACTAATTTCGCGTAGGGGCCGAGTATCTGGAGCAGCTCACCGGATGTTTTTAGCTGTCTAAGGAGTTTGTTGAACTGTTTTATAAACAGTTGATTTTCTTGTGTATCATGACAAATTAAGCCAACACCTTTATTTTTGAATATCCATAGCCCAGTTGAATAAGGCATGGGGAAACTTAATATTTTAGAGGCTAGTTGAATATCAGGGGTAAAGGCCAAAATAGCGTCCACTCTTCTGCGATAGAGCATTTTTAATAGCTGCACGGTGTTCTCTGCATTTTTAAAATCAATAAATTTATATCCCCCAAGAAAAGCACTAGGATTTAAATGAAACGCCCCAGCAACCCTTTTGTTCTCTAAACTGGCAATATCTGTAATGCTGGTATCAGAACTTGGGGTGTAAATTCTAAGCCCTACGTTATCGACTTCATCACTAAGAATAAGGGATAGATTAGAACTTTCAGCCGTTAATAGCGCTGACAGAGGAGCCATTACAGAAAAGGTACATGAGTGCTGCTCTTTTAAAAAGGATCTTATTAAACGTCCAGAAGGGAATATCTCCAGAGAGGACTGCAGTCCTAGGCTGGCTATTTTCTCCCAAAAAATATTGTAGTGCTCAATGACATTACTGGAGATTCTGCCGGGGATTTCTAAAGCATAGATTTTTGGTTGCGCTTGGCAGTAGACAAAAGGCATCATTAATATTAGCGAAAAAAGCCAACCAAGGGATGTTCTTCTCATATAACTTCCGGCAGTACCTTAAATAGAATGATTCAATGATTGTGTGCTAAAACGGTTCACGAATGCGCAGTTAAAATATAAATTTACTGTGAAAAGTATAGTAGGGAATACGCTGAGCGCTAGTAAAAAAAGAACTAATAACTGTATAGTAGTTATGGTTTTAGCGAGAGATTTGTAAGAAATGCCACATATTTATGAAGCCAATAATGAGCAAATATGAATCAGTCAACAAGCTCCATTACCTTTGTCGATGTGCGTAAACGTTTTGATTTTCGCCGTATATCCATCGGCCGTTGGGTTACTAAAGTGGAGCGAGATAGATCCGCGACACAGTTTTACGCCGCGTTAATTGACCTGATGCAGGCGCTCAATTGTCCAGAGATAGTCATATCTCTGCGCGGTAGTTTGTCTTTTTCCTATGGCATTGGCGGCAGGGTAGGAGTAGCTGCACATTATGATCCCAGTGCGCGCACTTTTTCACTGGCTAAAAATGCCGGTCCTGGCAGTATTGCCCATGAGTGGTTTCATGCTTTGGATCACTATTTAGCAGATAAAGTATTCAGTGATAGTGTCACAGGTATGTTTGCATCGACGGCTTGGTTATCAGAGGCGACGCCTGTACCGCATGCGCTAAATGATAAGTTATATCGATGTTTCAAGGCGATAGCACTGTCACCCGATGGAACTACAGTGAGTGATTTGTTCAGGGCAAGTGCTGCGATGGATCGTAAATTAAAAGTGCAATATTATGCGAAACCTGAAGAGCTGTGTGCACGTGCTTTTGAAGCATTTATAGATGATAAAGTGCGCAACAAATTTTTGGTGGGCAATACCCGTAATAGTGAAGAGGCAAAGTTTGGATTATATCCAAAAGCTTTGCAGCGTGAACAAATAAATAGCGCATTTGAAGACTATTTTAAGTCACTGGCTGTTGCTTTAGGTCGTTAGAACTTAAAGCAACAGCCTGCGAGGAAAAGCTCGCGACCAGCAGGTTTCAAAGAAGTTAGACTAAGTTTATAGTCACTTCAATGTTGCCACGAGTAGCATTTGAATATGGGCATACAGTATGTGCAGCATCGACAAGTGCCTGTGCTTGCGTTTTATCCATCTCTGCTAAATCCACATTTAAAGTAGCCGCGATACCAAAACCATTTTCGATAGGGCCGATGTCTACGTTAGCATTAACATTGGTAGTGGCAGGTAGTTTGATTTTCATTTTTCCAGCAACCATTTGCATTGCGCCAATGAAACAAGCGGCATAACCGGCGGCAAATAATTGCTCAGGGTTAGTACCTTCACCACCTGGTCCGCCTAATCCTGCTGGCGTAGAAAGTTTAACATCTAGCTTAGTGTCATTTGATCTGGCTGTGCCTTCACGTCCCCCAGTGGCGGTAACATCTGCTGTATAAAGTACGCTTTGTAATTTGTTCATAGTCATTCTCTCTGTGTAAAGTCGTTAGTTTAAGTGCAAAGTGATTGGGTTTGCTGTTGGTGTAATTTAATTTGTATGCAAACTATAATAGAGGCGTTTAATTGACATTGCAAGAAGTTTGTATGCAAAGTATAATCAAGGCAATTCAGGAGAGAAAATGAACAGCGATCAACTATTGCTTAGCAATCAAATTTGTCATCGGGCCTATGTGTTATCTAATGCGATAACCAGAGCCTATAGACCGCTATTAAACGCGCTCGATATTACCTACCCACAATACGTGGTGATGATGGCACTCTGGGAGCAAGACGAGATAGAAATAAATCAGCTATTAAAAAAAACCTTAATAGATGCGGGAGCCATGAGCTTAATATTAAAGAAGCTCCAAGCAAAATCGCTATTAAGTTTAACGGCCTCTGAGGCGGATAAAAGGATAAAAGTCGTCGTTTTAACGGATAAAGGACATAACTTGAAGGTTTTGGCGTTGGAAATACCTGCAAAGATAAAAAGTTGTGCTCCCTCGCTAACTCAAGCTGAAATTAACACCTTCAAAGCATTAGCAGATAAGCTAAACAGTGATTTATTAGAGATGAATTAGGCGGAGCCTAAATCATCAAGGGTTTAATACCCCGCAGCTTGGAGGGTGTCGCAAAAGTACTGCACTCGATAATTCGGCGTTAAAAGCTGGCTCAAAAAGCTCATTTATAACTATAATACCCAATAAGAGGGGCACGCTGATTCCGCTATTTCGCCAGTTTTTGCCTTGCCTTATCATCGTTCGCTACCTTTTGCGACAACCTCCTTGCTGCGATAGTTTTATGTTTTCACGCATGAGCATCCCCTGCATCCGTAAGTGAAGGCTCGCGAAGCGACTGTTGATTACGTTCTGAGCAGCGTTAATAGTCAACCACTAAAACCGGTGCATCATCTTCAATAAGTATCTCCCCAATCATGATTTTCACCAATTCGTGCTGCGGGTGGGGGAGATAGGCATCTCGCGCTTGGCTATCGCTGAATTGCATGTGAAAAGCATGAGTATAGCCACGGCTTATTTGCTCTGGCGAGTTGTTGGCGCCGCTGGTGCAACTCAATAATCCGGGAATAACCTTTACCAGCTGGTGTAGGGCGCTAAATACATTTTGCAATTCTTCCGTTGTTATATCAGTGCGACACTTAAGCAGTACAATGTGGTTTATCATATTTATCACCTTAAAATTGAGCGTATTTTAACGTTGTAAAATCGAGCGCATTAGCCTGCCCTCAAGCTAAGTGATTGAGGTCTCTAGAAGCTAAATAATTTTTTAGCATTGGATGTCAGTATCTTTTGCTGTGTTTTTGTATCTGCTCCCCATAGTGCTAGGCAATCCAACCAGGCCTGTGGATCTGGCCAATCAGCTGGGTTGGTAAGTCCTAAATGCGGCCAATTGCTTCCCCAAATGAGAAAATCTGCATAGTGCGTTATTAAAAATTGCGCCAAGCTGCCAGCATCTTCAGTGTAGGGCATAGCGCCAGTACTAGATTCATAGGCGGCACTGAGTTTGACATAACAGCGGCCACTGTCCAAAAGCTTGCACAGTGCTTTAAAATTGACATCGTCAACACTCACACTCGGTTGAAATTTGCCGATGTGATCTATGACAATATTTCCCTGTAGCGCCACAATATCATGGTATCTGGCACTTAATTGATTGCCGTTAAATTGCAGTTGTGTCTGCCAATTTAGTGATTGAATGCGCTCATTAGCGGGGGCGACACAATGCCAATCTAGCTCGCCATTTTCAAACAAGTAAAAATTAGCACCTACTACTCCCGCTTGCTGTAGCTCAAGTGCGCTCTGCTCGGATAGGTGTTGGTCAATAACCGCGATTCCCCGTGCTTTTTCCCTCATCTCATTCAGGGCATGCAATAAATTACGGTTGTCGACACCATAAAAGGGCGTTTGAGTAATGACGCAGTGACTAATGCCTAGTGGTTGTGCCTGCTTTAAATATTGCGCCCCAGTGTATGGCGGGAATTTATCCTGATGACCAGGGGAAAAGGGGAACTGTTGCTGCGCGCCGATCAAATGCATATGGCAATCGATGATGCCAAAAGCATCTTGTGGCGGCGTTTCTGTCGGCAAGTTAATACTTTCAGTGGTTTTCAATGGAGTGCCTTGTAAGCAGTTGAGTAATTTTTGCGACAATATTTTGGAACGTATTAATTGAGAATTTACCGAGTTTTTAATTAGCATGCAATACAAATTTTAATTTCCTGAATAATTTCATATCGATTTCAACATATTGCTTAAATTTAAGAGTGATGCATTAGCCGGAGCCTAAATAATCAAGAGTTGATTATTTGCTGCTTACGACGGGAAAATTGAGTTGTCGGCCCTTAGTGTTACAGTAATTAAGGGGGTTAAGGCGATGTTTGGTTAAGTTTCTGCTGATTAAATGTCGGCGGCCTTTACTCAATATCTTCCGTGATCTGGCAAGAGGTTAATAAAAAAGACTTGACTCGATAAGCTGTTAATGGGAATAATTAGAACGTTCCAATTGTAACGTTCCAAAAACATTACCGATCATTATTAGCGATAGTAAATTTAGTCAATGGAGAGAAAAATGCGTATAGGCTGGGGTTTTATCGGTGCTAGCACCATCGCTAGGCAGTGGATGGTTGATGCTGTTAATGCACGAGGTGAGGTAGGCGTTACGCAAGAAGTAGTGGCGTTAATGAGTACCAATAAAGCGCGCGGTACTGCTTTTGCCCATGAAATGGGTATCGCTGGCGTCTATCAAAATATTGATGA
This sequence comes from Oceanospirillaceae bacterium, assembly GCA_013215375.1. Classification (GTDB taxonomy): domain Bacteria; phylum Pseudomonadota; class Gammaproteobacteria; order Pseudomonadales; family Balneatricaceae; genus Rs1. The sequence goes on along the minus strand of JABSRB010000009.1, from coordinate 161,385 downwards.
TTTATTGGCGGATCCGGCCGTTGATGCCGTTTATATCTCCACCACCAATGAGTTACACAAATCGCAAGTGCTGGCGGCTGCCGCTGCGGGTAAACATGTGCTCTGTGAAAAGCCGCTGGCGCTGAATATTGAAGATGCGGTGCAGATGGTACAGGCCTGTAGAGAGGTGGGGGTGGTGATGGGGACTAATCACCATTTACGCAATGCGGCGACGCATCAGGCAATACGTCGCCAGATTGAATCTGGGGTGATAGGCGATGTAGTGGCCATGCGTATTTTCCATGCGGTGCACTTACCAGAAAACTTACAGACTTGGCGCATCAATAAACCCCAAGCGGGTGGCGGGGTGATTTTGGACATCGTAGTGCACGATGCCGACACCGTGCGGTATTTGCTCGGTGAAGATCCTATTGACGTGATGGCTTATGCCCAACATGCGGGTATGGCCGAGACGATAGAAGATGGTGCTATGACCATTATGCGTATGCCCAGCGGTGCGTTAGTGCAGTCCCATGAATCATTTGTGGTGCCCTTCGCGGGTACTGGTCTTGAAGTGCACGGCACTAAAGGCAGTATTTTTGCAAGAGGCGTCATGACTCAGCAGAGCGTGGGTGAAATTGAAGTTGTGACTGAGCAAGGCAGGCAGCTTTTAGAGGTTGTCCCGCATAATCTCTACGCACATTCCCTGCAAAAATTTGCACTGGCGATCAGTGAAAAGGCTCAGCCTGCAGTGACTGGCGAAGATGGGGTTAAATCACTGGCGGTGGCACTGGCAGTTGCACAATCTGCAGTGACTGGTCAGCGAGTTGAAATCAATTATCCAGTGTTTTAGTTGTACCAATATTATTGCCATCAATCGTTTATGAGAGAAGTACCTTATGTCTAAAGTTGTATCTTTTGAGTTTGCCGCAGCGCTGATCGAGGATGGTGCCACCATAACTGTCTCTTCATCGAGTGGTTTGGGCTGTCCGGATCGGATCTTGGCGGCAATTGGTGAGCGCTTTGAAAAACACGGATCGCCGAAATCTATCACTAGTTTGCACCCTATCGCCGCCGGTGATATGTACGGGATTAAAGGGGTTGATCACATCGCCAAGCCTGGCTTGTTGGCTAAAATAATAGCCGGTTCCTATCCAAGCGGTCCCTCACATTTACCGATGCCCAATATCTGGAAAATGGTCTCTGACAATCTGATTCCCGCCTATAACGTCCCCAGCGGCATCATGTTTGATCTGCATCGTGAAGCGGCGGCAAAGCGCCCGGGAGTAATGACTAAAGTGGGTTTAGATACTTTTGTCGATCCCGCCCGCCAAGGTTGTGCCATGAACGATCTAGCAGCGGCAGAGCCCATCGTGCGCAAGATAGATTTTGAGGGGCAAGAGTATCTGTTCTTCCCCGCCATTATTGCCAATGTGGCGATTATCCGCGCTACCTCCAGTGATGAAAAAGGCAATCTATCTTTTGAGCAAGAGGGCGCTTATTTAGGGGGATTAGAGCAAGCGTTGAGTGTCCGCAATAATGGCGGAATAGTCATAGCCCAAGTTAAAAGAGTGGTAAAAAGCGGTTCTTTGAGTACTTACCAAGTGCATATACCAAACAATTTAGTGGACTACATCGTGGTCGATCCAGATCAGATGCAAACCACACAAACTCAATACGATGCGGCAATTTGCGGTGAGGTTAAGCGCCCTGATAGCAGTTTTGACTACGCCACTTTTAGCCCTGAGAAAATCATCGCAAGACGTGTTTCTCAAGAGCTGGTGGCAGGCCAAGCGGTCAATTTAGGTTTTGGTATCTCCGCCAATGTGCCACGCATCTTATTAGAAGAGCAGCAGCAAGACACCGTCACTTGGGTGTTAGAGCAAGGCCCTATTGGCGGAGTGCCGCTGTTGGGCTTTGGCTTTGGCTGCGCAGCTAACGCAGACAGTATATTGCCGAGCCCGCAACAATTTACTTACTTTCAAGGCGGTGGTTTTGACCAGAGCTTTTTATCCTTTATGGAGATAGACCGAGCCGGCAACGTCAATGTGTCCAAGTTGGCGAAAAAGCCTTACCTAACCGCTGGCTGTGGTGGTTTTGTCGATATTACCGCCAACGCTAAAAAAATTGTATTTAGTGGTTTTTTTACCGCCGGAGCCAAATACGCGCTTGAAAACGGTGAAATACGGGTGCTAAGCGAAGGAAAATTCCAAAAGCTAGTGGAGGAAGTCGAACACGTTACTTTCTCCGGAGCGAAAGGCATTGAGAATAATCAGCAAGTGCTCTATGTCACTGAGCGCTGTGTGATGCAGCTCACTGCGTCAGGGCTGGAAATCATCGAAATTGCTCCGGGCATTGATCTTGAACGAGATATTTTAGCGCAGGCGGGTTTTAAATTATTGGTATCAAATGAGTTAACACTGATGGACAAAGCACTGTTTGAAGAGGCGCCCTTTGGTTTGGATTTGAGCGTGAACAAGGAGCCGTTGCGATGAGCGATGCCAAGGTAATTCTCACTCGCAACGGGCAGATAGCGGAGATCCTCATAGATAGGCCGGAAAAATTAAATGCCCTAAGTGTCGAGATGTTAGAGGAATTGTATCGCTTAGTGCTGCAGTTAGATGAAGACCCTAGAGTGCGAGTGGTTATTTTACACAGTGCTGGTGAGCGCGCTTTTTGTGTCGGTGCTGATATTCAAGCATGGGCGGCATACCAACCGATGGATATGTGGCGCAGCTGGGTCAAGCGGGGCCATCGAGTGTTTGATGCTTTAGCGGGGCTAAGACAACCAGTGATAGCGGCGATCCAGGGGCCCGCACTGGGCGGTGGTTTTGAGTTGGCGATGGCCGCTGATTTACGCATTGCAGAGCAGCGCGCTTTTTTTGCACTGCCTGAAACCGGCATTGCCACTTGCCCAGGGTGGTCGGGCTCGGCGCGGTTAAACAAGCTGATCAATATTAGTTTAATCAAAGAGCTAGTGTTTACCGGCTGCAACATAGATAGCAACCGAGCACTGCAACTAGGTTTGGTCAATGCGGTGTGTGCAGAGGGTGAGTCACTAGCCAAAGCGCGAGAAATGGCAGCAGTCATTGCCCAGAGAGCACCGATTGCGGTGCAGTTGTCCAAGCAGATGATAGCCGCTAATAGCGGAGATAACAGTGCCATGACAATAGAGGCAATGGCCAGTGGGCTCAGTGCATTAACCAATGATGCAAAGGAGGGGGTTGATGCCTTTTTTGAAAAACGCAGCGCAAACTTTAGAGGCGAGTAACAAAGAGGTAACAGCACATGGGCAGTGGCGCGATGGCTCCAATGATGCCAAGGAGGGAGTCGATGACTTTTTTGAAAAACGCAGCGCAAACTTTAGTGGAGAGTAACAAGCATGCAACAGAATATGGGCAATAATCAAATGTTATGGGTGGAAGGACAGAGAGTTTTATCCATTCCCAGTCAGCCACTCACTGGGCAATTATTCATTGATGGACAGTGGTGCGATGGCTCAGACGGTGAACGTTTAACCCGTGTAAGTCCGGCTTACGGGGTCGAAGTCAGTAATTTTGCCAAGGCGAGCATCGCCGATACACAACAGGCGATACTGGCAGCTCGTAGTGCTTTTGATAAAGGTGATTGGCCAAAAATGTCGGGGGCAGCGCGCGCTTCAATACTCAATACTATTGCCGATTTAGTGATGGCCAAGCAACAGCAGTTTGCCCTGCAAGAAGTGTTGGAGTCGGGAAAACCTATCTCCCAAGCCATGGATGAAATTGAGTGGGCGGTGGATCTGTGGCGCTATGCCGCGGTTTGCGCACGCTCTTTACACGGTGACAGTTTCAATAGTTTAGGTGAAGACATGTTGGCGCTGGTAGTACGTGAGCCAATAGGGGTGGTGAGCATTATTACTCCCTGGAACTTTCCGTTTTTAATCCTCAGTCAAAAACTACCTTTTGCACTCGCAGCGGGCTGCACTGCGGTGGTGAAACCTAGTGAGCTAACCTCGGGCACCACCGTATTACTGGCCAATGTTTTACAAGAGGCAGGAGTGCCAGCAGGCGTGGTCAACATACTGGTCGGTGAAGGACATGATGTGGGTGCCACTATGACCAGCCACAAAGATGTCGACATGGTGACTTTTACCGGCTCATCTGCGGTGGGTAAAAAATTGACCGCAGTGGCCGCAGAGAGCTTAAAGAAAGTATCGCTGGAACTAGGCGGTAAAAATCCGCAAATCATCTTCCCGGATTGTGATTGGGAAGCGGCGGTGGATGCGGTGGTCTTTGGTACTTTTTTCAATGGGGGAGAGTGCTGTAACAGCGGCTCGAGAATTTTAGTACATCAATCTATCGCCGCTGATTTTGAACAGGCAGTACGGGAGCGCGCGGCAACGGTACCCTTCGGTGATCCGCTGTGCAAAGACACCAAAGTGGGAGCCATTATCTCTAAAGCGCATTTGCAGGTGATTGAAAACTATTTAAAAGTTGCTATCGAAGAGGGGGCCGAGATCACCTTGGGCGGCAACCGCGTCGATCACAGTGGTCTCTACATGCAACCGACCATTGTCTCCAAGGTAACCCCGAAGATGCAGATCGCTCGGGAGGAAGTGTTTGGCCCGGTGTTAGCAGTGCTTACCTTTACTGATTTAGAGCAGGCAATCGAGATTGCCAATGACTGTTTGTATGGATTATCAGCGGGGGTGTGGAGCGCCAATATCGATAACTGTTTGCAGGTCGCCCGTAAAGTAAAGGCCGGTACAGTGTGGATCAACGGTTGGATGAGTGGCTACCCCGAGTTGCCCTTTGGCGGCTTCAAGCAAAGTGGTCAGGGGCGCGAGCTGGGCCGCCATGCACTGGATGAGTTCACCGAGCAAAAAACCATACAAATGCATATCGGCGAGCGCACCGGTTGGTGGCTGCCAAGATAGAGGAAAAGCAACATAAAGAAAACCAGCGGCACCTTCTGTGCCTGTAAGCCTAAATTCGGCCGTTGAATTACGACAGTAAACTCAATCGCCGAATTTAGGATTAAACCAAGAGAGAGGATTCTCAACATGACTGCAAAAATAACTATTAAAAAGACATTCAAAGGCCTGCTATTAGGTGCCGCAATCAGTGCCAGTATGACCGGCGTAGCGCAAGCGGCTGAAGTTGAAGTACTGCATTGGTGGACTTCAGGTGGTGAGGCGAAAGCATTAGGAACACTGCGCGATTCACTACAGGGACAGGGAATTGGCTGGAAAGATATGCCCGTAGCGGGTGGCGGTGGCAGCAGTGCCATGACCGTATTGCGCTCCAGAGTGATGTCTGGCAATGCACCTACAGCTGTGCAAATGATGGGCTTTGATATTCTCGATTGGGGCGATCAGGGGGTGACCGCTAATTTAAACGAAGTCGCCAAGGCTGGTAATTGGGATGCAGTGGTACCCGCGGCGCTAAAGAAGTTTTCCAAGACCAATGGTCAGTGGAACGCGGCGCCCGTTAATGTGCACTCGACTAACTGGGTGTGGGGTAATAAGGCGGTGATGGATAAAGTTGGCATAGAGATTCCGGCTAACTGGGATGACTTTGTCAGCGCTATGCAAAAGGTTAAAGCGGCGGGATTAATTCCATTGGCCCACGGTGGACAAGCTTGGCAAGATGCAACTATTTTTGATGGGGTGTTGATGGCCACCGGTGGTATCGATTTTTATCGCAAGGCATTGATTGATTTAGATGAGCAGGCGCTAACGTCCAAAACCATGCAGCAAGTGTTTGATCGCATGCGGGTATTGCGTGGCTTAGTCGATGATAATTTTTCAGGGCGCGATTGGAACTTAGCTTCAGCGATGGTGATGAATGAAAAAGCGGCCTTTCAGATGATGGGTGACTGGGCTAAAGGCGAGTTTCTCAATGCCGGAAAAGTGCCTGGTAAAGATTTCGTTTGTTTTAGAACGCCAGGTACTCAGGGAACAGTGACCTTTAATGCCGATCAATTCACTATGTTTAAGGTCGATGATGATCGTCACGAAGCGCAGATGAAAATGGCCGCGGCTATTTTATCACCCGAGTTCCAAATTGCCTTTAATACTGTGAAAGGATCAGTGCCAGCGCGTACCGATATCTCCGATGAGGCTTTTGATGCCTGTGGTAAAAAAGCCATGGCGGATCTAAAAGAGGCGGGTGCCAACAACACGTTAGTGGGCAGTATGGCGCATGGTCACGCATCTCCTGCGGCCGTAAAAAACGCATTCTACGATGTGATTACCGCGCACTTTAACGGTGATATGTCTTCTCAAGAGGCGGTAAAACAGTTGGCTGCATCGGTGAAGAACGCTATTTAAGATGATTTAATTTCCACCTTTGACCGAGGCTAGTTCTCGGTCATTTTATTTAGGACAGCAGCATGCAACAGAATATAGCGCGTGATAAGGCGAGCACTGTGAGTGAAAGTCGCAATGACAAGCTGATAGGTTATTTGCAGCAGCATTTGCCAAAGCTGGTATTAGCCCCCTCGTTTGCAGTGATACTGATGTTTGTCTACGGCTTTATCTTGTGGACCGTTTATCTCTCTTTTAGCGCTTCAAAAATGCTCCCCAACTACACTTGGGTCGGGTTAGAGCAGTGGAGTCGGTTGTGGAATACCTTAACTTGGCAAATATCACTGCAAAATTTATTTATTTTCTCTGTGCTCTATATCGGATTATGCATAGTCATTGGATTATCACTGGCAATTTTACTCGATCAGAAAATCCGTTTAGAGGGTGGTTTGCGTACTTTGTATCTCTATCCCATGGCACTGAGTTTTATTGTGACAGGCACCGCTTGGAAGTGGTTTTTAAATCCGGGCTTAGGCTTGGAGCGCACTATGCACGAGTGGGGCTTTGTCGATTTTAAATTCGACTGGCTGATCAACTCTGATATGGCGATTTATACGGTGGTGATCGCCGGTGTCTGGCAGGCGTCAGGCTTTATTATGGCGATGTTTTTAGCGGGGCTGCGTGGCATAGACAACGAAATACTCAAAGCGGCGCAGATTGATGGCGCTCCGGCTTGGAAAATTTACACGCGTATAATTATCCCACAGTTGGGCCCCGTGTTTTTGAGTGCCTTTGTGGTGTTATTACACTTGGCGATCAAGAGTTTTGACTTAGTGATCGCGCTCACCGGTGGTGGCCCGGGTAACGCTACTTCACTACCGGCCACCTTTATGTATTCCTATTCATTTACCCGTAATCAAATTGGAGTAGGTGCCAGCAGCGCAGTGTTTATGCTGATGATTATCGCATCAATCATGGTTCCCTACATTTATTCAGAAATTAAAGGGGGCAAGAAATGAATGACAGCTCCCAAGATAATGCGCGACGATCAACGCTTATAAGTTGCGTCTATTACATTTGCTCAGAAATTAAAGGGGGCAAAAAATGAAGAATAGCTCTCAAGAGAATACTCGAGGATTAGCGTTAGTAAGGTGCGTCCGTTATATCAGTTCAGAAATTAAAGGGGGCAAAAAATGAGTGCTAGCTCGCAAGATAACGCATTACGCTCAGGGATCGCCTGGCGGGTATTGATCTACAGCGTATTAATAGTGACGGCGGTGATTTACTTGGCACCACTGTTTGTGATGTTGGTGACTTCTCTTAAGTCACTGGAAGAAATACGCATGGGCAACATGATGGCGCTGCCGTTACAAATCACTTTTGAACCTTGGTTAAAAGCTTGGGGGAGCGCCTGTTTAGGTCTGGATTGCAACGGTATCAGCGGTTATTTTTGGAACAGTTTAAAGATTACCGTTCCCGCCGTTGCCATAGGGACACTGCTTGGTGCCTTTAATGGCTATGTACTCACCAAATGGCGTTTTAGAGGCCATCAATGGGTATTTGGCATGATGTTGTTCGCCTGTTTTATCCCCTTCCAAATTGTACTGTTACCTATGTCGCAAGTGTTGGGTTGGTTAGGTTTAGCCAATACTACCTCAGGTTTAGTGCTGGTGCACGTAGTCTATGGTCTGGGCTTTACCACACTGTTCTTTCGTAATTTCTATGAGGCATTTCCCGATGAACTGATCCGCGCTTCGGTGATGGACGGCGCTGGTTTCTTTACCATTTTCGGGCGCATCTTACTGCCCAATTCAGGGCCTATTATTGTAGTGACAGTGATTTGGCAATTTACCAATATCTGGAATGACTTTTTGTTTGGTGCCTCCTTTGCCTCTGGAGACACTGCACCGATAACCGTAGCTTTAAACAACTTAGTGAATAGTTCTACGGGAGTTAAAGAATACAACGTGCATATGGCGGCGGCAATTACCGCAGCGCTGCCAACCTTGTTGGTATATGTAGTGGCCGGTCGTTATTTTGTACGCGGCTTAATGGCAGGATCCGTTAAAGGGTAATAACTATGAGTTTTCTCAATATCGAAAACGTCAACAAACATTATTTTGACGTAGAAGTACTAAAAAGCATCAATATAGAAATCAACAAAGGCGATTTCCTCGTGTTGGTAGGCCCCTCCGGTTGCGGTAAGTCTACCTTGTTAAACATGATTGCGGGTCTGGATGAAATTAGCGGTGGCGATATCTCTATCGATGGTCAATCGATGGCGGGGGTACACCCCTCTAAACGTGACATTGCGATGGTGTTTCAGTCTTATGCTTTGTACCCGAACATGAGCGTTGCCAAAAACATCAGTTTTGGTTTGGAGATGCGCAAAGTCCCTAAAGTCGAGCGAGACAAAGCCGTGCAGAAAGTGGCAAAAATGCTGCAGATGGAACAACTACTTGATCGTAAACCCTCACAGCTCTCTGGCGGTCAACGCCAGCGCGTGGCAATGGGGCGAGCCTTGGTGAGAGAGCCACGGGTGTTTTTGTTTGATGAGCCACTGTCTAACTTAGATGCAAAATTACGCGTGGATATGCGCACCGAGATTAAGCAGCTGCACCAGCGTCTCGGTGCGACCATTGTCTATGTCACCCACGATCAAATCGAGGCGATGACTCTCGCCACTAAAATAGCGGTAATGAACGCCGGCATCGTACAGCAGTTTGGTTCCCCAGAAGAGATTTACGACAATCCGGTGAATACCTTTGTTGCGGGGTTCATGGGCTCGCCGTCAATGAACTTGATCCAGGCCAAGGTCTGTAAAGTGGAAGATAAACTATGTTTTGAGGTGGCAACCGCGGATCAGGATAGACCTTTGTTGCTGCCGATAGAGCGAGATCAACAGGCACTTGTTAGTTATTTGAATCGTAATGTGACTTTGGGTTTGCGCCCCGAGACCATCACCGATCCAGGCAGTGCTAACCGCAGTGAAGGGCAGATCCACGAGGCGGATTTAATGGTTAAAGTAACAGAACCTACCGGTGCGGACATGTTTGTGGTCACACAATTGGGCGGGACAGAAGTGGTGGCGAGAATGCGCAGCCGTTGTGGAGCGCTAGCGGGCCAGAGCTGTCGTTTTGCCTTTGACGTGTCGCGAAACTTAGCTTTTGATGGGGATACTGGGGATAGAATTCAGTAGGGGAGCTACGAGCTAAAAGCTAAAAGCTAATTTTCACCACAGAGAGCACCGAGAAAAGGTTGTAAGATCTTGTTTGTTCCTTTCTCTGTGTAGCGTAGCGCCTCTGTGACCTCGGTGGTAGAAAATCATTTTAGGGAGTTCAATCGTGATGAGCTATGAGCTATGAGCTAAAACAATCAGGTGCAGGGGGCGGCTAAGTGAAAAATATTGAGCAGCACTATGACATTGTCATAGTCGGGACTGGGATTGGTGGGGCGACTGTGTTGAGCGCGCTGGTGGATACTGGTGCCAGCATTTTAGTGCTTGAGCGGGGTGAACAGTTGCCTGATACCGCCGCTGCACGTGATGCTCAAGCGGTGTTTGTCGATCAGAGTTTTAAGAGCGATGAGCAGTGGCGCGATGTTAATGGCAAGTTGTTCGCTCCCGGTAATTATTATTATCTGGGAGGCAACTCTAAATTCTACGGTGCGGTGATGTTGCGCTATCGCGAGCGGGATTTCTCAGCCCTTAAATTTGAGGGAGGCGTTTCTCCCGCTTGGCCGTTTAGCTATACAGAGTTTGCTCCATTTTATCGAGCTGCCGAGACACTTTATCAAGTGCGCGGCACCGTGGGGGAAGACAGTAGTGATCCCGGTGGCGAGCGGGGGTATATCGAGGGGCCTGTTCCGGATGAACCCTGTATCGCGCGGTTACGCCAAAAGCTATTAGATAAAGGTTATCACCCATTTAGTTTGCCATTAGCCGTCGATATTGAGCGCTGGTTAGCGCGCTCACAAACGCCTTGGGATGGCTTCCCCGATACCGGCACCGGAAAAATAGATGCACAAGCAGCGGCGTTAACTCCTGCGTTGGAACATGACAATGTGACATTAATTAGCGGCGCAAAAGTGTCGCGGTTACAGGTGAGCGAATGTGGTAAACGCATTAAAAGTGTTGAGTTTGAAAAGGCCGGTCAGCAACTGAGTGTCAGTGCTACTTTGGTGATATTAAGCGCTGGGGCAATCAATAGTGCGGCTCTGTTACTGGCCTCTAAATGTGCTCGCTTTCCTAAGGGCTTGTCGAATAGTTCAGACCAAGTGGGACGCAATTTTATGAACCACAATTGCAGTGCGCTGTTGGCGATCAATCCTTTTCGGCGCAACCGGGCCGTCTATCAAAAAACCATCGCCGTGAATGACTATTATTTTGGCGATGAGCCCAGTGGCGAACCGTTGGGGAATATTCAGTTATTGGGCAAGCTCAATGGCAGTATCTTAAAAGCGGGGCTGCCCGCCAAGTTTCGTTGGCTACCCACTTTTGTTCTCAACTGGCTGGCCAATCACAGTGTTGATTGGTATGTGATGAGCGAAGATTTACCGAATCCAGAAAGCCGCGTGAGCTTGGATGACGACGGTTGCATACGCCTTAGCTGGCAGCGCAGTAATATGAGTGCGCATAACAAATTACTCTCTAGAGCCAAAAAGATGGCGCGGGCGACCGGTTACCCTTTTTTATTGAGTAAGCCCTTTGATAGCAGTGTGCCCTCCCATCAGTGCGGCACAGTGCGTATGGGAATCGATCCAGCGCTGGCGCCATTAGACAGTTATTGTCGCAGCTATGATCAGCGCAATTTATTTGTCGTAGACGCCTCATTTTTACCTAACTCGGCGGCAGTAAATCCAGCGTTAACCATTGCAGCACAAGCGTTGCGTGTGGCGGAACATATAAAAACAACGGAGACATTTTAATGAATAATAAGGCACGCCCAGTAGCCCTAGTGACAGGCGGTAGGCAAGGTATAGGTCTGGCAATTGTCAATGAATTGGCGAGCAATGGTTTTAACGTTGCCTTTACCGCCCGAGAAAAAACGGATGATTGTGCACAAATTATTGCCCAGTGCGAAAAATACGGTGTTAAAGCTCTATACATCCCCAGTGATTTAAGTGCGGTGGAAGAACACGCTGTGTTATTAGATGAAGTGATTAGCTGGGGCGGGGGGCTTGATTGCCTGGTGAATAATGCCGGAATTGGCACCTTGCACCGCGGCGATTTGTTGGATTTAAGCCCTGAGTCTTTTGATACTGTGATGGCGGTTAATTTGCGCGGTAGTTTCTTTTTAACCCAATGTGTGGCGCGCTGGATGTGTGATAACCCATCAGAGCACTATCGCTCCATTATATCGATCTCATCAGTCAGTGCCTTAATGACCTCTGCCGATAGAGCCGATTACTGCATGAGCAAGGCGGCATTGGCGATGATGACCAACGCCTTTGCGCTGCGCTTGGCCCAAGACAACATCGGTGTATTTGAGTTGCGCCCGGGAATTATCAAGACGGCGATGACCGCCAAAGTGAGTGGGAAATACGATAAGCGGATTAGCGAGGGATTAGTGCCCGCTAAACGTTGGGGCGAGCCCGAGGATATCGCCCGTGCATTACTGCCATTTGCTAGTGGCGCGATGGCGTTTGCCACTGGCAGTACTTTACAGCTCGATGGTGGTTTGTCCATCAATCGGTTTTGAGTTTGAAAAATAGCAGCAGAAAAGGTGGGTAGTAGATGTACGATTATATTATTACAGGCGCAGGTCCTGCAGGCTGTGTACTGGCCAACAGGTTGTCGGAAAATCCCGCAATAAAAGTATTATTGCTAGAGGCGGGCAACCCTGATCGCAACCCGTTAATTCACATGCCGGCGGGCTTTGCAAAGTTGACCGGCACCACCGCGACTTGGGGTTACTCTACGGTGCCGCAAAAGCATTTAGATAATCGTGAAATTTGGTATCCTCAAGGTAGAGTCTTAGGTGGCGGCAGCTCTATCAATGCACAAGTTTATACCCGCGGCCATCCACTGGATTATGACGAGTGGGCCAGTGAGGAGGGCTGTGAGGGCTGGTCATTTGCTGAAGTACTGCCCTATTTTGTAAAGGCGGAAAATAACAACAGACTCTGCAATCGCTATCACGGCGTGGACGGGCCATTAAAAGTGTCTGACCCAGTGCCGCACAGTTTGACCAGCACCTTTGTGCAGGCGGCCCAGCAGGCAGGTTATTCATACTCTGCTGATTTTAACGGCGCGAACCAAGAGGGATTTGGTTATTATCAAGTTACCAACCGCGATGGCAAACGCAGCAGTGCCGCAGTGGTCTATTTAAAGCCAGTACTCAAACGCAACAACTTAACCGTCATTACCAAAGCCACAGTCACCAAAATAGTGATAGAGCAAGGACGGGCAGTGGGGGTCGAATATGTGTTGCGCAATAAACCTGACATACATCGCGTTAACGCCAGCTGCGAAGTATTAGTCACCTCTGGAGCGGTGGGTTCACCAAAATTGCTGCAGTTATCTGGAATAGGACCTGCCGATCAATTGCGTGCGGTAGGGATAGACCCGATACATGATTTGCCGAGTGTCGGTGAAAATTTTCAGGATCACATGGATGTGTTTGTGGTGAGTGAATGCAGTGGCGATTACAGTTTTGATCGCTACAAACCCCTGCACATGAATGCTTGGGCAGGACTTGAGTATTTGTTGTTTAACTCAGGGCCAGTGGCTTCTAACTTATGTGATGGTGGCGGTTTTTGCTTTGCCGATAACAAGGCGCGCTCACCGGATATCCAATTTCATTTTCTACCGGGATCAGGGTTAGAGCACGGCTTAAAGAAAATTCGTAACGGCGTGACACTTAACTCCGCTGTGTTGCGGCCAAAAAGCCGTGGCACTGTGCGCTTAGCCTCAGCAGATCCTATGGCAGCCCCGCTGATCGACCCCAACTATTGGGCAGAGCAATACGATAGAGAAATGTCCATTGAAGGCTTTAAAATAGCCCGAGAAATCATGGCACAAGCCGCCTTTAAGCCTTTCATCAAGCTAGAGTCAATGCCGGGCATAGAATGCAAAACCGATGCGCAGATAATGGCTTATGCGCGGCAGCATTCCAAGACGGACTATCACCCTGTAGGGGCCTGTAAAATGGGCGCAATTAATGATGAGCGCAGCGTAGTGGGACCGGATTTAAAAGTGATAGGGCTTGAGGGGTTACGAGTGGTCGACTCATCAGTGATGCCCAAGGTAGTGAGCTCTAATACTAACGCGCCAACTATTATGATTGCGGAAAAAGCGGCGGATATTATTTTGGGAAAGACAATGAACAGTTAAGTAAAGTCATTCAGACATCTAGGGGCTCATTAAACGAGAGTGTCTAGTGGGGGTTGAATATGTGTTGCACAATAAACCAGGTATCACTTTAAGCTATTTCCTACCTAATAGTGAAACCGCGTGGAATAATAATTGAACTACGCTGCTAGGCGTCGGTTCTGTTGTCTGTAAAGGTCTAATTTCGCGTAAAATATTGAAAAAGGTCGGTCATTATCATTGTCTGGTTATCATCAAAGGATGTAGATTGGTGGTGATGTTTTTGAGTTTAAAAATTATAATCCCTGCATGTCCTTTAATTCTATTATTCTAACTACAGTGAAATATTACTGCACGCCAAGACAGTGAATTTATTTGACTGAAAAACCTGTCAAGATGTTTTTTTTAAGGGGGTAGTTACGTGCAGCTAACGATGAATTAATTTTATAAGCTGGGGTTTGCTATTACCCTTTGATATTCTTGTACGTAGTTTTTTGCACAGATAGATATATCAAAGTTATCTATCGCATATTGACGACACTTATAATGATCGATAGTATTTATCTTGGCTATGGCATCGCCCATCTGCTGTACATTGTTCACTACAAAGCCAGATTCTTCGCTAACTATTTCAGAAACAGACCCTCTATTGAATGCGATTACAGGTGTACCGCTCATCATGGCTTCCACCATCACTAAACCGAATGGCTCTGACCACTTAATTGGGAATATCAGCGCTTTAGCTCTAGAAAATACCCGTGCTTTTTCGATGCCTGAAGTGTAACCTCGCACATTTATACCCTTGCTAAAACTGCGTAGGAAAGAGAGCGGATTCCTTAACAGCTTTATTCGAGTACCGCCATAAATCTCTAGATTTAACTGGTTCTTAGTGCACACTTTTATCGCTTCATCTATGCCTTTTGCTCTGTAAGAGACCTTGGAGAAGAACAAAAAGTGGTTTTCTTTTTCACAGTTGAATGTAAATTCATTCGAATCAATTCCGTTATATACGTAATACTTAAGCCGATGCGCCACTGCATGATTACGACTAATCCCAACAATGTTTTCAGGGTATCGATTATCAAATATTGATTTATTGATATTGCCATGGATGGTTAACAGCCATTTAAAGCTCTTTACTTGCTCTATGTCATCATAGTGAATGTGCACAATGTCAGCATCCTTAGGAATAACATTTTTAACGTTATCAAAATCATCACATTCAATGATATTCACTTTTTTATTAGCATGAGAGCTATTAGGTGGAACGATTAAAAATACATCGTGGCCAAGTTCTGCTAATGCACCACTTAACCAGTAAATCACCCTTTCAGTGCCACCGTAGTTTTGCACCGGTGTAATAGACCGACAAATTTGAACTATTTTCATATTGAATCTCACTAGTGTTCGGTTTAGAAATATAGACCAGCTTCTAAAGTATAGCCATCAGGGCTAACGGTAGAATTGTTGGCGAGACGTCAATTCTCACAACCAGGGTTTAAGCGTGAAATATTCTAACAGAAAAATAATAATAAGTAATAATAAGGGACATCCACGAATTAATTGAATATGAACAAATAAGGTAGTAGGGTATTAGTCACTGATAATTCAATTCAGAAGAGTTTACCTCTGAGTGGGAGGTTCTATGACACGTGCCCGAGCGCAACAGATCTGTTGCCAAGATACACCTTATTACCACTGTATCTCAAGAGTGGTTAGAAAGGCTTTTCTCTGTGGATTTGATAAATCTACCCAGCAAGATTTTGAACATCGCCGCCAGTGGATGTTAGATCGATTAGGCGAAATTAATGCTGTTTTCTGTATAGATATCTGTGCTTACGCCATCATGTCAAATCACTATCATCTTGTTTTATACATTAATAAAGATGAAGTAGATGCCTTAACCGATGAGGAAGTGATAGAGCGTTGGCGAAAAATTTATACAGGCCCAGATATTATTCAGCGTTTTGTTGATGGCGAGAAACTGACCAAAGAACATTATGAACTGATTGCTGAAATTGTTGCAATGTGGCGTAATCGCTTAGAAGATATCAGTTGGTTTATGCGTACGTTGAATGAATACGTGGCGCGCAAGGCTAATTTCGAGGATAACTGTACCGGTCACTTCTGGGAGGGCAGATTTAAGAGCCAAGCGTTACTAGATGAGCAAGCACTACTCACCTGTATGGCTTATGTCGAGCTCAATCCAATTCGCGCCAAGATGGCTGAGACACCAGAATATTCGGATTTTACGTCGATAAAACAAAGAATTGAAGATGACCAGCAAATCGTTGAAAAACCAAATGATAAAGGCGCATATGAAACACAAGCCAAATTGTTGCTAAAAAAGTTTTGGGCAGAAGGGCGTCAGCTCGAAGATGAAATACCCTACCATTATCGAGAGTATTTAGAGCTAGTTGATTGGAGCGGTCGAGCGATCAGGGAAGATAAACGTGGAGCTATAGATGCTCATATCCCGCCAATATTACTCCGCTTGGGAATAGATACAGATCAATGGCATAAAGCGATGCAGCCAAAAGGCGCGCATCAATTTAGCCGTGCGATGGGGCGTTGTGACGCCTTACGAGAACACGCTAAAAGGTTATCCATCAAATGGATAAAGGGTATCACTTTAAGCTGTAAGCTATTTCCTACCTAATAGTAAAACCGCGATGAATAATAATTGAACTACGCTGCTAGGCGTCGGTGCTGTTGTCTGTAAATGTCTAATTTCGTGTAAAATATTGAAAATGTCCGGTCATTATCATTGTGTGGTTATCATCAAAGGATGTAGATTGGTGGGGATGTTTTTGAGTTTAAAAATTATAATATATGCATGTCCTTTATTTTTTTTGTTCTTCAATTACGTGTAAAGGCTCTAAGGTTGCGGGGAGTCTTCCTTCAAAGAATTGTTGGGATCTATCGACAGATACCGTTATCAATGAATACATCGATGAATTTAAAATGGCAGCAGAAATTGTGAATCTGCTTAAGCCCAAGAATGACCTATTAGGATTTATCTATGATTGGAAGCTGCTTTTGTGAGGGTGTTAAGTTTGAAGTTTATGGCATTGTCCCAAAGCTTTATCAATGTCATTGTTCGATGTGTCGAAAGGTTACCTCTTCGACATCAAATACTGCATTTATTATCCCTAAAGAAAACTTCAAATGGATCGCTGGTAATAATAATATCAAAACGTACAGAAAACCGACCGGCTACCGGGTTGATTTTTGTATAGACTGCGGCTCTACAGTTCCAAATGAATATCGTGATAAAGAAATGTGGATTCCGGCAGGTCTATTAGATGAGACGCTAAATTTAAATATTAGTAATCACCTTTGTGTATCATCGAGGGCAAGTTGGGATGAAATTTCAGATGTCGGTAAACAATATGATGGAGTGCCGGAGATGCATCACATAACAAGCCCATAAGGGCTGACTCGCAACGCTATCACATTGGTTGCAAAGAACAAAATGCGCCAGCATTACTCACTGCTGATGGGGGTTGTCAGGCTGTCGGGAAATAGCGGTAACCTAGGCCATCCTTTATGTCCTAAGGTAAAATGGATACTTCATCCACTTATCAGCTTTAATCATGCTAAATTACCTCGATGACAACTTAAATCAAAGTGTTTTTCTGGATATCAATTACCTTGATGTTCTGGGTAATAATACCTTTAAGTTTTGTCTTTATGAACTAATCACTCATCATCTATCAAAATCTAAATAACAACAATAAGCATAACGACTGACCTTCGCACTGCAGCCATCACATACTGTAAGCATTATATGAAAGGGGGAGTGCTTGAATCCTATAGCAGTACTCATACATGTGCCTAATGTTAAGCTTGGATTAGAGTGGTATAAAAAAGCTTTTCCGATGGCTATAGAAACTACTTTGGAAGGCTCTGATTTTACGATTCTAAATATTAATGGCTTCTCAATTGAGGTGGTACTAGCGGACGACAAAGTTGGTGCTGGTAAATACGGCACTGTCATATATTGGCTAGTAGATAATCTAAACGACTCACTTGAGCATTTTTATGTTTTAGGTGCAACGCTGTATCGCGGTCCAATGAAAATTGAAAATGGTCTATCTATGTGCCAAATCGAAGATCCATTTGGCAACTTGATTGGCTTACGGGGAAAAATTTCATAACAAAATTGTGTTGTTCGCAACCTGAGGTTGCTGGGATGGCTTTCACGCCACTCGTGCTGTTACAGCAAGAAGATAAAGAGATCCAAGAATAAACGATATAAAATTTGCCTACCCTTTGAGGGCTATATCGACTGCCCCGGAAGTTAGCGGTATTTTTTGATAAAAGTAGCAAGGACTCTACATGAAAAAATTATTTCAGCTGATCAGTTTTTGTATTTATAGCGGGCTTGTGGCTTGCGCTACTATCGAGCCCGCTGTAGAGGTGGGGGAACCTAACACATACTCTTACACTGAACCTAAAGCTTCGGGATTAAGAGCGCATAGCCCTTTTCCCAATCCTGATGACGTTTGTGTTGCCCTGCATTCAAACTCGCTAATAAAACTTTTTAAAAGAGAACAATATTTTCTAATTGCCTGCCCTAAACACGAAACAGGTGCTATTAAAAATCGTCTACAACAAGGGGCCCTAGTTGTTGGTAACGCGAGGCACTGGGTTTTAATGCGGATACCTATTGCGCTGAAACCTACCTATTTATAAAGCTGGATGGTGCCACTATGACCATTGAGCGACAAAACCTTAATAGAGTAAAATAGTATCCAGAAAAATGGTTTCTCTGTTGGGCTGACTAATGACAAAACACTCCAAATGACTGATGTCAGCTAAATCTAGCTCTCTATTAATGGGGGATGTTTTTACCTCTAGCAAATTTATATCAATGATATTCCAGCCTTGGATGAGCAGGTATTGTCGATTAAATCTATCATTGTAGGCGAAACCGTTTCTATCGTGTTGCCTGTCATTAATACGACAATGTAGGACTAATGATGTTTGTTGCTGACGGTAAATTTTTAATGATAACCGGCTGTGCACGCTCCAATTGCCAACAAAATGCTGCAGCGCGAAGCCAGAATAATTAGCCGTGTTAAAGTTGATTTGTAACATGTTCAATGAAGGGTTATCAGGAAGCTGGACTATTTTCATGTCCTTTGCATGGACTCTTTGTTGTTGAGTAATGTCTTGAAAATCAACTAATACCGGGAATTCTCGGTACATTTGAATTTCATCGTATACCGTCATTGTTAGCACTTTAAAGCTAATCAAGGACAGTATAAAACTGATGCCGATTATGGTGAATTTCAACCGGCGTGGAGTTTTACGGTGGTAGTAGCTAATAATGCTTAACGCCAGAGAACTCCCGGTTAAGTCCTTGATCAGATCCCCCAATGAGAAGGCTGAGCCACGTATTAACTGTAAAGCTTCGATGCTGATACCCACAATCACTGTGCAGAGTATAGCGACTAACATAAATTGACTAAAAGGCAGCGCTCTGCAATAAGCTAGTCGCGCTAGCAGTAAGGTCCAACAGAAAAAAGCGACTACATGGCCTATATCCCACAGCTCGGTTAATAAACGCTCGTGGCTTTGCGTGCCTCCCCACAATAACAAAGCGATGCAGGCGACAGAGAGTAAACAAACCAAGATCCAGCTTAAACGAGCCATAGCATCCTCTGGTATTTTGAGCAGCCTTATTGATTAAACGTTATGCCCCCTAACTCAGAGCTGGGCTATGACATCACCCACTATTTTTGCCTTTACTTTCCAATCTGCATTTTTCACGCTGTTTTGTCGTAACTCTTTATGCTCTTGGCTCTCGCCACGCACACTACTCTCTAACGCCGCTGCGAATTGTTCGGCGCGCGTTGCGACATGTATCAATTCACTAAAGGGTGCAAGCGCTGGAAATGGCGTGCTTACAATAGGGCGGCCCGCGGCCAAATACTCGCGCAGTTTTAATGGGTTGCAGGCTTGGATTTGTCGATTGTCTTTAAAGGGCAAGATGCCTGCGTACCAGTGTTGGCTGTAGCTGGGTAGCGCTTGATAATCTCTAGGGCCCATTAACAGGATATTTGTCTGGGCTTGTAAAGCGCTGACATCCGTTTGAACGGAGCCAATTAAGACAAATTTCCAGTGAGGTAACAGTTTTGCTACTTGGCAAATTAAGCGCTGATCAAACCAAGTAGAGATGCTGCCATAAAAACCCGCCGTCAGGCCTTTGGGTAGATCGTTCGCGACGGTTGTCGTGGTGGCAAAGTGGCGGTAATCGACGCCGTGATTGAGTACCAAGGTTTTGTGTTTAGGAAATTTTTTGGCTAAGTGCTCACTCGCGGTAATGACCAATTGAGATTTTGCCACCAGCTCGTCTTCCATCGCTTGTACTGGGTCATGATCGACGCCTGCCAGTGCTGAAAAATCATCGCCACAGTAGTAAACACAGGCTTTTTCATTGAGGTGGCCTATCACATCTACAGCCGAGGGCAGTGACGTCCATACCAGTGGCGAGGGGCTTTTTTTAAGGAGTGGCAATAATTGGCGTAACAGTAATTTTTGATTTAAGCGACGTACTTGACGATTGGCAGGCCAGCTTAGGCAGTGCGGATTAAGCTGTCTTAAATGTTGCTGATCGGTGGTTAAAGGCGGCTTACACATAGAAAACAATTTGCGTCCCGCGCGCATTAAGTCGTAGTGATTAAATTTAGGACGACGCAAGCCCAATGAGTTCACCCAAAGAATCTGCTGCGAAGCACGGTACTGACTAATGAGGTGTTGAGTGCTACTGGGATGGGCAGCCCAATCTTCACCAAACACGAGCATATCAATTTTCATATTGCTCTCCTTGTTCTGTTGAGGCACTAGTGTCTAGTTGGCGTATCACTCGCGCGGGGTTACCTGCTGCCAAAACACCGGCACGTATATCTTTAGTGACGACACTCCCAGTTGCTATTACGCAACCCCGGCCAATGGTGACGCCTGCGAGTACTGTGACATTGCTGCCTAGCCATACATCTTGTTGTAAATGAATTTTACCGATTTGATCAACGGTATCACTCAGTCCCTGGGCGCGGGCGGTCGGGTCTAGAGGATGCCCAGGATAACCTGCTAAAAAGACGTTGGCGGCCATGCGGACATTATTTTCAATAACGATTTCAGTGCCAACAGCGATGGTGCTCTGCCAAGATATATCAACGTTATCGCCAATCTGTAGCTGTGCCCGATGTGTACGGCTTGCTCTACCGCAAAAAGTAGTCACGCCATTGATCCGACAATTATTGCCAATAGTTATCTCGAGTGCCCCTAAGATCAACGGCATCCCGCAGTAGAGGTAGAGTTGTTTAGGGTGATTCTGTAATCGCGTTTTAAACAGTGGCGTCCAATACAAAATTCGCATTAGCCCTTGCAGAGTATTAGCTGCGGCCAAGTGTAAAACATAAAGGCAGCGATACAGCGTTAACGGTAAGGGGATATCGGCTAATAGTAGTTTTTTATATAAGGTGATGAACCGCTTAGATTTAGGTCCCTGTCCAGATTTAATCTGCTGCTTGATATGCGTAATAAATTCAATCATGGTCACCTCTGCTTAGTGGTCTTAAACTTACCAAGATTAATGCAAGAGTCATTCCTGTTTTGTGTATTGTTAACCTATTGATAATAATAATTTTATTATATATATAGAAGTTGTTTAATGAGGGTTCGCAATTTGCGACGTATTCTGAATGCAGGTTTTAATAGAGATGAATTAGGCGGAGCCTAAATCATCAAGGGTTTAATTCCCTGCCCCTTGGGGCGTCAACTTGTAAGAACTAAAAGTCACTAGGAATACCCCGCATCCGTAAGTGAAGGCTCGCGACGCGAGAGGGCTTGCCCTGGGGATCGTTATTGGTTCAGTGCTGTTGGGCACGCTGGCGCTTTACGTAATGGTCTAATGCAATAGTGACCGCCAGTAAAATATAGATGGGCCAAGTAAAACCCATGGTTAAGAAACTGCCCGAGACGCAAAAACTTAATAGCCCGGCTTGAATGGCCTGAGCATTGGCATAGATGATAGGATCGTAATTTTTGCTGCTTTTTTCCAGGTACCCTAAGCTGTTTCTGCTCAATATAAACAGCCGTACTATGATGGCGATAAATATGAGTAGGCCTAGGAAGCCGGTTTCGGCAAGGATGCCAAACCAGGTACTGTGTACGGCGTGATTTAAGCCATCCCAATGTTGAGAATAGGAAAAGTAATTGGCGATAAAATTATTGATCCCCACCCCACTTAATGGATGTTGCAACGCCATATTAAAGGCGGCATCCCATGCGTATAACCGGCCCATGGCTGAATCGTCTATATCCATGCCTTGCATAGCCCCGGACTGACGTTGATCTAATCCCGCTAGTGATATCAGTATTAAAATCAGGATCGGTAACAAAGTGATTATGAGCATTTTGTTTTTAATGTTTTTCCAGGCAAACAGCCCACAGACGGCGATAATTCCGAGTAATCCGCCGCGGCTTTGGGTGGCTAAAATAGCGCTAAAAATGGCGAGAAATATCAAGATACAGCTCGTTTTTACCCAGGGGCTTACACCTCGAGTTAATGCATAGGCGAGACAAAACCCCGCGGGGAACAACAATACCAGTGATAAATCGTTAGGGTCTCCCAGCATTGATCCAATACTCCTGCCAATGGTGACCCTGGTACCTTCAACTAATTCAAGTTGGTTAATTTTGTTATAAAGCGTGCAGACACTAGTGACTAAACCGCAGAGGATCATGGTGATTATTAATCCCTTAAATTGCGCTCTACTGGATAATAACCAACTGATGGCAAACACCATGACAATAATTTTAGCGTAGGTATCTATCAGACTGTCCATCGCCAAGGCTCGATTGGTCGCCATAAATGCACCGATGGTAACGAGTATGGCAAAGACACTAAATAGCCCTAACTCGCGGGAGAAAAAGATGCTGATGTTCTTTAACCAGAGGTTACAACCGAGCGAAAACAGCGTGGCTAAGGCCAGTAGTTGGGGGATGTGTAGCGGTGAAAGTACCGGGAATATCTCGTGTAAACGGAAAAAAGAGAAGCAAATAAACGCCAGGCAAAGCGGAAAGGGCGCCTTTAAACTTAGTACTATTAAAGCCGGTAACAAAGCGATTAGGCCGACACCTATGTTGGGGATGATGTGCCAAATAAGGGCCAGTAACAGGCAAATTAATAACGCGATAATGATCTGCGTGACGCGGTTATCTTGTCGGTGATGATGCATTTTATGCTCCCCGTTTATTTTTGTTTGTCGGCGCTAAAAAAACGCGGTATTAAACGTAGCCACATAGCGCTGATTACTAACAGTAAAATGAGCAGAGTCAGTAGCAGAAAATATTTAAGCGCCCAAGTGGGGGACGATAACCAGTGTATGGCGATAAATGTGAGTGCACTTTGTACGATTAAGCTTTTAACTCGGTAGGGGATAAATAAATAGCGCTGACTGATGATGTAGCAAATAACCACTCTACTGGTTAACGCGATGGCGGTGGCTAGTATTGCCCCCCAAGCTTGGTAGATGGGAATCAATAAAAAATAGCCGAGCAATGCCAGCACTGCAGCCGCTGCATCGACGCTAGCCACCGACCAAGTAGTCTCGCCATTGAGCATGCCTAAATTCAAGCTGTTGTTGATGCTGTGTAAGCACGCTAAAAAGGCTAGGTAAGGGATGTAATTTACAGCACTGTGATATTCACTAGGGGAGAGTAAACGCACCAGTACTGGCCCTAAAACACTCATTAACAAGGCACTAAACAACGCTATTATTACCCCAATCCCCGCATATTTAGCACAGAGTTGTGGACCGTTGTCACCCTTGATAAAAGCGAAGCGCTTAGCGTGCCACCAAAGGTCAAAGGGTTGAATTAAAACGGCCGTCAACAAGCCAAATTTGCAGGCCAATGCATAGCTGGCCATAGACGCTGTGCCGATACTGGCGGCTAAGATCCAGCGGTCAAAACTGCCGAGAATAAAGCCGGCAATCCCGACAAAAACCAGAGGACCCCCGTAGCGGGCGTAGCGTTTAAACAGCAGGAAATTAAAGGCGATGCCGGTATCGGCTAACTGCACTTTAATCAGATACCCAGCAAGTAGGCTTATTGCCAACAATGTTGCACTGAGCACACCTGTTACGCCAAAGCCTAGCACCAGCAACAACACTGCAAAGCTCACTTGTAAAATGGCCATTGCTGCACTGGCGTAAAAGAACTGCCAGGCTTTATCCCTGATTCTAAACCAGCTTAAAGGAATAATAACCAAACCACCGAGGCTAATACTGGCCAAAATTAAACGCGCTTCGGTGACGGCAATATTGCCAGGCAACCACAAGCTAAAGTATTTGGCAAAACTCTGAGTCAACATTAGTGTGGCGATGGCGATTAACAAGGTTAAGCCAAAAACATTGGCCGCTGCCTGCTTTTGATCGACACTGTAAGAGTCTTGACTGGTTTGGGTGCTGTTGGCCTCACCGCTGGCATAGCGATACAAGGTTTCGGTAAGACCCATCGCAATCACAATGCTCATTAGATCAGCCAGAGTCTGTAAAACATCTAAGCGACCATAGTCCTCTAAAGACAAGTAGTAGGTTGAAAAGGGCACCATGATAAAACCTAGCGCCTTAGCCAGTATCAATGCGCTGGCATACAGTACACTGTGCTGCAGGGCGCTTGGCAGTCGCTGAAAATAAAAAGCTGGGTTAAAGCGTAACCCTTGCGTTTTACGGCCAGTGCACTGTCTTGTTTTTGTTAGTTTATTTAACATAAACAACTACTTGTCTTAATGAAGTGTTATTACTAAGCAGCCTGTTGCGATAGTAGGCAATGGCCAGCAACAGTACGATTAGCCAAGGCGTTTTACCGAGCTCTATAGCGGGTGCCGCCTGTAACTGGATAACTTGTTGAGCACTGGGAATCTGTGCAAACAGTGCACTAACAGGATCACCGGTAACGGTAAACAGCGCATCATTAAAGTCATTATCGCCACCTGGACGCACTAGATCTTCAAAGCCTAAAATGATTTGATCCCCCTGTTCCGAGGTACTCATCATCGCGATGTGTCTAGAGTTTTCAGCGGCATTATCGATAGTGGCGGTGGCGGAGTTTTCCGGATTGAGGAAATCAACACTGTAAAAAGTGATGGGATCATTAGCGTTGTCCCAGCCTTGTACCTCACCGTTTTTCCAGGCATTTTGCATCAGGAAAAATCCCAGTTTAGTCTCTTCAGGGAACATATCGCCATCGCTTAAAGTATAACCTCCAGTGCCGTTGGCGGTTATCTCAGAGCCGGTTAAAGACACCGTGTCCCCAGCATTTAACGCGCCGCCTGCGCCTGACTTTGAACTGTTACTAAATATCATGCCGGTATTGACCCCATCGAGGTTTTGCAGCTCGGTGATGTCGATTCGTCCCGAGCTGTCGCTATCGATATCACCGAACGTCATATTATCGAAGGTTTGCGCTTGAAAGGTGAAATAACCCAGGGAGTTTTTATATCCAGCTCCTTCATCGATAAAGGTAATACCCACTTGAGCATCTTCGGCGAAAGTGATGTTGGGATCGTAGTCTAAATTAAGAAATTCCTGATTGACCACAGTGCTTTCAGGTAGGGCGGCACTGATTTGGGAGATCAGTGCAGGGGAGAGCTCAATATTGACAATCGAATTTGTCAAATCATCAGCAGCTATTGCCTGATGTGATGCAATTAAGGTTAAAAAAGTGATCAGTGAGTAACCTTTTAGATATTTCATGGGATGCTCCTTTAACGCTATTCAGTGTTATTGGCGATGAGTGGGGCTAACTGGCACTGGCCAAATTCAGCAAAGGCCAAAGCGGTTATTGGCGGCATATATCGCCCTATTAGCGCGCTAAATTTATGTTTTACACGTGCTAATGCATAGGCGAACTGTGGGAATTTAGGGTATATTTTTGCGTTAAATATGTAGCCTTGGTGCTGAGCTTTTGGCACTAAAATAGACAGGATGTGGGCCGCTTCAGCATTTCTTTGTAAGTTGAGTAGCGCTATAGAGCCCGCGCATTTTTTGGCGCTGTATCCCCAGACAAAATACTGCCCTTGATTAGTGGCGCGCATCCGACCCAAGGGAATTAACATTTTGTGCAAGTGTTGATCGGTTAAGTGAATCGGGTCGTCAATAGTGTCGTTATTAGTGCCAGTCGTTGTGTTAAAGACGCGGTAAATAGGGGCTAATACCCCTGCTATGATTAAGATTAATATCATTTGCAGCGGAATTACTAAGGTATTTGGCATGAGATATTCTCCAGTTGAGGCAGATAAGTACCATGAACGTCGAGAGATAACTGAATAATTGTGCGCCAAACCCTAGGTGATAAAATTGATAATCAGGCAGTGATTTGGACATTAATGAAAGCCTAAAGCTATTGCACAATACACAGAGTGTGATCAGCAATAGTAGGCGTAAACAATCTGTTTTATGGGTGGTTTTATGTAGCAGTATGGATAGATTTAACCAGAACAATACAGCCAGTGAGATATTCGTAAATGATGAGCAACCGGTGAGTATCACTAAATTAAATTGCTCACCAATGACTATATTGGATAGATTGGTGCCACTGAAAGACACATTGAGCATGGTCTGGGTAATGTAGCGATCAAAACCGAGCAGTTGCTCTGTAAATAGATTTAACCCCAGTAAACTTAAAGGGTCCCGCATGGCCACAGCGATCATTAATAGCGCTGCGTTACGTGAAGCACTATTAAGCGGTGCTTTTATCCACCAGAAAAAACTGGCAAGTGCACTAATTAACCAGCTAAGCGTGGCATTAGGGATCAATAATAACAGCGCCAGAGACAAAACTAAAAGGTGTTGAGTTATCCCCGCATTGCGATGGTTAATAACAGTAAATGGATATTTCAACAGTAAGTAAACGCTGCTGAGGATCGCCAACCAAATCGTCAGGTTTTGCCCCAAGCCACTGCTAATAGCAGCAGCCGCCGTATGGGAGCGCCAATTGAATAATATACTGGGCAGCAATGCATTAAACGCGGCCAGGAAACTCAGCGCGCAATACGCCGACTCCTTGGCTAAAAAACATCGGTGCAGATTAAACATTTGGCTCGCCATGAGCTAAGTGGTCGAGCACCGCGCTGTGGTACACAGTAATGATTTTAGGGATAAGACAGTCGCAGCTGTAGTGCTCATTGACCTGTTTTCTGGCCGCATCTGAAATTCTTAACTTTTGGTAGGCGCTCATTGATTGCCAGTATTTAATGGTAATGCGAAAGGCCTCGATGTCATCTCTATCGATCAACCAACCATTAGTATTGTGCTTAATGAGCTCCTCTAAGCCCCCGAGTTTGAAGCTGATCACTGGAATACCATGTGACATTGCCTCTAAAGCGACAAAGGGCAAGCCTTCAAAACGACTGGTAATACAAAGTAATCCAATATTATTCCAGTGTTTTAGCATGTCGCAGTGACCTTTGAAGTGGATCTGTGGGTGCTTTGACTGCAGTGAGTTTTTAAGGGGGCCATCGCCATAACAAGTGAAGGTGTTTTTAGCGACTAAGGTGGTGCTTATTTTGGCAAAAATATCTGGGCCTTTTTCATGGGATAGCCTGCCTACAAAGGCGATTTCTTTATGTTTAGTGTTGAAAAAAGGGCTGCCAGTGGGAAACTTTCGATAGATGAAATTGGGAATGTGCTTAGTTTCAGTGTTAAGCCGTAGGCTAATTTCATTACTGACACTAATCACTTTGTTGGCAAGCGAGGCGCTGGAGTCATCGAGTAACGAGTAAAGTCTTAACTTTCCTGTACCCATATCGCCAGAGTGATAAGTGGATACCACCGGAGTCTGGCATAGCTTGGCCATCACACGACCTAAAATTCCCGCTTTGTAACCGTGGGTGGCAAGCAGGCTAGGTTGCTGCCTCAATAGCGGCAGCAGTGAAAATATATTGTTCAGGTAGCGGTATTTGATATTGAGCTTTTTTAATTGTGCGGTTAAAGGATGCGATCCGTAGCGGCGAATGAAAATAACTTCACATTGATATTGGTGTTCATTAAGCCATTGCGCCAATTTGATCACATGGGTTTCTATGCCGCCAATACTGCTGCTATCGAGTAGCTGGAATATTTTTATCTGTTGAATGTCTATCAAAATATTTCTCCTGGAAAGGCTGTTTCAAAAGATCTAGCAAGAAACTGACCGAAACTAAGTAGTACTTCAATAACAATTAGTTAGAGTTTTATTGTGAGTATTTAAAGGCGGATAAGTGTCGATTGTTCGCATTGTGAGTATTTATAGGCGAAAATTGAAAAATGTTTCTCAAAATGCGAAATTCATCGTTATATAATTGGTATGTACAATTAACTATATGATTTTAAGATGGTTATTTATTGGCTGGTATCTTGCTTTAGTTTAAGAGAGCTTGGGAGCAAACGTAGCGTTATCCCTCAAAGAATAAATAGAATTAGGAGCTAATATGAGATTTTTGGTCACAGGAGGGTGTGGGTTTATCGGATCGCATTTAGGTGATGCTTTAATGTTGGCAGGCCATAATGTGACAGTATTGGATGATTTATCGACCGGGTGTGAGTCGCAATTGACACCGGGCGCTAGACTAGTGCGCGGCAGTGTCTTAGATGAAGAGTGTGTGGCAAAAGCGATGCAAGATGTACAAGGCTGCTTTCATTTAGCGGCACGCTCCAACGGTGTCTCTGGTAAAAACTGGCTCACAGTGCATAAAATAAATCAGTTGGGAGCATTGAATGTATTTTTTTCCGCCAGTGCAAATACATCGCGCCCAGCTGTTCCGGTGGTATATGCATCCTCTGCTGCTGTTTACGGTGATAATGCTTGTTTCCCACTATCGGAAAGCGCCCACCCAAGACCTGTTAGCGCCTATGGTGCCGATAAGCTCGGCTGCGAATTACACGCAAGAGTTGCCTGGTTGGTCAACAACGTGCCAACTACAGGGTTAAGATTTTTTAATGTCTATGGGCCCAGACAAAATTCGAGTTCTCCTTATTCTAAAGTAATCTCGATGTTTATCGAGCATCTACTAAATAACAAAGTGTTGCGATACGCAGGAGATGCCCAACAAACTATCGACTTTGTCTATGTGACAGATGTGGTGAGATTCTTGATCAGTACTATGTTCGATTTACGTGATCAAGCAAGCATTTATAACGTTTGCACCGGCCGCTCAATTTCGATTCGAGAGCTGGCGCAAACTCTCACCCTGCTAGCGGGGCAAAGCATTGATATTATTTATACAAAAAACAATAAGGGCAATATCGCCAGTTCTTTAGGCGATCCAGAAAAGGCCTCCAAGAAACTGCAAATGCGCTGTGAGACGACTTTGGCCCAAGGATTAAAATTGACTTTGGAGGCCGAGTTTAGAAAGATTAATAGCCCTCTTTCGTAAGTTATTTGTTATATTTTAAGTTCCCTAAATAGTAGTCAAAAAGTCAAATATTCGCATTATAAGAAAAGCCGCTGATGTGCTGCGTTTAAACACCTCTAATACTATTATTTTGTTAGAGTTAAGCTTTTTTTTGTGTTCTAATTCGCCACCATGTTTAAACCATTCTCCCTGTATGTTGGCCTGCGATATACCGCAGCGAAGCGCAACAATAATTTCATCTCCTTTATCTCTCTAGTCTCTATGTTGGGCCTGATGCTGGGTGTCGCCGCTCTCATAGTGGTGCTCTCCGTTATGAACGGATTTGATCGTGAATTACGCGATCGAATTTTAGGCATGGTGCCCCACGCGACTATTACTGGGTACAGCGCCACTATCGACAATTGGCAACAATTGGCTGCTACAGTGTCTCAAGACCCGCGGGTCATTGCCAGCGCGCCATTTATCAAATCCCAGGGAATGCTGACCCACGCCGGTCAAGTGAAACCCGCCTTTGTACAAGGGGTTGATCCTGAAGCGGAGAAAAGCGTCTCTATCGTTACCCAGCATATAAATGCAGGCAGCTGGGGAGATCTAGTTCCGGGAAAGTTCAATATCGTGTTAGGTGATATCCTCGCGCAGCATTTAGGCTTGAACATCGGTGATAAAGTGACCTTAGTGTTACCCGAGGCATCTGTCAGTATTGCCGGTGTTACTCCTAGATTAAAGCGCTTTACGCTAGTGGGGACTTTTTCCGTCGGTGCTGAGTTAGATAGCTCGCTGGGTTATATTCATATTAGTGATGCCGCTAGACTTAAACGCATGAAAGGGGTTGAAGGAATTCGACTTACCTTTGAAGATCTCTTTGATGCACGTGTAGCGGTGCGTGAAATAGCGGTTAAATTGGACGGTGTTTATCAAATATCTGATTGGACCCGCACCCAGGGGAATTTATTCCAGGCGATCCAAATGGAAAAACGCATGGTTGGCCTGCTGTTATTCCTGATCGTTTTCGTCGCGGCCTTTAATATAGTCTCTACTTTAGTGATGGTGGTGACTGATAAGAAATCAGACATTGCCATATTGCGGACCTTAGGAGCATCCCAGGGGCTGATCATGCGCATTTTCATGGTGCAAGGCATTGTGATTGGTAGCTTAGGCACTTTTCTTGGCACATTGTTGGGTGTGGTTTTAGCCTTGACTATTAGTGATGTAGTGGACTTTTTCGAAAGATTGTTCGGTGTGCAAATCCTCAGTCCCGATGTCTATTTTATTAGCAATTTACCCTCGCAATTAATCTGGGATGACGTCTTTGTGATTGTCTTAGTGGCGTTATCGATTAGTTTCTTTGCCACCTTATATCCTGCCTATAAAGCATCTAAAACAGAACCAGCCGAGGCGTTACGCTATGAATAATGTCATGGTTTGTGAAAATATTACCCGCACATTTACCGAAGCTGGTAGTCAATTACAAGTATTGAAAGATATCTCTTTTAATATAGCCCGCGGTGAACGTGTGGCAATTATGGGAGCGTCAGGCTCTGGAAAAACCACTTTATTAAATACCATTGGCGGCCTGGAAGCACCTTGCGGTGGGACTGTGAAAATTGATGGAGAGTCGCTGTATGAAGTCTCTGAGCGAAAACGCACTAAGCTGCGCAATCAGAAGTTGGGCTTTGTTTATCAGTTTCATCACTTGCTGCCAGAATTTAGCGCGCTAGAAAACGTTGCAATCCCTTTGTTGTTAGCGGGTGTGGCGAAACAAGAGGCTATCGATAAGTCGACAGCTCTGCTGAGTAGTGTTGGTTTGCAAGAGCGATTAAACCACAAGCCCGCCAAATTATCAGGGGGTGAAAGACAGCGCGTCGCGATTGCTCGTGCGTTAGTGACAAAACCTGCCTGTGTGTTGATGGATGAGCCTACCGGAAACTTAGACGCCAACACGGCGCTTGATATTCAAACTTTAATGGATGAATTAAACGTGCAGTACGGCATCTCGTTTATTGTGGTTACACACGATGAGAAATTGGCATTGCGCATGGATAGGATTTTGGTACTTAAAGATGGGCAGTTAACACAGCGCTCATAGGTAACCATGTTTGTCTCTAAGCCAGCCATCTATTTAGATTGCTGGCTTTTTTGTGGCTGTTGATTAGTCGCTACTATTTTTCTTTGAGCTTTTTTATTCTCTTGCTGCGATTGCGCCAGCTGCTGCGTACATGCCATATCCAAAATAGATTAATAGCGAGATAAGACAGTGCGCCA
This sequence comes from Oceanospirillaceae bacterium, assembly GCA_013215375.1. Taxonomy (GTDB): domain Bacteria; phylum Pseudomonadota; class Gammaproteobacteria; order Pseudomonadales; family Balneatricaceae; genus Rs1. Next base: position 130,137 of record JABSRB010000009.1, on the reverse strand, counting down.
AAGATAACAGCGCAGAATAGGGAGCCGCTGAGTAGTGGCAACCAGATAGATGACAGTTGTTGGGTGATATATTCTAGAGTGAAACTAATATTATCATCCAGTGCTTGGGAGCCCAGTAGATAAGTGCCTACTTTATAAGTGAAATAGAAGATCGGTGGCATGGTTATAGGGTTGGTGATCCAGACTAAGCTGACGGAGATCACCATGTTGGAGCGAATCAGTATTGCCAGTAAAGCGGCGACTAACATTTGCATCGGGATAGGTAAAAAAGCACAGAAAATACCCACCATAAAAGCTCTGGAAACGGATTTTCTATTGAGGTGCCAAAGGGATGGATGCTGAATGTATTTAGCAAGCCATTTGAGCGAAGGGTTATTCCTTAAACTCTGTTCATTGGGCAGGTACTTTTTAATTATCTTTCGTGGCATCGATGCAGAACTTTATAAAACGAGTATCCTATATTATGCACATGAACTGCTTTTTAGCTAGCTAAATGTGGAAAGCGACCAAGATAATAAGTCACTTTTGCTAACGATCATAACTACCTGTGCAATAAGCTAATTTTCGTGATAATAAGATAAACAGGGGAGTCGGCTGTGCCCATATATTCGCTCTGCTATTTGCTGGGTGTCATGGTTAGTGCCTTTATGCCAACACTGTTCAGTGTGTTGCACTTGTTACTACTTGCACTGCTGCTTGCGCTACTGACCCTGTTGGTGCTGCGTATCGATCATGCTCACCGCTTAAGCAAGCATAAACAATACTTAAAAGGCATGTTAATTGGCATGATGGCTTTTTGTCTTTCATCACTGCACGGCCACTGGTTGTTAGATCAACAATTTGACGACCAGCGCTATGCTAGGGACTGCCAGATAAAGGGTGTGGTTGTTGGGCTCCCCAGCACAGATGAAAATTATAGCCGCTTTGAGTTTAAGATTATTGCAGGAAGCTGTGAGCAGCAGCCATTGCTTTTGTCGAAGGTGGTGTTGAGTCTTTACAATAGCGACTTAGCTGTGCGATCAGGGGATCGATTGGAATTGGTTGTCAGGCTCAAAGCGATACGTTCTCAATACAGTGAAGGTGCTTTTGATCGACAGCTAAACGCCATTAACAAAGGGATCAATGCCACGGGTTATGTGCGTGAAATTCTCCATATAGAGTCGCAGTACTCGCTGTTTAGTAGCATTCGCTACCAAGTACGTGAATGGATTAGTGCCTTTAATATCAGTGAGCAGGCAAAAATAAGTCTGTATGCGCTGGTGCTCGGAGATAAATCCGCCATTACAGATGACCAATGGCAGCAATTACGCATCACCGGGACAGTACATTTACTGGTGGTTAGCGGTCTACATATTGGCATTATGGTGGCCATCGGTTGGTGGTTGTGCTTTGGCTTGCGAGCGCTGTTGCAGTTGTGTGGCATTGCCAAAGGGATAGTGTATTTGCCTGAGGTAGGGGCGTTATCACTGAGTTTAGCTTATGTGCTGATAGCCGGGGCGAGCTTGTCTACGCAGCGTGCCTGGTTAATGGCATTGGTGTTGATTGCAGGTCAGTGGTTGAGCATGCGGCCGAATCTTTGGCAACGCTGGTGGTGGGCGCTGCTTATTATCATTACTTGGCAGCCGTTAAGTGTCATGCAGCCAGGCCTCTGGTTGTCTTTTTTAGCGGTGGCGAGTTTGATTAGTTTGCAGGGGTATCGCACCAGCAGAGGCAGGGCTGAGTTGTTGATAAAAAGCCAGCTGTGGGTGTGGCTGGCGCTGATGCCGTTGCTGTTACTATTTTTTGCGCAAGTGTCATTGCTCTCGCCGCTGGTTAATATTTTTGCTATTAGCTTTATTTCCCTGTTGCTGTTGGTGTTGCCCTTGGGGCTGTTGCTGCAGTTTTTAGGTGCGCAGTGGCTGCTACAGTGGATCGGCCTAGCGCTAGATTATTTTTGGATCGCACAACAGTTTTTAGCGCAACATACGCAATTCATGCTGCTTAAACTTGAGGGGATATCTGCACCAATAATGCTGTTGATTGCCATCAGTTCGCTCATGTTGCTGCTGCCTTTTGGTCGTAAAATAAAAGCGCTGTGTGTAGTGTGTTGGCTGCTAATTGTCTATCCACCGCGACCGATTTTTCCAGAGAATGTCGCCTTTAAATTGACGCTGATTGATGTGGGGCAGGGGCTGTCTGTGTTGGTGCAAACGCCCTCTAAAAATATATTGTTTGATACCGGTGCGGCTTTTAACAGTGGCTTTAGCTATTACAATGGCGTGGTTAAACCTTTGTTGGATTCAAAGGGGGTTGCTCATTTGGATTTGTTGGTGGTGAGCCATGCCGATAATGACCATAGCGGCGGGCTCAATGATGCGATTAAACATTTATCGATAGCTCAACTAGATTTGGGGATGGTGCATGCTGCGTCTTCTATAGCCAGCGCTCAAGTGTGTCGAAGTGGTAAGCAATGGGTCTGGGATGATGTTTCATTTCATTATCGCCAGCCTGCACAGGGAACATTCAAAAAAAGTAATAATCAATCTTGTGTGCTCGAATTGGCAGCGCTGCAATGCAAAGTGTTGATAACGGCAGATGCAGAAATCGCCTTAGAGCGTGAGCTGTTAACATCAGTGCTAAAGGCCGCTGATAGAGTACTGGTGGTTGGGCACCATGGCAGTAATACCTCTAGTTCTGCTCAGTTTTTGGCTAAAGAGCAGTTCACCAAAGCTATGGTTAGTAGTGGTTATCGCAATCGCTACGGTCACCCGCATCCAAAAGTGCTAGAGCGTTTAAAAAATGCCAATGCAGCGCTGTATAGAACAGATCAGTTGGGTAGCATTGAAGTCTTGGCTACGACAGAAGGTTGTGTATTGTCGAGTCACAGGGAGCGCTTTCGGCGTTATTGGTGGTGAATTGGTTGGTCTGGTGATTGGTGAAAAGCATCGATAAAACATGATTTTATAGAAGAAAAGATACCGAATAATCATTATACTGAGCCTCTTTGAGTGATATTGAAATCGGCGGGAGTGTGTTGTGTTAGAAATTTTGTTATCAGGTGGCTGGTTGATGGTTCCCATCTTTATTTGTTCAGTACTGTCACTGGCGATCAGTTTAGAGCGGGCAATCAGCTTAAGGCGCAAAAATGTCACTCCCAATGATTTGATGCCAAGCATTTGGCTGTGGATAAAAAGCGATCAAATGAGCGAGGAGCGCAAACGAGAAATTGCCAGTGAGAGCCCGCTTGGCGCTATAATTATTGCCGGATTAAACAGCGCGTCACGCTCGCGTGAGCGCATGCAAGAATCAATACAAGAAGCGGCGGGTATCGTCGTGCATGAGCTGGAGCGCAACTTAACGGCACTGGGCACTATTGCCGCTATTAGCCCGTTGTTGGGTTTGCTTGGTACTGTTATCGGCATGATTAAAGTCTTTAGCGCTATTATGTTAGAGGGAAGTGGTAATGCAGGCGTATTAGCGGGAGGTATATCTGAGGCGTTAATTACCACGGCTGCAGGTATGTTTGTGGCGATCCCCACCTTGATTTGTCATCGTTATTTTCATCGGAAGGTGGATTCACTGGTACTGGAAATGGAGCAAGAGGCGGTTAAATTAGTGGGAAGCATTCACGATGAATGATCTGCTGATTGGCCTTGGAGCCATTTTTTGAAATTTAAGCGCCAGGCGCGCCAAGACTTAGACGTTAATATGATGCCGCTCATTGATGTGGTGTTTCTGCTGTTGATATTTTTTATGGTATCGACCACCTTTATCAAAGATTCCCATATCGGTATTAAGCTACCCAAAGCTCAGCAAATAGCCCGCGAGCAACAGCAAAAAAATCATTTACAGTTGGTGATCGATGTTAATGGCCAGTTTAAAATAGACGGTCGCACTCTTGAACACAACGATATAGCCAGTATCAAAGCGGCATTAAAAGGATGGCTGGCCAAGCGGGAAGCAACCGGTATTGCACAAATGACGATTAGCGCTGATGCAGGGACCGCGCATCAGTTTGTTGTTACCGCTATGGATATAGCTGGGCAGTTAGGTTTTACCAAGCTCAGTATCGCTACCATTCAACAAGAACCTATTCAATGAAACGTTTGGAAGAGACATGGTATCAGTCAAAGCTTTCGTGGAATATTTTACTCTGGCCATTTGAGTGGCTGTTTTGTCGATTGGCCCAATGGCAAAAAACCAAGCAGCTTAAGCGGCAGTGGCGCGCGCCTTGCCCGGTCATTATTGTCGGTAATATTAGTGTTGGCGGTACCGGTAAAAGCCCACTGACGATTGCACTGATCGAAATTTTACAACAGCGCGGCTATAAAGTGGGTGTGGTCAGTCGTGGTTATGGCGCTAAACGCGCAGATTTTCCCTACCAAGTACGCGCCACTGATAATGACCAGCAGAGCCCGGATGAGCCGCTAATGATAGTACAGCGCACGGGTGTTAGCTTGGTGATTGATCCCAATCGAGTGCGTGCCTGTCAGTTTTTGTTAGCCAATAATGAATGTAATTTAATTATCAGCGATGACGGTTTGCAGCATTATCGCTTAGGCCGCGACATAGAAATAGCGGTGATTGATGGTGCAAGAGGGCTAGGTAATCGGCATTGCCTACCGGTAGGACCGCTGCGCGAGAAACCGTCGCGCTTACAAAGTGTTGATCACGTCGTGGTTAATGGTGATAGTGAGGTTGATTATCCTCATCAAACTAACATGCAGTTGGCGCCGATGGGGTGGTATCGAGTCTGCGATGATCAGTTTATTGGCTTAGATGCCTTTTCTAAACTCAGTAATGATTGTGAGATACATGCCTTTGCTGGCATTGGGAACCCGCAACGTTTTTATGACACGCTAAGCACTTTGGGGATTGAGAGTGTCGAACACAGTTTTGTTGATCATCATCAATATAGCGCCTTGGATTTTGCCTTTTTTGGGCAAACCAGTACGGCAATTGTATGCATGACGCAAAAAGATGCTGTAAAGTGCAAAAATGTAGCACCAGAAAATAGTTATTACCTTAAAATAGCCGCTAAATTAGAAGATGAATTCATCGATCAACTGACGCTTGGTATAACACGCATACTAAAGCGCTAGCGCGAATAAAAGAGAGAGCAATGATGGACAAAAAGTTACTTGATATTTTAGTTTGCCCAGTGTCCAAAGCACCTGTGGAATGGGACAAAGAGAAAAATGAGCTAATCTGCAGAAGCAGTGGTTTAGCATACCCTATTAGAGATGGAATTCCGGTCATGTTAGAGACGCAAGCGCGTACTTTAACCAGTGAAGAGCGAGTTAAATAGCCATGGATTTTACGGTGGTCATACCCGCGCGCTACGCATCGACACGCTTCCCTGGTAAGCCATTAGCGGATATTGTAGGTAAGCCGATGATTCAGCATGTCTACGAGCGCTCGCTACAGTCGAATGCGAGTCAAGTGGTGATAGCAACGGATGATGAGCGTATTGAGAAAGTAGCAAAAAGCTTTGGCGCAAAAGTCTGTATGACGCGCAGTGATCATCCCTCGGGCACCGATAGACTGCAGGAAGTTGCAGAGCAGTTGGGTTTATCTGACAGTGCTGTTGTGGTTAATGTACAAGGCGATGAACCACTGGTTCCGCCTGTGATTATCAATCAAGTGGCTGAGAATCTAGCCGCGCAGAGCGATGCGAGCATTGCGACTTTATCTGAATCTATCGAACATTTAGAGATATTGTTAAATCCTAATAGCGTTAAAGTGCTGACGGATGTGAATGGTTTGGCGCTGTATTTCTCGCGTGCGCCGATTCCCTGGCCAAGAGATGCCTTTAACAAACAGCAGCCTTCGCAAATGCCCACTGATTTCCCTTGGCAACGTCATATAGGTATTTACGCCTATAAAGTGGAGTTGTTGAATAAATATGTGCAATGGGTACCCACTGCACTGGAAGATACTGAGTGTTTAGAGCAACTTCGCGCGATGTGGTATGGGGAGCGCATACATGTGGCAAGTGCTATTGAAAGCCCACCACCTGGTATAGATACCCCGCAAGATCTTGAAAAACTGGTTAAATATTTAAACGCATTGCACTAGAAACTTGGCTTTAGGAGTTTGTTCTCGATCAGGCTCCTAAGCTGCTTGGCTACCCGCATTCGCTTGTTTAGATTTCATTACACTGACGATACGAACAAGTGAATGCTCTGCTTTTAAATTCAACTGTTGAATGCTTTGCGAATCTAATAACAATTGACCGCTTTGCGTCAGCCGCGCTCTGCTTTTAATCAGCCTAAAATCTTTTAAGCAAGTGTTGGAAATATAATATTCATCATGTTTGTTACTCAAACTTTGATCTTGCTTGATCTCTACTAGCTGGCTTTGTTTAATGGTTTTAATATCGTCCAGTACGGCTTCTACTGTGGGGCCACCATCAAATAAATCAATAATTCCACGATGTTCAAAGCCCTCTTTTTCCAACATCCGTAGTGCCGGGGCCGAATTAGTATTGGGTACGCTTAAGGTGTTACGTGCGCTTTTAGCGAGTAACTCAACGTAGATAGGATGCTTCGGCATCAGCTCTGTAATAAAGGTGGAGCCTTGAGTGGCGGCAACATTGACGGCTTGCTGGAAATCCATATCAAAAAACTTGCTGCCTAGTGCCTCCCACAGTGGCGATTGATTGTCTTCATTTACTACACCGCGTAATTCGGCCATTATTTGGCTGGAAAAACGCTCTCTAGCATCGGCCATTAATAAATACCTTGCACGCGCCAGCATCTGGCCAACACCCGGTAATCGATATTGGGGTAGTAGGAACAGTGAGCCCACTTCGGTAGCGCCTTTGAAATGTTCGACTAAGCTTAAGGTTTCACTGCGATGCGTGGTTTTTAAACTGCTGCTCTGGCTCGTTTCCACTGTGCGCTGATAAGAGTAGAAAGGCTGGGTTAGCCCCAGGCCTGTATAAATAGCGGTAGTGCCGACAATTTTGGCGGTAATACTATCTTCTAAGACCATGAAATAACAGCTTTGCGCAGGGGCCTTTGGGCTGTTAAATGCTTGCTCTGAAGAAAGCAGCTTACGCTCCCAGCTCGCTTTGCAAGTGGGCATAGAGGTCATGCCGTCACCAACTTGCTCGGACAGTGCCAGCAGGGCGTTAAGGTCGCTAAGTTTGCTCGGTCTAATAAATAACATGGGTGGCTCCGAAAATGACGCAGTGTTGTATCTTTAGTATTTTAGCGAAATCAATGCGAAATGAGCTGTCTTAGTTTTTCCTAAATAACAATAAAATTGCATATAATATCCAAAGACCGAATATAATTCTGTCTGTGAGAAATTACTTTGTGTAACTGGTATTTATTGAGAATCCTCTAATAGTCATTGATAGTGAGTCTTGACAGTTTATGGATAATGTTTATTATTCTTCTATAATGAGACTATTAAGTAATTAGGTGAGTTAAGTGCGGTTAGACAAAATAAATCGAAATATTCTTTCGTTGCTGCAAAGCGATGCTCGAATCACCAATCAACAATTGGCAGAGAAAGTGAGCCTCTCGCCTAGTTCCTGTCTCAATAGAGTGAAAAAACTGGAGCAGGCGGGTTTGATAGGGCCTTACATTGGCGTGGTGAATTTGGAGCGTGCCTGTCGTAGTGTCATGGCGATCATCACGGTAAAACTGCAAGATCAAAGCACTGAAGGCTTTCAGAATTTTTTAAGTTGCGCCAATGACATTCCTGAGCTGGTGGAGTGTTATACGGTATCTGGTGGCTTTGATATGTTCTTAAGAGTAGCGGCAGCGGATATGACCCGCTACAACCAAATAGTCGATCAGTTGTTGGATATCATCCCCGGCAAGGTCAACTTAAGTAGTCATATTGTATTGAGCACTGATAAGCCATTTCGCGGTTATGCGCTAGATTCTTTATTGGAAGAATAAGCCGTAGTGATAGCGCGTTTTGATATAAATTACTGCCTGCATAGTAACAGTCTATGTTCTTTCGCCTGCTGGTCAAATACATCCTTTTTACGGGCCTCTCGGTCTTTTTTAAATATTTTGGCGCAGAGATAAAGCGCAATGGCTGCGAAGATAACACCGCCTACCGCTTGGCCTAATAAAATGCCACTAGCACCCCAATAGTGGCTGCCTATTAAGATAAAGGGCAAGGTACCTAAAGTGTGTCTACCCCAGTTAACAAAGGTAGAATAAAGCGGGTGCCCCATGTTATTAAAGCAGGCATTGGCGACAAAAATTACCCCATTGAAGAAATAACTTAACGATAAAACACTGCAAAATAGAATCACTAGCTCTGCACTGATTCCTGTGGCTGAAAATAAGTTAACGATTAAACCACTGCAAAAATACAGCGCGATGCTGACTAATAACACATAGATAAAAGTGAATTTTAGCCCTGCTACTAAAGCCTCTTTTACTCTGGGCATATTGCCGGCGCCATAGTTCTGGCCAACGATAGGGCCTATAGCACCAGAGAGGGCAAAAATAACAGAGAAAACCACTGGGATCATCCGGCCTATAATCGCCATTCCCGCGACGGCCGCCGTACCATATTCTGCCATTTCACGCGTAACTAATGAGCCGCCTACGGGGGTGGCAATGTTGGCGAGTATGGCGGGCAGCATAATGCCAAACACTTGACGACCATGTAGTGATATTAGCTTAAATTTTATTTTTGCCAGCGCTTTATGCTGTCTTATAAGGGGTGATAGCACCATGATCAACATGACCATTCTTGAAATAGCGGAAGCAGCAGCGGCGCCCTCTAAGCCAAAGTCTAAGCTGAAAATAAGGATAGGATCTAATACTGCGTTGATAATACCTGCTGCCACGGTGCAATACATAGCACGTTTGGCATCGCCATAGGCACGTAATACGGCCATGGCAATAAAAGCGACTGCTGCAAAGGGAATAGTGGGTAAGATAATATAGAGATAATCTAAGGCTAATTGTGATGTCTCATCATTACTGCCTAAGAAAACTAATAAATAGTCGAGTCCCGCATAGATTCCTAAGAGTGTCAGCAGGCTAAATATGACCCCGATAATAAGCACTGCGCTGGCATATTCACGTGCTGTGGATATGTTTTGTGCCCCTAAGGCTTTGGCGACTAATGAGCCAGCGGCGATCGATAGTCCGATGTTTATAGAGTTGGCAAAAAATAAAATGATGCCGGCGTAACCTACAGCTGCAGCTAGTTCGGCGTCACCTAACATGGAAATGAACAGTAAATCGACAAAGTCTACCGCGAAGATCATCAGCAAACCGATAGAGGAGGTAAATGACATCACAGAGACGTGGGTCATTAAATTACCGGTGAGAAACTTTGCCGAAGGGGTAGTAGCTGCTCCATTAGCCATAAGTGTTCCTTTTATCTTGTAGATTGCAGATTTTGTTATTTGAAATTCACAAATAGTAATACAGCACTTTAACAGATAAGGACTTGGAGTAGGTTTAAAAGGTTTGTAGTGGCGGGAAATAGATAGATGTTAGGTAAGAAAAGGATTCAACATAGCTTCGTTGAACCTAGATTCGGTGATTCAACGGCCGAATTTAGGTTGAAGAGCTATGTTGAAAGATGCTGCTATTGAACGGCTTCGTTCTCGCTAAACATGCCCTCGCATAATGCAGTGCTTAAGTAACGCTCCCCAGAATCAGGCAATATGACCACAATGACTTTGTCTTTGTTTTCCGGTTGTTCTGCAACGCGCAGTGCTGCGGCAACAGCTGCACCACAAGAGATACCCGCTAAGATTCCCTCTTGGGTCATCAGTGCTTTAGCGGTTTCAATGGCTAGCTCGTTATCGATCGTTTCCACTTGATCAATTAGTTCAAGGTTTAAGTTGCCGGGGATAAAGCCTGCCCCTATGCCTTGGATTTTGTGCGGCGAAGGTTGTAGCTCTTCGCCACTTAACGTTTGGCTAATAATAGGGGAGGCCGTGGGCTCAACAGCGACACTGATAATAGCCTTGCCTTTAGTATTTTTAATGTAATCAGAGACCCCGGTGATAGTGCCGCCAGTACCCACACCTGCAACAAAAATGTCAATGCTGCCATCGGTGTCGTTCCAGATTTCAGGACCGGTAGTTTGCAGGTGAATAGCAGGGTTGGCGGGGTTTTGAAATTGTTGCAACATTAAATGGCTGTCGGCATTTGCTGCGACAATTTCTTCAGCTTTAGCGATAGCGCCTTTCATGCCTTTAGCTGGTTCAGTAAGAACGATTTCGGCACCTAACATTTTCATTAGCTTGCGACGCTCTAAACTCATGGAGGAGGGCATAGTGAGTTTTAAAGAGTAGCCGCGAGATGCTGCAACAAACGCTAAGGCGATACCGGTATTGCCACTGGTAGGTTCTACTAAGGTCATGCCGGGTTTTAAATCACCTGACTTTTCAGCAGCCCAGACCATGCTGGCACCAATACGACATTTAACGGAGCCAGAAGGGTTGCGCGATTCAACTTTGGCGTAGATTTTAGCGTTGGGCGCTAAGTTTTTTAGGTGAACTAATGGCGTATTACCGATGGCTTGGGAGTTGTCTTCATATACGTTCATGGTGTGTTCCTAAATGATTAAGCTATGATTTAACGAAAGTTTTATTCATCCCTTAATCATATCAAGTATTTAAGGTTTAGCAGCAATGTCAGTAAATTATTTTGCTATATCTTTATATTCATTTGTTTGTTCCTCAAAAATTAAGCCTATCAATTATATTCATGTTGTTATGAGTGAGCTTCAAACGCATTTTGCTAAAATTTAACATATAATCCCTGCATCAAAAATCTCGTTGAATTATAGGAAGTGTCGTGAAATCTTTTGCCCATATTGTAGATAAAACCTCAGAGCTCAAAGCTATTCTTACCGATCGCATTATATACCTTGATGGCGCCATGGGCACGATGATCCAAGGACATAAACTCGATGAACAACAATATCGCGGTGAGCGCTTTAAAGACTGGAGCTGCGATGTTAAAGGCAACAACGATCTTTTAGTATTGACCCAGCCGGATATTATCCAGGATATTCACGAGCAGTATTTGGCCGCGGGCGCCGATATTATCGAGACCAATACTTTTAATGCCACCGTGATTGCGATGGCTGATTACGAGATGGAATCGCTCAGCTATGAAATCAATGAGGCAGCGGCGCAGCTCGCACGAGCGGCCGCTGATAAATACTCTACCCCTGAGCGCCCACGTTATGTAGCTGGTGTTATCGGCCCGACCAACCGCACCGGCTCTATCTCACCCGATGTCAATGATCCGGGTTTTCGCAATGTGACCTTTAAAGAACTGGTCGATGCCTACGCGGAATCGGTAGATGCACTGATTAGTGGCGGCAGTGACCTGATCTTGATCGAGACTATTTTTGATACGCTCAATGCCAAAGCGGCGATTTATGCGATCGAGAAATTCTTTGATGATCATCAATTTCGTATTCCAGTCATTATCTCTGGCACCATCACCGATGCTTCGGGTCGTACTTTATCCGGGCAAACTACGGAGGCCTTTTGGAACTCCGTGCGTCACGCCAAGCCTATTCTGATTGGCTTGAACTGTGCATTGGGCCCTAAAGAGTTGCGCCAATATGTCGCGGAACTATCGAGAATAGCCGATACTTTTGTCTCTGTGCATCCCAACGCTGGCTTGCCCAATGCTTTTGGCGAGTACGATGAAACACCGTTGCAAATGGCCAGAGAGATGGGTGAGTGGGCCGAGTCTGGCTTCGTCAATATGATCGGCGGTTGCTGTGGCACTACGCCTGCGCATATGGCTAAAATTAAAGCGGCAGTGGAAAAACATCCTCCTAGAGTGATTCCAGAGCTGGCTAACGTTTGTCGGCTTTCGGGTTTAGAACCGATGAATATCGCCGAGGATTCACTGTTTATCAATGTCGGTGAGCGTACTAACGTTACTGGCTCCGCACGTTTTAAGCGGCTGATTAAAGAGCGTGATTACGAGACGGCATTAGAGGTGGCGCGTGAGCAGGTAGCCAATGGCGCGCAGATCATCGATATCAACATGGACGAGGGCATGTTAGATGCCAACTTCGCCATGGAGCGTTTTCTTAAGCTAATAGCCACTGAGCCGGATATTTCCATCGTGCCGATTATGATTGACTCCTCTAAGTGGGAGGTGATCGAAATAGGTCTGCAGTGGATACAAGGCAAGGGCGTGGTTAACTCGATCTCCCTAAAAGAAGGTCACGATAGCTTTGTTGATAAAGCGCGCAAGATACGTCGTTACGGTGCTGCGGTTATTGTGATGGCGTTTGATGAAGACGGCCAAGCTGATACTTACCAGCGCAAGATAGATATTTGTCAGCGCTCTTACCGGGTACTGGTTGATGACGTGGGCTTTCCACCGGAAGACATTATTTTTGATCCCAATATTTTTGCGATAGCGACGGGAATAGAAGAGCACGACAATTACGCGGTCGATTTTATTGAAGCCACGGCTTGGATCACCAAAAACTTACCTTATGCCAAAGTGTCGGGCGGCGTCTCTAACGTGTCTTTCTCCTTTAGGGGTAACAATCCGGTACGTGAGGCGATTCACTGCGTGTTCCTCTATCATGCGATCAAAAATGGCATGAGCATGGGCATCGTCAATGCAGGTCAATTGGCCATTTATGACGATTTGCCGGAAGAGTTGCGCGAGTGCGTGGAAGATATCGTATTAAACCGTCGCAGTGACGGTACCGAGCGCATGTTAGCGATTGCTGAAAAGTATCGTGGCGATGGCTCTGTGCAAGAGGAAGAGCAACAAGAGTGGCGCAGCTGGGCAGTCGAAAAGCGTCTGTCGCACTCTCTGGTCAAAGGCATTGCCGAATTTATCGATGAAGATGTCGAAGAGTGTCGGCATAATTTTGCGCGGCCATTAGAAGTGATAGAAGGGCCGTTGATGAACGGCATGGGCGTGGTCGGTGACTTGTTTGGCGCCGGCAAAATGTTTTTACCGCAAGTGGTTAAGTCTGCGCGGGTGATGAAAAAAGCCGTGGCCTATTTGATGCCTTATATCGATGCTGAGAAAGAGGCAGGTGAGAGCCGCAGTGCCGGTAAAATAGTGATGGCCACGGTTAAAGGTGATGTGCACGACATCGGCAAGAACATTGTTGGGGTGGTGCTGCAGTGCAATAACTACGAAATCATCGATTTGGGCGTGATGGTCTCGGCGCAGAAAATTCTCGATGCAGCGCGCGAGCACAATGCCGACATGATTGGCCTGTCTGGGCTGATTACTCCCTCACTGGATGAGATGGTGTATGTGGCGCGTGAGATGCAGCGCCAAGATTTCCATATCCCGCTGTTAATCGGTGGCGCCACTACTTCTAAAGCGCATACGGCGGTGAAAATTGATTTAGGCTATAAAAATGATCAGGTGGTTTATGTTAGCAATGCCTCGCGCGCGGTGGGCGTGGTCGGTCATTTACTGTCAAAGGAGCGCAAACCTGACTTTGTCAGCCAGACACAGCAGGATTATGTCGAGATTCGAGAACGCTTTGCCGCGCGTGCTAACGATCAGCGCCGAGTCACTATTGAGGCGGCCCGTGCCAACAAACAAGTAATTGAGTGGCAGGGCTATCAGCCGCCAGTACCAAAAAAACTCGGCGTGCAAGTGTTTAAAGGTTTTGATCTCGCCGAGTTGGTTAGCTATATCGATTGGAGTCCGTTCTTCCATACTTGGGAACTGGCAGGGCGCTATCCTAAAATATTACAAGATAAGGTGGTCGGTAAAGAGGCAACCATGTTGTTCGCCGATGCTCAGGAAATGCTCAATCGTATTATCGAACAGAAGTTATTTACCGCTCACGCAGTGGTGGGGCTGTTTGCCGCCAGTGCCATTGAAGATGATATTGAACTTTACACCGATGATAGTCGCAGTGAAGTGCTCTGTACTTTGAGTCATTTACGTCAGCAGACCAGTAAGATAGCCGGTAAGGCTAATCACTGTTTAACAGATTACATCGCTCCTAAAGAAACCGGCATTAAAGACTATATGGGCAGTTTTGCGGTGACCACTGGTTTTGGTGTTGAGGAGCTGGCGAAAGAATATGAAGCTGATCACGACGATTACAACAGTATTTTAGCCAAGGCATTGGCCGATAGATTGGCTGAGGCATTTGCAGAGCTAATGCACGCCAAAGTGCGTCGTGAGTACTGGGGTTATGCTGATGATGAAGCTTTGGACAACGAGGGACTTATTCGCGAGAAATACCAGGGCATTCGCCCCGCACCTGGCTATCCTGCCTGTCCTGATCATACCGAGAAAGGCAAGTTATGGGAGCTGTTGGATGTCGAGAATAATATCGGCTTAGAAATTACTGAATCTTACGCGATGTTCCCGGTAGCCGCTGTCAGTGGCTGGTACTTCTCGCATCCGGATTCACAGTACTTTGGCGTGGCGAAGATCAGTGAAGATCAAGTTGAGGAGTATGCAGATCGCAAGGGTATGAGTCAGAGTGAGATGGAGCGCTGGCTGTCGCCTAACTTGGGCTATGAGCCTGAGTAATTCACAGTGAACCGTGCCGCTGTTACTGCTCTTTTAGCGCCTTTAAAATGTTGGCTATTTTAGGCGCTAACTGGCGATGTTTAGGGTGCAGGAAAAGATGCCCGGGAATGCGCTCTAATTCGCCGGATTTATAGATTGAATGCGCGTATTCCACCGAACCGTTAAGGCTGGCATTGATTATATTTTCTCCGGCAATAAACACTGTAATTCGGTTTTTTAGTAATAACTCAAAGCCTTGTTCAATGCTGTGCACTGCTGTTAGCTTGTTTTTGTCAACCCAGGCGAGGCGTGCAGCGACTTGTTTGTTACCGAGGCGATAGCCAATGGAGTAACTGTTTGATTTGAGTGCTTGCCAATCACTGACCGAAATGTCCGGTTGTGATGCATAGGCAGAAAACACTATTTCAAAATGTGGCTCATCTACTCTAACCATCTCGGGGTACCTCTCTTGGAAGCTGGATGCTCTATGTATAATGCCATCGACAACACCTTGATTGGCCAGGGTGTTAGCTCTTTTTAATGGATAGGTTTTAAACACTAACTGGTACCCCAGTCGATTGAGAATGTCGCTATAGAGCGAAGATAAATGTTGCCCCTTGCTTGATTCTTTGAAATTACTAGAGCTGACTAAAATTAGGGGTGTTGCCGTAGTGTTATTGGTACTCGCTGCTAACTGTAGAGGTAATATGCTTAGTAAAGCAGTGATGATGTTTGAAGTTAACATGAACTATCACTCCATATAGACTAATAGGCCAACTTAACAGGATTGTAGAATTTATCAATAACAGTTTTTTTTAGATTATGTGCGAGAAATAGGCCGCTTGGAAGAGATTAAAGCAAAAAAAAGCCCATCAGATGATGGACTTTTTTGTGTCTGTAAATTAGGTTTTAAACTTGCCGACCAAATCAGCTAAAGTGGTGACAGACTTTGAAACACCAGAGGCGACACTGGCTGAGTCCTTAGCCACAGTTTCTATGTTTTTAGCAGAAACGTTTAAGTCTTCTAGAGTATTGGTAATACCCATAGACACTTGAGTTTGCTCTTCAGTAGCGGCTGCTGTTTGATGAGAAAAACCATTAACTTGATCGCTAATGTCTAAAACACTAGTGAAGATAGTTTGTACTTCATTGGTTATTTCCACCACGATGATAGATTTATCAACACCATTGGAGATAGAGTTGGAGACGTTATCGACGCCCAGCTTTAGCTTCTCAATCATCTCCTGGATATTGTTAGTAGACTCTTGGGTGCGATTAGCCAAAGTACGTACTTCGTCGGCAACCACCGCAAAACCACGTCCGGACTCTCCCGCACGTGCCGCTTCAATGGCAGCGTTAAGTGCGAGTAAGTTGGTCTGGCCTGCAATACCACGAATCACGTCTAATACAGAGGCGATATCGTTTGAGTCGCTGACTAAAATAGCGGTATTAGCTTGTGCGTCTTTAACAGCAGTGTTTACTTCGTGAATACTAGAGATTGCCTCGGTGACCTTTTCCTGGCCGGTTTGGGCGATGCCTTTACCCTCAGAGGCCGTAGATGCAGAATTAATAGCAACCTTTGATACTTCCTCGTTGGCTTCTGTCATTTCACTCAGTGAATGCACCACCGATTCAATAGCTGTTTGTTGATCGTTGACTAAGCTATTAGTATTGTTAGACATATTTTCTAAAGCATTAGATTTGTCGAGTAAATCATGAGTTTCGGTTTGAATGGTGGCAATTAACACCCGTAATTTTTCCACAAAGAGGTTAAATGCAGTGGAGATTTCTTGCATTTCAGCGTGCTTAGAGAAATCTAACTTCTGGGTTAAATCACCGTCACCTTCGGCAATATCATGAATGACTGATGCTAGTTTGCGCAGTTCGTTAGAGAGTTGCTTAGGCGATAGGTAAGCAATAATGATGGCAAATAAGATGATGAAAAAGGTAATAATCTGAACAATATTTTGCGTCGCTGATATTTCACTTTGGATCGTTTCTGTGGTTGAAACAGCAGTCAGTTCAACCATTTCACCAGTGCTGTCTAGTATATCGCGTACGGCACCAAAATCTTTTAGGAGATTATTTAATTGCTCTTGAAGCTGTTGATTATCAACACCCGCATTTAAGTTAGTGAAAAAATCTTCAGACAGTTTAGTCCACTGATTATAAGCACTATTAAAACGTGTAGATTGATCATTATAGCTAGCAAATGGCTGCATAATGTCATTGGCAAGTTTATAGCGATCAGCTACTTGTTGCGCATTGTCGGCATAATCTTGGTAGTTGCTGTCGCCAAACCCTAGCAAGGCATTTTGTTGAGCGACTAATGCTTGGTACGCGTCACGATCCGCATTTAATACTGCAGACAGAGCAGGCGTAAATAGTGCGTGATAGTTTTCGATTATAGTTTCTTTTTTATTAAGCAAGTGATGCTGGATAACAAAGCTTAATATTAAGCAAACGGTAATAACGATTAAGGGTATTGAAAATTTCACACGTAAAGAATTAAGATTCATAATTCTGCCTTTTTTAGAATTGTTCCTTAATTATATATGAATTATTTTTTCATAACTATCAAGATTGGTATGTAGACCATATATAAAAGAATGATAGTTAAGCATAACTTACTAATAATTAGAGAATTGTCGTGAAACTCTAAGAACTTTGATCAATCTCAAACCAGGCATTAGCCTGTTTTAGCTGTCGTTGTATATTTTGGTATTGCTTCTGTTCAGCTAAGCAATGAATTTGCTAAGAATACTTGAAACTTGTTTTATGGCTATATGCAATTATCAATTATTGTAAGTGAGTTGTTTTATCTGCTGTGAATAGTCATGCTTAACAACAGTTAAATTGAGCATTGTTATCATTATCATTAACAGTTAGTAAATACGAGGTGAGGTATGTACAAGATTTTTGTGTTTGGGACGCTTAAAGAAGGTTTTCCAAATTACCAATTTAACGTGGGTGAACGTCTTTTCGGCGAATTTGAAACAGTGTTATTGCATTCAATATATTTAGTAGGCAAGCGATGCTCCCCCTGGATGGTTGAAAACCCATCAGCGGGTACATTGGTACAAGGTCAAGTATTTCAAGTAGATGATGCAGCGCTGGCGGTGATGGATGCATTAGAGAGAATAAATGAGCCAGATGGTTATCAGCGGGTGGAGATTATGGTGCGTAACAAAAGTATAGCGCTAAACAAATCAATCCCAATGTATGCCTATATGAAACGCCCAGCACAATTAACGGGTATGCAAGTCATGAGCGAAGCACTATCGAACTATTCGCTGATAGACGCAGCTAGATACCGCTCTCGCAGCGATTCAATAGAGATGAATTAAGTGCTGTCTAGCTCGTCTTCCCTCCCCGGGGGAATACGTCTTGAGCCTGTCGATTATTTATAATTGAGCATATCCTGCCAAAAAGCTTTAGCTAAAGAACTGCTAGGACTATTTTTAAGCTTAATTAAATACATTGGGACAGTGCTCTGTGAGTTAAAGTTTTCGACGTCAATTTTCAGCAGTGATCCATCTTCTAACTGGTGTTGAACTATATGTTCAGGGATGCGCGCCCAGCCCATTGCGGATATGAGCAATGCCTTCTTCATTTGGTAATCGTTCACATACCAACGTTGACCACCGAGCAATACGTTGACATGATCAAAAGGGGCCACAGAGCCGGTATCAGAAATTAAAATATGCGGTAAGTTACGTAATTGTTGCTGCGATATTTGTATTCCAGGACTGATGTCTAATAAGTGTGGAGCGATGACGGTAATCATCTTTATTTGGCTAATCTCTATGTATTCAAAATTGTGATCTATACCGAGCAGTGGACCTATGGCCAAATCCGCCTTTTCTAGTTTTAATTGCTCCAGTACACCTGATAAATGTTCGGTGTTTACCTGTAAATGCATCTGTGGGTGCTGGTTCCAAAAATGTTTAATCTTTTCTAATACGGCCGGCAGTGCACACATAGCGCTTAATGAAATAGCCAGCGGAGGTGTTACTGCGCTGGCAAGTTGGTGTCCATACATCTCTAACTGAGTTGCCTGCTGCAAGAGTTTTTTAGCTTGGGCGTAAAAGGCACGTCCCTCATCCGTGAGTTGCGGTCGGTAATGGCTTCTATCAAAAAAACACAAGTTAAAATGTTGTTCGAGACTTTTAACGGCGGCGCTGACGCTGGGTTGCGTTTTGTGCAAAGCAGTCGCTGCGCTGCGAAAACTGCCTTGCTCTACAACGCAGATAAAGGCTTTGAGTTGTTCATTGGTCATATTTGCAACCTGACTTGATAGCTTTAAGCTTTCGTAATGAAATTAAAATGCAATTATTAATCTATTGATTATTCTACTATGATAGCTTTTTAAAAATCAAACCTGAATCCGTGGCTTCAGGGTGGATGCAGAGCGTAAAATATTGGTTGTACAGTGGAATTGAAAAATCTTAGCTGCACCCATAGGTTCAGTGGGTATTTTTTAAACCGCTGTAGGATCAATAGTTTATGCTAAGCGCCGCATAGAAATCACTGATTCAGGTCAATCAGAGGAGAAACTCTTTGCCATTTGAGTGGATTGTTTTAATCAGCGCAGGTTTGATTACCGGTTTTTCAAAGTTTTCAGTAGGGGGGATGGGTTTACTTATTTTGCCGGTGATTATGATCGCCTTTCCCGGGCCGCAAGCTCTGGGTATTATTTTACCTATGTATATCATTACCGATCTATTAGCGGTGATAAGTTATCGAAAAAATATACACTGGCCACTATTGATAAAATTATTACCGTTTTGTTTCGTTGGAATATTTGCCGGGGGCTTCGTTTTAGCAAAGATCAGTGCCAGTGACTTTAATATCATGTTATCGGTATTAATACTGGGGATGTTAGTACTAGGGATTATTTTAGATAACAGCAAATCAAGCTTTATGCGGCACCCAATAAGTACCTACATCACCGGTTTTATTGGCGGTGTTGTCAGCATGATTTCCAATGCAGCGGGACCGATCTTTAGTATCTATTTTATGGAGCAAAAACTAGATAAAAAGACTTATGTCAGTACCCGCAGTTGGGCATTTATGTTTATTAATCTAGCAAAAATACCTGCCTTGTATACATTGGGATTGCTCAACATGGAGTCAACAATGATTAGTTTACAGACCATTCCAGGGCTTATTATAGGTGCAGGCATTGGTTATTGGGTGCTTGGCAAGTTGGCACTGACGCAATTTAAATGGCTGATTAGAATTATGGCAGGCATCGCCGCCGTTAAATTAATGATTTAGTTTTTTTACACTTCACATACGCTAAAAAAGTACTGGTGTTCAATGTTTTCACCAAAACCTAATAACGGGGTGTCTAGCTGCAACAGGGCAGCATCGGTTTCTTTTGCTTGGCTGGCAAAAACTTCATAATCAACAATGTCACTGACGCAGATCGCTTTAGCTTGTGCAACACTGACACTAGACTTGCTCTCTTGTGTGAAGTGCATTAATAGTTCTTTACTGGTAGCGTCTATTTCTAATTTGGTCACGGGTAAAGCGTTACCGCACTGCTCGATTTCACCTTGGTCGTCGAGAGTGACCTGTAATACATGCAGCTTGAAATTATCTTTAATATCTTCTTGTGTGGCAAATTCTGCTAGTAGATCTTTTACGTATTTACTCAATTTTCATGTCCTGAAAGGTGATGATTGTTATGTCGAGTGGTGTGCCTTAAGTGGTAGTTATTCTACCACTGCAATCACTAAATCCATCACATTAGTATTAGTGGGGCCGGTAATAAATATATCACCTGCTTGGCGCAAGTAACTGCCTGCATCAGCGCGCTGTAGGTAATCGTTGGCACTAGCGCTGTCCGGTACAGTACTGCCATTAATAATACCACCTGCAGCATCGGTAGGCCCGTCGCTACCATCGGTGCCTGCTACTAAAATACTGATGTTATGCAAGCCTTTGATCTGTAGTGCTAATAATAGCGCGAGGCTTTGATTGCGGCCGCCAGAGCCTGGGTTATCTGGCAGTATTACCGTAGGTTCTCCCCCCCAGATATAAACACCAGGAGATGCTGTTTTAAGGGTATTGGCAATTTGAGGTGCTATTGTTTTAATGTCTTGGTACATGTTCTCTAAGTTGCTTTGTACCTTAAATCCCTGGGCGATCGCCTTATCCGCGACTGCGGTACGCGCCACAGCATTGGTGGCGATTAATTGCAGTTCTGCATCGCCGCTGACGTTTTTTATATCGCCAATCCCAGAGCCGATGGTGGAAATGTCATCGCCTTCAACGTCTGATATCGCTAGGACTTTTACACACTTACCTTTAAAGGCTTGAAGTAGCTTGCCATCCTTTATCAGTGAAGTCTGCTTGCGTTTGGTATTGATCTGGCCAATGTTGTGTCCTGCAGCCAACATGGTCGCGGTCATTTGCTGCCACTGCGCTAAACTTACATCGCTAGGTAGATGCTCTGCCACAGAGGAGGCACCGCCTGATACTAACAATAATAGCTGGCTGCTTTCAGGCAGAGATGAAACCGTTTGCAGCAGTGTTTTACCGGCATTAAGTGAACTTTGATCGGGAACGGGGTGGGCGGCTTCAATAATACTAACACTTGGGTGGTCGTGCATTGCCTGATCACTGTGCTGGTATTTAGTCACTATCAGTGCTGGGCAAGGAGTGCCTATGCAGGCCAGGGCTCCTGCACACATGCCAGTGGCTGCTTTACCTACGGCAATAATTTGGTCAGGTTGAAAACTGCCTAATTGTTTAAGGGCGTTTTGCGTGGCGTTAAAGCCAGCGACTGCTTGTACGCCAGCGTTGAACATATCAATTAAAACGTCTTTGTTATTACTCATAGCGGCCTCAAAATGTAGATGGGTATTGTTATAGTGACAGATTCTTAAGGGTGGTTTAACGGTTTAGCTTATGCTTCAAAGGGGCCTTGCAGCCCTAATTGTTGCATTAAACTGTTGAGCTTATTAGAAGCTAACACTAGCTGCTGTGCTTGCGGGTTGAACTCGCTGGTGGCTAAATCGGGATTGCTCTGCATGTTCTGCCAAAAGCTCGCTATTGTCTGCGAGTGTTGGGCGAGTGCTTGTATCTGTACAGGGGTTAGCTGTGTAATATTGTTTGCAGTAACTTTGCCAACGCCTGCCACCGTTTTAGCACCTGCATTGGTAAATCCTGCGGGTAAATCACCGACGAGGTTAGTCACCCGCTGATGTTTGATAACTTCAAAAATTTGATCAACCGCTTGTTTGGCACCCTCTACCCGAGAGTTATGTTCAGTATCGGCGGCTGCATGGGGGAGTAACTGCATTTTTCCCGGATGTTTTGGGTATATGTTTCTGTAATTGACCATAGGTCCCGATAGCTCACCGCTAACAGGATCTTTGAATATATCGGCATCGATGGCGGCGTAACTTATCTGGCCTGTGCTCAACGCTTGGTCTAAGGCATTGATATCAACGACTTCACCGCGATCATAGTTAAGTAAAACAGCGCCTTGGTGCATAACGGCAAAAATACTGGCATCGATCAGCCCAGCATTGGAGAACTCGCCAGTGCTTTTATGCAAAACACCTAGCCCGGTATGGGGAGTGATAACATCCGCATCGCTGGCGGCTTCTATAATAGTGGCTGCGTACTCAAAACCTTCTGATTCTATCCATACACGGTGTTTCTCGCGGGCGTAAATAACCACCTGCATGCCAAAAGCAGCACCAAGCTTGGCCATTTCTCGGCCGATATTGCCATAGCCAATCACTGCTAGACGCCGACCTTCTAATTTACGGCAGGGGAATTGCGCTAAATTTTTACCGGTATCAAAGTTGCCATCAACCACTAATTGATGCATTTCTTGTACTGCTAAATCTGGCAGTACTTTAAGCAGTGCTTTGAAAGCTGCTTGCGCCGTCGCCCTTGAATTAAAGCTTGGGGTGTTCATTAAGGGTGCGATACCGCCCAAGCCATTACCGCCACCCCAGCTATCACTACCCATATTGCCGGTCCCCGCGCCAATACGTACCGCACCGTAACGAAACTTAGCGTCTTTAGGGAGGAAGGTGGCCGCTGCGATACAAGCGTCGTATTGTCCGCGATCTGTTTGCGCGAGTAACTCTTGCTCGCGGCTCAATTGTGGCTGGTAGAAAAAATGTATTTGTTGTGGAGCTAATGTTTGCTCACCGGTGAATGCGTGGTTGTAAAATAAACCCCCGCGGGCGGTGATGTGTTGCGCTACTTCGCTGAAATCAGCAGTCCCTTGTGCATTTAAGCTCATCCCTATCAGATCAGTTATTAAAACTTTGTAACTGGCTGATGGATCAAACTCTGAAGTTTGTGCGCCAGCTGCGGATTGCGCAGTAGTCATAAATTACCTGTTAATTAATCAGAACACGTTTAAAAAAAGCTGAGTAGTACCGGCCATGCTAACGAAGCTGTTTAAGCGTAATAAAGCTCGTTAAAAATAAGCGCGTTTAGCATAGGATGTTTGTTAAAAATAATCTATATATTTGAATTTATGAGATTATTTAAATAGATTAGATAGGCTATAGATAAAATCGATCAAACAATGACCAGTTATGGTCGACCCGGGATTAAATTCTCTGTATACTGCGCGCCTTTTTAGTCGCTTATGGCTTTTAGTACTTAACTTGGAAATTTCCCTTTGATCTCTACCGCAAACATCACCATGCAGTTTGGTGCCCACCCTTTATTTGAAAACATTTCTGCAAAATTTGGCAACGGCAATAAATACGGTTTAATTGGTGCCAATGGTTGTGGTAAATCAACCTTGATGAAAATCATGAGCGGTGAGTTAACACCTACCTCAGGTAATATCTCTATTACTCCCGGTGAAAAACTCGGTACTTTAAGCCAAGATCAATTTGCCTTTGAAGAGTATTCGGTGATTGATGCCGTGATTATGGGCGATACCAAGCTCTGGGAAGTAAAGCAGGAGCGTGAGCGTATTTATGCACTGCCTGAAATGTCTGAAGCAGATGGTATGAAAGTAGGCAATTTAGAATCAGAGTTTGCTGAAATGGATGGTTACACGGCAGAGAGTCGCGCCGGTGAAATTCTACTGCAAGCGGGAATAGAGGAAGAACTACACTTTGGTTTGATGAGCCAGGTAGCACCAGGGCGAAAGTTGCGGGTGTTATTAGCGCAGGCTTTGTTTTCAAATCCAGATATTTTATTGCTTGATGAGCCGACCAACAACTTAGACATCGATACCATTAACTGGTTGGCAGAAGAGCTTAATAAGCGTACTTGTACCATGGTCATCATCTCTCACGATAGACACTTCTTGAACTCTGTTTGTACGCATATGGCAGATATCGATTATGGTGAGCTGCGTATATATCCAGGTAACTATGAGTACTTCCTTGAGGCCTCTTCACTAATTCGCGATCAGTTGTTCTCAGAGAACGCGAAAAAGAGCGCTGAAATTGATGAGCTGCAAGCCTTTGTCAACCGTTTTGGTGCCAATGCATCAAAAGCTAAGCAGGCGAGTTCACGTGCTAAGAAGATGGATAAAATCAAACTTGATGAGGTTAAATCATCGAGCCGACAGACTCCTGGTCTGTCTTTTAAACAGCATAAAAAATTACATCGCCAAGCGTTGATACTGGAAGAAGTGTCGCACGGTTTTGACGGTGTTACTTTGTTCAATGGCTGTGACCTTATTCTTGAAGCGGGTGCTAGATTGGCTGTACTCGGTGAAAACGGTAGTGGTAAAACTACTTTGCTACGTTGCTTGATGGATCAAATACAGGCAAATGAAGGTGTAGTTAAGTGGTCAGAAAATGCAGTAGTTGGCTACTGCCCACAAGATAATACCTCAGATTTTGATAATGACTTAACCTTGTTTGATTGGATGTCTCAGTGGCGCACCGTCAAGCATGACGATCTAAAAGTGAGAGCGATGCTGGGGCGTTTGCTCTTCACTGAAAACGATTTTAACAAAAAAGCCAAAGTCTGTTCAGGAGGTGAGAAAAACCGTCTGTTGTACGGTAAATTGATGATGGAAGATACTAACGTATTGATCATGGATGAGCCTACCAACCACATGGACATGGAATCTATCGAAGCACTTAACAACGCTTTAAAAGGCTATGATGGCACCTTGATTTTCGTCAGCCATGACCGTGAGTTTGTATCGACACTGGCGACGCGAGTGATTGAAATCAAAGACCAGCAGGTCATTGATTTCCAGGGTACTTATGACGAGTATCTCGCGAATAAAGAGTACAAGGCAAGAGTGGCATAAAACCCACACTCTAGTGCAATTTGAATCTGTGGTTAAACAACTGATTCAAATTGCCGTTAGTGTTTATCAGAACCCTCTATCTGAAGTTTATCTTTAACCCTCTCTCTACCATCTTATCTAATACTTTAGCTGGTAATACTTTGTCCATCTCAATGGTCAGTGATTTTAACGCTGGCATGGCTAAGATCAATTCAAAGTCAGTAAAATTTGCATAGCTGACATCCAAATGTTGCAGCTGTTTAAAAGTTGATAACACAGAATAATCGGTAATTGGCATCCAGATCAAATTGAGGCTGCGTAAATTTGTTAAAGCTGATAAAACTGAAATGTCGGTAGCTTTGGTGTAGCCAAGGTTAAGGCTCTGCAATTTAGTGAGCGTAGCTAGTGGCGCTAAATCCTCAATTTTACTGGCGTATAATGACAGTGACAATAAATTAGTTAAGCCGCTTAACGCTGTTAACTCTGTTACTTTAGTCCCCTTTAAGTCTAAACGTTCCAGCTTAATTAAATGCGTTAAGGGTGTGATGTCCTGCACGTTGGTATAGTTTATCGACAGAAACTTAAGTGCTTTTAATGAGGCTAAGACCTCAATATCTGAAATTTTATTGCTATTAGCGCTGATGATCTCCACAGATTTGAACTGTGCCAATATATCGGGGAAGTGTTGCATATTCTGGAATTCATCCAGTGAGAGGTACTGCATATTGTTATTGATGGAATCGGTGGTTTTTTGTATAGCGTTCAGTGAAAATGCGCCAACATTTAACGATAAAACCAGCGACAAAAGGCCAATAATAAAAGGGGTGGGCATTTGTTATCTCCATTGATAGGCAGTACTAATGCAATGTTAGGTTAAGCTTGGTTTGAAATGTACAAATACCACTTTATGCTTAATTAGACAGTAGCACAGTTTTTGATTTTTTTTATAGTGGGGACTTTGGCGGGAATTAGTGAAGTGTTGTGATTATAAAAAACCAGCGCCAACTAGGGGGTAAACGCTGGATATCTAAAAACTATCTATATGCTGTAGCGACTATGCCCATTGATCATTTTTCTTTTTGCGTCTTGGCATATGCGGCACAATCAAGCCGATAAAGATGCCTAGAATGATTATCCCTGCACCTTTCATAAACCATTGCATTTCTACTTCTTCGCTCTGATTGGTAATATGGTTTTGCAGTCTATTATTGTCTACTTGTAGGGCCTGGATTTTGTCGAGTAATTCTTGGCGCTGAACGAGTAATTGATCATTGGTTTTAATTTGCTGGCTCAAACTCTGCTGTTTACTATTCAGCGATGCCTCGTTTTTATCGCCTATAGATTGCAACTCGCTTTGTGCTGTACTCAATGATTTTTCAACTTGGGGTAAGCGCAGCATGGCAGGCATTTTTTTGGTGATAAATTTAGTATCTATCCAGCCACTTCGCCCTTTAGGGTCGACTACTTTACTGTAACCAGAGCCCTGATTGTGTTCAATCAAGCGGATTACGGTACCGGCGTTGACGCTGCCAATAATTCTAAACTGCGAGCTTGGCCCCGAGTGCATATAAGTGAACAGTTGGTCACTGACATAACGTGTCGCAGCACTGAGATTGGAAGCGGAAAATGAGAGTAAGATGATGAACAACGATATTGGAAATTTCACTGTAATTCCTATAGTTAACTAAAGTTTATGACAAATGGCGAATGAGTATTGCTGTAGTTCTTAAATCAGTATAAGAAACAGTGCCGATATAATTCAAAGCGCAAGGAGCCTATTATTGATTAACTTTGAGTTAATATCAAACAAGTGTTTTACGAAAAATCACTAATTATGCCTAAGACCTGAATAGAGGCGTTAAGTTCGTCTTTTGAGGCGCAGTTTTTGGCGGATAAGGTATTGATCAGTGTCGCATTTTTATAGATAGCGATGATCGCCGCTATCT
This sequence comes from Oceanospirillaceae bacterium, assembly GCA_013215375.1. Classification (GTDB taxonomy): domain Bacteria; phylum Pseudomonadota; class Gammaproteobacteria; order Pseudomonadales; family Balneatricaceae; genus Rs1. Next base: position 103,489 of record JABSRB010000009.1, on the reverse strand, counting down.
TTATTTCGTTTTGAGACAAAGTACTTAAAATAATACGGCAATTTTTTTCGGTGATCTGCTCTATTTGCTGAAACAAGTCCAGAGTTGCAGCGTCGAGTTTATAGGACTCACCGTAGTAAATTTTGTAAAGCGCCAGTTCAAAAGGGTGCTCAACTATCTGTTGAAATAGAGTATAGAGCTTATCGCTGACGCTATCATTACTATTAACCAAACTGTGTTGGCGAACTGCTATGCACTCAATTTGACGGCTAATCAAGCTCTGCAACAAAGCCTGTTTGCTAGGGAAGTTATTATACACAGTCGGTTTTGAGACGCCCGCTTCACGTACCACTAAATCAATAGCGGTACCCTGATAGCCGTGCAAAGCGAATAATCCCTGTGCTGTGTCCAAGATTAACTGCTTCTTTGATGGACGACCCTTTGCCATAAATTTCCCCTTGACCTGCGTATGAAAAACGATTAACTTAACTATACCGTTTAGTTAATAAATAATACAGAGGTTATCATGAGCGATCAGGGGTATTTTGGTCAATACGGCGGGAGCTTTATTCCCGAAATTTTATACTCTTCTCAGCAGGAGCTATTGAAGCATTACCGTGAGGCAATGGCTGATCCGAGTTTTATTGCCAGTGTGAAGAAGGAGATGCAGGAATATTCAGGGCGGCCAACGCCACTGACTTTCTGTCCTAACCTTACTAAGCAGATTGGCGGCGCACAGATTTATTTAAAGCGTGAGGATCTGAATCACTCTGGCGCGCACAAGATGAATAATGTTATTGGTCAGGGCTTATTGACCAAGCGCATGGGTAAAAAACGTGTCATCGCTGAGACCGGTGCCGGTCAACATGGTGTTGCCACTGCCTTGATCAGTGCCCGATTAGGCCTTGAGTGCACTATCTACATGGGTGCAAAGGATATTGCCAGACAGTACCCCAACGTATTTTGGATGAAGCAGCTCGGCGCTACGGTTATCCCGGTGACGACTGGATCGCAAACACTGACCGATGCTTTAGATGAAGCGCTACGCGATTGGACCTCAAGTTATGAAGATACCCACTACTTAATAGGGACTAGTTGTGGTTGTGAGCCTTTCCCAGAGATGGTGGCAGGTTTTCAATCGGTAATTGGTGAAGAAGTTAAAGAGCAGGCCATGGCACAGTTTGGTGCGATGCCCGATAAAATTTATGCCTGTGTCGGCGGTGGCTCTAACGCTTGCGGTATTATGTTGCCGTTTGTCGGCACAGATACTGAATTGATCGGAGTAGAAGCCGGTGGGCGCGGTGATGGCCCAGGCGATCACGCTAAACGTTTCAACACTGATCAGGCAAAATTTGGTATCTCCCAAGGGTATGCCACTAAATTCTTGCAAGATGATCAAGGGCAATTAGCGCCTACTCATTCGATTTCTGCAGGTCTAGATTATGTGGGTGTATCCCCTATTTTAGCGGATCTGGGCGATCGTGGTTTAGTGCGTATGACCAGTGCCAATGATGAAGAAGTTATCGCGGCATTAAAAACATTGATTAGAGCTGAAGGTATTATCCCAGCACTTGAATCTTCACATGCGGTAGCAGGTGGATTACGAGAAGCTGCTAAATTAGATAGCAGTCAGCGCATCGTTATTAATATCTCTGGTCGCGGCGATAAAGATATTTTCACTATCGCTAAAGCGCTTGACGATAAGCCGTTTAATGAATTCCTACACAGCTATTTAGCGCAGGAGTAATAACATGACTGAACTTGCAAAGTTTATCAAAAAAGAGCGTCAAACTAAGTCTATTTTGCTGATGACTCATGTGATATATGGCTACCCCAGTATCGATGAAAGTTTACAAATGATGAAAACCCTCCTGGATAAAGGGGCTGCAATACTTGAGGTGCAGTTTCCATTTTCAGATCCTGTGGCAGATGGACCGGTCATTACCAAGGCCTGTCATGTAGCCCTGCAAAGCAAGCCTAAGTTAAAGCAGTGTATTGCCGATATCTCGGCTTTAGCTAAAGCGTATCCCAATGCTAGAGTGTTGTTGATGAGCTACTTAAATCCTCTGGTGCAATACGGCTTTGAAGAATTAGGTAGTGATATGTCGGGCAATATTGCCGGTATCGTCATTCCCGATTTACCGATTGATCATCATAAAATGGCAGCACCCTTAGTGGCGGCCAAGGTAAATCCGATTTGGTTGATTATTCCAGGCATGGAGAAATCGAGGATTGAGTTTGTCAGCGAGCAAGCCCAAGGTTTAATCTATTGCGTGAGTCGCAAAGGCGTCACCGGGCAGGGGTCTGACAGCCAGAGCGCGCGTGAGGAATTGCAGCGTTATTTGGGTGAGATAAACCAGTTCACCGATGTACCATTGGCGTTGGGTTTTGGTATTGCCAGTGCAGAAGATGTTAAAGGTATCGTCGGCTTAGTGGATGTTGCCGTGGTCGGTAGTGCCTTTTTACGCGCTTTTCAGCAAGGCGGTATGGCGGAGTTTGCTGCCAAAGCGGATGAGTTGTTGAGTGTGAAGTAATTCCATTTGATGCTTTGTCAGCCCTGCAGCAATTGCAGGGCTGTAATTATTAATAGACTTTAATTATTTGTCCAGTGTCGATACCCAATACAGATCGTAGATAAGCCAGGGCAACTTTTTGTGCGCTCACCGGTACAAAGCCTGGGAAATAATCGCTATAAATCTGCATGGATTCCTCTAGCACCGTAGGGCAGACGCAGTTGATACGTAATTGGCTGGCAAGTACGGGTGCTACACTTGTAACAAAACCATGAAGGGCGGCATTGACTGTGCCGGCGCTTACCCCTGTTACTATATTCTCTTCAGCGAGTATTCCAGACGTTAGCGTGATGGAGGCATCAGCGGCTAAATAGTCACTAGCTATCCTCACCAAGTTTATCTGCCCCATCAGTTTGTTGTTAATTCCCAGTTGCCAGTCTAAATCTTCTAGTTGTGAAAAAGGTTTAAAAGCGACGCTGCCTGCGGCACAAATGAGTGCGTCTATGGCGCCGTATTGACTATGTATGTTCGTTAACACTTGCCTGATGCTATTGGGGTCCTCAATATCCATTGGGTAGTCGGTACTGTTGCGACTTACGGGTATGACTTGATGTTGCTCTTTTAGAGCCGTTACTATTGCACTGCCGATGGTACCACTGGCGCCGATGATGACAATTTTCATGAGTGTTCCCTTTGGTTTGTTTAGTTTGTTGTTCAAGAATGACTAATAACGAGTATAAGCAGCTTTAAAGACTTGAAAAACAGCGTAAAATAAACCCATTGTTGCAATAATGGGTTTAATAGAGATGAATAGGCGGAGCCTAAATCATCAAGGGTTTAATTCCCTGCCCCTTGGGGGTAAATTTGCAAGAGCCAAAAGTAACGAGGAATACTCCGCATCCGTAAGTGAAGGCTCGCGACGCGAAAGGCGTTGCCTCGGCGATCTTTAATAGTAATAAGTTGTGCGGCATCTAAATTATCAAGGGGTGGTAATGAATTTAGCGTATTTACAAAGTTATGTAGCGGTGGTCAGTACCGGCAGTTTTTCGGCGGCGGCTGAGCAGTTGCAAGTGTCGAAGGGGTTGATTAGTCGCCATGTGCAGAAGTTAGAGACGCAGTTGGGAGTCGTGTTATTGCATCGCACTACTCGGGTGATCCGCATGAGTGAAGCGGGGCAAAAATTGTATAGCGAATCACAAAAAATATTTTCTCTGGCGAATAATGTGGAACGTGAGTTAACAGACATGACTCAGGATGTCAGCGGCCTGTTAAGATTTACCGCACCCATCTCTATTGGTGACAGAATCATTGTCGATCTACTGCCAAAATACCGGGAGTTATGCCCTAAAGTTGAGCTTGAACTTAACTTCTCCAACCAAGCGTATGATATGGCCAGTGGCGAGAACGATATCGCTCTGCGCGCATTTGAAACACTGCCTGAGCTGGTGGTGGCAAAATCCCTCGGTAAAGTGCGCAATGTATTAGTGGCTAGCCCTGGATATCTGGCGCAATCTTCAGCATTAACCGCCGTTAATCAATTACACCAGTATAATTGTATTTTGAACAGCCATCAGCAGGATTGGAATATGTGGCTGTATAGGGAACATTCTGCAGATGAAAGAGGGGGCCATACTACAGAGGGCGCTACTGAAGTATTAGTCACTGGTAATATCGCGACCAGTAAATACGCCAGTGCTAAGATATTGGCTTTACAGGGAGTGGGTATCGCTAACTTGCCTTGGTATAGCGTCGACCATTTAGTGAAAAGCGGTGAGCTAGAGGTGGTGTTACCTAAGTTGTGTTTTTATTTTCACCAGATGGCGGTGATTCATGCATCACAGCGACACTTGCCAAAAAAGTTACAGATATTCAAGAGGTTAATTATTGAGTGGTTTGATCAGCATCCTGAGTATTTAGAAGATAGTCTCTAGATACTCATTACTGCTTATTCAGTAGAAAATGTGCATGTCCATTAATCGTCGAGCCGAAAAATCAGCTAAACCTTGTGCTCTTAAGCTCTTATTTGGCAAGCCTACGCCTTGTAATATAGAGTGATTTTTAAAAAGAGAAGAAATAATCTAAATGCGTATATTGGAAATTAGAAGACATGCTATGAGGAAAAAGCCAGGTACTCATCTCAATCAAGCAGGAGTGAGTTTGGCTAGATCTGTTGGCAGCATAGCGGCGGGGTACTCACAAGTATTTACCAGCCTAAAAGACCGAGGATACGAAACCGCAATTGCTATGGGCTATAGTGTCGACTACCAAATAAAAGAGCTAGGGATGCTACCAGAAAGTGTTTCACATGAAATATCTTGGCCCTGCTCCTTTTCAGAAATTAGTAATATTTGTTCTCATAAACAACTAAGTAACACTTTCGCTCTTGAACAAGCTAATTTATGGGAAAAGATAGTCAAACAGCTACCAGATAATGAGAAATGTTTGATTATTTCCCATGGAGGGATTCTTGAATTAGGTGCTGTTAAATTATCTGCGGAAGAGTCATTTGAAAAATGGGGGGGAGCTATTGGATATTGTGAAGGCCTTCGTTTCATATACGAGGATTCAAAATTTTATCTAGATGAAGTATTGAGAGTTGATGAATGCGACAGATTAATTCATAGCACTTAAAAATTACACAAGTAATATGGGGCAGGCTATATTCATCATTACGATTTACCAATAAATCAGCTGATGATGTTAGTGTTTAAGGTCAGTGCCGATGAGAGTAACGCAGGACCTGCAACACAATTGTTCTACACAGAATGGTTTGATCAACACCCTGAGTATTTAGGAGATACAGACCAAATACCCAGTGATGCTAGCTCGAGCTAAGCTTTAAATATCAAACTCGGCCCATATCGGCGCGTGGTCAGAAGGTCTCTCCATCGCTCTGATATCATAATCAATTTCTGCAGCGCTGCATTTTTCGTACAAGCTTGGTGTCGCCAATACTGCATCAATACGCAGGCCGCGTTTGGGCTCATCTGCAAAGCCTTTAGAGCGGTAGTCAAACCAGCTGTAGCGCTGGTCTGCCTCTGGATGATGTAGGCGGTAGGTGTCTTGTAAGCCCCAGCCAAATAAGGTGTCTAGCCATTCTCTTTCAATCGGCTGAAAGCTGGCTTTGCCTGTTTTGAGCCAACGTTTACGATTGGGCTCACCGATGCCTATATCCATGTCCTGCGCGGAGATATTGAGATCGCCCATGACGATGACGTTTTCACTGACATTGCAGTGTTCATTTAAATGGATTTGTAAGTCTTCATAGAACTTTTTCTTGGCGGGAAATTTAGTTTCATGCGCAATGTTTTCTCCCTGTGGAAAATAACCGTTAAGCACTGTGACAATATTACCTTTATCGCTTTCGTATTGACCGATGATCATACGACGCTGCGCATCTTCCTCATCAGTCTTAAAACCTTTCTGGATAGATAAAGCCGGCTTTTTTGAAATAAGGCAGACGCCGTAGTGACCTTTTTGGCCGTGAAAGTCTACGTGGTAACCTAAATCGGTAATCATCTCAACGGGGAATTCGTCGTCGTGTACTTTGATTTCTTGAATGCCGATAACATCGGGGCTGTGGATCTTAATTAGCTCGGCCATTTGGTGGGGGCGGGCACGTAAACCATTTACGTTAAATGATATTATTTTCATCGCTATAGCTACCAGTGGTTGCGGATTTTCAGGTATTCTAGCAGCAATTGAAACCAGTTCGATATTTAATACGTAATAGCTATAGATTTCATAGCTGAAATTTATTGGAAATTGACTATGTGCAACGAGTAGAATTACCTCGTATTGATTTTAGCGATTAGCAGGAGATAAAGTAGTGGCAGATTTTGATTTTGATTTATTTGTAATAGGGGCTGGATCAGGTGGTGTTCGCACGGCGCGAATGGCGGCTGCAAAAGGCGTAAAAGTAGCCATCACTGAAGATTTATACCTAGGTGGTACTTGTGTCAATGTAGGTTGTGTACCGAAAAAATTGTTTGTTTATTCATCGCACTATGCCGATGATTTTCAAGAGGCGCAAGGTTTTGGTTGGAGCGTCGGTGAGACTCGCTTTGATTGGCCGACACTGCGCGATAATAAAACCAAAGAGATCGAAAGACTCAATGGTATTTATAAGAACATGTTGGTTAACTCTGGCTGCACTTTGATCACTGGTCGCGGTGTGATGATTGACGAGCACACGGTTGAAGTAGCGGGTAAACAGTATACTGCTGAGCGCATTTTAGTGGCGACCGGCGGCTGGCCATTTATACCTGATATTCCTGGCAAAGAGCACATCATTAGCTCTAATGAAGTATTTTTCTTAGATGAGTTTCCAAAGCGTGCCGTGGTGGTTGGCGGCGGTTATATCGCGGTTGAATTCGCCGGTATATTTGCCGGCCTTGGCGCTAAAACAGACTTGATTTACCGCGGTGATTTATTCCTGCGTGGCTTTGATCAGGAAGTGCGTGAGTTTACCGCCAAAGAAGTGGCGAAAAAGCATGTTAACTTGAATTTCAATTGCGATATTACCTCGATTGAAAAGCAAGCGGACGGCTCACTGCTAATCAGCACTAACGACGGTCAGCAGATTGAAGCGGATTGTGTGATGTATGCCACGGGTCGCAAGCCAAAGGTTGAAGGTATTGGTCTAGAGGCGTTGGGTGTTGAGCAGGCGGCGAATGGCGCGATTGTGGTTAATAATAACTTCCAGACATCTGTGCCATCTGTTTATGCACTCGGTGATGTTATTGATCGCATACAATTAACACCTGTGGCACTTGCCGAGGGGATGGCGTTAGTTAATCACCTCTATAACGATGCCAGTAATGCCGACGTTGATTATGACTTGATAGCCACGGCCGTTTTCTGTCAGCCAAACATTGGAACTGTGGGTTTATCTGAAGAGCAGGCACGTGAGCAATATGACAATATTGATGTGTATGTGAGTGACTTTAGAGCGATGAAACATACCTTATCTGGCAGTGATGAGCGCACATTGATGAAGATGATCGTCGATAAAGCCAGCGATAAAGTGCTGGGTGTGCATATGGTAGGACCTGAAGCTGGCGAGATCATTCAAGGTATCGCCATCGCATTAAAAGCGGGAGCGACTAAAGCGGTGTTTGACTCAACCATTGGTATTCATCCAACAGCGGCTGAAGAGTTTGTCACTATGAGGACTGCTACTAGGTCTTAGTATTGACTAGCTGCTACGTATAAAAAGGCTGATTATCAGCCTTTTTTTATGGTCAGGATGACCTGTATAACGCGGTGGCATGGATGCCAAAGAGCGTATATGGTCAGGATGACCGGTAAACGTAAGTGGCATGGCAGAATTTTGTTCCCGACAAATTTTGTGTACCTGCATCCCTGCAGGCAATGCCAAAGAGCGTATTGGGTTATTGACTATAAAAGGGGAAGTAAAAGAAGAGTTAGCCTAATACTACGCGGTTTTGACCACTATCTTTGGCTCTTCTTAGCGCTTTAAGTGAGCGTGCAGTTAAAGTGTCTCCAGTATCTTCTTCACGCTTTTGGCAGACGCCGAATGAAACCGTTAATGTATTGTTGATGGCGTTGGCGTTCTTTTGGCGCAGACGAATAGACTCGACTTTTTTGCGCATTGACTCGGCAATTTCTGTGGCTTGGATAATGTCTGTGCCAAGTAAAATCATTGCAAAGCGGGTGCCTGAATAGCGTATCGCCATTGAGGGGGTTTTGCATTGGTTGTTAAGCAGATTGGCGATGAATAAGATAATTTTATCGCCCATTTTTTGACCGTAATTTTCGTTAAAATCTTGAAAATTATCGAGTTCAAAAATACAAATACTGGCAATAGTCTCGTCGGGTAATTGCGCTAGCTGCTCTATCTCTGATTCAAATACTTGGCGATTGAATAATTTAGTAGCAGGGTCAACACGTGGGTCATTGCTGGTGCTGGTGAGCTCTTTTTTAAGTTGTTCAATTTCAGCTTGAGCTGCACTAATTTGCGCTTGAAAAGCAAGGTTGGATTGACTGATGCTGTTGGTGTTCGCAGAGAGGCTTTCAATGATCTTTTCTTTGGATATTTTGCTCTTCTCGTTACGCAGCTCCATGAGGCTATGTTTAAGTACCTCTTGGAACTCTGAGGCGCACTGGCTGGCTATACCGGCTTTATTGTGCAGCTCATTGACTAATCCAACGACTTTAGTTTGGAAACCATCTGCGCTGTTAATTTCATCCTTGATCATATGCTCGCGAAACATTTGCTCACAAATTAATGTAGGACAAGTGCCATAGGTGTCGAGCGCTTTTTCTAGTTGGATGTTTAATTCGGGGGCGCGTTTAGATACATAAGTATACCAAAGGGCATAATTTAAAGGATTGGGCGGAATTTTATATTTAACCATAAGCGGTATCGCCTGGCGTAAATATTCAGCAGATTGAGTTGGTTTCTCTGCAAACTTCATTTGGACCCTTCTTTAATTTACACTTTGGAATAACTCTGTATCCCAAATATACTCTGAGAATTGAGTGATGATTTTTATTCTATGAACATCATGCCTAATGGAGTATATCGTCATTAAAGCAGAAAACTTAAGAAAAATTCTTAGAAAAATGCAATTAAATGGAAAAATCTTCTATAAATATTAGTTTTAGGTTAAAGGGCATACAAAAATGACCGAGTCGGATTTCTATAGGCGTTTCCTCTCGTTCTCCCTAAAATGCGCTTTAAGCGGTTGAGTCTGGATTCTGGGTTAAATTGAAAAGTAGCGATGAAGGCATTACTGAATATTAGCGACAATAGTTCGTGCCTTGGCTTGTTTGTTGGATAAGCCAAATTAGCGGGTGCATCTGTACGGCGTTCAATCGAAGTCTTGTTAAAACAACTATTATCACCGCATTGCACGGAAACATCCGGGTTAGTGGTCCGCCTGCTTGATCGTCAACAAATGTTCAATTGGCGAGATCGCTTTATTGAATGCTTCAATACTGGGTTCTTGTAGGGTGATGGAATATCTTTGTCCCAAGTTTAGCCATTCTCTGTGTGTGATGCTGACCCCGGTGGTTGTGGTAATGATGTGCTCGATAGTGCCGGTCAAATGAAAAGGCGCCAACAGTGTTAGTTGGCGTGTCGGGTGAATAATTTGCGTCTCTATATTAGCAAGTACTAAACCAACGGTGGCGCTATAGGCGCGCGCCATTCCCCCTGTGCCTAATTTAATACCGCCAAAGTATCTCGTCACAACTACGCAAGTGTTGCCCAGTCCGCTGTGTTTGAGTACTTGAAACATGGGTAGCCCTGCACAACCTTTAGGCTCTCCATCATCGCTATATGCCCATAGGGCGGATTGATCAGGTGCCCCTGCAATGTAGCAGTGACAGTTGTGGCTTGCTTTGGGGTGCAGAGTTTTAATCTGCCGTACAAATTCGTTGGCCTGTTCTATATTGTCTACCACACTGAGGTAGCCTATAAACTGGCTTTTTTTGATGACGTGGTCGGCTTCGTTTTTAGCACAGGGGCGCAGGTAGCTCATATCGGTAGGTTCGACCTTCGGTATTTTTTAAAAGGTAATTTTATCTTAATTGTTAAATATGAGTCTATTAATTATTGATCGAATTAGCAGGCCGCGCGGCAGGTATCGCCAGCTAGATAAATAGCAATCAAAAAACGTAAAAAGATAACTAAAATATTTTAAGGTAAATGTAATAAATTAAATAATATTTTTTCGAAAAAGGTATTGACAATTTAGATGCTAGAAAATCCGCCGCTTAGAGATATATCTGCAAAAAACAGTAAAAATTGCTTGTAACCTATTGTTTTAATGCAGTTAAAACATCTGTACAAAAAACAACCAATCCGTCAGAAGCTCAGTAAATATAGGCCTGTAAGACGTTCAGGTTACACTATTAACAGAGTTATCCACAGTAGCTGTGGGCACATTTATCTAGCCTATATAGGAGTGGGGATTGCGCCAAATATGAGCTTAAACTTAATCGATATTTAGGGGGTTACAAAGATTTGTAAAAGAGGCTTTATTTGCAAAATATAGAGGAGAATTAGACTTGAATTAATAATGTAGCAGAAGTTTGTCGTACAAAATTATTTAACAGATTGCTTGTTACTTTAGAGAGTAGTGCAAAACAAATAATGAGTACTTTTAAGAAAACTGCTTATCTTTCTTAGCTAAGCGTGTCCGTTAGATGAGTTTATAAAGATGTCTATTAATCATTCAGTACTGACGAAATAGAACCAAAAGTATGTTTAGTTTGTGTGTTAACAATAGATTGCTATGCAAGGTAATAGATTTAGCGGTGATTGGCTTGAATACAAGAGGGGTATATACGTGACGTTCATGTTGCTTATGGTTTGAAGGCTAGGTAGCTCTTTGGTGTTGTCTGGAGGGATACAGGTGCTTAGGATTTGTCGGGAACAAAATTCTGCCTTGCCAACGCGTTATACAGGTCGTCCTGACCATAAAAAAGGGGCATAAAGCCCCTTGGTTTAATCTGAATAACTTAGAGTAAAAAAGTAACAGCCAAATAACCGACGATACTCAATACAATAGTGTATGGCATTGCCATCATCACCATTTTGCCGTAAGAGAGTCTAATCAGTGGTGCTAGGGCAGATGTTAATAGGAACAAGAAGGCTGCCTGTCCGTTTGGTGTTGCCACGCTTGGCAGGTTAGTACCCGTATTGATGGCGATAGCGAGTAGCTCGAACTGGGCGCGATCGATAGTGCCATTTTTATACGCCGCAGCTACTTCATTGATGTAGACAGTAGCGACGAACACATTATCACTAATAGCAGATAACACACCGTTAGCGATGAAGAACATGCCGGGCTGAATGTCTTTTGGCATGGCTAAAACGTAATTGATGATAGGACTGAATAAGTGTTGCTCATGAATCACAGATACAATGACAAAGAAAACCACCAATAATGCGGTAAAAGGTAGTGCTTCTTCAAAGGACTTGCCAATTTGATGTTCTTCAATGATGCCGTTAAATGCGGTGAGTAATATGATCACTGTGAGACCGATGAGGCCTACTGCAGCCCAGTGAAAGGCCAGTGCTAGTACTAAAAACAAAGCGACTAATATTTGTACGCCTAATTTGGCGTTATCGCGTCGATCGCGTTTAGCGTCTTCTTTACGATCAAAATCTTCCAGTATTGTGCGTATTGATTCAGGTAGCTCAGTTCCATAATCAAAGATTTTAAATTTTTCAACCAATACACAAGTGAGTAAACCTGCGGCTAATACTGGCATGGAGACGGGAACCATTTTTAAGAAAAAGGTAATGAAGTCCCAGCCTAGTTTCTCAGCGATTAATAAATTTTGTGGCTCACCAACTAAGGTACAAACACCTCCAAGAGCAGTACCTACTGCACCATGCATAATTAGGCTGCGTAAAAAAGCACGAAACTTAAACAGTTCTTCTCTTCTCTCGTCGTCAAGTGCGTCATCAACGGTGTGGTCGTGGTCGCTATCGTGATTAGATTTGTTGCCGGAGGCTACTTTGTGGTAGACCGAATAAAATCCCACGCCGACGCTAATAAGTACGGCAGTAACGGTTAAAGCGTCCAAAAAGGCTGACAATACAGCGGCTACCATTGAAAACAGCAGTGATAGAAATATTTTTGAGTGCACATTGACTAAGAGCTTGGTAAAAACCCATAGCAGCATTGATTGCATGAAGTAGATGCCGGCAACCATAAACATCAATAGCAGTATGACTTCTAAATTACTCTCTATTTCGTGATAGACAGTTTCAGGTGAGGCGAGGCCGATGGCGATTGCCTGAATAGCGAGTAGACCACCTGGTTGTAGCGGATAGCACTTCAGTGCGAGGGCAAGGGTAAAGATAAATTCAAAGATAAGTATCCAGCCCGCAACGGTAGGGCCGGCAAAATAGAGAATGAAAGGGTTTAATACTAGAAAGGCAATAATAGCCTGCTTATACCAAACAGGAGAATTACCTAAGAAATTCTTAAATATTGCCTGCGTCATTGTCGTGGTCATATAAAATATGTCCTTAAAAAGTAGGAAGATTTTTTATCAATAAACGGGCAAATATAAGCTCGTTTTTGTTTTTATATTGAGCAAAGGGCTGGTGGGCACTAGAGTCTCGACAGTCTAAGCATAGTCTGACAGCTGGAGATTTTCTAGTGACTTTGGCGCTATCCTCGCATATCAGTAGATCAATTTAATTTGTGCAAAAACGTTATTAATCAGTCTTTGCGCCTCCAAAAATAAATACCTAAATCGGAATATACTTGAAATTCGCGCTTTTATAGAGCTTTTATTGTTGTTTTTAAGCATTGCTATTAAAAAGATCGTTTTTAATAGCAATGACTTATCATTCCCAATAACGGCTATTGAGCTATTTTTTGACTATCACCAGGGCGCTTTTTAAACAGCTTTGAAAGAGAGGTGGCTAACATAACATTGCCATGGGCGGTTAGATCGCCTTTTAGATAGGCGGACATGCCATCAATTTCGCCACTCATTAAGGCAATAAAGATAGCTTCAGACATGCTCAAAATGATGTTCGGGTCATCGTGCTCACTCATTTTTATATTGCATTGCTGTGCTTTAATTTCTATATGAAATGAAAACTGTTCGCCTAAGCGGAATTGAAATACTGCCTCTAAGTCTTTAGCTTGATCTGATTGGAAGCGCGCGGGTAGTTTCTTGATGATATTAAGGGTGTGGTCTCTGAGGGTGGCACTGTTCTGCATTTGCTTTTAGCCTGTAAAAAATGCTTTAGAAAAAATGGCTTAGTTGGTGTTTTATGGTACATTATTGCTTTGCTTTAGTAACGTTATTTTGGAGATTTAGCTTGGTTGATTTTTTGTATGAATACGGCATGTTTTTGGCGAAAGCTGTTACCGTAATTTTAACTATATTTATCGTATTAGTGGGTTTTCTTGCCATCAGCTCGAGAGGGAAAAGAGATCATTCCCAGGGCGAGATTACCTTGGTGTCTATCAATGACGGTTTTGAGGAGATGAAAGATGCTATCGAATCGGTGGTGATAGAACCGCAAGTGTATAAACAGCAATTAAAAGCGCAGCATAAAAAAGATAAGAAGGATGAGAAGGAGAAAAAGAAACAGGCTAAAGCGGATGCTAAGCTGGCGAAAATAGCGCTAAAGAAACAAGCGTCGAACAGTTCTGTTGCAATAACTAGTGACAACAATGAAGCAGAGTCAGAATCAGAGGCAGGTACTGAACTTGGCGATGAGAGGAAACGTGTTTTTGTGCTCGATTTCAACGGAGATATTCGCGCATCAGAGGTAGATCTGTTACGTGAGGAAATCTCCGCGATACTCTCTTTTGCCACTGATAAAGATGAAGTTGTGCTTCGATTAGATTCAGCGGGTGGCATGGTGCATAGTTATGGTTTGGCGGCTTCTCAATTAGAGCGTATTAAATCGGCCAAATTACATCTCACTATCTGCGTCGATGAAGTGGCTGCATCCGGTGGTTACATGATGGCGTGTTTGGCCGATAAGTTGATCGCAGCTCCTTTTGCTATTTTAGGATCTATAGGCGTAGTGGCACAGCTGCCAAACTTTCACCGAGTGTTGAAAAAACACGGAGTGGATTACGAGACCTTTACCGCCGGTGAATACAAGCGCACTGTCACTATGTTTGGTGAGAACACTGAAAAAGGTAAAGAGAAATTCGTTGAGGAAATTCAAGATACACACTTACTGTTCAAAGAATTTGTCTCTCAAGCACGCCCAAGTGTCGATATCGATAAAGTAGCTACCGGTGAGGTTTGGTTTGGTAGACGCGCAATTGATCATCAGTTAGTCGATGAGCTGAATACTTCAGATGATTATTTAATGAAAATCTGCGACAGTGCCGATGTTTATCAAGTGCGTTATGAGTTGAAGAAATCCTTTGGTGATAGGCTCAGTGAAATGACCGTTAAAACCAGTGGTAATATTGTCAGTAATATCATACAAAAAATGACTAGTTCATCGAATTTTATGCGCTAACGTATTAATACTATTTAGGTTGTAGTATGTTGTTTGTTTTAAACAGTTAATTTAAACGCGTTTCAAATTGCCCGGCCTTTAAAGTCGGGCTTTTGCAGCTTAAGTTTAAATGCATACATAACAAACCAAGCGTTACTGCTAAGTAAATTTGTACTTTTTTGGAGTAGATTTACAGCGCATAAAAGTCGTTAAATAATGATGATTTTGTGCATGGATCAGTGATTGATTTTGTATAAGAAATGGTATTTAAATGGCCCAGTCTAAAACAGCTAAACAAATTCAAGATGCCGCTGAAGCGCTCTTTGCAGAGCAGGGGTTTATCGAGACGACGATGCGTCAGATTACCCGAGAGGCAAATGTAAATTTAGCGGCTATAAACTATCACTTTGGTTCAAAGCAGGGATTAATCCAATCTGTTGCCGAGCAGTTCCTAAAGCCTTTCTCCGATTATATCGATAGAGCGCTCATCGAACGTATGGCGGTGTTAGAGGGAGCTTCTGTTCAATTGGAGGAGCTTTTGGAGCTGTTAATGCGGGCGCTACTGCATGTGGATCAAGAAAATAATCATGCGCTATTGATGTTTACGCGTCTATTAGAGCTTGCTTATATGAAAACACAAGAAGAGTTGCGGGAGTTTATATTAGGTCGCTACGGCTCTAAATTGGCACCTTTTATCGACTTGTTACGTAAAGAGTCGGCAATGATGGAAGAAGATGAGTTCTTCTGGCGTTTACATTTTGTGATGGGCTCAGTGATTTTTACGCTTTCTAATTTCACCATGCTGGCAGAGATTGAACGCAAAAAGTTTAACTCAGAAGCTGAAATAGAGCGGATCTTACATCGTATGGTGCCAGTGTTAAGCGCAGGTATGCAAGCGCGTGGTGACAAGCTATATTTTAGTCGCATCTAACTACCCATCTTAGACATTCCCCGTTTTACCCATAGGATTACACATGTTTTACGGCCGACTAATGTTAGATGTCTCAGGCTATCGCTTAACTGCGTCTGAGTCAGAGCAGCTACAGAGCGATCAAGTCGGTGGCTTGATCTTATTTGCACGAAATTATCAATCAAGAAATCAATTAACTGATCTTATCGGCGCCATTCGCCAGCAGAATTCTCGTATCGTTATTGCGGTTGATCAGGAAGGCGGGCGTGTACAGCGGTTTAAAGATGAGTTTGTACGGCTCCCCGCTATGTTCTCGCTCTGTAAATTATACAGTACAGATGTTCCAGCAGCTTTGCACCAGGCCACAGAGATGGGTTGGTTGATGGCTAGTGAACTCATTGAAATGGATGTCGATATCAGTTTTGCCCCAGTGTTGGATATTCACTGGGCGCACTCTACTGTGATAGGCGATCGATCCTTCGGTACCTCTCACGCGCAAGTAACGGATTTGTGCCGCTGTTTCATTAAAGGTATGCGCCAGGCGGGGATGGCTTCAACAGGCAAGCATTTTCCAGGTCATGGTTGGGCCTCTCAAGATTCTCATCATGAAATTGCCAGAGATGATCGCGAATTCAGTGTTATTGAGGAGGCGGATTTACAGCCATTCAAGCAATTAATTGCATCAGGCTTAGATGCCGTCATGCCCGCCCATGTAGTTTATTCTAAAGTGGACCCAAATCCAGCGGGTTTTTCTCGTTATTGGCTACAAGAAGTGTTGCGTAAACAGTGTGGTTTTGAGGGCGTAGTGTTTAGTGATGACCTTAATATGAGTGGCGCGTTTGTTGCTGATTCTGCTGGTGTCGGCCAGTATGCAGCGCGAGCTATGGCGGCAATTTCCGCAGGTTGTGATACCGTGCTTTTGTGTAATAATGCCGAGGGAGCAAGCCAAGTTTTAGAGGCCCTGGATGCGGCGGGTGTGGAAAAATCAACAAGATTAGCCAGCATGCGGCACACACTTTTCAACCCAGATTTGCAGCGTTTTGAGCACGCCACAGAGATAGCGAACAAGTTGCGCGAGTGCAGTCATTAGCTTTATTATCGACCGCTGTATTAATAAAAAAGTATGGCTCCGTGGTCGCTATTTAAAACATAACAGAGAAATATAGAAGGGATTAGTTTTGCAAGAGATAACAATAATAGAGAAGTGGTTGACAAATTATTTGTCACTGGGTGCACAAGGCGCTTGGTTAGTGGTTGTTTTTGGCATTATTTTTCTCACGTTAGTGTTTGCGTATTTTGCTAAGACATTTTTTAATCGCTTAGAAGTGCAGCTTAAAAAAACCAAAAACCACTGGGATGACATTCTGTTAAATGCAGTGCGCCGACCTGTTATCTTTATGATTTGGCTGCTCGGTGGCTCTCTAGCGGTCTTTGCTGGCAGTATCGTTGTCAGTGATATTGGCAGTGCCTCCAATAATATATTGGAGACAATGATGGGGCCCGTGCGAAAAGTAGGCTTTATTTTGCTGATAGCCTGGTTTTTTATCCGCTTTATTCGACTCGCCGAAATAAAATTAGCTGATCCAGAGGGGATAACTACTTCTTTGGATGCTACTACTGTTAATGCTTTCGGCAAGTTGTTGCGATTATCAATTATTATTACCGTATCTTTAGTAGTGCTGCAAAGTTTAGGTTTTAGTGTCTCCGGTGTGCTTGCCTTCGGTGGTATTGGCGGAATAGCAGTAGGTTTTGCTGCAAAAGATTTACTGGCCAATTTTTTTGGCGGACTGATGATTTATATGGATAGGCCTTTTAAAGTGGGGGATTGGATCCGCTCTCCCGATAAAAATATTGAGGGAGTGGTAGAGGATATCGGTTGGCGGCTAACGCGCATTCGCACTTTTGACAAACGTCCGCTGTATGTGCCAAACGCTACGTTTACCAATATATCCGTGGAAAATCCCTCGCGCATGAGCAACAGACGCATCTATGAAACAGTAGGCGTAAGATACTGCGATATCGATACTTTGGCTCTTATCTTGGAAGATGTACGTACTATGTTGGCTGAACACGAAGCTATAGACCATCGACAGACATTGATGGTTAATTTTAATAAGATGGCAGAGTCATCGCTGGAATTTTTTGTTTACACTTTTACCAAAACGACCAATTGGGAACGGTTTCATCAAATCAAAGAGGATGTGTTGTTTAAAGTGGCAAAGATTATCGAACAGCATGATGCGCAAGTAGCTTTTCCGACCAGCACTGTGCAGTTGGAAGTGGAAGATATGCAAGCTTTAGCCGATCAAGTTGCATTAAAGTAGAGTCTGATACTGTAATGAGTATCATGAATAATGATTAAAAGTTGTAGAGGTTAATATGCCGATTAGAATACCTGATTTATTGCCTGCTGTAGATTTACTAAACAGTGAAAATATCTTTGTCATGACAGAGACAAGGGCAATGCATCAGGACATGCGTCCCCTAAAAGTATTGCTGCTTAATTTGATGCCGAAGAAAATAGAAACAGAAAATCAACTGATTAGAATGTTGTCTAACAGCCCTTTGCAGATAGACTTTGAATTGTTACGCATCGATCATGAAGAGAGTAAAAATACTCCCAAGGCGCACTTGAACAGCTTTTATCGTGATTTTGCCGATATCAAAAACAATCAATACGATGGTCTAATTATCACCGGTGCTCCATTAGGTAAAGTGCCTTGGGAAAATGTGCGTTATAAAGATGAAGTTGCCGAGGTGATTCGCTGGTCTCAAACCAATGTCACTTCAACGATGTTTTTGTGTTGGGCGGTTGAAGCGGCATTGAATATTTTTTATGATTTACCTAAAAAATTGCGTGAGAAAAAGCTCTCTGGGGTCTATCAGCATGAAACGCGCCATCGTCACGAAACACTAACGCGCGGCTTTGATGACTACTTCAAGGCGCCGCACTCGCGTTACGCGGATTATCCGGTAAACATTATCAAAAATCACACCGACTTAAATATCTTGGCGAGTTCAGATGAAGCGGGCGTCTATTTAATGGCTAGCCGTGATCGTAAGCGAGTTTTTGTTACTGGGCATCCGGAGTACGATGCCGAGACTTTGGCGCAAGAGTATTGGCGCGATATTGAAGTAGATAGTGATACCGTTATCCCGGTCAATTACTTTGCCGATGATTCCCCAGAGAATAAACCTTGTAGCAATTGGCGCTCTCACGCTAACTTGCTCTTTGGCAACTGGCTTAACTATTACGTTTACCAAATGACGCCTTTTGAGTTGGAGCGAGAAGGTGAGTAAGTCGGTAAAGGAGACAGATATGACGGCAAGGCCTATTGCTTTAGTGACGGGAGGTAGCCGCGGTATTGGCCGTGCAACTTCCCTTATGCTGGCTGAGCGTGGTTATGACTTATGCATTAATTATTTGTCGAATCAACAGCAAGCTATTGAAGTGCAAGCTCAAGTATTGGCGTTTGGAGTTCGCTGTATGTTGTATCAAGCGGATGTTGCTGATGAAGCTGGGGTGGTTAAAATGTTCCGGGCGATGGATAAAGAGCTGGGGCCAGTAACCGCGTTAGTTAACAATGCTGCTTTGATGATGCCGCAACTCAATGTTGAGCAGGTCAGTAGTGCTAGATTACTCAAAATGTTTGCTGTTAATGTGGGCGGTAGTTTTATTTGCGCCCGCGAGGCTGTGTTGCGAATGGCCTTCAAGCATGGCGGGGCAGGAGGCAGTATTGTGAATGTATCCTCTTTGGCAGCGCTCACAGGCTCTCCCAATGAATACTTAGATTATGCGGCGAGCAAAGGTGCTATCGATACATTCACTAAAGGGTTAGCTAAAGAGGTCAGTCGTGAGGGTGTTAGGGTGAATGCAGTGCGCCCGGGTCTTATTTATACAGACATGCATAGTGATGGCGGCGAGCCTGATCGCGTTAATCGCGTAAAAGAAGGCTTGCCAATGGGCCGTGGTGGTGACCCCTCTGAGGTGGCAGAGGCAATTTGTTGGCTGCTTTCAGAGCGTGCCTCTTTTAGTACTGGGGATAGTATCAATGTCTCAGGCGGGCTAAATTAATCCAAGTTTAACATGAGGTGCCAGTTTCTCCCTGTTGAGCTACGGCCTGCAATTCTCTGGAAAACAGCTAAGATAATTACTTAAAGCTATCGAGGATTACCGCGGGCTGTAAACGGCAGCGCTTAAGTTAATACATAATTTATGCTGCTGTTTGCCTTGCTGTTAGTGATCCTACTTGATGTCTGTAATTTATTGCGTTCATTTATAGTCAATGTTCCTATGTTTTCCTGTTCTGCTATTTTTCTTAATCAGTTGTGTTAAACCTTGTCTATCCTCTAGTGGTGATTTTAGCCTAATCCCAATTATTTCTGCCCCAATCATCTCGCACCTTTTATATATGGCTTTAGGTAAAAATAAGGCAGAGAGATAACATCGATATCGAGATTTGTTTAAGCAGTACTTAAACCCAGAACGGCTAACTGAAATACGCCTTAACACCAACAGTGGATTGGCTATAGGCAGTGACAAATTCAAGCAGGAGATAGAGGCGTTGACCGGGCGAAGAATGATGAAAGGAAAACGAGGTAGGCCGTTAGGTTGGAGGAAGAGCGATACTTAATTTTAACCTGACCTCAATTATCTATTATTGAACAACAACTTTGGACTCTATTGGTCTCTCTGCGTATAATGCCTGCCTTCTTAAAAAGGATAGATAATGACAGCACTTGAAGAGATCAAACAATTTTTGCCTTGTGAGACGCCTCAGGCATGGATAGATGTTGCCTTAACCCAGCAGTCGCTGATGTTAATAGATCATGCTCACTGTGAGAAAAAAGCCGCATCTACTGCTATGACGCTGATGTTTCGCTACGTTGATAAGCCCGACTTGCTGAAAAAAATGTCGCGTTTAGCCCGTGAAGAGTTGATTCATTTTGAGCAAGTGTTGGCGTTAATGGAGTCTAGAGGTATTGAGTATGTGCATTTAAGCGCCTCCGGCTACGCTGCGGGAATGCGAAAAATTGTCGCGACTCATGAGCCACAGAGACTGGTTGATGTTTTGATTATCGGTGCTTTCGTCGAGGCGCGTTCCTGTGAGCGTTTTGCTAAGCTGGCACCTTTTCTCGATGAGGAGTTGGAGAAGTTTTATACCTCCTTGCTTAAATCAGAGGGGCGGCACTACCAAGACTATTTGGCGCTGGCACAAGAGTATGCCGCTGCGCCAATCGATGAACGTATCGAAGAGTTTAGAGTCTTGGAGAAAGAGCTGATATTGAGCGAGGATACTGAGTTTCGCTTTCACAGTGGTATTCCAGTACTAAGCGACGAAGCGGTTGTGCCCGCTTAGACATAAACATAATTTAAAAAGATAATCCTATGAGTCAAAATACATCTCAGGCGCAAGCTGGTGAATCGGTTAATGATCAAGCCAAGCGCGCGTTTAATAAAGTGCAAAAAAAGCTGCGTCGTGACGTAGGTCGGGCAGTGGTAGACTATAAAATGATTGAAGAGGGGGACCGTATTATGGTCTGTCTCTCTGGTGGCAAAGACTCTTATGCAATGTTGGATTTGCTAATCAGTTTGCAGCGTAATGCGCCGGTGAATTTTGAATTGATTGCGGTCAACCTCGATCAAAAACAACCGGGGTTCCCCGAGCATATTTTACCTGAGTATTTAGAAAAGCTAGATATTGAATACTATATTGTGGAGCGTGATACCTACTCGGTGGTGCGTAGTAAAATCCCCGAGGGCAAGAAAACTTGTGGGCTTTGCTCGCGGTTACGCCGTGGTACTTTGTATGCGTTTGCCGAGGAGATTAACGCTAACAAAATAGCTTTAGGGCATCACAAAGATGACATCATTGAGACGTTATTCTTGAACATGTTTCACGGCGGGCGTATGGCGGGCATGCCGCCGAAGCTGCGTTCAGATGATGGTCGCAACATTGTGATAAGACCGCTGGCTTATGCGCGGGAAAAAGACATTATCGAGTACGCTAGTTATCGAGAGTTTCCCATTATTCCCTGCAACTTATGTGGTTCTCAGGAGAATCTGCAGCGTCAAAACATCAAAGCGATGCTGGCGCAGTGGGAGGTAGATCAGCCCGGGCGCATTGAGAGTGTTTTTGGCGCTATGCAAAATGTTGCGCCGAGCCAGTTGTCGGACAGGGAGTTATTTGATTTTGAAACCTTGCAAATAGACCGTACTGAGGAGCGTCCCGAATTCGAGCATGCCGCCTCCCAGCAAGTTAATAAAAGCCGGCCAAGGGCAAATCCAGTACAAATAATTGAAGCGCTTAGCTTGTCTTAAACTGGTTCTATATCGCTACACTGAGCTTTGTCTTTAAAAGGTAATAAGCTGTTTAATTGCAGCTTGTACTCGCCTATTGCAGATATCTCTCTTTCAAGGAAGTCTGCAATAGCATCACGAAATTGCGGATGCTGAATGTAGTGACTTGAGTAAGTGGTGATAGGCGCAAAGCCACGTGATATTTTATGCTCTCCTTGAGCGCCTGGGTCAAAGCGTTGTATGTTGTGTTCAATACAATATTCTAGACCCTGGTAATAACAAGTTTCAAAATGTAAATTATCAAAATCCTCTAAACAGCCCCAGTATCGTCCGTAAAGCGCTGAGTTCTCTGTGCTAGTGTTTTTAAAGCACCAGGCGCAGGCCACTGTTTTTTCTTGGTGAGTGGCGATAAAAAGCACAATCTGCTCGGGGATGCTGTCCAGTAAGTTTTTAAAAAAGACTTCATTTAAATAACCCTGCCGCCCGCGCTTTAAATAAGTAAGGTGGTAGCAGTGATAGAACTCTCTGAGTAATACGTTATCTACTTGCGGTCCTTCAACAGCGCTTATGCAGACGTTTTGCTCTTTAACTTTTCTTCGTTCGCGTTTGATGCCCTTGCGTTTTCGAGAGGTGAAGCTGGCTAGGTAATGCTCAAAATTTAAGTAGTTGTCATTGTGCCAGTGATATTGCAGTCCCTGCCGGGTGAGGAGCTTTTGCTGCTCTAGAGCGGGGATCTGCTGCTTGGGGATAAAGAGGCCGTGCCAGCTTGAAAAGCCTTGTTCATCACACAGAGAGCGGATGGTTTTAAAGATCGTCGGTAGCAGTTCTTCGATAGGGATTAAGCTGGCGATACGGGGTCCATAACATGGGCTAAAGGGTATTGCTGTGAGTAGTTTAGGGTAGTAGGGTATTTCATTTCTTGCATAGGCATCGGCCCAATCCCAGTCGAATACATACTCTCCATTAGAGTTGGTTTTTTGATACATGGGCATGATGCAAATGAGTGTATGTTGTTGGAAAATACATAAGTGATAAGGTATCCAGCCTGTTGCAGCGCTAGTGCAGTGACTGTCTTCCAGTGCAGCTAAAAATTCATGGCGAATAAAAGGGTAGTGTATCGTGCAAACTTTATTCCAGTCTTGAGGGCTGATTTGGTGGATGCTATCCAGTATTTTGACGTCAAAACTCATTCAGGGCTCTTCTATTAAGTGTTGTTATGCAAAGAAAATATCAGTATTCGTGGGAATTGCAGGCAACTGCGCGTAAAATTATCAGGCTAGCAGTAGCTTTTAGCAAGTTATTTATCAAGAGTAGGGCAGGCGGTGGTTTTTATGGCGTGAGTATTAGCTGATGCCTAATTCATATTTGGTAGCTTTCGTGCTGTTTGAAGTGTTTTGATGAGGTGGTGTTATGGATGAGTTAGAAATAGAATTTGTATTAGATACGCAGCTAGAGAGGGATAGTATTTTCTTGGGCGAATTGCCTCTTTGTCGGTTGTTATTGATTAACGATAAGCAGTTTCCCTGGTTTGTGTTAGTGCCTCGTAGGGCTGAAACTTATGAGCTGTATCATCTGTCCTTGCAGGACCGTGTACAAATGATGGATGAGTCATGTGATTTAAGTGCGGCGCTAGCAGATGGCTTTAATGCTACAAAAATGAATGTGGCGGCATTAGGCAATGTGGTTAAGCAATTACATGTGCATCACATTGTGCGCTATGACACAGATGTGGCCTGGCCTGCACCAGTATGGGGGAAGCAGTCGCTGCAACCATATACGGAGGGTGAAATTGAAAGTATTCGCGTTAAGGTCAATGCGTTATTAGAAGCTAAGTTGAGCTTTACGCCAGTAGTGTGAGGGGTGCGTTGTCTAAAGAAGGCTGTCTGGCGGTGGGCTAGTCTACAATGATTAATGTCATTTGGTTAAAAATAACGCTAATTATCCTAAAATAGTATGGGTCTTGCTACGATTGCAGTTCTCGGACAGCGCCCTGGTGATTTTGTTATCGAAACACACACAAACACGTATTATTGAGGTATAATTTGCCGCTTTGAATATTCTGGACAAATAAATGCCTATTTTTGACTTTGCCTGCGATGAGTGTGGGCATAAATTTGAAAAATTATTACTCAAAAGTGATGCGCCCGCACCCGATTGTCTTTCATGTAAAGGTAACAAAGTAACCAAACAAGTCTCTGCGCCAGCGTTTCGTCTCGGGGGAAGTGGTTGGTATGAAACCGACTTTAAGACCGGGAAAAAGAAGAATTTGGCCTCTACTGGTGATGAAAATAGCAGTGGCGGCTCAGAGAATAAGGCAGCTAAAAGCACCAATGGTGATAGTGCCGCGAGCAGTAGTAACGTGAGCAGTGATAAAGCTAGCAGCAGTACAGCTTCTGCTAGTAAAAGCGATTAAGCTCTGCGTCCTATCTAAGTAAAGATGGGCGTTAAATAACAGTATTTAGATTCAGTCCTGTTGCAGTTAAGCAGGAGTGGCAATCCCAACAATAAATTTAGATTTTATCAATAGGAATAGATTATGCGCAGCCATTATTGCGGCGACTTGAGAGTACAACAAGTTGGTGAAGAGATTACACTGGTGGGCTGGGTTCACCGTCGTAGAGATCACGGTGGAGTCATTTTTTTAGATGTTCGAGATCGCGAAGGTATAGTTCAAGTTGTCTTTGATCCAGATCGTGCAGAAAGTTTTGCCATTGCTGATTCTGTGCGTAATGAATACGTCATCGAAATTAAAGGTTTAGTGCGTAATCGTCCTAATGGCACGGTGAATCCTGAGATGGGCACCGGTGAGATTGAAGTGCTGGGTAAAGAGCTGATTGTGCTTAATAAATCTGAGACACCACCGTTCCAGTTAGATGACCATCAGCAAGTCAGTGAAGAGGTACGTTTAAAGAATCGTTTCATGGATTTGCGACGCCCGGAAATGCAGCAGAAATTGCGTTTGCGTGCTCAGGTTAGCTCTTACATTAGAAATTATTTAGACACTAATGGCTTCTTAGATATAGAAACGCCCATTTTAACCCGTGCTACCCCAGAGGGAGCTCGTGATTACATTGTGCCTTCGCGTACCCATGAAGGTAGTTTCTTTGCTTTGCCACAATCACCGCAGTTGTTTAAGCAGTTATTGATGGTGTCTGGTTTTGATAGGTACTATCAAATTGCCAGATGTTTCCGTGATGAAGATTTGCGTGCTGACCGTCAGCCTGAGTTTACTCAGATCGATATCGAAATGTCGTTCATGGATCAAGATGAGATCATGGCCGTCACGGAGAAAATGATCAGCGGTTTGTTCCAGGAAAAGCTCAGTGTTGATTTGGGTGAGTTTCCACGTATGACTTACGCTGATGCAATGTTGCGTTTTGGTTCAGACAAACCGGATTTGCGTAACCCTATGGAATTAGTTGATGTTGGTGATTTGATGGCCGATATCGAGTTTAAAGTGTTTGCCGGCCCTGCTAATGATGCTGACTCGCGTGTTGCTGCGCTGAAAGTACCAGGTGGTGCTACGCTAACCCGCAAGTTGATTGACGAGTACACTAAGTTTGTCAGTATCTACGGTGCGCGTGGTTTAGCTTGGATCAAAGTTAATGATTTGGCTAAAGGTGCACAGGGGCTGCAGTCGCCAATTGTTAAGTTCCTGGGCGAAGAAGTGGCTATGAAGATCATGGCGCGTCTGGATGCTAAAGATGGCGATCTAGTGTTCTTTGGTGCTGATAAAACTAATGTTGTTAACGAGGCGCTCGGTGCGCTACGTAATAAGGTCGGTGTTGATCTCAATATGCTTACCTGTGAGTGGGCGCCGCTTTGGGTGGTTGATTGGCCGATGTTTGAAAAAACCTCTGATGGCGGTATAACTGCTATCCATCATCCGTTTACAGCGCCTAGCTGTACAGCAGCAGAGTTAGAGGCTGACCCACTCGCCGCACAGTCTATTGCTTACGATATGGTGTTAAATGGTTGTGAGCTTGGTGGAGGATCTATTCGTATTCATCAAGGCGATATGCAGAAAGCTGTGTTTAGATGTCTAGGTATTTCAGATGAAGAGGCTGAAGAGAAATTTGGCTTCTTGCTTAACGCACTTAAATTCGGTGCGCCTCCGCACGGTGGCTTGGCATTTGGTTTAGATCGCCTGATTATGTTGATGACAGGCACAGATTCTATTCGTGAAGTTATTGCCTTTCCCAAAACGCAAACAGCGGCTTGCCCGCTGACTAATGCGCCAGGGGTTGTCAGTAATGAGCAGCTTAAAGAGCTAAATATCAAGTTGCGTGAGAAAATAAAGATCTAAATTTTGTTTTAGTGCTTGTTGTATATGCAAAAGCCCGATCTTAGGATCGGGCTTTTTTGTGCCTGTGTTTTTGTTTAGATTGTCTGTGTGCTAGTGTTTTCTTTGTTTGATAGTGGCCTGCTTATTAAGATCAAACTTATCAGCGAAAGCATCGCTATTTAGTTGAAGTGCTAGGTGGTTAGAGGGCTTCGAGATTTTGAATAAAGTTTAAGCTATGAGTAAGCGGTGATGTTTGATTCCTGTGAAAGGTTTAAAAAATATCGTTTTAAATGACTTTTTTTTGAATTATTGACTAAGCTAACTATGATAGAGAGTCTAAGCTCATGTATAATCGACAAGTTTTTTGGTGGGAAATGTTGTTGTCGTATAAATAATAAACACTGCGTGGCAGGAATTAATTATAATTCAAGCGCAGGCCAGCAATATCTTCTTAAAATATAATAATCGTGATTGGGTGAAGTGTATGATCAAGATCAACAAAGGTCTAGATCTGCCGATTTTAGGCACTGTTGCGCAGAGTATTACTGCGTCTAGACAAGTGCGATCGGTCGCCGTGAGTGGCCCTGACTACGTTGGCTGTAAGCCGACGATGGCCGTCAAGGTGGGGGATCGAGTTAAACTCGGTCAATTGATCTTTTCTGACAAGAAAACCGAAGGTGTTCATTTTACAGCGCCTGCTGCAGGTACTGTAATAGAGATAAACCGTGGAGAGCGCCGTGTGCTGCTATCTGTGGTTATCGAAGTGGATGAAAAAGAAGAATATGTCGCTTTTGATAAAATCGAAAGCGCACAGCTTGGTGCGCTAAATGGCGAGCAAGTAAGCAAACAATTGCAAGAGTCTGGACTGTGGAGCGCATTGCGTACCCGTCCATTTTCTAAAGTACCAGCTGCGGGTTCAACCGCTGCCGCTATCTTTGTAACTGCTATTGATACTAACCCTCTAGCGGCTGATCCCGCTGTTATTATCGCTGAAAACCCAGCAGATTTTAGCAATGGTTTAACGCTGCTAACGAAACTGACTGCTGGCAAAGTTTTTCTTTGTAAAGCGGCGGGCGCAGAAATTCCATCCGCAGATGGCGTGACTGTTGAAGAGTTTTCAGGGGTGCATCCCGCAGGTAATGTAGGTACTCATATTCACTTTTTAGAGCCAGTATCTCGCGATCATGTCGTTTGGACTATTGGTTACCAAGATGTAGTGGCTATGGGTAAATTATTTACGCAAGGGCAGTTGTCTGTAGAGCGCATTATCTCTATAGCAGGTCCCGTGGTGAATGAGCCGCAGTTAGTAAAAGCTAGACTGGGTGCTAAAATTAGTGACTTGTTAGAAGGTTGTGTTGATATCGCGGGTAATCGTGTTATTTCTGGATCTATCTGGAACGGGCGCACCGCAACTGGAGCATTAGATTATTTAGGATGCTACAGCAACCAAATTACCGTCCTTGAGCAAGGTGATAAGCGTGAGTTTATGGGCTGGGCAGTGCCTGGCGCCAATCAATTCTCAGTGCTGAATATTTTCACTTCTGCACTTAATAAAGCGAAAAGATTCAGTTTCTCAACAACCACTAACGGCTCGGAACGCGCTATGTTACCTGTAGGGCAGTTTGAGCGGTTGATGCCAATGGATATATTACCGACACAGTTGCTTCGTGCCATTGTCACGGGTGATATTGTATCGGCAATGGAGCTAGGTGCTCTGGAACTCGATGAAGAAGATTTGGCACTTTGTACTTTTGCCTGCCCAGGCAAATACGAGTATGGCCCGATTCTTCGCGATAATTTAACACGCATCGAGAGAGAGGCTTAAACCTATGAATTTGAGAAATATTCTTGATAAAATGGAGCCGCACTTCCACAAAGGCGGCAAATATGAGAACTGGTACGCGCTTTTTGAAGCCGCGGATACCATTTTTTACACACCCGGTCATGTGACCAAAGCTGCTGCTCACGTTCGTGATGGCGTCGATTTAAAGCGCATGATGATTTTGGTGTGGGCTTGTACTTTTCCCGCTGTTTTCTTTGGTATGTACAACTTAGGTCTACAGGCTAATACAGCCATGGACGTTATGGGTATGACTGAAGCTGCAGGTTGGCGTGGCGCCCTTGCCGGTGCACTCACCAGCTTTGATGCTAACAGCATATTAGATAATATGATTTACGGTGCTATTTACTGGCTACCAATCTATGCGACGACTTTCATCGTCGGTGGTTTCTGGGAAGTACTGTTTGCGATGAAACGTGGTCATGAAGTTAACGAAGGGTTCTTTGTTACTTCTATCTTGTTTGCGTTGATATTGCCACCCGATATTCCGCTTTGGCAAGTGGCTCTAGGCATCAGTTTTGGTGTAGTGATTGGTAAAGAAGTGTTTGGCGGAACCGGCAAGAACTTCTTAAACCCTGCGCTGACCGGACGTGCTTTTTTGTTCTTTGCCTATCCTGCACAAATGTCAGGTGATGCAGTATGGACAGCGGTAGATGGCTTTACCGGAGCCACGCCTCTTGGGCTTGCTGCACTCGGTGGTGTTGAGGCAATTATCGCTCAGAACATTACTTTATGGGATGCCTTTATCGGTACTATTCCCGGATCAGTAGGTGAAGTATCGACTTTAGCTATCTTGATTGGTGGCGGTGCGCTAGTGGTCATGAAGTTGGCTGCATGGCGAATTATCGCAGGTGTAGTGGCCGGTACAGTGGTGATGACTATTATATTCAACTTGATTGGATCTGAATCTAACCCGATGTTCTCGATGCCTTTTTACTGGCACTTTGTCTTGGGTGGCTTCGCCTTTGGTCTCTTCTTTATGGCAACAGATCCTATTTCTGCATCTATGACCGATACTGGTAAATGGTATTTCGGCGCATTGATTGGGGTGATGGTGGTGATGATTCGCGTGGTCAACCCCGCCTTCCCTGAGGGCATGATGCTGGCAATATTGTTTGGTAACTTATTTGCGCCTCTCATCGATAACTTCGTTGTCCAGGCAAATGTTAAGCGGAGGTTGTTACGTCATGGCAGCTAATAACGATACTATTGGCAGAACCATCACTGTCACAGTACTACTTTGTGTAGTCTGTTCAGTGATAGTGTCCGCCGCGGCGGTTTTACTGAGACCAATGCAAATAGAAAATAAAGAGTTGGATCGGCAGAGTAATATTTTAGCTGCGGCTAAAATTGACTACGCTGGTAAAGATGTACAGAAATTATTTGCCGAGCAAATCGTCACTAAATATGTGAATCTTGCTACTGGTAAGTACGTCGAAAAGCCTGAAGGTTACAAAGATTCAAAGCGCGCAGCGAAAGAGCCGTCACTCTCTAGAGCGCTTACTCGCTCTGAAGATATTGCCTCTATCAAACGCACTGCTAACGTGATGCCTGTCTTTTTGGTTAACAAAGATGGTCAGCTAGATAAGGTTATTCTTCCCGTACATGGGTATGGGCTCTGGTCGACACTCTATGGCTTCTTAGCGCTAGAGAACGATTTGAATACTGTAGTAGGTTTTGGTTTTTACACCCATGGTGAAACGCCAGGTCTTGGTGGCGAAGTGGATAACCCTAAGTGGAAAGCACTTTGGCCGGGTAAGAAAATTTATGCAGAAGGTTCTATGGAACCAAAAATTGGTCTAGTTAAAGGTGCGGTAGATAAGTCTGCACCGGGTGCTGAGTTTAAAATAGATGCCCTATCAGGTGCTACTTTAACCAGTAATGGCGTGACTAATTTAGTGCAATTCTGGATGGGTAAAAACGGCTTTGCCGGTTATTTATCTAACCTCAAAGCAGGGGAGAGTTAAGCGATGTCTGAAATTAGAGATATGATCGTTAAACCGATAATCTCAAACAACCCAATTGCATTGCAAATATTGGGTGTTTGTTCGGCACTAGCGGTAACAACCAACCTTAAAACAGCCGTGGTAATGACGCTAGCGGTAATGATAGTCACGGCATTTTCCAATATGTTCGTCTCTATGATGCGCAACCATATGCCCAGCTCGATTCGCATTATCTGTCAGATGACGATTATCGCATCACTGGTTATTGTGGTCGATCAGGTGCTCAAAGCGGTTGCCTACGATACTTCTAAGCAGTTATCGGTGTTTGTTGGTCTGATTATTACCAACTGTATCGTCATGGGTCGTGCGGAGGCATTCGCGATGAAGAACCCGCCAATCCCATCATTCTTAGATGGTATCGGTAATGGTTTGGGCTATGGTGTGGTGTTGTTGTTCGTCGGCTTTATCCGTGAGTTGTTTGGCGCGGGTACGCTATTTGGCTTCGAAATTTTACCCTTGGTAACCAATGATGGTTGGTACATGAGCAATGGTTTACTGCTGCTGCCTCCAAGTGCTTTCTTTATCATCGGTGGATTGATCTGGTTGATACGCACTTTCGATACGTCGCAAGTGGAAGCACCTGATTTTGTCATCTGTAAAAACTCACAGAAGGAGGCTGTTTAATGGAAGCCTATATTAGTCTGTTTGTGAAAGCTGTTTTTATTGAAAATATGGCGCTTTCATTTTTCCTCGGTATGTGTACTTTCCTGGCTATTTCAAAGAAAGTGCAGACGGCAATCGGCCTTGGTGTTGCGGTTATCGTCGTACTTGCCATCACTACCCCTATTAATAACTTATTGTTGAATTATTTATTAAAAGAGGGAGCGTTAGCGTGGGCAGGATACCCTGATGTTGACTTAAGTTTCTTGGGTTACATCTCCTATATCGGCGTTATCGCGGCGATTGTGCAAATTCTGGAAATGGTATTAGATAAATACTTTCCCGCTCTGTACAACGCGTTGGGCGTCTTCCTGCCTTTGATCACAGTAAACTGTGCGATTATGGGTGCGGCGCTGTTTATGGTTGAACGTGACTATAATTTCGCTGAATCTGCTGTGTATGGTGTTGGTGCTGGCCTTGGTTGGGCGCTGGCAATCGCAACGCTGGCTGGTATCCGTGAAAAATTACGTTATTCTGATGTTCCCGCTGGCTTGCAAGGTTTAGGTATTACCTTTATCTCTGTAGGTCTAATGGCACTTGGATTTATGTCTTTTTCCGGCGTGCAGCTTTAATACATGATAATTAACAAAGGAATATTAAGCCTATGAATGCTGAAATAATTCTCGGTGTTGTCATGTTTACCGTCGTAGTGCTTGCACTAGTGGCGATAATATTGGCAGCTCGCTCAAAATTAGTAAGTTCCGGTGATGTGACGATTAACATCAACAATGATCCGGACAAGAAAGTAACAGTACCCGCTGGCGGTAAATTGCTGCAAACACTCTCTGAAATGGGTATTTTCATCCCTTCAGCTTGTGGTGGTGGCGGTACTTGCGCCCAGTGTAAGTGTCAAGTACTGGACGGTGGTGGCTCTATGCTACCGACTGAAGAGTCACACTTCACTATGCGTGAAGCTAAAGAAGGCTGGCGTCTCGCTTGTCAAGTTGCTGTTAAAGAAGATATGGAACTTGACCTGGAAGAGGAGATCTTTGGGGTTAAGAAGTGGACTTGTACGGTTGAGTCTAATCCAAACGTAGCCACTTTCATCAAAGAGCTGACATTGCGTATCCCCGAAGGGGAAGTGGTTAACTTCCGTGCTGGCGGTTACGTGCAGCTAGAATGTCCTCCGCATACGGTCGATTACAAAACCTTTGATATTGAAGAAGAGTATCGTGGTGACTGGGATAAGTTTAACGTTTGGGATAACATCTCTAACGTTTCAGAAACGACTATCCGCGCCTATTCTATGGCGAACTACCCAGGTGAGAAAGGGATTGTTAAATTTAACATCCGTATCGCTTCTCCACCACCGGGCAGTCAGGGAATACCACCGGGGATCATGTCTTCGTTTGTATTTAACCTAAAGCCTGGTGATACTATCGATGTATACGGACCTTTTGGTGAGTTCTTTGCCAAAGACACCGATGCAGAAATGGTATTTGTTGGCGGTGGTGCTGGTATGGCACCGATGCGCTCACACATCTTTGATCAGTTAAAGCGTTTGAACTCTACCCGTAAGATTTCTTTCTGGTATGGCGCTCGCTCACTACGTGAGGCTTTCTACTCTGAAGAGTATGATCAGCTTGCAGCCGAAAACGAGAACTTCAAGTGGCATCTGGCGCTTTCAGATCCGCAGCCTGAAGATGATTGGGAAGGCATGACTGGCTTTATTCACAATGTATTATTTGAAAACTATCTGAAGGATCATGAAGCCCCTGAAGATTGTGAGTTTTACATGTGTGGGCCACCGATGATGAACTCAGCAGTGATTAAGCTGTTGGAAGATCTAGGTGTTGAGCCTGAAAATATCATGCTTGATGACTTTGGTGGTTAAACACAATGTTCAAGTCTGAATCTGGCACGTATCTACGTGTCTCGCAACGGTTAGCAGTTTATCTGCTAGCCGTTTTTGTCCTTGTAGGGTTTAACATTTCTGCAGCGGTAGCTGAACCCAAAGTGGTTGCTATTGAAGGCAGAACCATGGGCACCAGCTATCACATCAAATGGATAGCAGCAGAGAAAGAAACAGCCGCGACAGCTGCAAAGATTAAAAGTGAAGTTGATCAATTGCTCTTAGATGTTAATCAGGCAATGTCGACTTATATCAGTGATTCGGAGCTCTCTCTATTCAATCAAGCGCCAGCGGGTAACAAGAGACAAGTTTCAGCGGATCTTTATAAAGTATTGGAGATGGCGCAGGATATTAGCAGAAGCTCTGATGGCGCCTATGATATTACGGTGGGGCCGCTGATTAACTTATGGGGTTTTGGTCCCGATAAACGTGTCACCAAAGCGCCTAGCGCAGAGCAGATAGAGGCGGTTAGAGATAGAATTGGTTATCAGAAACTACTTTTACTGCAAGATAACTACATTCAAAAAAATGCAGATCTGTATGTCGATTTGTCTTCGATAGCCAAAGGATATGCGGTAGATCTATTAGCTAAGATACTGGTAGAGAAAGGCTATGATGCCTACCTGGTTGAAATTGGTGGCGAGCTTATCACTAAAGGTCTTAAGCCGGATAATCAACCTTGGCGTATAGCGATAGAAAGCCCTGTGTCCGGTCGTGTTGTACAGCGAGTGGTCAGAGTGGATGATATAGCAGTCGCTACCTCTGGAGACTATCGTATTTATTTTGAAGAAAAAGGAGTGCGTTACTCGCATATTATTAATACTGAAACTGGGCGTCCTATTTCTCATAATTTAGCCTCGGCTACAGTATTGGCTGATAACTGTGCTCTGGCAGATGCGCTGGCGACAACTTTCCTGGCGATGGGTCTAGAGAGAGCGTATCAATACGCTGTTGCAAACAATATTGAAGCGTTTTTTATCTCAAAAAGTGTCAGTGGTTTTAGTGAAAAAATGACACCGGGGTTTGCTGCTCGGATAGTCAAATAACAGTTATATATTAGTTCAATAAGAGTTTAATAAAGATAAATATTTTTACAGCGGGTAGTGCTCGCAAGAGGTAGTGATGGCAACATTTTTTATAGTATTCGCAGTATTGATTTGTGTAGTGGCAGCCATGTCAGTGGGTGTGATTTTTGGCGGTAAGCCGATAGCAGGCTCCTGTGGGGGGATGGCTTCTTTAGGGATGGATACAGCCTGTGATATCTGCGCCGGCGATAAGCAGATCTGTGAAGACGAAAATGAGCGCATTTCCCGTGAAGCCAAGACATCAAAATTGGCAGATCTAGGCTACGAGATAAAGAAGTAGCTAATCGTTAATTGAAGCTAGCACAGGGAGGAGGTATTCTCCTATACTAGCTAATAGTTACAAAGTTGTTGTTTGAACAGTGTTTTTTGAAATTTAAGGGGTAGTTGATGGCTGAATATGATTATGACGTTGTAGTAATAGGTTCTGGGCCAGCGGGTGAAGGTGCGGCAATGAATTCGGCCAAGCACGGTAAGAAAGTTGCTATTATTGAAGAGCAGCATGCAGTGGGTGGTAATTGTACCCATAAAGGCACAATTCCCTCTAAAGCACTGCGACATTCAGTCAAGCAAATTGTCGAGTTTAATACCAACCCGATGTTCAGAGAAATAGGCGAGCCGCGCTGGTTCTCTTTCCAAAAAGTATTGGATCGTGCTGAAAAGGTAATGGCTAATCAAGTAATGTTGCGCACTAACTTTTATGCGCGTAACAGAGTTGACGTGTTTTTTGGTCAGGCACAATTTAAAGATGCCAACACATTATTAGTAAAGGGCACTGTTAAGGGCGATGAAATTATCAGAGCTAAGAACATTGTTATTGCTACAGGTTCTAGCCCTTATTGTCCTCCTGATGTCGATTTTAATCATCCCCGTATTTATAACTCTGATACCATCCTAAAGCTTAGCCATACTCCTCGCACAATCATAATTTTTGGTGCTGGTGTCATCGGTTGTGAGTACGCATCGATATTTAGTGGATTGGGTGTGAAAGTTGACCTGATCGATACTCGCGGTCGTTTACTGTCTTTCCTTGATGGTGAAATTTCTGATGCATTAAGTTATCACTTGCGTAACAGTTCTGTAAAAATACGTCACAATGAAGATTATTCCAGCGTTACCGGTGATGAAAGAGGCATTACGTTATGTCTTAAATCCGGTAAGAAGATTCGTGCGGATGCTTTCTTGTGGTGTAATGGACGCAGTGGAAACACCGCTAATTTAGCCTTGGAAAATGCCGGTTTATCTGCCAATAGCCGCGGACAATTAGAAGTAGATCAGCGATACCGCACGAGTGTTGAAGGAATTTCAGCAGTAGGTGATGTTATCGGTTGGCCAAGTCTGGCCTCGGCTGCCATTGACCAAGGGCGTTCTACCGCTGCTGATATTATTGGCAATAAAGACTTTAGGTATATAGATGAAGTGCCTACGGGAATTTATACGATTCCTGAGATCAGTTCTTTAGGTAAGACGGAAGAGGAGCTAACCAAAGAGTGTGTTCCCTATGAAGTCGGGCAAGCGTTTTTTAAAGATACAGCGCGTGCGCAAATTACTAGTCAACCTGTGGGCATGTTAAAGATTTTGTTTGATCCAGAGTCTTTAAAGATATTAGGGATTCACTGTTTTGGTGATCAGGCCTCAGAAATCATCCATATCGGTCAGGCGATCATGCGTCAGGAAGGGAAAGGTAATACGCTAGCATATTTTGTTAATACCACCTTTAACTATCCAACCATGGCTGAAGCCTATCGTGTGGCGGCAATCGCGGGTTTGAATAGAATCCAGCACCTCTAAGCTGACACTAACTCCCGGCACACTGTTGGGAGTTAGTCAGTGATGGTTTAAGTTCTGCCTGATTTATCGCTATTCAATATACGCTCTTTGGCATTGCCTGCAGGTACTTAGAATTTGTCGGGAACAAAATTCTGCGATGCCACTTACGTTTACCGTACTTCCTGTACATAAAAAGCCCCGTTAGGGGCTTTTTTTATTTTGGATCATCTTTCTTGTAAAATCCATCTTCGTAATATTTACCTTTTATATTTAGTTTTTTCTCTGCCCAGCGATTAAACCGACTCCAGATAAAAAACGCAGGAGTCATTCCCAAACCAATTCCCAGCATTAATCCGGAGCCATGATAGCTCTCTGGCATCAAACTACCTACATAGTCAAAAAATCCAACGCTGTGTAGGGCGTAGTACCACATGATTAAAAATAGAAAAGCGATACCAGTGGCGAAATGATGTTTAATATTGTTGTTCAAATTAGCTCCGCGGCGCAGTTTTTGTTGGCTTGAAAGTGAGCTGATACTAGACACTTTAGCGACTATCTACAACTGAAATTTACC
Organism: Oceanospirillaceae bacterium; assembly: GCA_013215375.1. Classification (GTDB taxonomy): domain Bacteria; phylum Pseudomonadota; class Gammaproteobacteria; order Pseudomonadales; family Balneatricaceae; genus Rs1. The sequence continues at coordinate 67,752 of JABSRB010000009.1, read as the reverse complement.
TTATTTTTAGACCAATAAACCATAGTGTATCAAGCTGTTTATGTAAGAGGGGCGCTCTAGTATCAGGCTGCTAATGCAGCAAAAAGATGTCGCTTATAATTAATAACTCGTTAATTTTGAACGCTTGTTTGTTTATATTTAAAGACTTTTGTATGGGTATCAGCATAATACGCATAGGAAAATTTCTTAGAGAAACTAATGTCGGGTTTTTAAGTGTCGATGGCCTCTTTAGTTGACTTGTATATTGTCTTTTTGGCAGCGAATTACAACGGTAAATGCAACATAATTATGTATAAAACGACTTCAAAAACATCACTATTTTTGGCATCTTGTATGCTAAGTATTATTTTACTGAGCTTGGTCAGCTCGGTTATTTTATATCGTCAAATTGATAATTTACAAACAGGCGCGGTGAATACTGATACGGTAGATTTTATCAATGAATTTGAATTAGAGTTGATGAATACCTCAGAGCTTTTCTCAGGTGCTTATAAAGCGGATAGTTTGCCAAAAGTTAATCAAGAATTTGATCGGCATTTTAGCAACATTGTCGATCGCACCACAGGCTTTGTGCTTTTAGAACAGCAGTACCCAGATTTAAATGAGAAAATTAATGTCGCTCTGTTTTCAGAGAATATCAGCAGAATACAAGAGATAGTTTACGATCAAGCATCTTCTGGTAAGTATCATTTGTTCCAAGCTCAGCATCTGTTTTCTGAGCTAATTGTTGAATTGCATAACTTCCAAAAGAACTGGGGCTACCACAATCAAGATATGTTGAGCACTAAACAGAGAAATACTCTGTTGTCTTTTCAAAATTCTGTGCTGTTGATTTTTGTCACCTTTATCGTTGGTATATTGATGGTGATATATCTGTTTAGTAATAACAGAAAGTTGCTTGATCTACAGCGTACTTTGGAAAAACGTGTTTATGTTAGAACCAAAGAGCTAAATAATAGTAATAGTAACTTATTACTTGAGATTAAAGAGCGCCAAAAAACTGAAGAGGCGCTAACCAAAAGCCGCCTTGCTGCGGAGCTAGCGCATAAAAAAATACAACACCAAAATAATTTTGATGCTCTGACAAAACTGGCAAATCGAAATTTGTTTATGGAAAGCTTTAACGATGCGAGTAAACGGGCGGATAGAAATAAAACGCTGGTCGGTGTGTTATTTTTGGACCTCGACCGGTTTAAGTATGTCAATGATACATTAGGCCATTCAATTGGCGATGATCTGCTAAAAGAGGCAGCTCTACGCATCCAAGACGTGTTGCGCTCAACCGATACAGCGGCACGATTTGGTGGTGATGAGTTTGCCGTCGTATTGTCCGATATAGATCAGATGAATACTGTAGAGCTAATTGTTGGTCGTATTTTAAAAACGTTGGTAAATCCCTTTAGATTGTCGGGTAATGATGCATTTGTATCAGCGAGTATTGGTATCTCAATGTATCCAACGGATGGCGATAATTATGAGACGTTGATCCGTAAAGCTGATAGTGCAATGTATAAGGCAAAAGATGCTGGCAGTAATAACTATCAGTTTTTTACCCAGCAAATGGATCTAGAAGCTTCAGAGCGACGCCTGTTAGAGGCTTCGCTGTACAAGGCCGTTGAAGAAAAACAATTTAGCTTAGAGTATCAACCGGTTTATGCTGCTAACAATTCCAAGATATCTGCTTTTGAAAGCTTGATTTTCTGGAATCACGCTACCCAAGGAAAAATTTCTGCTGATAAATTTATACCCTTGGCAGAGGAAATAGGTCTGATTTTGCCTATTGGTCAATGGATGCTCTCACAAGCTTGTGAAGCGGCCTCTCTGTGGCTTAAAGGTGGCTCTGAGAGCTTTATCATGTCGGTTAATATCTCTTCTAGACAATTTCAAAACTGTGACATGGCGCAGCAGATTGATGATGTGCTAAATGAAACAGGTTTAGAAGCAAAATACCTTATGATAGAAATAACTGAAAGTCTGTTGATCTTTGATAACAAACAGACTTTGGAGCAGTTAAAAAAGATCCGTAAAATGGGAGTACGCATTGCCATTGATGATTTTGGTACTGGATATTCTTCGCTGAGCTTTTTGAAAAAGTACCCTATCACTACCTTGAAGTTGGACAAATCAATTATTGCTGAAATCAATATTGATCTTGAGGATAACGAGCTCATTAAAGGCATTATATCAATGGCTGCAAACCTTAATTTGAATGTTATAGCTGAAGGTGTTGAAACAAAAGAACAGGCTGCATTTTTAGTGGAAAATAGCTGTGGCTTTATCCAAGGTAAATATTTCTCTCCACCAGTGTCCAGCGATAAAATATTAGATATTTTGCATACAGCTGAACAAAAAATAGTAAATAGCATTGAGGAAGGTGTATTAGCCTAATGGCGATGCACTTTGTTTGGTCTACTGCATAAAAGCCTATGATTTACTTGGGTCTATCTCGAAATTGTTTAATAGAGAATAATTAGCAACAAGCTAAATCAATCCAAGATTGTGCGCCGTTTGCTTAGAATTTCTGTTGTTTATACCTTGAAGTCTCCCACCTTACTCTATGAAGATCGTCTATATTAATTACCTGACGATTGTTCTAGCAGCCAACATTACTTATATTTTTTTATTCGCCTATGATATTTGCTTTTTTCAAGCGTAAGATCGGTGCCTAAAATGTGGGTGAATTTAATATATCGGTGTAATAGAGTCTTCTATCCTAAGGTTTTTAGTTGAAACAAAGTACTTTGAATAGTAAGGTGATTTTTCTAATAGAATCAAAAAGGATATCACTATGAAATTAAGTGCCGATCTTATCGATGAGCTTGCACTGCTGTCGCAATTTAGTTTGAGCTCAACTCTTGAGGGAATCAAAGTTCATGGAGAGGCCTCTGTCAGTGTTATTGGAGCTAGTGAAAGGCTGTTTGAAAAAGGCTTAATTACCCAGCTTGATGGTGGTTATTTGACAGATCTAGGGAAGGACGCCGCGCTACACTTAACCCGATTAAATAGCATTCTAACCACCCCTGTAACAGTGGACACAGCATCTTAATGGCTTTAAAACCTACCTTGTACAAAGTTGAATTGCAGTTAGTTGATACTGATCGTGATGTTTACGATAGCTGCAATTTTACCCTCACTCAACACCCTTCAGAAAAACAGGCCAGGATGATGGTTCGATTGATGGTTTTCGCCCTCAATTACAATCGTGATTTAAAATTCACTAAAGGACTATCCTCTCAAGACGAGCCTGATATTTGGCAAATCTCACCTAGTCTACAAGTGGAAAGCTGGATTGAAGTCGGACAAGCTAGCCCAGAGCGGATGCGCAAAGGTGTTAGTCGGGCCCCAAAAGTGTTGCTCTATGCCTTTGGTAGCGAAACTGATATATGGTGGCAGAAAAATTCGGAAGCTTTTGCAGCCTTACCCCATATAGAAGTTTACCGCTTTAAACACCAGCAGATTGAGCAATTGGTGGACTTAGTGGCAAAGAAGATGCAAATTACAGTATCAATAAGTGAAGGCGAACTCTATATAAACTCAGGGAGTGCAGAAGTACACCTCGATTTAATAAAACTCTTATAACTTCGCTCGCTGCGTTATGCAGTGCGCCGTAGGTCTTTATTTGTTGGGCGCGCCCACTAACAAATTCATTAAGTCAACTCGACAAATAATACCTGATAGCTGATGCTGCTGGTTAACTACACATATTGCTGTCGCTTTATAATTTATAAAGATGGCGGCAATGTCACGTACAAGAGTATGTTCTTGTACCGCTAAAACACTTGATCCACAAAATTGTCTAATAAAACGAGTATCCGGAAATTGCGTCGCCAATAAAGTGCTGATATTAATAATGCCTATGGGGTGTTGTTCGGCATCAATTGCCACTACATGGGATACATTAGCTGCTAGTAGTGATTGGGTTACTTGTAATACTAAATCATGTGAAACAGCCGTAATCACTGGGGATATCATGATTTCCCGTGCGGCGAGTTGTCTTCTGTTGTGCAAGGTGTCTTTTTGCGGACTAGGTTTTTTTATAACATTCATATTCTTGAACATGCCTTGAAAAGTAGGTTTTTCAGTGGCGGTAGAAGGAGGGTGCAGTAACTCTCTGCTAATGATGGCGGTGGGTTCTGCTTGGTATAAACCTTGTTCAAAGACCAATATTGTCATGTCTAATTCCCTTAACTGACATACTTTTCTGTTGATTAATCCATTAATCTGTACGGCGAGAAACGCTTAACACATAACATTGAAATGTCTTGTGGCGGTCTATGAAGTCATTTTAAACGGTGCTTTTATTGCATTATTTAGCGTTTTTAATGAATAACTACATTTTTTAGTCTTCACGACTGTAGTTTAGTACATATAATAATTTACTGGTGATTTTTTTGATATTTATGTCGGTATTTAATGTCAATAAATTTATGTTTGTGAATAAAGCAGGGAAGGGCGCAAGAAAATGAGGGGGTAATGAAAGGAGGCTTAGGCTTTAAGTGTTTGGTTGGGGCCGCTAACTAGCAAACTCAATAAATCACTTCGCGATATTATGCCAACCACTTTATGCTGGCTATTCACAACTGAGAGAGCTGATGCCTTATACTTCATAAATATCAATGCGATATCTCTTACTAAAGTATCTTCTGAGACGGCAAGAACCTTTAAATCAACAATACTATGAATAAAGCTAGTTTCTGGAGAGTCTATCGCCAATAAATCTTTGGCATTGATTAGCCCTAAAGGGTGATGCTCATTGTTGACGATCACCAGATGGGATATGTCATTATCATGCATCAATAGCTTAGCGCGGGTCACTAATTCATGAGGCATCGCGGTAATAACAGGTGTAGTCATTACGTGAGAAGCTCGCAGACGTCTGCGGTTTTCTAAAGAGTCGGCTGCTTTGCCGGTATTGATATAACTTAACGTTTGATTAGGATAGGCGATCGCCGCTTTTTTCTTAGGCTGCGGTGCCTCTTTCTCTACATAAGGTAATTCAGTTTGTTGAAACTGCTTATAAGGTGAAGAGAGGTCGATTTGTTTTAGGGAGTAGTCTATTACTGGGTTGCGTTTTCTATTAGGCATCTCAGCAGAAGGTGTGCCGTTGTTAAAAATCAGTAGCGTCATTATCATCTCCTTGATTGATGCTATAGCTTGAATGGACTGTTTTTAGTGGGTGTTTTCTAATGGCTGCTTATAACGAGTGTTTTAAATGTTGTTCTAATTATAAGCAAATTAGATACCAAAAAAAATCTTACGCAAGAAATATAATCAATATCAGTACAAAAAAACGCCAAGATGATATTACCAGTAACTTACTAAACAGTGCAAGTTAATAGATTGTTTTTAAAAAACAGATGTTTAGAAATAGCAAACTGATGCATAAAACTAACTAAAGTTAGTTAATTGAGTAACGAAAAATAGCCTAAGACTTTATTGTAAAATTATTAGGATGTACTTGAAACCAACCAAATAGGGTAAATTTATCAAGAAATATACGAGTATTTAAGGCATCATTATTCCCCTTATTAACCTAGCAATGGAATGTGGCAATGAATGGCCTTTTTAAAAATCATTTTATGAGTAAATATTTAATATCGTCTATGTTCTTGATGCTGTTAGTTATGTCTCATGTTACTGCTGCCAGTGAGATGTCCAAACACAGTGCCATCATTCAGGGAATTCCAAAAGCGGCACTACTCTTGGCAGATACCAGTGCGCGCCACAGTATCAGCATCCGGCCCGAGCAGTTATTGGTTCCAGCTTCTACACTGAAAATTGTGACTGCCTACCTAGCGATTAAACGTTGGGGGCTTGAGCATAAGTTTTACACGGATTTTTACTATGATCAGGGAGTGTTATGGATAAAGGGGTTTGGCGATCCCTATATCACTTCAGAAGAAATATTGTTAATGAGCAAGGCCATTAAAGAACTGAAGTTAAAGAAGATCAAAAAAATATACGTGGATAATAGATATTTTCCTCAGCTGCGCTTAGATGGGCGAGGAGTCAGCGATAACCCATACGATGCAGGCAATGCTGCGCTAGTGGTCAACTTTAATACCTTGTTTGTGCAGATAAATGATGGTGTGGTGAGTAGTGCCGAGAGTCAAACCCCAATCACACCTCTGGCCAAAAAACTCGCTGCCAATATCGATGTAGCAAAAAAACGCATCTCGTTACCGGGAGGTCGGGATATGGCAGCCATCTACTTTGCGCAAGTCTTTGCCAAAATCCATTCTAAAAGAAACCTTCCAACAAAGGTTGCCTCATTGCCTAAAAGTGCCAAATTTATTTATCGCCATTACAGCTCAAAAACCATGGAAGAACTATTAAGTGCGATGTTGAAGTACTCAAATAACTTTATTGCCAATCAACTTTTCTTAATGTTGCCTAAAACCAGTGAGAGTCAGGCTGTACTTAGCGTGAGCGCTGCGCAACAGTATTATACGCAGTCCCTAGAAAAAGAATTCTCGTTTAAGGGAGCCAGTTTTGTCGATGGCGCAGGCTTATCACGTTTAAATAAAATTAGTGCAGAACAGCTATTGCAAGTATTAGAAGTGTTCCGGCCCTGGATAGATTTGTTACCAGAGCGCAAAAAAGGGCTCAAAGTTAAAACGGGAACACTTTCAGATAATCACTCTCTGGCGGGTTATAAATTGGATAGGGAACAACATTGGCAGGCATTCGTGTTATTAATTAATAAAAGAATGGCGGCAAGTTATCGCTTTCAAGTAGCTAGAGCATTACTGACAGAAAAATGATTTTATATATAGCAGAAAAACCAAGTCTGGGGCGGGCTATTGCCGATGCGTTGCCCAAACCACATAAAAAGCAGCCTGGCTACATTGAAGTTGGCAATGGTGATGTTGTCAGCTGGTGTATAGGTCATTTATTAGAGCAGGCCGCACCTGATGATTACGATGTTAAATATAAGCAGTGGAAAATTGAGCATTTACCCATAGTGCCGCAGCAGTGGCAATTAAAGGCAAAAAAGGACACCAGTAAACAGCTAACGGTCTTGCGGGGGTTATTAAAAAAAGCGGATCAAATAGTGCATGCAGGAGATCCTGACCGCGAGGGGCAATTATTAGTTGATGAAGTATTGTCCCATTTAAAGGTTGGGGTTAGGAAACGGCAGAGTGCCCAGCGCTGTTTAATTAATGATTTAAACTTGAGTGCTGTGCAAAAATCATTGCGGAACTTACGCTTAAATGCTGAATTCATACCTCTCTCTACATCCGCCTTAGCTCGCTCGAGGGCCGATTGGCTATACGGCATGAATTTAACAAGACTATGTACCATACTCGGTGGTAAAGCTGGTTTTAATGGGGTTTTGTCTGTGGGTAGAGTACAGACGCCTTTATTGGGGCTTGTGGTGCGTCGCGATTTAGAGATTGCCAGTTTTATCCCAGTGCCTTTCTATGAGCTATGGGCACAATTATTGACAGAAACAGGCGGCGCTTTTTCTCTTAAGTGGCAGCCAAGTGAGAGCTGTGAGCCGCACCAAGATGAGCAGGGGCGGGTAATAAATCGCGCACTGGTTGAAAATGTGGCTGCGCGAATAAAAGGGCAAAGCGCCAAAGTAGTACGTTGTGTTAACAAGTCAAAACAACAGGCACCACCACTTCCCTATAATTTATCAAGCTTGCAAATTGATGCCGCAAAGCGTTTTGGCTTAAGTGCTAAAAAGGTTTTGGAAATATGCCAGAGCTTATACGAGCGGCATAAACTCATCACTTACCCTCGTTCAGATAGCCGCTATTTGCCCAGCGAGCACTTTAAGCAGGCAAAACAAGTGTTGAGTGCGATTGCCAATAATGATCAAAGTCTATCTAGTGCGGTAGACAATGCCAATCCAAGTCTAAAATCTAAAGCCTGGAATGACGCTAAGGTTGATGCCCATCACGCGATAATACCGACTTTAAAAAAACAGCGAAGCGGCAGCTTAGGAAGAGAAGAGGCGCTCGTTTATCAGTTAGTCGCGCGTCAGTATCTCTATCAATTTTATCCCCCGTATCGCTTTGATGAACGCCATCTTGAAGTGAAGATAGTAGGGGGCTTATTCAGTGCTAAAGCAAAACAGTGCACTGATAAAGGCTGGAAGATTTTGCTCAAGGAAAGCAACAAAGCTGTTGATGAGCAGGAGCTGTTGCTCCCTAATTTAACGGCGGGAGAAGATGTGCAGTGCACCGATGCCATTATTAGTGACAAAATGACCAGTGCTCCCGCTTATTTTACCGATGCTAGTTTGCTCTCTGCCATGACTGGCATCAGTCGATTCGTGCAAGATAGCAATCTTAAAAAAATACTCAAAGATACCGATGGTATCGGCACAGAGGCCACCAGAGCTGGAATAATTGAGTTGCTTTTTACCCGTGAATTTTTGTACCGTGAGGCAAAGTTGATTAAGTCGACGGCCATCGGTAAAAAATTAATAGCTAGCTTGCCTGATACCGCGACAACACCAGATATGACCGCCCTGTGGGAGTCCAGATTATCCCTAATGGCTAAGCGAGAGTTTAGTTATCACCAGTTTATGAATGACTTAGAGGCAGTTATTAAAGAACTGTCGGGGCAAGTACAGCCCCGTTCTTTTGTGGGGCTAAAAGGTGAGGGGAAAAAAGTAAGTTATAAGAAACGCTACACTAAGGCGGGTTCCAAAGCCCCGAAGAAGAAAACAACGACTAAAACAAAATCTAGAGTCATTGGAAAAAAGGTCAGTGTCAAACGCTAATCTGTTTACTGGGAAGGTAAAAATTTTTATGAGTCAATATGCGGTACTAGTAAAACGAGCGGCATTGTATGCCATGTTAGTCGCCAGCACTCTGCTGTTAGTGAAGTTGATCGTGTGGTGGCAGACGGGATCCGTCACTTTACTGGCCTCCCTGGTGGATTCTCTATTGGATCTTGCGGCCTCTTGTTCCAGTCTGCTGATTTTAAGCTTCTCGCTGCAACCTGCTGATGATGAGCATAGCTTTGGTCATGGTAAAGCCGAATCGCTGGCAGCTTTAGCACAATCGACATTTATAGCAGGTTCCTCGTTATTTTTGGTGTTATCGGGTATTGAACGTTTCTTCCACCCCCAAGAATTAGTCAAGCCAGAGCTTGGGATTTGGGTGAGTTTGTTTGCCATCATCGTTACCGGTGTTTTAGTGCTCTATCAAAAACATGTGGTTAAACTGACTGGCTCTGAGGCTATTAAAGCGGATTCATTACATTACCAATCGGATTTGTTAATGAACGCTACAGTGATGTTGGCATTGTTCTTTAGCAGCTTAGGTTGGCCAATGGCCGATGCAATATTTGGTATAGCCATCGGCTTTTATATTCTAAAAAGTGCCTGGGAAATAGGTTATCAAGCTGTTCAGTCACTGTTAGATCACAGGTTACCGCAAAGTGAAATGGAGACTATTCTTGCATTGGCGCTAGCCGTTGATAACGTAGAGGGGGTACATGATCTACGTACCCGCATGTCTGGCGAAACGCGCTTTATACAGATGCATTTAGAACTCAGGGATGATTTGTTACTGATTCAAGCGCATCAAATTGCGGATAAGGTTGAAGAGGCATTGATCGCGGCGTTCCCAGGTTCCGATGTATTAATACATCAAGACCCCATGAGTGTGGTTAAACCTAAGCCCAATAAGTAGCTGATTCGCACCCTCAGCAGTCGTCATAGGTCACTGTACAGGGAGCTTTGTTATTTATAAAATGCCAAAGGTAGGTGTTCTCATCAGATCGGTCTTAGAATTGTGGTCATTTTCACGCTAGAAAATGGATTATTTAGAATCCAACTCCCGCACCGGTACGTAGTAGTAATAGATGTTAAAAATACCATTAGCTGCATAATGAGTTTGTTTTGGCTATCTCAAATATTATTAATAAAACGGAGTAAATGAATGTTACCGATGGGGACCATTATGGCAGTTAGCATGTTATTAGGCGTATTGATTACGACTGACCTAGCAGTTATTAAGTCGATTAAAAAACTACCGAGCCTAGGGTTAAAAGGTGTGGCAATTATTGTCATGTTAAGTGGTTTATGGAATGTGTTTTGGTATGCCAGCCAGCACTTAGGTGAATTTTGGGGGAATGCGGCATTAGTCTCTGGTTTATTGATGATCCTCGTCTCATTGTATAGTTTGATCCCTGAAAAATTGCCTGCCATGTTCATCTCAATCAAGCCGCTGATCTTGCTGTTGCTGTTAGGTTGCAGTGTGCTCTATGGTTTTACTATTTATAACTTATAGGGACATAGGTATTCGTTTAGTTTTACGTTCCAAGTGTTTCCAGTAGAGAATATTCAAAAGGCGTTTATTCATTGGGGATTCAAATGGAATATGTTCTTAGTGCCATTAGTTTTAGCATTGCTTTGGTGAGTATAGGTCTAAGTGGATATTTATTAGGGAGTAATTTCCTTCATGGAGGATATAACGCCTATACTGTTTAAAACAGGCTGAGCGTTGCCTTTGAATTATGGGTGCTTAGCTTTCATTGCGGTATTAGGGATTGTATATTGCGCTCAATTAACAGAACCACAAGATCTTTGGTTAGCATTACTGTCATTTTCTATGCCTTACATTGTCGTACTGTTGGTATTATTGTGGCTATATTTTAATTGAAAATAATAAATATGGTATGTAGTTAACCGCTAATTATAATGAAAACATAGTGTTGAAGTATTAAAAATTACTGGGCTGAAACTTTACTGGAAATTTCAAACTCATAGAATGATTATCGAGGTGGGTAGCTTTCAGACTTGAATAATCGTAGTGCGATGCAGATTATTTATTGTATATCCCAAGTAGTTCTTTATGATGTGTGCGATCTATTAGTGAATTAATTATCATTTAACTGGTTAAAATCAGGAAATAAAGGGATTTGCCCATGAAGCACCAAAGCATTAAAGTAATTTTAGTCAGTATGTTGCTGCTATTAACCGCGCAAATGAGTTTTGCAGGTGCGATACACGGTAAAAAATTCAAAGACTGGCAGGGTAGATGTCAACAAGTCCAAAACAAAGACTTTTGCTTTATTTTACAAGGCTTCTCGGCAGACGGTAAAAAAGCATTAATGATCACAACGGTTGATGTAGGACAGCATGCAAAGTATCCGCTAGTGACTTTTAGAGTATCGGCTATGCTGGATGATAGTAAAGAAATTCAATTCAAAGTTGACAAAAATCAACCCATTGGCTTGAAAGCACAATGTACTGAGAAAGAATGCAGTATTGTTTTTCCGCTAGATAAAAGAATGCTTCGAGAATTTAAACGAGGCAATCGGGGTATTATAGGTTTCATCGCCAAAGACACTGGCAAGCCAGTCTACTTCCCGGTATCTCTGGCAGGTTTTACCAAAGCGTTTAATACGCTAAAGAAAAGCTAATTGGCGTTAGCAACCAGTGGGATTCCCAAACATAAAAAAACACGCATTAGCGTGTTTTTTTATGCCTGTAATAAGCCTCTACATAGAGTTGAGGCTATTTTTCAGGTGTTTGAAAAATCAGATATAAATCTACTAGAATGTCTGGGATTTCATTGGCCATTTCTTCACAAACATCAGAGTTGCGACGAATTTCTTGGAACTCCTTAGCGTCAAATAAATCTGAGACCACCATAATGGGCAGCATCAATTCAGTGACTTTTTGCTCTTGGGCTGAGCTACCTTGGTACCAAACGTCCTCTTTAAGAAAAACACCTTCCATAAACGCTTGCGCCCAAGTTTCCACATCGGCTACTTGATCATCTTCCTCTACCATTAAGGTAAGATCGCAAGGCATTTCAAGCTCTTTGTCATCTTCCATGTCTGCGCGAATACTGGCGTTCCAGTTACGCAAAATACTGATGATCTCACTCTTTTGCTGATCATTTTCCCATTTTGGCGTACCATCAAACAAAATGTCTAACCACTCGCTCTCATCGGTAGGACTAGGCGATATGATGAGTGCACACAGAAAACCGTGAATGCCAATTAAATCTAAAGATTCTTCAGAGACAGCCTCTGAAAAAATAAAATTTTCTAAACTGTCTAGTTCTGCATCGGTAATGGTGGTGTTTTGCTGATGTGTTTGCATGCTCAAATCCTGGAATATTAACAGCGCGTAGTCTACTCCAACTCATCTTTAAAACATAGCGTACTATTATATAAACGAAGGGAATGCGCTTAATACTGGATTATAAAGGCTAGCGATCATTTAGCATCGATAGAGGATGACACTGAGTAATGCTTTAAGGATAATCGTCGATTATTTCATTTATATTTAGGATAGTGATGGCAGATCAGGCGCTAAAAGTTCTTAAGGACGTTTTTGGGTACGATGGGTTTAGATTTGGCCAGCAGCAGATCATTCAAAGTGTGCTCGATGGACGTGATACATTAGTCATTATGCCTACCGGTGGTGGCAAATCGATGTGTTATCAATTGCCTGCGCTGTTGCGTCAGGGCACTGCCATTGTCGTCTCTCCATTGATTGCCCTGATGCATGATCAAGTGACTGCACTTTCTCAACTGGGCATTAAAGCGGCCTACTTAAACTCCTCCTTGGATTATCAAATTCAATGGGAGGTAGAGCAGCAGCTTTTACGCGGCGAATTAGATTTACTTTACATAGCACCAGAGCGGTTGCTACAGGCCAAAACGTATCAGTTGCTTTCTCAGTGTCAGCTATCGCTCATTGCTATCGATGAAGCGCACTGTGTCTCTCAATGGGGCCACGATTTTAGACCTGAATATTTACAAATAGCGCAATTTGCCAATAACTTCCCGAACACGCCGCGCATTGCGCTGACGGCGACGGCTGACACGCGCACTCAGCAAGAAATCGAACAGCGCCTAGAGTTGCGCAGTGCCAACATATTCATCCAAGGCTTCGATCGTCCAAATATCCGTTACCGAATAGGTCAGAAGGATCGAGCGCGTGAGCAATTATTAGCGTTCATTCAATCTGAACATCTCAATGACGCAGGTATTGTTTACTGTTTATCACGTAAAAGAGTGGAGGAGACAGCAGCCTGGCTCTGTGACAAAGGTCTCAATGCACTGCCTTATCACGCGGGGCTCCCCTCGGATTTAAAGCAACATCATCAGCACTGCTTTTTGACCCAAGAGAAAGTCATTATTGTCGCCACTATTGCCTTTGGCATGGGTATCGACAAACCTAACGTGCGTTTTGTGGCGCACTTAGATTTGCCGAAAAGTATCGAAGCTTATTATCAAGAGACAGGACGTGCCGGTCGCGATGGTCTAGCGGCGAATGCCTGGATGGTATACGGTTTGCAAGATGTGGTGTTCTTAAGGCAGATGGTGGAGGGCTCTCAAGCGCCGGACAACATCAAGCAAGTAGAGCGGCAAAAGCTCGAGGCGATTTTGGGGCTGTGTGAAATTACCAGCTGCAGGCGTCAAGTACTGCTCAGTTATTTTGGCGAGTCAGAGCATCAGCCCTGTGGCAACTGCGACAATTGCCTACAGCCAGTACCTGTCTGGGATGGCACCGAGGCTGCGCGTAAAGTTTTATCGGCTGTGTATCGCACTGGTCAGAGTTTTGGCGTCAATCATATTGTCGATGTGCTTACCGGTAGCAAAACCGAGAAAGTCACTCAATTTGGCCATGACAAACTGTCGATTTGGAACATCGGAAAAGAGCTAAATAAACAACAGTGGCGCTCAGTCTTTAGGCAGCTCATTGCCCGCAGTTTGTTAGGTGTCGATTATGAGCGCTTTGGCGTGTTGCACTTAACTGAAAAATGCCGGCCGTTATTACGTGGCGAAGAGAGTATCGAATTACGTGAAGATTTACGCAAAAATACTTCGCGTACTAAATACGATAAGAAAAAATCAGTACAGCATAAGCTGGATGCTGATGAGCATGCATTATGGGAAGCGTTACGTGCCAAACGTTCAGAGCTGGCGAAAGAGCAAGATGTACCGCCTTACATCATCTTCCACGATGCTACGCTAATGGAAATGGTCATGTATCGCCCAACCAATAGTAATCAGATGCAAAAAATCAGCGGCATCGGCGAGCGTAAATTAGAGCTGTACGGCGCTGAATTCTTAAGCGTATTAAATGATGAAGGCACAGGGCAAGTTAGTGTTGATAAACAAAGTGAGGAGTCAATCTTGCTGTTTAAAACCGGCATGTTGATCAGCCAAGTAGCCAGCATGCAAAAGCTCTCCGTCAGTGTGATTTACAATCACTTAGCCTCAGGTATTGCAGCGGGTGAGTTAAATGTCGATGAAGTGGTAGAGTTGCCTGCCCAAGAAATACAAAATATCGAGCAGGAAATTATCCAATCACAAGGCGTCAATGGACTAGCGCTTAAGCCGGTGTTTGAGTCATTAGGCGGCGCCTATGATTTAGCGGTGATTCGCTGTATCAGCATGGGTTTGAAAAACAAGTGATTGCCACATCACTAAAAACGTTATGGCGCTAGAGCTCTGGGGGCTGTTTGCCAGCAGTTTTATAGCCTCTACCTTATTCCCAGGCGGCTCCGAGGCTTTATTGTTATGGCTGCTTTCGCAGCAACAGATATCCGTTTATATGTTACTTGGCGTGGCGATTACCGGTAATTCATTAGGCGGAATAGTCACGTTAGTAATGGGGCGTATTATTGCTCATTATTATCCAGCGAAGAAACTTGGATCGACAAGGCAGCTAAAAGCACAGCAGTGGCTAATGAAGAGAGGCAGTGTAGTTTTATTGCTATCTTGGCTACCGCTGATTGGTGATCCGTTGTGTTTATTGGCGGGGTGGTTGAAGCTTAATGTTTATGCTTGTATTGTTTTTTTGGTGATTGGGAAGGCGGTTCGGTATTTGTTTCTAGCGGTTTTAATGACTGTTTAGGAGAGGATATATTTAAGTTCTGAATTAGAAAACTAAAAACTTTAAGTGATTTATTTTTTTAGGTACAAAAGGACAGGTTTGCAGAGTCCAATTACTGGTTTTTGTTATCTGCTGGATATTTTAATAGTGGTACCGGCAGGATATAACTGTAATGTGACTATCGTTAACAGCATATACCACACGATTTGACTCATCAATTCGCCTAGACCAGAAACCTGACAAATTCTCCTTTAGTGGTTCTGGTTTCCCTATCCCATCAAACGGTGAGCGCTTAGTGTCTGCAATTAATTTATTAATTCTCTTAAGTGTTTTTTTATCTTGCCCTTGCCAATAGACGTAATCACTCCATGCATCATCTGTCCACGCCAACAATTTAGTCATGGAACAGCTCTCGTTCGACGGTTTGACCGGATTTGAATTGCTCAATGGATCTCGCTAAATGAGCGGCATTAGCAGGAGATTTTAATAAATGAACGGTTTCCATTAGGCTGTTGTAATGATCCATCGACATTACAACCGCATCCTCAGCATCTCTACGCGTGATAACGGTATAGTCCGCGTCATTAACAACATTATCAAGAACAGATTTAAGACCATTTCTTGCTTCAGTAAAAGATACTATGCGCATAACACACCTCATTAATTGTTCAATATATAAAACAGTCTAACTATAAATTGAGACATGTGCAACATTAGGTACAAGTTAGCTTAGAGCAGTTAACGCCTCTATCATCCCGACTTCGTATGAAAACCCGCTATAGCAAAAACACCATCGATGTACCCGACACCACCAAAATAGCACCTAACCAAGCATTAGGGGCGGGGGGCTGTTTCATTATGAACCAGAGGATCGGCAGTGCGATGATCGGCGATACCGAAGATAGCGTTGAGATCACACCAGTATCACCACCTTTTAGGCCAAACAAAAGCAGCGACATACCGATGCCCATGGCAAAAAAACCGCTAGCGGCGATCTGTAAAAATATTTTACGGGTTATAGGAACAGGTGCTGGTTGTTCTTTTTTACGCAGGCGTGCCAAGTAGGCTACTAGCCAGAGGCATATTGCTGCAATACCAACTCGCAGTGCACTGGCGGCGATAGGGTCGACGCCTGACTCCATGGCTGGGCGAATAAGTATTAAGCTGATCGCCTGACAAAAGGCCGAGGCTAAAGTGATAGCGACGCCTATTAACAAACGTCCTTGTATCTCTTCAAGTGAATGTTGTTGTTTGCGTTTACGGCCAAAGGCAATCGCGGTAATAACGCCGCTGGTGATGATTAATGTGCCGATTAATACCGACAAAGGCAACATTTCATCGAGAAACATCCAACCTAGGAACACAGTGATGGGGGCGTTTAGAGCAAAAACTACTGAGTTTCTTCGCGGGCCCATGCGCTTTAAGCCCCAAAACAGTAGAGTATCCCCCAAAAATATACCGATGAGGGAGCTGATAATGATGACTTGCCACCAGTCAAATAAATCAACACGCCAGCCGCCACTGATGATTGCCATACTGGCAAGCATAAAAAAGACAATTAACATCCGCCATTTGTTAAACCGGGTTGGTCCTAATGCCTTGACGGCTTGGATGGAAAAAAACGGTGAAACAGCAAAACACAACCCTGCACCGAGTGCCGCTAACTGGTATATCATTTTTTATCTCTAATATTGGTTATAAGTGAATGGAAAATGAGTTTGGATGTACTAAAAGCGCTGTGTTATGAGGAAAACTGATAGGGTGGAGATGTATTGAGACCTCTGTATAACGTAGCGAGCGATAATAATACAAGGAAAAAACCGGCTGCATAGCGTAGTCAGTGTGCCCCTCTTCTAGGGTACTACTGGTGTAAATGAGCATATATAGCCGGTTTTGACGCCGTATTATTGTGCGTAAGTCGTTATCTGAGGTCTCGTATTAAAAGCGAAGAAATGTTTCTTCGCTTTGCGGCTATAAATTAAAGACCTTCATAGGCCAGTAAGGTAAATACCGGAATGTCAGCATCTGCAAGTAGCTGAGCGCCTTGCAGATCTGGTAGGTTGATCATGGCTGCGCTTTCAACAACCGTAGCACCTAGCTTTTTAATCAGCGTGCAAGCTGCGAGTAGGGTGCCGCCAGTGGCAATCAAATCATCAAACACTAGTACTCTGTCACCGGCTTGAACTGCATCAACTTGCATTTCAATTTCAGCGGTACCGTATTCGAGTTTGTATTCTTGTCTGACAGTTTCACCGGGGAGCTTGCCCTTTTTGCGAACCAACACTAAAGGTAGTCCCAATTGGTAAGCCATGATAGAGGCTACTAAGAAGCCGCGGGCATCAATACAGGCGATGTGCGTGATATCTGCGTCTATGTAGCGCTGGATAAATGCATCAGAGACCATGCGTAAAGCTTTAGGATCTTTAAAAATAGGGGTGATGTCGCGGAAAACGACGCCTTTTTCTGGCCAGTTATCCAGGGAGCGGACAACAGATTTTACGTACATTTCGTCAAATGACATGGTTGAGCCTTAAATCTAAGTAAGTAATGTTTAAGCAACTAGAATGACTAAATAAGACCTTTTAGATGCCCTAGCACTATACAGAACTGAATTATCATTGCTAGAGTTAATTCAAACTCTGCTTAAACATATTATTGCTCGGTATTAGCCAGCAGTTGCAGCGGTTTAAGCGCTATTATTTCGATTTCTTTATTGTCGACTAAAATATGTCCGCTTTTATGCATCCTACTAAATACCCGACTGACAGTTTCTAAGCTTAAACCTAAATAATTGCCTATTTCATTCCGTGACATAGATAATCTAAACTTTAGCGGTGAAAAGCCGCGGCTCTTGAAGCGATTGGACAAGCGCAATAGGAAAGTGGCGATGCGTTCATCGGCACTTTTGTTGGCAAGTAGTTGTAACATGTGTTGCTCGTTGCAAATCTCTTTACTCATGGTTTTTAATATTTGGCGGCGCAATTTAGGCAGTGTTGCAGATAGCTCATCGAGTTGTTCAAAAGCGAGTTTGCAGACAGTAGTTGTCTCTAAGGTCTTGATGGTATTTGGGCATACGCCAGTGTCGATCCCATTTAAACCAATTAAGTCACCGGGAAAATAAAACCCTGTGATCTGTTCATCACCTTCACTGCTAGTGGTAAAGGTTTTTATGCTGCCTGTTTTTAATGCATAAACAGATTCAAATTTACCACCTTGTTCACTGAGTACATAGCCTTTAGGTAAAGCTTTACCACGGTTAATGATGTTATCTAATTGAGTCATCTCCAGGGTGTCTAAAGAGACGGCCATGCAAAGAGAATTAAGATTGCAGTTACAGCAATGCTGATGAATAAGTGGTGTAATGTTTTGCAAGGGGATGTTGTAATTCACGGCTTTTCTCATATTGGTACGTTTATTACCTGATTTAGTTTACGGCTAGGCGCTGTTATATACATTGTGTATTAATGGCCACAAATATTTTTTAAAAAATATATAAATTGATCTAAATCATTATTTTTGTAATATAATGTCATTCTCTCATAATAAAGATGAAACAAGTTTATTCTTTGCAAACTATTTTATATTAATATTTCCTGTAATATTAAGCGCTTAGTTATGCGTGAAGATATTGTCACTATCTAGAGACGGTTGTTCGTTCGTGCTCTTAGTCTGTTGAATCCATCAAATAAAGAGGTAAGTATGTGTCGTTGGTTAGCGTATTCAGGTGAAGCAATTTTCCTAGAAGAACTGATAGAAAATCCAGGTAACTCTTTAATAAAGCAAAGCTTGAATGCCTCTGAATCCAAAACGGCGATTAACGGTGATGGTTTTGGTTTGGGCTGGTATGGGGCTAAGCCTTTTCCCGGTATTTATCGAGAGATATTACCTGCTTGGGCGGATCAAAACTTACTGAGTTTATGTCGTCAGCTGCAATCGAGGCTGTTTTTTGCCCATGTTCGCGCCTCTACCGGTACATTTACCAGCCGCGCTAATTGTCACCCTTTCAGCTTCGATAATTGGATGTTCATGCATAATGGTCAAATTGCAGAGTATGAGAAAGTGCGAAGGGATATTGAAAACTTAATTCCAGACCATAATTATTTAGGACGCGAGGGGACCACGGATAGCGAGGCGTTATTTTTAGCGCTGTATAAATATGGCTTAACCGAGGATCCAATCGCCGCTGTGTCCAAACTCTGTAATAAAGTGAATCAATTGATGGCTGATAAAGGCATCACAGATGCTTTTCGCTTTACTGCCACTTTAAGTGATGGTGAGTGTATTTATGCCTTCCGCTATTCCTCGGATGCACGAGCGCCAAGCTTGTACTATCGTTGCACCGGAGAGGGGGTAGCGATTGCCTCTGAGCCCTTGGACGTGTCCGCGGACAATTGGCAGATGGTAGAGCCTGGCTGCGGTATTAAAGTATGTGCCAATAACCAACTGACTACCTTTAAAATGGATATTAACAATTAGTGGGTTCTCATCCAGAAACGGGGTCGTAGCGAGGGAGACCCAATTGCTTGAGATGCACGATACTAGATGTGGGCGTTTGGTCATTCCAAATAACGACATCTAGTAGTGAGCAGATCGAGCGAGTGGGGCTTTCGCAGTAGACATCTGTTTCTGGTTGGGAACTAGTTATAGCTCCGTTTAGATCTGCTGTGCATCGCAATGTCTGGCGATGCACAAATAACTTTCTTTTAAGCGACTTAAAGTCGCTAATGAGTATTTCTTAGTCGCAAGTAACGCTTCCCCCTATGCGCTTTTATTATAAATTTTAGTTGAGTGATATTTTTTACTCAGTTAAGGAATCTAATACCTCAGCATTTTCTATTCCTTTGCATCAATATTCTTGAACAGGTTATTAAAATATGGATAACGCGCAGTTAATTGCCCAGGCAGAGATGTCCCCTTGTGTTGGCGTTTGTAAAATGGATGAGGTTAGTGGTTGGTGCTTTGGCTGTGGGAGGACTGATGATGAAATTGCCAATTGGCAAGTTTATGATTCGTCATCACGCAAGGTATTACATGCCTCGCTATCAGACCGCGTTGAGCAGTTGATAGTGCGCAGAAGAGCCCAGCGTAATCTTGGCAAGCGCGGTAATAAAAGAGCTAATCGCAGGCCTGCTGTTGTGGTTGTTGATCTTTAAAACTTACCTTCCTACATTGAAGTCTGGTTATTTTTGTTAACAAGATACTTCTTTACTTCGCTTTTAAATGGAGACCCCTGCATAACGTAATGAATGCAGATAAGACAAAGCAAAAACAGGCGAAATAGCGGAGTTAGTATGCCCCTGTTGATGGGTATTACTGGTGTAAATGAGCGTTGTAGATGAGTTAGGCTAGGCCTAATTCATCTTTGTTGAGTCTGTTTTTGACGCAGTATTATCGAATGCAGTTATCATGCCCTTTGGGTAAGTTATGCTGAAGCCTCAAATGATTTAAAAGCACTGACTAATAAGGACAGCCATGGCTTATCGCTTAGGCATTGATACCGGTGGAACTTACACAGATGCGGTATTGATAGATGAGAACCACCAAGTGCAGGCCAGTTGTAAAAGTTTAACAACACGTCAAGATTTAAGTATAGGCATTGCTAAGGCAATGTCTGGCTTGCCAGCACCTATGCTTGATGATATTGAATTAGTCTCCCTTTCTACTACTTTGACCACTAATTCAGTGGTGGAACAGCGCGGAGCCGATGTTTGCGTATTATTGGCTGGATATTCTGATTTACAACTTGAGAAAAGCAAGTTGTTAGCCTTGGTGCCAAAAGGAGCAGTAGTGACTCTTGCGGGCGGACACGATGCTAATGGAGAGGAGAAACAGCCTTTAGATGAAGCTCGCGCACGGCTTCATATTTTAAAGTACCAAGGCAGTGTGGCATCCTTTGCTATATCTAGTATGTTTGCGACCAGAAATCCTGCGCACGAGCTAAAGTTACAGGCGCTGGTGGCAGAAATTTGTGATAAACCCGTAGCCTGCGCCCATGATTTGGCTAGTAGCTTAGGGGCTCCACAACGGGCGCTCACGGCAGTGCTTAATGCCCGTATGATTCCCTATATTGGGCAGTTAGTAGCTTCGGTAGAAGCTATTTTAAAACAGCGGAATATCACCGCCCCGCTGATGATAGTTAAGGGCGATGGCTCATTGATCAATACCAAAACGGCACTAAAACAGCCAGTGGCTACAGTGTTGTCTGGCCCCGCTGCCAGTGTGATTGGTGCCTGTGCGCTGTCTGGTTTAAAAAATGCCATTGTTGTTGATATGGGGGGTACCACTACTGATATTGCCATTGTTAGTAATGGGCGGCCCACCTTAAGTGCTCAGGGAGCGCAAGTTGGAGATTGGCAGCCGATGGTCGAAGCTATCAAAGTTTTTTGTGTTGGTTTAGGAGGCGACAGTGAAGTGCAAATTAAAGGTGCTCAAGGATTGTCTATTGGGCCGCGAAGAGTCGTCCCTATCTCATTACTGGCTGAGCAATACCCTTGGGTGATTACCAGACTTGAGCAACAGCTAGCGGCGTATCCAACGCCAAGACACAATAAATTTGTTTTGCCTCTAGAGAGTAACGAGCAAGTATTAGCGCAGTTAAGCGCATCGCAACTGGCTGTATGGGAAAAATTACAGTTAGGTCCCATAGAGTTAGAGCAGATAGGAGAGTCTAATCGTAATGAGGCGCGCACCCTGGCAAAATTGCAGCGTTTAGGCTTGGCAATATACAGCGGTTTTACGCCCACAGATGCGGCGCACGTCTTAGGGAAGAGCACTCATTTAAATACGCAAGCGGCGGTTTTAGCGGCAAAAATATGGTCCAATCAAATGCGCTGTCTGTACGGAGTAGGGAGGTGGCAGAGTGATGATGCGCTAGGGCCTTCGCAACAAGTATTTGATTTAGTCATTGAAAAAATTAACCAATGCATTATTGAAGCCAGTTTAAATCAGCTGGGTAAGTTGTCTATGGCGCGTACGCAACAGCTAACTAAGTTACTCAGTAGTCTCATCGTCGCTGAGCCTTCAACAGCGGACGACAGGGAGCATAATACGCAGAACAGTGCCTTGTTTAATATTGGTTTTGCCGCGAAATATCCAATAGTGGCAGTAGGTGCACCCGCGTTAAGTTATTATCCAGCGGTGTCCGAAAAATTAGGCGTTAAAGTTCACCTGCCAAAACATGGCGAGGTGGCTAGCGCAGTAGGGGCGGTGATGGGCTCAGTGGTACAGCGTGCCAGTGTCACGATCTCGCAGCCTAGTGTTGCTATCTACAAGCTCTATCATGGCGGGCAACCGCTGCAATATAATAATTTGTTAAAAGCAAAAGAAAAAGCTGAGGAAATTGTTAGCCAAGAGGCTAGAGCACGGGCTGTTGCTGCAGGTGCTATCAACATTGAAATAGCGGTCACAGAGGTGAGCAATCATGTTAAACATCCCATAGATGGTGAGCTGTTTATCGATTGTGAGGTTATTGCCACAGCCACAGGTAGACCCTGTTATCAGCATTAAGAACAGCGGCGCTGTAAACAGCCGCTTTTAATCAACAGCTACGGTGAAAACCCTCTCGCTTCGTTTGCTTTGTGAAGGATTA
>JABSRB010000009.1:0-45330 GCA_013215375.1 Oceanospirillaceae bacterium | reverse complement strand
AAAAAAACCCCCAACAAAACACACCCCCCCCCCCCAAAAAAAAAAAGGACAGGACATTAACCTTTGAAAATTTAGACTCCGCCTAATTGATCTTGATTAAAGCATTAACACCCCAAGCGTTTGCTGACGATATCGCTATTTTTAAACTCCGGCAATTCAAAATTAATTTCTGTATTCAGCTGAGCAGAGCTGGTTTGTTTGTCACAAAAATTGTCAGATCTGGCGGCTCCTTGGTGCATAATAAAATGGCTACTATTGCCCGCCAGATCATAAACAACTTTGAAGTATCCCGCGGGAACTTGATGGCTCTCATCGGCATCGGGTAGCTGTGGCATCAGGGAATTGAACAGCGGGCCGGTGATGACAAAAAGCGATTTGCGATAGGTAGCCGCGTTGCGTACCGCTTCTTCTAAGTTTTTCCAAGGTCCCTGATTTAAATTTTTGTGTTGGGGAGTAATATTACTCAAGCGATTGAGCTCGGACCAATACCTGGATCCTGCAAAAGAGGCCAAGGGTGCCTGATGACCGCGATCGGCTTGTAATTGGCTTTTATTGGCGCCTTTATAGTCTGCTTTTTCCAAGGTATCAGCGCTATCTAATAATGGATCGCTTAACCACACACGACCCGGAGAAGTACCAAAATTGGTTGGATTGACTTCATAGGCAACCCAGTCGGCAAATTTTGTTTTAGGGTTATTAGAAAGCGCATATAAATGGGTGAAGACCAGGTCATTGTCCAGCGGATTTTCAGGGCAACCAGTTGGGCAATGTACACTGAGAACATCGGCATAAGCAGTTGATGCGGCTAAAGTTGATAGAAGTGAAAGGTACAGCAAGGGTTTCATAACGGCGCTCTAAAAGTTAAACAGACGCTAATTTATCAGAGCTTAGGAGTAGGCGCAAAGAATCATTCATATTAAGTTAAACCGTTGTCTTTACGTTAGATTTTCATTAAATGAAGGCCGCGGAGATGATTGGGCTTGTACTAGTTGCAGGATGATATTTATTCACTGATTTGAATTAGCCATTGGCATAAACTCGTCTATAATTTTAAGGTGGGAAAAAATTGTCAGGTTTTATTGTCGCTTACATCATTGAAATTTGAATTAACCAAGGGAAAACCTATCCAGGAAAAAATCCTCACTAATTCGCTATGATCAGCCAAGCTATGGCGCTGTATATAGGGCATTACTAAGAGCTGGGCCGAGAATAGCGATCTAAGAGAGCCATAATATTTGAGGATACATTAATCTGACTGGATCAGATGCGTACGGCTTTAGCTGTTCGAAGAGTGAAATATAGAACGTACATTATACATTTTTAGTGTTAATTATTAATCAAATAGGCTCGGTCTGCGTCACTGGGTCGGTTCTGGGTCAGGCTCTCGGGTGAGGTAAGTATGCTACAAATACAATGGGTAAGTCGTAAAATGTACTGATAATAAAACCAGTATATGTATGTATTATCAGTATGTATTTGTGTATTCTATGTAATATAAGTATTAAGTAGAGGATAGGTTGATGCAAGTAGATACAGCGAGTACGCTTTTTTCCCTTGAACGAGAACTGGCAAGTGACTTAGGGCGTGCCGGTATGGTTGCCAATAATTGGCTCAATTGTGCACCTGTTTATATTAGTACTAAAAGTACCGGCAGTGGGAAGTTCGCGCAAATTATTGAAATAGCGGTATTAGATGCTGATCAAAGTGTACTGTTTCACTCGCAATTACTGCCAAGTGTATGCATCGATAGTGAAGCAGAGCTTAGTCATGGTTTGAATCTAAGTGCTCTGCAAGGCAGGCCTAGATGGAGTCAAGTGATTGAAAAATTGAAAGCGGTAATTGCTAAACGCAACGTTATTATGTTTGATGCGATTTATCAAACTAGGCTGCTCAAACAGAGTTGTTTGGCCTTTAATTTAAGCTTTGATTGGCTTGATGAATTGTCTATAAATTGCGCCATGTATTTAGCGGCGAATGCTTATGGCACCGACAATAGATACGGCACAGTCTCTATTCAATACGCAATGCAGCGCGCTAAGGTAAAAGGTTACACGGATGCAGGGCCCGCTGTCGCAGGCTGCTACGCATTGATTCAGATGCTGCAGCTCACCGCGGGGTATAGCTTGGAGATCAAGCAGAGGTTAGACCTGATAGGCTATAAAATATCCGCCTAAGTAAATGCAATTACGCCTAGTTAAGAGTATTCGTTCAGCAAATGTTTAAACAGCTATTAACGGATCTCGTAGGCACCAATTTTGATTAAGTTAGCCAGCAATTTTAGACGTTCAGGCGATTGCTTTACTGTGTTTATATCGATTTCATCTAGTTCACACAGATCAATGACAAACTGTTGCTCATCTTGGGTGATTTGGCAGCACATACCGTTGATAAATAATAACATAGCATTTTTTTGGTTGTTGTCGCGCAGTTGGAAAGCTAAGCGAGTGCCGGGGATTTTGCACAATGTATTCGCGTCTTGCATCGCATCAATGATCTCGTCGACAGCATTATCCAAATAGAATGCCTGCTGCTGCTCTTGGTACTTGTGCTCAGTCATGTAGCAACCAAACCACTGCTCTACTAATCCCGGTTGATCAATGTATTGCCTGAGAATCGCTCTCACTTTTTCAATAGCGACATTGCTCATTTGTGCAGAGTGCTTTTGCGCCGTTAAATCAGGGTCTTGGTATCGTAGCTCGCTGGCTAAATCGTGGGCGACAAAATCAGTAAAATTAATTAACGCGTCGCTGTGAGAGGGGGCTCTGAAGCCGATTGAGTAAGTAGTGCAATCATCTGTCAGCGCCACGCCATTATGGCCGACATTTGGCGGGATGTAGAGCATATCGCCTGGGTTTAGTGTCACACTGTGCTCAGCTTTCCAGTCCTCTAATAACATCAGTTCATCGTTATCAGTGCGCGCTGATTTCTCGTTAAAAATCCCACCGTATTCCCATTGGCGTGAACCGCTAGCTTGCAGTAAAAAAACATCGTAATTATCGTAGTGCGGACCGACGCCGCCGCCTTTCGTCGCATAGGAAACCATCAGGTCATCTATACGCCATTGTGGAATGAAATCGAATTTTTTTAATAACGCAGAGGCCGCTGGGTGCCAGTGATCTACTGCCTGCACCAGCAGAGTCCAGTGACTATCGGGTAGGGCGGAAAACTCATCAGCGGTAAACGGGCCGTGTTTCATTGCCCATGGAGTAGTATCGTGTTGCTGGATGATTAAGCGTGATTCAACCTCTTCTTCACAGGCGAGTCCGGCGAGTTCATCGGCGCTAATAATCGCCTGAAAATCATCGATGGCATTGCGAATAACCACCGGTTTTTTTTGCCAGTAGTCTTTTAAAAATTTAGCGAGGGACAAGTCGCCTAAAGGGTGTTTGTTTATCATGGAAAATATTCTCTTATCCGTTATTTTTGTAAATCATCGATACGCTTTTCAATGGAGGAGAGTACTCCCCGCAGCATGCCTAGCTCTTCTGCCTCAGGGCGTGATCGATTAAAAAAGCGCTGCAACTTTTGCATCGCTCTGCCCTCGTGCTGAGGAATCAAGAAATGCGCTTTACGCAATACCTGCTCTAAGTGTTGATAAAAATAGTTCATGTCTTGCTGTGCTGGGAAAGCTGTTGGTGCGCTTTCGACCGGCTGTTGGCTTGCCTGCCAAATTTCATAGCAGGCTATTTGTATCGCCTGGGATATATTCAGCACGGGATAGTCGGGGTTGCTGGGGATAAACATGTGAAAATTACACAAGCTAAGCTCTTCATTGAGTAGTCCTTTGCTCTCGCGACCAAACAAAATAGCAATGTTTCCCTGGCTTGATTCCGACAAAATTTTAGTAGCGCTCTCTCTGGCATCTAACAGCGGTAAATCAAAGGTACGGTTTCTAGCGCTAGTCCCTATTACTAGTTGGCAGTCGTGTATAGCTTCATCTAAAGTGCTTACGACCTTGGCGTTGGCTAAAACATCTTGTGCGCCTGCGGCGCGGGAGTCAGCCTCTGTATGTGGGAAATCTACCGGATCCACTAAATACAAATTAGTCAGGCCCATGTTTTTAAGCGCTCTTGCTGCGGCGCCAATGTTCCCGGGATGGAAAGTGTTAATCAGTACGATACGAATATTATTTAATGACATGGAGCTCTTTGCTGGTGGAAGAATTTAGGGGATATTGCGCTATTTTAGCAGTAATAAGTAGATAAATAATCAACTATATTTCTGTTGGGCTGCGCAGCGTTAAGTGGGTGTCGCTAGGCCAGAGATAATTTGAACAATAAGAAAAATCAGTTGAGTGATAATTAGCTGCTATAAAAGTTAGGGAGTGTGAAACATAGTTGTATGATTAAATTAACGTAATTCGATAGGTATTATTGAGCAAAAAAAATCCCAGGTAAAAACCTGGGATTTAGTTGAGCTCACAGAGCTGAGCTTGCGTTAATTACTCAATTTAACTGGCGTCTTCATTAGCTTGCGCTTCTTGTTGGCGACGTTTGATTTCACGCGGATCATTAGCAGCTCTAGTGCGGCGTTTAGAAGGTCTAGCAGCTGGCTGTTGTGTTTTCTCAGTCGCTGTCTCGAAGTTTAGCTCAGGCTGTTCAGACTGTGCTGGCGTTTGTTCTGCGGTATCTGTAACTGGAGCAGTGTCATCTGTATTAGTGGTTTCTACAGTTTCTTCTACAACAGGAGTCAGGTCCTCAGATGGCGTCTGATCAACTTCGCTGCTATCAATAGCAATTTCAGTCTGTTCTTCAGTGGCTTGAGCGGGAACTTCAATAACTGCTTCTAGCGGCTCTGATACGTCAGTTTTTATTTCGGCTGGAGTGTCTTCTATTACAGCAGCTTCTTCAGTACCTTCGAGGCTGATCTGGCTTGGCGTTTGCTCTACTGGAGAGTCAAGTTTAGCTTCGCTTTGAATCTCTGGTTCAGTCGCTGTTGGCTGCTCTAGTGCAGGAGAGGGAGTGCTCTCTTCGCTAGTCACTTGGGCGTCAGTCTCTAGAGTCTCTGTAGTTGCATTTTCAGTTGCCTGGGTAGGCTCTTGAATGTTTGCTTCTTCAGTTTTAGTTTCTTCAGCAGGGGCTTCAGGTGCCTTAGTTTCTATTGATTTTACCGGTGTGTCATTGGCAAGGTTACTGTTAGCAATAGCAGCGGCAAGTTCTGCTGAAGCTTTGGCAAACTGCTCTGTATTTTCGCTTGGGTTAGCTGCTGCTGATTCCTCAACAGGTACTCCAGAGGTTATCGCTGATTTTTCTACTAATGCGTCAGAGTTTTCTACTAAATTTCGGTTAGCCTTACGTGTATTGTTTCTACGACGCTTGCCGCGACCTGTCGGTGCTGCTGTATATTCAGTGTTGTCTACTTCAGCAGGTGCCTGGCGTTCTTGACGTTCAGGTTTGGTTTTTTTGTTGTCACTGCTCTTTCTATTGCGACGACGACTTGGTTTGTTTTCGTCCTGTGACTTTTTCTCCGGAATAATGGATGTTTCCTCAGAAGTGACGGTGATCACTTCGTCCTGGCGTCCATTGCGGCGTTTATCATCGTCTCTGTCTGAGCGAGGGCGACGTGGGTTTTTGTTTGTTCTTGAGCGTTGTTGACCACTCTCGCGGCGTTTACGGTTACCGTTACCTTTGTTGCCATTATCAGATTTGGCTTGATTTTCCTTTGCCTCTTCTTCAAACAAGCTGCCTAGCCCGATGACAGTAAGGAGCTTTTGTACAAGGCTCTTTTGCGGCTTATTACGCTCTGCTACAGGCTTGCTTTTCTCTTCAGCTGGCTTTTCAGCGACAGTGGCCTGTGGAGCTGGTGTCTTAGGTACGACTGATTGCACCGCGGCAGTTTCACGTTTAACCAGTTGCTCAGTTTTAGCTTGATGGGTGTTTTCAGGCTCTTCTGGCTCAGGCTGCATGCTGTAGCTAGTTTCGGTGATTGTTGATTCAGAGTGGTCATCACGTAGTCTAACGACTTCATAATGCGGTGTTTCCATGTTTGGATTTGGCACTATGACAATACGAACTTTTTGACGAATTTCGATTTCGTTAACAATACTGCGCTTTTCATTAAGCAGGTATGTGGCAACTTGAACCGGTAAAATAGCGCGTATTTCTGACGTGCGATCTTTCGCGGATTCTTCTTCTATTAAACGCATGATAGAGAGTGCAATAGACTCTGTGTCTCTGATAGATCCCTGTCCGCTGCATCGAGGGCAGACGATGCCTCTTGATTCAGTCAGTGAAGGGCGCAATCTTTGGCGTGACATTTCCAATAGGCCAAATCTTGAAATGCGGCCCATTTGCACTCGAGCTCGGTCAAGTTTAAGGGAGTCTTTTAGACGATCTTCAACCGCTCTTTGGTGCTTGATAGGTGTCATGTCTATGAAGTCAATAACGATCAAACCGCCGATATCGCGCAGGCGTAATTGGCGAGCAATTTCTTCCGCAGCTTCTAAGTTGGTATTAAGCGCCGTCTCTTCTATATCACTGCCGCGGGTTGCTTTTGCAGAGTTGATGTCGATAGAAACAAGTGCTTCAGTTGGGTCTATAACAATAGAGCCGCCCGATGGCAGTTTAACTTCACGTTCGAAAGCCGTTTCAATCTGTGACTCAATTTGAAAGCGGTTAAAAAGTGGAATATCTTCCTGGTACCTTTTAAGCTTGTTTTCGTAAGTTGGCATGACTTGTTGAACAAAGGTCAAGGCTTCGCTATAAGCTTGATCCGTATCAATTAAGACCTCTCCAATATCCACTCTTAAATAGTCGCGGATCGCACGTATAATAACGTTGCTCTCTTGGTAGATCAAAAACGGGGAAGGTTTCTGGCTGCTTTGTTTAATAGCATCCCATAGTGTTGATAGGTAATCTAAATCCCACTGTAAATCTTGTGTGGAGCGACCAACACCAGCAGTACGCACGATAATTCCCATACGGTCGGGGACTGTCACGCCATCCAAAGCTGCTTTTAACTGCGTGCGATCATCGCCTTCAATACGACGAGAAATTCCGCCAGCTCTTGGGTTGTTGGGCATTAATACTAAATAGCGACCGGCAAGTGATATAAAAGTGGTTAGCGCTGCGCCTTTGTTGCCACGCTCTTCTTTATCTACTTGAACAATAACTTCGGTACCTTCTTTTACGACGTCTTTAATGCTTGGACGGCCGCCTCGAGCAGGTGCTTTGGTGAAGTATTCGCGGGAGATCTCTTTAAGGGGAAGAAAACCATGACGATCTGAACCGTAATCGACGAAGGCGGCTTCTAAGCTTGGTTCAACGCGGGTGATCTTGCCTTTGTATATGTTTGATTTTTTTTGCTCTCTATTACTAGATTCGATATCTAGATCATAAAGTTTTTGTCCGTCGACTAAAGCGACACGCAACTCTTCAGATTGTGTTGCGTTGATTAGCATTCTTTTCATTTTAGCACTCTCAGTGGTGGAGCGCTTAATAACTATTTTAAATCACAAATTGTGTTGAGCTAACAGCGGTAACTATTAAATGTGTACCGCTGAGTACTGTGCAAATTCATTCTTCGCCATCAATTATTAAGGGCTCATAAATGAGTAAAACACAGTTAAAACAAGAGTATGAGTTGGATATAGCCATTTGGTATCACTGGTTAAGGAGTTGTAAGTTGAATACGCAATGTCGCATTATTCAAAGCCTTAATTCTCGACTTAATTTCGGATACTGTCTAACGGCTGTATGCACTTACTGTAGCGGAATCGATTGCCTATGTTCTAATGGATATTCGCTGTTACTGGTTTGATATTTCAATCCAGGTTCCTGGCAAAAGTACATCTCTACAGTTTGTTAATACTTGTATAACTGATCGTTTACTCAAACATTAAACATTATTCAGCGTTTGTTTAGATGCTACTGACTAGCTGGTCTTGTATAGATCCAAAGCTCTATCAGTAATTAATCTAACGCTATAAAATAATGCGTTATTAAAATTTTATAGTGCTGCGTTTGGGCAGCACCGTTTAATTATTTATCGCTACCGTTTGAACTAATATTTAGTGTCGTTAACAGCGATAAATATTTACAAAATAGTCGCTGTGTTTTCAGTAAAATTGGTAGAAAATTTGTGACCTGGTATTTAGCGAACTGCCTTTTATGGGTATGGCGGTTGTTCAATGCAAAATAATTAATAAAAACAGAAAAAACGTATTTAAAATGTCTTTATCGCATCGTTAGCTAAAGCATTACCTGTCAAGCAGCGGTAGAATACCAGTTAACCTTTCTTGCATCAATTATGGACTGTAGTTTTTATTAAAATATGTCAAGTAAAAAAAAGATCCCCTCAAATCGAGTCAAAAAAAGCTCTACTAATGTGCTAAAAAGCAAAGATAGTAGAATTACACCTCAAAAAACAGATAATCCCGATGCGAATCATCAAGTGCATGTAAAAGTTCGTTATATTGATGTTACAGAAGATCAAGACGGGCAGCGTATTGATAATTTTTTACGTACCGCTTTAAAAGGGGTACCTAAATCTATGATTTATCGTATTGTGCGCAAGGGAGAGGTACGGGTTAATAAAGGAAGAGTAAAACCTGATACAAAATTGAAAGCTGGCGATATTGTACGTATCCCTCCGATCCGCACCGCTAAAGAGGGAGAGCCAGTTAAAGTAAGCCAGGCGTTGTTAGAAAAGCTCGAAACATCAATTTTGTATGAATCAGATGATTTAATCGTTATTAATAAGCCTTCTGGTCTCGCCGTTCATGGTGGTAGTGGTATTCAATTAGGTTTGATAGAAGCGATGCGTCAAATGCGCCCTGAGTCTACTTTTTTAGAATTAGTGCATCGTCTGGACAGAGATACCTCAGGTTGTATTATGGTGGCTAAAAAGCGTAGCATGTTACGCCACTTACACGAGGCGCTTAGGCAGGGGCGGGGTATTTCTAAAATTTACCACGCACTGGTTATTGGGCGTTGGGAGTCATCAGTACAAAAAATCGATGCACCACTTAGGAAAAATGAACTTGTTTCGGGCGAGCGTATCGTAAAGGTTCAGCCAGATGGTAAAGCTTCAATTACTATGTTTAAAGTGATTAGACGTTTCTCGAATGTAGCGACTTTAGTGGAAGCTAAACCTATCACCGGACGTACTCACCAAATTAGAGTGCATGCACAATTTGCGGGTCACCCTATAATAGGTGATGAAAAATACGGTGTGGAATCTATTAACTCCCAAATGCAAAAGCAGGGTATTAGGCGTCTATTCTTACATGCCGCAGCATTAACAGTAACGATGGCCGATGGTGAAAAGCTTCATTTTAAAGCCCCGTTAGAAAACAAATTATCCGTTGCGGTTGAGCAGTTAGCAGCCCAGCATAATCAGTATGATTAAAGGTTTATATACATGAATAAAGAGCTCGTTTATGCCAGTGCTGAAAGTATCCTGATGCGCGGTGAGCAGCCGACCATAGAAAGTGTTATGCAATCTACCGGGCTTGATGAAAACGATGTGCAAATAGCATTACACTCTTGGTGGCGTTCAATTCCTGAAAAACTAAGCTTTAGTAATGATGCCATATCGGTTCCTGGCTTACCTGAATCACTGGGGAATTCATTCGGGCGTATTTGGCGCCAGGCGATCGAAGAGGCAGAAATAAATATACGGGCGGACTCTCGAACGTTAAATCACGCCAATGAAGAAGTACGTAAGTTATCAGAAGAGACGTTAAAAGAGAGTCACAATAAACGCAGTGAATTAGAAAGTCGTGTGCGTGAGTTAAAAAACCGTTTAGAAGATGTGCAAATACATAACCGCTCCTTAGAGGCAGAGCTTAGTGTGGTCAAAACGGCCATTGGCACGGAAGCGACTAGTCGTAAAAAGGAAGAGCACTTAAGGATTAAGCTTGAAAATGACTTAGTGCATTTGCGTAAAGCTCATGAAGATGCAAAACGTACTTTTGAGCAGCGCTTAAAAGAAGATCAGCGTCATGCACTGGATCAAATTAGTAAATCTGAAGCTGATGCTAGGTACTATCGTACTGCCTCAGAGAAGTTGCGTGATGATGCTAGTATGAAAGAGACCAACCTCACTAAGAAAAATCACGACTTACAATCTGAAATAGCCCGGCATGAAGTGCGTATTGATACACAACATACTTTGATTAGATCTCAAGAAGAAGAGCTCAAAGAGTTAAAACATAGCAATATGAGTCAGTCCCGTGAGATGGTGAGTAATTCATCCGCATTGCTGTCTGAGAATAATAAGGCCAAACGTTTAGAGCAAAAACGTAAAGAGTTAGACGCTGAAATAAAGCGTTTAAATCAGAAGGGGCTTAATTCTTCAACGGAGTGGGGGCGTCGCGAGAACATGATGAGAAACGAGTTGCGTTCAGTCGCCGAAGAGCTGCAGCGTGCACAGTTAAAGGTTGCTAACTTAGAGAAGAGATGTATCTCTCAAGATGAAGAGATTAGACGTATAAAATCGAAATTATAATGAGAGCTCAGCATAACTACTCTGTTTGTTAATGTGACGATTAAAATAGGTTAATAGGCCCTTGTCTAGCAGCAAGGGTGCATTGATTCAGCTATTTCGCTGATCATTTATTCCTTTAGCTTCTCTCACTTGGTTATGTGAAGTTTCAAACCCCTGCACGATGAGGTATTCATTCAAACTAGCATTTGATGCTGGTTTGTAGGTCTCGGGCTTGTGCTATCAGTTGGTATTATTGAGGATAAGTTTAATGAAACTTCAGCAACTAAAATATATTTTAGAAGTGGCTAAACACGACTTAAATGTATCTGCGACGGCCCTGAGTCTATATACATCCCAACCAGGTATCAGCAAGCAAATTCGCCTGCTCGAAGATGAATTGGGCGTTGAAGTATTTGCCCGAAGCGGCAAGCACCTAACGCGCATTACGCCTGCAGGTGAGGCTATTCTTGAGATCGCCAGTGAAATAATCCAGCGCGTAGAGAGCATCAAGAAAGTATCCCAGGAGTTTTCTGATGAGCGCATTGGTAGTTTGTCTATTGCTACTACACATACCCAAGCACTTTATGCGCTGCCGCCTGCCATTACCCAGTTTATTAAAAGCTATCCTGATGTCTCCTTGCATATGCAGCAGGGGACGCCGATGCAGATATCGGAGATGGCAGCCAGTGGCAATGTCGATTTTGCGATTGCCACTGAGGCATTAAGTCATTTTAGTGATTTGATTATGATGCCTTGTTATCGATGGAATAGGTCGGTTGTAGTGCCTAAAAATCATCCGTTGGCACAGCTTTCTAAACTCACCTTGCAAGATATAGCGGCGCATCCCATTGTCACTTATGTGTTTGGTTTTACCGGTCGCTCCAAACTTGATGATGCTTTTAAACTGCAGGGTTTAAATCCTAAAGTGGTCTTTACCGCGGTAGATTCGGATGTTATTAAGGCCTATGTGCGCCTTAATCTCGGGGTAGGTATCATTGCGAGTATGGCATATGATGAAAAAGTTGATTCTGATCTGGTCGCGCTCGATGCCAGTCATTTATTCGAATCAAGCACGACCCAGCTAGGTTTTAGAAAAGGCACATTCTTACGGGGTTATATGTATAAATTCATCAACTTGTTTGCACCGCATTTAACCCCAGAAGTAGTTAAAGCGGTGATGGCGTGTGAGAGCCGCAACCAAATTGATGAGATATTTGCAGACCAGCAACTACCGGATATGAATTGAAGAAATGATTGGTTACGAGCTACGAGCTACGAGCTACGAGCTACGAGCTACGAGCTACGAGCTAAAAGCTAAAAGCTAAAAGCTAAAAGCTAAAAGCTCGGGTTCGGGTTATGCGTCTATTATTGTTGGTAATAGGCGTTGATTTTTTCTAAGGTCAGATCTACATCTTCGCGGCTAATGTCCAAGTGCAGCACGATGCGACATATTGAGCCATCGGCGATACTAATCGAAAATTGCATTAAATATTCAGCTAAACTCTGGTGGCTATTTTTGCCTTCTGCACGGCTAAAGTCGGCAAATATCATATTGGTTTCTACTTCTGCGATATTGATGCTAACTTGTGTCATCAGGTTTAATTGCCGGGCAAAGTAACTGGCTAAATCGTGGTCTTGTTGCAGGCGCTGTAGATTGTTATCTAACGCAAAAATTCCCGCAGCGGCTAAAATTCCAGACTGACGCATGCCGCCACCGAGCATTTTTCTCAGTCTATTTGCCTTCCTTATAAAAGCGCTGGATCCACAAAGTACCGACCCTGCGGGTGCCCCCAAGCCCTTGGATAAACAAAGGGAGACTGAATCAAACGACTCTGCTAGTTGCGCTGGTGATAATCCGCTTTTAATAGCGGCATGCATCATTCTAGCGCCATCTAAATGACTCAATAATCCTCTGTCTGCGGCAAGTGCTGCAATGGCATTAAGCTCCGTTTGGTCTTGAACAAAGCCTGAAACGGTGTTCTCAACGCAAACTAGTTTGCTTAAAGCGAAATGGCTGTCGTCGGGACGGATGGCTGCAGCTACTTGTTGCGCCGTCATATGCCCCGTTGTTGTGGTGTTAATACTTTGCATCACTACGCCGCCTAATGCCGATGCTCCGCCTGCCTCATGACTAAATATATGGTATTGATCACCGACAATAGCCTCTTCACCACGTTGGCAATGCGACAGCAGTGCTAACAAATTACTCATAGTGCCTGATGGCACAAATAGTGCGTCTTCTTTCTCCAGTAAGTTAGCCGCTTTACGTTGTAATTGATTAACGCTAGGGTCTTCGCCGTAAACATCATCCCCAACAGTGGCTCGGCTCATGCAATCACGCATAGCGGCGCTGGGTTTTGTGACGGTATCACTGCGATAATCTATTTTTGGCGTGTGATCTATATTTTGTGCGGCGCTAGGGTAGCTATTCTTCATAAATTGCTCTTGTTTAAACAGGATGAACGGATGAGTCATGGCATGTTTTAGCACAATTTTTGAAAATATATCAGCTAGCTTCTGCAAAAGTGTAAAAAATACTAAAAATCAAATATTAAGGTTGCTTGATGCTTAAGGTTTTGGCTATCTTTAAAGCATTCAACTCACTCACCTTTGGAATTGCCATGCACGATCTATTACCAGAAATATGCGATATACACGCCGATACGGTAAGAATTTTGACGCCAATGTTGCAGAACTTTGGCGCTAAAGACACCTTTTATGGAGAGATAGTAACCTTAAAAACCTTTGAAGATAATTCCAAAATTCGTGAACAAGTGGCATTGGATGGGACAGGTAAAGTATTAGTAGTCGATGGTGGAGGCTCTATGCGCCACGCTATGCTTGGGGATTTGCTGGCGAAAAAAGCCGCAGATAATGGTTGGAGTGGGATAATTATTCACGGTTGTATTCGCGATGTAAATGCAATAGCTGAGATTGGTTTGGGCGTTCAAGCACTGGGCGTACATCCACTTAAAACTGATAAACGCGGGCTGGGTGATGTTAACGTGCCTATCAATTTTGGTGGGGTGTCATTTCATCCGGGAGAATACGTTTACGCCGATAATAACGGCGTGCTGGTCAGTAAAGAGCCCATTGACTTAGTGCAATTGGGCTGGTTGTAATTAGAGGGGGTTACTTAAAATCCGCTTGGCTGTGGCGCTCACGCATTTGCAGTGCTTCATCGCCCCATACTTTGTTAACCCTTGATCCACGTTGTACTGCAGGTCGAGACTGTATTTTTTTGGCCCATCTAACGATATTAGTGTAGCTGGCAACGTCTAAAAACTCTTGGGCGTTGTATTGCTCGCCAATGACCAGGTTGCCATACCAAGGGTAAATTGCGATATCTGCAATAGAATATTCATCGCCGCAAATATAGCTGTTATTGGCGAGTTGTTTATCCAATACATCTAATTGGCGTTTAACTTCCATGGCAAAGCGATCAATGCAATATTCGATTTTTTCAGGTGCGTAGTGGTAAAAATGACCAAAGCCACCGCCGAGATAAGGGGCGCTTCCCATCTGCCAAAAAAGCCATGACATACATTCAGTTCGCTCGCGGGGAGCGGTAGGCAATAGCGTATTAAATTTTTCAGCCAGATAAAATAGAATTGATCCAGATTCAAAGATACGAGTAGCAGGTTCTGTAGATGTGTCGAGCAGCGCTGGGATTTTAGAGTTAGGGTTTATATCGACAAAGCCGCTGCCAAATTGATCGCCCTCGCCTATATTAATTAAATAGGCGTCGTACTCCGCATCTTTAAAGCCGAGCTCGACTAATTCTTCGAGCATGATGGTTACTTTGACGCCGTTGGGTGTTGCCAGTGAGTGTAATTGTAAAGGATTGTCACCTTTGGCTAATACTTGCTGGTGTGTTGCGCCCGCGGTAGGTTTGTTGATGTTGGCGAACTCGCCGCCATTCTTAGATTTCCAGGTCCAAACTTTATCGGGCGTGTAGTCTTGGTTGTCGCTCATGAGGTGATCCTATATTTGTATGGCTTAATGTAGATGAGGATTAAATTGATAAGTTCTACATGTTATGGGGGCGCTACTAAGGTGATTCAATGCTAAAAGTTAAAGTTGTCATTCAGCAAGATGGAGTTCGGGTGAATTAACAGTATTCCCAGAGAAAATTGATAGCTAAGTCATGTACACAGTATTCAAATAAAAACAGCAGATAGCATCACTTGCATCACCTTAAACCGTCCAGACAAACTCAATAGCTTTAACGAACAGATGCACAGTGAGCTAGCGCATGCTTTTAAAGGTGTAGCCGGAGATGATGCCGTGCGCTGCGTTGTTATCACAGGCGCGGGACGAGGCTTTTGCGCCGGGCAATATTTAAGTGACGAAGCGCTGAATATTGATAGTGGACCCGCTGCTCTTGGTGATTCACTGGAGTGTAATTATAACCCTTTGATTCGTAAAATCAGTGCATAGGACAAACCTGTTATCTGTGCGCTAAATGGTATTGCTGCTGGCGCTGGTGCTTCTTTGGCTATGACCTGTGACTTTATCGTTGCCGCGGATATGGCTTCCTTTAATAGAGATGAATTAGGCGGAACCTAAATCATCAAGGGTTTAATTCCCAGCCCCTTGGGGCGCGAACTTGTAAGAACCAAAAGTAACTAGGAATACCCCGGAATCGTAAGTGAAGGCTCGCGACGCGAGAGGGCTTGCCCTGGGGATCTATATTTTTGCATTTTGCGCTGTGGGCTTGATGCCTGATTCAGGTGCGAACTGGCACATGATACGCAGCTTAGTAGCAGTGAAGAGTTACTCTTGGACGCAATGAGCTTGGCCAAAGTGCTTGCAGCCAAGCCGCCATTAGCGCTCGCTGCCACTAAAGCATTAATCAATACGAGTTTTGATAAATCGTTACATCAACAATTAGAAAAGAGCGCGTGACAATGCAGCGTTTGGGTAATAGCGAAGATTTTGCGGAAGGTGTTAGTGTCTTTATGCAAAACGTCCGGGAGAGTTTAAAGGGCGTTAATAAAGGTTAGCGAAAATAAGTAACGTTTAGCTGCGCCCTTATCTAGGGCATTGCTAAACAATCTAGTGGCTATCGCCATACAATGCAAAATACAAGCATTCATCTAGGTTAAAAGTTAACAAAATCTTATAGTTATAATAGTAAAGAAATATATATGAGTCTTCGCTGGAATAATGCCTAAAAGTCCTTTTTATCTATCTCACATCTTTCATCGCTTATATATTGTGCTATTATCGGCGCACATGAATATAAGATAAGTACATGATTGCCTTATAGATCCGCTCACTTAATTAGCGAGTGGAGTCAGAGCATCAAGCAGGACTACACAGATTGGTTCTGTTACTAGTCGTTTAGTGGATATTGGTATTTATATTCAGGTTTAATGTATGAAAGTGAGTGAGTCTCACGTTGAGTGCGTTTATGCCAAGCAATTATTATGGACAACAGCTTAGTTTAAAAGGATAGAGATATATGAGTTTTATGGGTGCTAACGTTGAGCGATTTTTCCTTGAAGTTCTGGATTCTGACGCCCAATTCCATTTAGTGAGAATGGAAGGTAAAGAGGGAATTTCTAAGTTATTTCAATTTAATGTTGAGGTTGTCTGTGAAAACGGCGAGTTGAATATTGAAGAGTTAATCGATAAAGCGGCGGTCATCACTCTTTTAGATGGCAATAACGGTGATCAAGATCAAATACGCTATGCACACGGGATTGTCAGCCAAATTGAAATTGGTCAGTTGGGCATTTCTCAAAGTACCTATTATGTCACGGTAGTTCCTAAAATATGGCCGTTGACTTATCGACAAAATAGCCGCATCTTTCAGTTTTTAAGTGTCGAAGAAATAGTCACTACTATGCTAGAGGAGGCAGGCCTAAATAGCGATGAATTCCGTTTTGAGCTTAGTGCCAGCCTCGCCCCTAGAGACTACTGTGTTCAATATCAGGAAACTGATATGCAGTTTATCGCCAGATTGCTTGAAGATGAAGGCATCCATTATTTCTTTGAGCATACCCAAGACATGCATGTACTGGTTATGAGTGATACCTCCACCACAAACCCACAGCTTGAGCGCGAGGGTGCTATTGAGTATTTCTATGATTCTCAAGGGGAAGTTCGAGAGCAGCATATTTTTGATTTTAGATACATCCAAGCGGTAAAGTCAGGAAAAGTAACGCTTCGCGATTACGATTTCAAGAAACCTAAACTGAAGTTAGAAGAAATAATTGAGGCACAAGAGAGTGTCGATTTAGAAGTTTATGATTATCCAGGTTTGTTTAAAGAGGCGGGGCAAGGTAAAAATTATGCCAACATACGCCTGCAAGCATTAAACAGCTTTAAATTGAGTGCCACTGGCGCCAGTGATGTTAATACACTTAATCCAGGCTACAGTTTTAATTTGGCAGGGCATGAGGTCGGTAAATTAAATAGCGAATACTTAATTACGGATGTTGAGCATGTTTGCGTGCAAACTCAAGTGCTTGAGGTGGGGGCGACAGATGAAGGTACTCAGTATAACAATACCTTTAGGTGCATCCCGTTTGCGACGCCTTTCAGGCCTGGTCGCGATACACTAAGGCCTATTATTAATGGTACACAAACGGCAACAGTCACGGGGCCGGATGGCGAAGAGCTTTACACCGATGAATTTGGTCGAATCAAAGTGCAATTTCACTGGGATAGAGAAGGCTTAAGTAACCAAGACAGCTCTTGCTGGATTCGTGTGAGTCAGCCAGCAGCCGGCGAAGGCTTTGGTGGGTTCTTTTTGCCGCGTATAGGTGAAGAGGTCGTGGTGGACTTCCTTAACGGTAACCCAGACATGCCCATTGTTATAGGTCGAGTTTATCATGGGGTTAACCGACCGCCTTATCAATTGCCGAAACATAAGACCAGAAGCACCATTAAAACCAATTCGAGTAAAGGCGGAAAGGGTTTTAATGAGTTTCGCATTGAGGATAAAAAGGGCGAGGAACAAATCTTTATGCACGCCGAGAAAGACATGGACGTGCGAATTAAGAATGACTACCGAGATTGGATAGGTCATGACCGTCATCAGATGACCATAAACAACTCTCACGAAGAGATTCAAGGCAGCTTTTATGGGAAGACCGTTGGCGACGAGATCATTGAAGTTGAGGGCAATACCGATAGGTTGTACAAATCTGATTTAATTCAAGAGACGCAGGGCAGTGAGCATTACACGGTGGCTGATCAGCATGTTATGCGTATAAACGGTGATGATCATTTAAAGGTGGCCAGTGCGCAAAATATTGAAATTGGCACAAAGCAATCAATCAAAGTAGGCCAAGAGATTCATGTGAAAGCAGGGCAGACCTTGGTCTTGGATGCTGGTAATAGTATTACTATAAAAGCGGGTGGAAGTTTCATTACTATTGGGCCTTCAGGCGTATCTATTTCCGGAAGCACTATTAATATCGTGGGTGGTGGCACCGTTAATATTAAAGGGGGTGCGGTTAATCTTAATAGTGGAGGTAGTGCCGGTTCTGCGAGAAGTGCAGCACCTAGTGCGCCAGCTAATCCGAATGTTCCTGCTGAATTTGTAGTTGCTGCCATTGCCGATAATGGCCAAGCGGGTGCAGTGACCTCAGCCACTGATAAGTCCAAGCCCCGTGAAGTATCTGAATATAGTCCGCAGGCTAAGTCCATGTTTGCAGCGTCTAAAGCGGGTGTGCCATTTTGTGCCCAATGTGAAGCCGCTGCCGCCGCTAAAGCATAATGACCAAATATGGTGAGGCCCGTTTTTTAAAGGATTTTTAAGAGGAAAATAACGGCGTATGAGAATGCGCCGTTGTTATCGCATATTGATTATTCTGTCAGTTTAGACGGTGCTTGTTTGGTCAATGGCCGTCATAGAATCAGTTACCCAGTGAAGGCTTTCTCGATAGGCGCTGCCGTACATTTCATCATCTATATCACTGGATATTTCACTCCAGTTACCTCTACCGAAATTAATGGTGTTTTGTAGGATTTTCCCCATCTCTCCATGACCATCGACAATGGCTGTTTTTATTTCTTTGCTCAGTGGGATTTGGGATAGCAGCTCAGTCATTTCTATATCAAGTAACGCATTTGCGCCTGAAATCATGCCTGCTATCATATAGCCCGTAGTGTTTTTGATACCACTGGCGATAGCGACCTTTTCGCACATTCGCCCTCTTATTAATAACTGTCTAGAGAGTTCCTCAGATTTGTTGTCACTGGATATCATGGCAATGATCAGTGCCCATTTTTTTACTTCAGGAATCCCTAAAATATTGATAGCCTCGCTGAGCGAGTTTATGTCTCGCACTAAGTTATTGGCGCTTGAATTAACGATACGTAATAATTTGAAAGTAAATACAGGGTCTTGGAGGATGATTTTTTCAATTTGAGGAACACTAATATTTGGATTCTGCAGCGCTTGAATGATGTTTAGTATTTTGGTTTGCGAAGGGTCGGTAGTACTACCTTCTACTATTTCAGGCTTAGACAAAAAATAGCCTTGGAATAACTTAAACCCCAATGATTTACAGTGTTCGAGCATCTCGTGGGTTTCTATTTTTTCTGCGAGCAGTGAGACTTTGTAATCTTTTAATTTCTCGACCTGCTCTGTGACTTCATCTAAGCTCATTTCTAATACGTCGACTTTGATAATATGCGCAAGCTTGAGTAGTGGGATAAATTTGTCGTCATAGATGAAATCATCGAGGGCAATAGTGTAACCTTTGTTTCTGAGAGACTTCACGCTGTTTATGAGCTCGTCTGTTACCTCGACATCCTCTAATATTTCTAAAACTATTTGGCTGGTGGGAAGCTTAGGTAAGGTATTATTAACAATCAGGTCATAAGTTAAGTTAATAAAAGCAGGTAAACGTTTTAGCTTTTTATTTTGGTAAATAGAGGTAAAAGAATTAAGTAGTACATTGATGGTGGCTAAAGAACCAGAAAAATCGAATACCGCCTGATTATTATTTTTATCGGAGCGATATAATAACTCGTATGCGACAGTTTCAATTTTTTCATTGAAAATTGGTTGGCGGGCCATTAGAGTTTGTTTTTTGAAATTTTGTCGAGCCGGCATGTGAAATTTCCACGGTATATAGCGAATTTAATTATTTAATAGTTTTTCTATCCAATTATTATTTATATAATAAGAATATGTTTTAGATCTTAAAGCGAAATCAAAATAAATTCAATATTTACCAATTGTTTAGGTCATAATATGTGTCTTAATAATATATATGAAGAGAATTGTTAATGTTTAAGTTATTGATTTTTGATTGGGATGGAACCTTGATGGACTCGTCTGATCGAATAGTCTCTAGTATGCAGCGCGCAGCTAAGGCATTGTCTTTATCGGTACCAAGTAAAGAAGCTATCCGTAATATTATTGGCTTGTCGTTAGAGCAAGCTAATAAGATTATTATTCCGGGGATCAGTGCTGCGAATAACAAGTTATTGCAACAACAGTATTCGCACCAATATTCCCAAATAGATAAGACCGCCACTCCTTTTTATCCAGACGTACTAGAGTCTCTTATGCGTTTAAAAAACAAGGGCTATATGTTGGCAGTCGCAACCGGGAAAAGTAGAAGGGGGTTAGATAGGGTATTAGCAGAGGCAAGCCTTGGGGGGATGTTCGATATTACCCGTGGTGCTGATGAAGCGAAATCTAAACCAGATCCTCTAATGTTAACTCAAATTATTGAGGCTGTGGGTGTAAGCATAACTCAAGCTGTAATGGTTGGAGATACCAGTTATGATTTAGAAATGGCGCAGCGAATAGGTATGCCTAGTATTGCAGTGAGCTATGGCATGCACAGTGTTGAGCGGCTTAAAAAATACAACCCTGTCATGGTGGCAGATAAATTTTTACAAATAGAAGAATGGCTTGATGGAGAGAGTAAGTGAGTAATGATCCCTGGGATGATAAGCAGCAGACACAAGCGAGTGAGGCTGTTGATAGCGTTAAAAGTGGCAAAAGTAATGGCCGCGAATGGCGGCTAATTGAAAACTTAGTTAATGGCTTGTTTAGTGAACAACGAAAGGCGCGTCGATGGGGGATATTTTTTAAGTCTTTGACCTTTATGTATTTATTTGCATTATTGGGCTTTTACTTTATAAGCCAACAAGGCATTGGGGGGATTTCAGATGATTCAGAACCGCATACGGCCATTATTGAATTAGTAGGCCCTATCTCCGCTGACAGTGATGCGAGTGCAGATATCTTGGTGGGTAGCCTGAGGCGCGCATTTGAGGCCAAACAGACTCAAGCCGTTATTATGAGAATTAACAGCCCAGGTGGCTCACCCGTGCAATCAGGTTATGTGTACGATGAAATCATACGCTTGCGTGCCATTTACCCAGAAAAGAAACTCTATGCTGTTATTACAGATATAGGGGCAAGTGGTGCATATTATATTGCTTCAGCCGCTGATTATATCTATGCGGATAAGGCGAGTTTAGTGGGTTCTATTGGTGTTATTTCAGCGGGTTTTGGCTTTGTTGGACTCATGGAAAAATTAGGTGTGGAGCGTCGCGCACTGTCCTCTGGAGAAAACAAGACCTTCTTAGATCCCTTTAGTCCGCTTAAAGAAACGGATCGCACTTTTTGGCAATCAGTACTAGCAACCACCCACAAGCAATTTATCGCGCAGGTAAAGAAAGGGCGTGGCGATCGTTTGAAAGGTTCTGATGAGTTGTTTTCCGGGCTTATATGGACAGGAGAGCAAGCGTTGGAAAACGGCTTGATAGATGGTTTAGGCAGTGCCAGTTATGTGGCTAGAGAAATTGTTGGAGTTGAAAAGCTCTGGGACTACTCACCTGGGCTATCACCTATACAAGAAGTGATAGACAGGCTTGGGGTGTCGTTTGCAGGGGAGCTTGCTACTCGCATTGGTTTGTCTAAAGGACTGCGTTTAGAATGATATAGAGCGTTGGTAATAACGCAGATAATTCATTTTTACAAAGAGGTAAATTAGGCGAAGCCTAAATAATTAAGGTAAGCTCCCCGTTTCTTAAGCTGAAGGCTCGCGCTGTCGCCCGGGGAGTTTAAATGAAAGGCCTACCGGGTTTTATTAATAGAGATCCTAGAAATATGATCTCTTCAATGACCCCATTAATTAAATACGATAACCTGGTCGTCGTTAATTTTTAAGATGGATGTTCTTCTTAAATGACAAGTTAATATTAAGTTTATTTATTGTTAATAATAGCCCGCTTTT
Source organism: Oceanospirillaceae bacterium (assembly GCA_013215375.1). GTDB lineage: Bacteria > Pseudomonadota > Gammaproteobacteria > Pseudomonadales > Balneatricaceae > Rs1. The sequence continues at coordinate 23,683 of JABSRB010000009.1, read as the reverse complement.
GTTGGTTTGTATTAGCAATATTATTGTTTTATTTAAATAAATTAATTCACTTACTGAAAAATATATTTATATTTAGAAAATCTATTAATATATTAACTAGCTTAATACGGGATAATAATTAGATATTTATAATCAATATTCCTATATTTCATAAGAGGCCTTGCTTAACTAAAATGCTGTGCTATACCAATATAAAGGACAAATATTTTATTGGGTGGCCAGGCAGCTATGATTGATCAAATTTATAGAAACATTTTAGATACTCTCGATGCATACATTGTAATGGTGAATGATGAAGGAAAAATCACCTATACCAATCAAGCATGGGTGGATCTGGCGGTTGAGCTGGGTTCAAGTACTGACGTTTCTTGGCTGGGGAAAAGTTATTTTGATTGTTGCTCTATACTGCAAATAGATTCAAAAAGATTTAAAGCGGATTATCAGCGTGAGTTTGAAGCGATGTTACAGGGTGCTAAAAATGAATTTGTCATAGAGTTTCCCAGCAGTACACTCGATGAAAAAGTATGGCTAAAACTTACCGCGAATTTGATTGAATACAATCAAACCCGCTATGTGCTGCTCAATCACACCAATGTCATTGAACGTAAAAATGCCGACGAAGAAATACAATCATTAACCTTGCAAGACCCAGATACCGGGCTGGCCAATGTTAAAGGGTTCAAAGCTTTTTATGAAAATGAATGGCAGCGATCTATGCGCAGTCGCTCTCCCGTTGGGTTGTTGGTATCGCAGTTAGATGCAGTGCCTACAAATGATCAAGATAGCTACTTAGTCGCTGAAGTATTCTCTAGCCATGCTCGACGAGCTTGTGATCTAGCTTGTGTCTTAAAAGATAATCAATTTGCATTAGTGTTAGGGCAGATTAGCAATATTTCCTGCGATATGATTGCCAGTGATATTTATAATGAAATATCACTATTAAATTTGCAGGGTCATGACGGTTCGCAAATAAATATTAACATTGGGTTTTCCTCAACTACACCCACCTTGATCGATCATTCGGATATGCTGTTTAATGCAGCGACCATGGCGCTAGACAAAGCTAAGACATCTACAGAATCGAAGATTACTAGCCATTGTCCAACGATCGTCTTTAAACCCGAGCAGTTTGCTAAAGGCTAGCTTGGGTTGATACTTATCAATCAGTGCTCATCCCTTCTGGGAGGGCACTATCGCTAGGCAATGTGAGAGCGTGAATTCAATAGAGCTTTGAAATTAAGCGCGCTCTTTTTAAGCGTTCTTTTTTGCGTAGAGTAGTCAACGTGTACTAGTCCAAAGCGTTTTGAATACCCCTCAGCCCATTCAAAGTTATCCATTAAGCTCCAGGCAAAATACCCTCTGATATCCACTCCATCAACAATTGCTTTGTCCACCATCTGCAGGTGTTGTTGAAGGTAGTGACAGCGTTGTAAGTCATTCACTTCGCCATCAATTAAATGATCATCGCAAGCCGCACCATTCTCTGTGATGTAAATGGGAGGTAGTGCATAACGTTGATTCAGTTCAGTAAGTAAACGATATAGCGCAGGGGCGTGAATTTCCCAGCCAATATGGGTGTGCTCCGCTCCAGTGTGTTGTTGAGAAACTTGTTGAAAGTCTTCAATGCAATCAGCACCAGGTGCTTCAACCACGTAGCGGGTATAAAAATTAATGCCTAAGAAATCAATAGGGGTGTTAATGGCCTGCATATCGCCCGCTTCGATGCTTGGCATCTCGCTTGGATATAACACTTGAATGGATTCAGGGTAGCTCCCTTGCATAAGCGGTTGAATATACCAGTGGCTGTTGTAGTCGTTGTATATTTGTGTGGCGCGAATGTCTTCCACGCTCTGTGTGGCGCTGTAGCCTGGTGTGAAATTTAATACAATACCCACTTGAGCTGCTGTGGTGTGTTTGCGGATTTCTTCCACACCCAAACCATGAGCGAGTAACAAGTGGTGAGCTGCTTGTAATCCCTCTTTACGAGAGGTATGTCCTGGGGCGTGAACACCGTATTGGTAACCTAAATAGGCACTACACCAAGGCTCATTAAAAGTAGCGTAAGAATAAATTCTGTCCTGAAAATGCTCGCTAATAACCTGCGCATATTTGACAAATGCGCTGACAGTGTCTCGGCTTAACCAGCCACCTTGATCTTCTAAATACTGTGGTAGATCCCAGTGATAGAGAGTGACAAACACTTTGATATTTCGGCGATTAAGTTCGTCGATGATTTTATCGTAGAAAGCGAGGCCCTTAGCATTAACGGTTCCGTCGATATCGCTGATAATTCTTGGCCATGCAATAGATAGTCTATAGGCATCAACGCCTAGAGACTCAATCATGTCAATATCCTCAAGCCATAGATTGTAATGGTCACAGGCGACAGAGCCGTCGTCCCCACCCAAAACTTTGCCTGGTTGTGCACAAAAAGTGTCCCAAATAGAAGGGCAGCGGTTATCCGTGGTGTTTGCGCCTTCAATCTGGAAGGCCGCAGTGGCTACACCAAAAGTAAATTCTGGCTGCATCAGCTTCGAGTTGGAATCTAGCTTAAAAGTCATGTTTAATCCAAGTGTCTGTTATATGTTTAATAGAGATGAATTAGGCGGAGCCTAAATCATCAAGGGTTTATTTCCTCGCCCCTTGGCGCGTGAGCTTGTAAGAACTAACAATACCCGGCATCCGTAAGTGAAGGCTCGCGACGCGAGAGGGCTTGCTCCGGTGCTCTTTATTTGTTTTTAGCGGGGCCTGTGGATTCACCAATTATGAGTTCTGCTTCCCATAATTCAGTTAAAGGCGGGGCGTTCGGGTTTTTTATTTGTTCTAATAACATTTGCGCGCAGCGCTTTCCAGCGTCTTTGATAGAAGACCTGGAGGCGGTGAATAGATCTGCCGGTAAAAAAGAAAGTTGATCGTCGTGGATGACAATAGAAACATCTTTAGCTGGCTGCAGGCCCAGTTTTAACAGTGCTCTTTGTACACCCATCGCGGGAATAACCGAAGAGACTAAAAACGCGGTAGGGGGGTTGGGCTGCTGCATGATTTGCATAGTGGCAGAGAAACCATAGGGCTCCATCATTTCTTCGCTGCGCATAATTGAGGGATCTAACTCAATGCCTGCTTGTGCAAGCGCCTGCTCATAGCCTCTTCTACGTCTCACCGCAAAATCCATATACTCTAAACCATTGAGTAGTGCAATTCTGTGGTGTCCAAGATCAATTAATAACTCGGTGGCCTTTTTAAAGGCACGACAGTTATTGACGTCAAACCAAGAGTAGGGTGTTTCAGTGGTCTGTGCGCGCCCATGTACAAGAAAGGGGATGCCCAATTCTTGTAACAGTGGGATACGACTGTCGTTTTCTCTGGGGCCGTGCAGAATCACCCCGTCGACAGATTTTTTAGAGGCCATATCTCTATAAGCAGCCTCTTCGCCTTCATCTTCAACCACAGTCACAGCCATATGATAGCCGCTGCGTGAGAGGATCTCGCCAGTGCCCGCAATAAAGTCAGTAAAAATAGGGTTTATGATCTCTTGTTTATTAACGGGCAGTACATGACCTATCGCCATGGATTTACCGGTCGCTAAGCTCTTTGCCTGGGTATTGGGGTGGTAATTGTATTGAATGGCGGCGCTTTGTACTCTGTTCCGAGTTTTTTCACTGACTTCAGGAAAGCCATTTAATGCTCTGGAAACAGTTGTTTGAGATAAGTTTAAAATCTCCGAAAACTGTTTTAGATTCATCTAACCCTCCCGGAAATTGTATTGAAAAATAAAAGTAACAAGGAGCATGCCTGTTTTCCAAAGCGCTTTCAATTATTTTTTTTCCAGAAGCTAAAAAATCATATGGAATTAATTTATAGGGCCTTAATAGATTGACTTGGTCTGGGAAATGCGACATAGTCGAAAAATCCAAAGCGCTTTGGATGAAACAAAAATAACAATTTTAATTGACCATTTGGACAATATTAAGAAGTCAAAAACTTAACAATTGTTTGAAAATGAGGGAGATTTCATGAAACTTACTGCTTATTTAACTGCTGCTACTATTGCGCTAACTGCTAATGTAGCGATAGCGGAAACGGATTTAAAATTTACACCAGGTGAAGATGCTCGATTTAACTGGGCAAGTTATGAAGCGCTTAAAAGCGTTGATCTAAAAGGCGAGACAATCTCTGTATTTGGCCCTTGGCTAGGTGCTGATAAAGCATTACTTGAAAACGTGGTTGCATACTTTGAAAAAGCCACGGGAGCTGTGGTTAAGTATTCAGGTTCTGATAGCTTTGAAGCGCAAATCGTTATTGATACAGAAGCGGGTTCTGCACCTAACGTCGCTGTGTTCCCACAACCAGGACTTGCTGCTGATCTAGCTAAGAAAGGTAAGTTAACACCTCTTGCTGCAGGTACTGCTGACTGGGTTCGTGAAAATTACGCGGCGGGTCAATCTTGGGTTGATTTAGGCACATACAAAAACGCAGAGGGTAAGGAAGACCTCTACGGTTTCTTCTATAAAGCTGACGTTAAATCCCTGGTTTGGTATTCTCCCGAGAACTTCGAAGATGCGGGTTATGAAATTCCTAAATCAATGGAAGAGCTAATCACCTTAAGTGACAAAATTGTTGCTGATGGCGGCACACCTTGGTGTATCGGTCTGGGTTCAGGTGGTGCTACCGGTTGGGTTGCGACAGACTGGGTTGAAGACATGATGTTGCGTACACAGTCTCCAGATGTTTATGACAAGTGGGTTAAAAACCAAGTTAAATTTGATGATCCTAAAGTATTGGCAGCTATTGATGCGTACGGTGATTTTGCACGTAACGATAAGTACGTATCAGGTGGCGCTGGAACAGTAGCGACGACTGATTTCCGTGATAGCCCTAAAGGTTTGTTCTCATCTCCTCCTAAGTGTTACATGCATCGTCAAGCTTCATTCATCCCTGCGTTTTTCCCAGAGGGAACTGTCGTCGGTGAAGATGCTGACTTCTTCTACTTCCCCGCTTATGCAGCTAAAGATCTTGGTAAGCCGGTGTTAGGTGGTGGTACTTTGTTTGCCATCACTAATGAATCAAAAGGTGCGCACGCATTTGTTGAATTCTTAAAGACACCCATTGCTCACGAATTGTGGATGGCACAAGAAGGTTTCTTAACGCCGCACAAAGGCGTTAACCAAGATGCCTACGCGAGTGAAAGTTTAAAAGGCATGGGTGAGATTTTACTTAATGCGACAACTTTCCGCTTTGATGCTTCTGATCTAATGCCTGGTGCTATTGGTGCCGGTGCTTTTTGGACGGGTATGGTTGACTACTCTGGCGGCAAGAGCGCTAAAGAAGTCGGTGCTCAGATCCAGAAAACTTGGGATACTATCAAGTAACTCAATCTCAAAAGTGCTCAGTATTCACTGAGCACTTTCTCTTCTCGCATTGGTTTCATGCTACGTTTCTCAACGTTAAAGATGCTGGATCAGCGCTATAAGCTGATTCGTACTGTATAAATAAAAAAGAAGGAAATATGATGGAACAGATGCTATTGGCACTGTTTACCGTGGTAGTTGGTGTTCTAGGCTGTATCGCCTACTTTGTGGGCAGTAACTTTATATTAGATGTCATCTATCCCGCCACGGGTAACAAAGCCACCCAAAACATTCAAAGATCTACTGCTATTCGCCCCTGGTTGTTTATGGGTCCAGCGATTATTTTGTTAGTCGTCTATCTAGTTTACCCAGTTATTAACAGCGTATGGCTATCGTTTCACGGACCCTCCGGCAAAGAATTTGTCGGCATTGATAACTATGTTTGGTTATTTGGCGACGCAAAGTTTCTCGAATCATTTTTTAATAACATGATGTGGCTGATTGTAGTACCAGCGGCATCCACCTTTTTTGGCTTGATAGCGGCGACATTAACGGATCGAATTCGCTGGGGTAATATTGCCAAGTCTTTAATTTTTATGCCGATGGCAATCTCTTTTATCGGCGCCAGTATTATTTGGAAATTTGTCTACGATTATCGTGGAGACAGCGATGATCAAATTGGTATTTTAAATGCCTTGATGGTGCACTTCGGCGCCGAGCCACAAGCGTGGATCGCGATGCCATTTTGGAACTCTTTCTTCCTGATGGTTATCCTGATATGGATCCAGACCGGTTTTGCCATGGTTATCTTGTCGGCAGCACTGCGTGGAATCCCTGAAGAAACAATAGAGGCTGCTATCTTAGATGGCGCCAATCCATTTCAAGTCTTTATGAAAATTAAAATGCCGCAAATGTGGGGCACGGTAGCGGTTGTTTGGACCACAATTACCATTCTTGTATTGAAAGTATTTGATATCGTGATGGCGATGACTAATGGTCAGTGGGGCTCCCAAGTGCTAGCAAACTATATGTTTGACTGGATGTTCCGCGGTCATGACTTTGGTCGTTCAGCAACAATTGCCTTAGTTATTATGGTCTTGGTTCTGCCAGTAATGGTTTGGAATGTGCGTAATTTAAAAAACGAGAACTAATATGGATTCTATAGTAGGAAAAAATTCAGCCCTCACTTGGGCCGTCAATATATCAGTAGTCGTTTTAGTATTGCTCTGGACCATTCCCACTTTTGGCTTGTTAGTGTCATCAGTACGGGATAAAGATCAGTTGGTTTCTTCAGGCTGGTGGACCTCCTTTTCAAGTGTAGAGCGCAACTTGATTAAACGTTCGGCACCTGCCAGTGAGCAGAGCCAAACAGACGATATTTATCTGTTAAAAGGCAATGTGTTTGGCGAGGAAGTGGGTGTAATCACAGCTTTTGGTTGGAACTCAAAGGCCCCGACGGCCTTTACCCCGGGTGATACTGTGCAAATGCGTAAAGGTAAAGAGCTGCAAATTAACGCAGATGGTAGTTATCTTTTAACCTCGCCTATACCTTTTACCAGTAAGAAGGGTTCTCGATTGTTTGTGACATCGGTAGAAGCCCCTATTTTCACTTTGGATAACTACTCCGAGGTGCTTTTTGCAGAGGGCATTGGCAAGTCATTTTTGAATACGATGACAGTAACTATCCCCGCCACCATTATCCCTATCTTAATCGCCGCCTTTGCCGCTTATGCACTCGCTTGGATGGAGTTTCCCGGGCGCGCTATTATGTTGGCTATGGTGGTTGGGCTGTTAGTTGTGCCGTTGCAGATGTCATTAATACCGTTACTGCGTCTGTATACAGATGTGGGGATAGGTAAAGGGTACTTAGGTATTTGGCTCGCCCATACTGGCTTTGGCTTGCCCTTAGCCATCTATTTGCTGCGAAACTATATAGCGGGTTTGCCGCGCGAGGTGATTGAAAGTGCCCGTGTTGATGGCGCTAACGATTTCGTGATATTTGTAAAAATCATTTTACCGCTGTCGTTCCCGGCACTGGCAAGTTTTGCAATATTTCAATTTTTATGGGTCTGGAACGATCTGTTAATCGCGACTGTCTTCCTCGGTAACAATGAAGAAGAGCTAGTAATGACAGGGCGCTTAAGAGAGATGCTGGGCTCACGTGGCGGTAACTGGGAGATCTTAACAGCCTCTGCTTTCGTATCAATTTTCGTACCATTAATGGTTTTCTTCTCGCTACAAAAATATTTAGTACGCGGCTTATTATCCGGTTCAGTCAAAGGGGGCTGATATCAATGAATTTCAATAAACAACTTCACCAAACAACCAACAATATTAACATTTCAAGCGACAAGGATTGGTGGCGTGGGGCGGTTATTTATCAAATATATCCAAGATCGTATCAGGACAGTAATGATGACGGTATTGGTGATATTAAAGGGATTATCAAGCGTTTGCCCTACGTGGCATCGCTGGGTGTAGATGCTATTTGGCTCTCGCCGTTTTTTACTTCACCTATGTTAGATTTTGGCTATGACGTGAGTGACTACTGTGACGTTGATCCAATGTTCGGTAACTTAGCTGACTTTGACGCGCTGATGAGTGAAGCGCATCGCTTGGGTATTAAAGTGATGATAGATTTAGTGTTATCACATACCTCAGATCAACACCCTTGGTTTGTAGAATCGCGTAAAGATAATAGCAATGCAAAAAATGATTGGTATGTTTGGGCGGATGCTAAAACAGGTGAAAACTTATCAGAGGAAGAAAAGCTACCGAGTAACTGGTTATCTATTTTCGGCGGTAATGCCTGGCAGTGGGATGATACTCGCCAACAGTATTACCTGCACAATTTTTTAACCTCACAGCCTGATTTGAACTTTCACAGTACTCAAGTACAAGATGCGCTGTTGAATGTCGCCAGATTTTGGTTGGATAGAAAAGTAGATGGTTTTAGATTAGATACCATTAACTTCTATTTTCACGATCAGCAATTACGTGATAACCCGATATTAGCGCCGCATTTACGCAACGCGACTATTGCACCAGAGATAAATCCCTACAATCACCAAGAACATTTGTACGATAAAAACCGCCCTGAGAATATAGCTTTCTTAAAACGTCTCCGTGCCACTATGGATGAATATCCAAATATTGCCGCGGTAGGTGAGGTGGGCGATGCGCAACGTGGCATGGAAATTATGACGCAGTACACCGCAGGGGATGACCTAATGCAGATGTGCTACGCCTTTGATTTTCTCTCACCTGAAACACTGGATGCAAAGCGTTTTGCGGACGTTATTGGTCGTTTTTCTGAATACTCACAGGACAGTTGGTCTTGCTGGGCATACTCTAACCACGACGTGGTGCGTCACGCGAGTCGCTGGCAGTTAAACTCCAGTGCGCAACAGTTAATGACAGCAGTGTTACTCTCATTACAGGGGTCTGTCTGCCTTTATCAAGGTGAAGAGTTAGGTCTTGGCGAGGCGGATGTTGCCTTTGAGGATCTTCAAGATCCATACGGTAAAGAGTTTTGGCCCAAGTTCAAAGGTCGTGATGGCTGCAGAACACCAATGGTGTGGAGTAATACTGATACCCATGCAGGCTTCTCGGAAGCTAAGCCTTGGCTTCCCGTTGATAGCGAGCAGCAGGCGATTGCGGTCTCTGTACAAGAGGCGGATGATCAATCAAGCCTTGCTAGTTATCGAAAATTACTGGCGTTTCGTAAATCACTGCCGGCACTGATCAAAGGTGACCTTATTGACCTAGGTGTGAGCGGCGAAATATTACATTTTGTCAGAGTCTTAGCGGGCGAGCGTGTACTTTGTGCTTTTAACCTCTGCGATCAGACTCAAACTATGAGTGTGGCTAATGCCGGTAAATTGCAGGCTATTAGCGGATTAAACTTCCAATACCAGTTAAGTGGTGAGCAGTTAGAGCTCGAACCTTGGCAGGCATTTTACGCCAAGTTGAGTTGATATAAGTAGATAACACAGCCCTGAGCAAGATTGAACGGATGCCAGGGCATTATTAAAATAAAATAAAGAGTGGAAATATGGCAAATTTAAAACTGATAAATGCGGCAAAAGTTTATGGTAATGTTCCTGTTCTCACCGATATTAATTTAGAGATTAAGCAGGGCGAACTGATTGTCTTTGTCGGGCCTTCAGGCTGTGGAAAATCTACTTTACTACGCATGATCGCAGGACTGGAAAAGATCAGTAGCGGTGAGTTAGAAATAGACGGCGAGTTGATGAATGACGTGCCGCCGGCTAAACGTGGCATTGCGATGGTGTTTCAATCCTACGCGCTCTACCCGCATTTGACGGTGCGTGACAACATGAGTTTTGCATTGAAAATTGCAAAGATTCCAAAAGACGAAATTAATAAAATCGTTGAAAATGCAGCAGCTTCACTGCAGCTGACTGAATATTTAGATAGATTGCCTAAAGCGCTTTCCGGTGGCCAGCGCCAGCGTGTTGCTATTGGTCGCGCCATTGTTCGCGATCCTAAAATATTTTTGTTCGATGAGCCTCTATCAAATTTAGATGCGGCATTGCGTGTGGCAACACGTATCGAGATTGCTCAGCTTAAAGAAAACTTGCCAGACAGTACTATGATCTATGTTACTCATGATCAGGTAGAGGCTATGACGCTAGCGACACGTATCGTGGTGCTTAACAACCGGGGTATTGAGCAAGTGGGTACGCCTTTAGAGCTGTACGAGAAGCCTCTGAATAAATTTGTCGCGACCTTTATTGGTTCTCCTGCTATGAATATCTTGCCGGCTAAAGTGCAAGAGATCGGTGCAGTGACAGGTTTGACGTTGGAAAATGGTGCTGTTGCGCAAGTGCCTATAGCGTCTATTCAAGCGGATATAAGTAAAGACTTTTCAGTCGGCGCGCGCCCTGAAGATATGGTTATCACGCAAGGTGATGATTATATTTATAAAGGCACTGTCAGTTATATTGAAGCACTCGGTGAAGTGACATTACTGTATTTTAACAGTGATGAGAACAATTCTGTGATCGTTAAAGTTCCAGGAATACAAAGCATTGAGCGCGGCCAAGAGCTAAGATTTAGCGTAGACCCTGCTAAGTTGCAGATGTTTGATGAAAAGGATCTCTCCTGCAAATACCGCAGTTAATAGGGTTATTTCCCTGTGCTCATTTGCAGCGCAGGGAGAACTTTATTATTAGTGCAGTTGCTGGGCAGAACTTCAGCTTTCTGCCAGCGTTTGCAGTAAGTTATTCACTTTATCAAAAGTCTCTTGATACTCTTCAGCGATCACCGAGTCTGCGACAATTCCGCCGCCCGCCCAACAGTAAATCTGCTGGTTTTCTACCAGTAACGTTCTGATCGTTATGCTGCTATCCATGCGTCCACACAAGCTGATATAACCAATACTGCCACAGTAAATGCTACGTCTGTGGGGCTCTAATTCTTCAATGATTTCCATGGCTCTTATTTTAGGCGCACCGGTGATGGAACCTCCAGGAAAGCAGTGGCGTAACAGGTCGATAGCATTGTGCGCATCATCGAGTACTCCCTCGACAGTGCTGACCAGATGATGCACATTTTGGTAACTCTCAACGCTAAACAGTTCAGGCACTTTAACGCTGTGCAGCGCGCAACTTTTGGAAATGTCATTGCGCATTAAATCAACAATCATCAAGTTTTCAGAGCGATCTTTTTCAGAGTTCTCTAGGTAAGTTTTATTTATCGCATCGATTTTAGGATCGGCTGATCTAGGTTGTGTGCCTTTTATCGGTTGGGTAATGACTTTTTTATCACGATCTACACTTAAGAAACGCTCTGGCGAGAGAGAGAGGATCGCGCCTTGTGCGGTGTCTATAAAGGCGGAAAAGTGCGTAGGGGCAGCATCACGCAGCTTGAGGTAAGCTGAAAGTGGGTCGCCTTTGAAACTTGCTTTAAAACGCTGGGCAAAATTTACCTGGTAGCAATCACCGCTTAAAATATAGTCGTCAATTTTAGTCAACGCTGTGGCGTACTGCTCAGCAGACAAGTTACTACTAAAAGGGCTAGTGAGGGTGAACGGCGCTAGTGGGCTTTTATCTGCTGTGCCAAGCAAGCGCTCAAGGTGCGCAAAATCTGTCGCAGAAATTAAATCAGTCCCTACTAAATAACACTTAGCCAAGCGGTGATCGATGATGATTGCCCAGTTATACAGGCCTAAGTGCATCTCCGGGAGGCTCATGTCATCCATAGCAAGGGAGGGCAGTTGCTCAATGCAGCGCCCTAAATCGTAACCAAAATAGCCTAACAATCCTCCGCAAAAAGGCACATCTTCGAAGCTGCTATGATTGGTATCAAAGTTTGATAATGACAGTTTCGCTTGTTGTTGCAGCTTTTGCAGGGCAATGAATGGATCGGTTATGCCAGTTGTTGAAAACGCTAAGTTTTCGCCATGCAGCCTTCCTCTAGTGCAGGTAAGCGTTGCGATTGGTGCGGCACTAATGATATCAAAACGACCTCGCTTACAATGTGGGTAACCACTGTCTAACAGCACAGCCTGACCTAAATGGCGCACTCTTTGTAAGTATTGGCTACAAGTAGTTTGATAGCTAAGAGGGGATCGCTTTAACACGTAGTTTCTCGCCTGAATAAATTTTTTGCATTTTACCCATAGGGATTAATTTTGGCGAGGTTTTGCACTTAAAAAACACATAAACTAAAAAGATGTCGTTAAACCTAGTTTTTGTATCTAGGTTTAACGATGAAGCCGCACGTTTTATTCTTCAATCATTTCCTTGCTCGAGTTTTTATCCCTCTTGTTAAGCAGAGCTTTAATGTCTTCAATAATCATATAGTTCACCGGAATGAGCAACAAGGTAATGACTGTTGCAAAGACTATTCCAAAACTTAAAGACACCGCCATGGGAATTAAGAACTGCGCTTGGGTGGCCTGTTCAAAGAGTAGCGGCATTAAACCGGCAAAAGTGGTGATAGAGGTCAGTATCACTGGTCTAAATCGTGCCACACCCGCACTTAATACCGCCATACGAACCGTGAGACCTTTCGCTACTTGTTGATTGACAAAAGAGACCAGTACCAGAGAGTCATTAACCACTACGCCAATTAACGCCAGTAGGCCTAATAGGCTCATAATAGTAAGGTCCATGCCCATGATCCAGTGTCCAAAGATAGCGCCGATGGCACCAAAGGGAATCACTGACATCACTATCAGTGGTTGGAAAAATGACTGGAAGGGGATGGCAAGCAATGCATAAATGGCAAAGAAGACAAACACTAGTCCCCATTGTAATGAGCCAAATGAATCTTGCTGCTCTTTTGCTTCTCCGCGCAAACTAAAATCCAGCTTAGGATACTTGGCCTGCTTGAGCTGATCTAAAAACACTCTTAAGTCCGCATTGAGTACCGTGGAATTGACTTCCGTTTTGTTAATATCAGCAACCACATTGGCAGTGCGTAAGTAGTCAGTGCGATAAAGGGTAGAAGGGCCTGCAACAATGCTAAGGTGTGCCACTTGTGACAGCGGAATGCGCAGCTCACCGACAGTGATTTCTAAATTATTCAGATCGGCAATGGAGTTGCGCTCATTTAAGGGCAGCCTAACCACCACGGGTACTTCTTCTCGACCACGTTGAAAGTGTTGCACTTCAATACCCTGCATAGCCTGACGCACTTGAGATATCAAAGTGGCACGGCTCAATCCCAGTAATTGGCCCTGAGGTTTAAGCGATAATTGCAGCTCATCTTTGCCATCAGATAAGTTATCGGTAATATCAAACACACCGGGGTATTGTTTTAATTGTGCGCGGATATCAGCGGCCGCTAATTGCATTTGTGCGGTTGAGTTACCGCTGATCTGAACGCTGACCGGATCTCCGCCGCGGCCTATTTCAGCGCGATAGGTGAGAGAGGTGGCGCCATTAATAGGGCCAATCATTCTTCGCCATTGGCTGACTAACTGATTCATAGTGACATCGGCATCTTGCGCGGTGCGCTGATCGGGTGCGATGGTTTCAAAACTGACCCGACCTTTGTTTGACGCGCCACCATTGGATCCGGTGGTTGAGAAAATATCTAAGATAACGCTCTCACCAGTATCTTCATTGGTGTATTTGCGCTGTAGCTGTTGAGCGGCCTCGACGATGCGTTTGACGTGTTCATCGGTCACCGCAAACGGGGTACCGGTTTGCATGGTCAGTGTCACTCTGGCCACCTCGCTCGGTACCCTAGGAAAGAAGGTAAAGCGCATCCAGCCGCTGGAAACAAACACCACTAGCAGCGCAAAAATACAGATAAAGCCAATTAATACGCTGTAGCGATAATGTATCGCCTTGATCAGAAGAGGCTGGTAGCGTTTTAAAATTAGTTTTTCAAAACCGTCGGCGAAGCGCTGTTGAAAACGGCTAAATATATTGGGTTTGTAATCGCCTTGGCGCAGGCGCATAAACTTTAAATGGGCCGGTAAAATAAATTTTGATTCAATCAGCGAGAAAAGTAACACGGGGATAACGATGGCGGGTATTTGTGCAAAGATAGCCCCGCGCTGCCCTTCAATAAAAGCAAAAGGTAAAAAGGCGGCTACCGTGGTTAAAACGCCAAAAGTTACAGCGACAGCAACTTCTTTAGTGCCAAAAATGGCCGCTTGGATACCCGATTCAGCGCCCTGCATATGCCGGTAAATGTTCTCCCCGGTGACAATAGCGTCATCGACCACAATACCTAACACTAAGATAAAGCCAAATAAGCTAATGATGTTGAGGCTGATGCCGAGAAATGGCATCACGATAAAAGCGCCCATAAAACTAATAGGGATGCCTAAAAAGACAAAGAAGGCGACGGAGGGGCGCAAGAATAACGACAGCATCACTAGCACTAAGATACCGCCTTGGATTGCATTATCAATCAAGGTATTTAAGCGGCTTTTAAGCACTTTAGAGCTGTCATTCCAGTGACTTATGGTAATCCCTTTGGGCAGTGTTGGTCGGGTTTCCTCTATGTAGTCTTTGACGTTGTTAGCGACTTCAAGGGCACTTTGATCGCCGACGCGATAGACTTCAATCAAGGCGGCATTTTTACCATTAAAACGGGCTTTTAACGGTGTTTCTTCAAAGCCGTTTTCTATTTTGGCTATTTGAGAGAGGCGTATCGTTGCACCGTTTTGATTGGTTTTTACCACAATATTGGAGAATGTATCAATATCAAAGGCTTTGCCATTGGTGCTGATTAATATATCCCCAGCGCTGGTGCGTAAATTGCCAGCTGAAGTGTTCACAGAACTGTTTTTGATCGCCTGGCTTATGTCCGCTAAGGTAAGGTTGTAGCGATGTAATTGGCGTTGCTCTACATCAATATTAATTTGATATTTGCGCACTCGCTCAAGCTCTACTTGGGTAATGCCGGGTAGCTGTAATATATCATCGCGCACTTGCTCTCCAAGGCGATGTATCTTGGCTTCGCTGATGTCTCCTGTGATACTGACACTAATAACACCGCGGGTACGAGTTCTTAACTCTGTAACGGGAGCGTTAGCATCATCGGGGAAATCGCTGATGGTATCTATCCTGCTTTTAATGTCAGCCAGTAAATCGCGTTTGTCATAGTTGTCATCAACTTCCATATTGACCACACTGCGCCCTTCACTAGAGTAGCTAGTGATGCTCGCAATGCCGGCTAAATCCGAGACTTTTTGCTCAATGAGCAGGGTGACACTTTGCTCCACTTCAAGGGCGGTGGCGCCGCTAAGGGAAACACTAGTGCTAATAACATTGGACTCAAAGCTTGGGAAAACTTCGAGTGGAATGCGCGTTTTCAAGCTGAAAACCCCTAAAATGATGATAGCTAACATGAGTAAGTTAGCGGCAACATGATTTTTAGTGAACCATTCAATCATTGTAAATCCAGAATATTAAGGTGTGAAAATAAAGGTACATAATATGTATTTTATTGTGCATTAGCGGCTTTTCTGGCAGCCTGCTGGCCATCGCTCGCTTTGTTTGCTCTGTCTCTATTGGGCTTTTTGACCGAGCGTTTAGCGCGGTCGGGGGCATTGTTTTTGTCGCCTACTAACTGCGCTTGACTGCCTTCATCGTCTTGGCTCAAGATGCTAGTGATTAAGCGATCTCCCGCTGTTAATCCCTCGCCAATTAAAGCGGTAGTGTCATCCTGCCAGAGAATTTTAATGCTTTGTCGATGAATGACTCCCCCTTTAAGCAAGTACACATATTGGCCTTGATAAATAGAGGTTATGTCAATGCTGATCGCATTCGGGATTAGCTTGGCTTTGATTTTTGCGTTGAGATACTGGCCAATTTTCAGCGGATGTTTATCGCTATTAGCGGCGCTATATGGGCTATTTATTTGCGCGATAACAAAGAGTTGTTGGCTCTGCTGGTCAATGCTTGCCTCAGTGCGTACCAGCTCACCCATCCACAGTTGCGGCTCTATTAAGTCAGCTTCAAAGATTACTTTAGTCGCGACATTGATCGATTGGTTTGCTGTGTTTTTTTCAGGCAGGTCGATAAAGGCCAGGTCAGTATTTTTTAGACTCAATCTTACCTGTAAGGCCTGTGTAGAAAAAATGTCAGCGAGTGCGGTATTGGCATTGATAAATTCGCCTATATTGACGTTTTTGCTTAATACTCGACCATCGAAAGGGGCGACAATTTTAGTGCGCTCAAAATCTAATACCGCCTGGTTAAAGTTAGCATGCGCCGCCGATACTTTTGCTTTAGCGCTGATCACTTGTGGAGTGCGTGAGACCAGGGCAGGTACCTTAGTATTTTTGTTTAAGCGTTGCCAGTCAGCTTTTGCTTGTGTCACTTGCGCCTGCTCTAGCTTTAAATCCTGCTGAGTTTGGGTAAGACTAGCCTTTGCCGTGTTAATTTTGTTTTGGTATTCACGGGCGTCTAACTCCACCAGTAAATCGCCTTTTTTAAAGAAAGCCCCCGATTCTAAATTAGCACTTATTTGCAGCACACGACCGCTGACCTGCGAGCTAATCACACTGTTGTTTTTGGCGCTAATTTGCCCCATGCTCTGCAGTGTTATCTGTAGTGGTTTAGTCGCAATGTTAGTTACACTGACGGTTAAATTGCTTGGGGGCTGCGCTGGGCGCTTACGCGACAGTGGAGCATTTGAGCTGATGTACCAGTAGCCAATCGCGCTAATAATGATGATGATAATGGGTAGCAGGAAACGTCGCATAATAGTTATTTAGACTCAGTCGATTGGTTAGTGGCAGTGGGGTTACCTAAAGCGTGTAAAAGCTCGATTCGGTTTTGTATTTTTTGCCAAGTTAATGAAAGCTGATTTTTTTGATCGTCAAACAGTTGCTGTTGTAAATTTAATACCTGTTGGTAATTGGCGATACCGTTTTGATACTGTGCGCTAATTTGATCCAGCGATAATTTTGAATTTTTAAGTACTTGAGCATTTAAATGCCACTGCTCTTGAATGGCGCTCTGGGCTTCTATCAAGGTTTCTATTTCACTAAAGGCGTGCTGTAAAACCTGTAAATACTCTTGTTCACGCTCGATTAACAGCGCTTTAGAAAGTTGGTAATTGGCTTTTTTGGCCCCATTATCAAAGACGCTTTGACTGATATTAGCGAGCAAGCTCCAAGCGAGGTTTTGCGCGAATAAATCAGATAGTTTTGCCGTGCTAAGGGACAGTGCCCCGCTTAAGGTAAAACTGGGAAATTGCTTGGCATAATGACTGGCAACGCTGGCATCTTGGGCGAGTACGGCTAACCAGCTACTGTTAATATCAGCGCGGTTTTTTAATAAATTGGCCGGAACACCTAAGCTGAAGTTGTTATCTAATGAGGGTAATTGACCATTAATTCGCAAACTTCCATTTGGGTATTTCCCAAGTAATAACTGAAGCTTACGAGCAGCTGTTGAGAGTGTTTGTGCGCCAATTGAGCTACGTGATTTGGCACTGTCTAAATTAGCCCGCGCTAGGTACACATCGCCAATGTCACTCAGCCCCTGACGATAAGAAGACTCAATGGCCTGCAACTGATGGCCACTGTTTTGCTGTTGCTCTAGAATAAGGTTTGTTCTGTTTTGCTCATAAATAAGCTGATACCAAGCATTGGTAATATCCCCAATGAGTTGTTGCTGCGCCTGCTTTAAATTAGCATTCGCTTGAGCAAGTGCGTATTGAGAGGCTTTAGATTGTGCATTTAGCTCACCCCAAATATCGAATTGCCAACTACCATTGAGCGCTAAGTCAAAGCTGGAACTAGAGGCGCTACTAGCGCCTGTTGTTTTCAGCGAGTTATTTGAATTTAAATTAAGGTTTAGTCCCTGATCTGCAGCGGTGATGATGCTGCGCTGCAGTGCTTGTGTCTGTATGGCGCGCTGTTCAATAATACTGTGGTTGTTGGACAGTGCCTGATTAATCGCTGTTAACAGCTCAGCATTAGTATTTTTGTGCAACCCATCTAGGCTGACAGTATTATTGGTGAGCGCTGTTGTCTCTTTGGCTGTATCAGCTTGGTACTGTTCGGCGATGAGTGGTGCCTTGGTATTTTCCCCAATGTAAGAATGACTTGAGGGCCCACTTGCGCAACCTGTAAGTAACACCGCACTTAAAAGGCTCAGATAAAAAGGTTTTTGCTTAGTAATCATATGGGTTTTCAATATAAGGCCATAAACTATGAGGTTGATGTTACTGACATTTGAGCAATTTTAAGATAACTGCACAGCTTGTCTATCTGATTTACATAACTTTACAGTTAAATGTAATTTATTAACGCTATAAGATCATCGTGTTATCTATTAAACTTAGCACAAAATAACAACCTAAGGGGCCCTAATGAAACTAGAAATGATATGCACCGGTGAAGAAGTGCTGGCGGGGCAAATTGTTGATACCAATGCTGCATGGCTGGGTAATCAACTGATGGATGCGGGTTTTGAAATGCAAAGGCGCACCACTGTGGGTGATCGACTGACAGATCTGGTCGAGGTTTTTACTGAGCGTAGTCAACAAGCTGATATTATTTTGGTGAACGGTGGGTTAGGGCCTACAGCCGATGATCTCTCTGCCCAGGCAATGGCAGCGGCGATGGATGTGGAGTTAGTTGAAAATGCGCTTTGGCTCACTACCTTAGAGAGCTGGTTTGGTGAGCGCAATATAAAGCTCACACAAAGCAACTTAAAACAAACTAGGTTACCGGCAGGCGCTGTGATGGTTGATAATCCGGTGGGCACTGCCTGTGGTTTTCGGGTTAAATACAACCGGGCCTGGCTGTTTTTTACCCCGGGAGTACCGCACGAATTTAAACAAATGGTGAGTGAGCAATTTATTCCCTTTGTTCGCTCGCAAGTAAAAACTCAACAAGCGGTAAAAGTGACTAAGCTATTAACTATAGGCATTGGCGAGTCGGATATGGCTGAGCGATTAGAGCACTGTGATTGGCCTAGTGGCTTAACCCTTGGCTATCGATCTTACACCCCTTATTTAGAGCTCAAATTAATCGCCCGTGATGTTGATGCGCAACAGTGTAATGTTGCCATCGCCCAGGCAAAGGCCTTGTTAGGGGATGGCTTTGTCGCTCAAGATAAGAACACATTAGCAGCAGAAGTGCATCGTTTGTTAGTTAATGGCAGTGCTAGCTTGGCGGTTGCTGAGTCTTTAACCGGGGGTGAAATTTGCAGTCAGTTAGTGGCTTTTGCCGGCAGTTCTAACTATCTCAAGCAAGGGGTGGTCAGTTACTGCAATGAAGCTAAAATATCGCTGTTGAAGGTGAGTAGCGAAACGATTAAAGCAGACAGTGAAGTGTCATTAGCTTGTGTGGCGCAAATGGCCATAGGAGCTACCCGCTGTAATGAACTCATCCAGGAAACCGACTATGCTATAGCCACCAGTGGTGTAGCAGGCCCAAGTGGCGGTAGCGATACCATCCCTGTGGGCAGTGTGATGATTGCCGTTAAAGCCAATCAACGTGTGTATGCTCAACATATTGCACTCTCAAGCAGGCGCAGTAGAAGTTATATCAGAGAGCTAACCGTAGCGGTGGCTTTTGACATGCTGCGCCGGGCTATTTTGGGTTTACACCCTATTGCTGATTACGGTTATATTAAACGAGTAGACACGGCTGTTTACGCTTTAGCGGATTTCACTTAAACCTAAACTCGATAGCCGAATTTAGGTTTATAAGCACTGCTGGCTATTGTGCGTGCCATGTTTTGTTAACCAGTAATTTATCTCCCTGATAGACTTCACAAACATAGTCGCTGCCCGCTTGTACAGGGCCAACGCCAGCTGGAGTTCCGGTCATGACTATATCGCCATCTTCTAAATCAATAAAGGTGGCTAGCTCTTGTAAAATAGCAGCGGGGGAGTAGATCATTTGCTGTATTTCACCTGCTTGGGTGAGCGTACCATCAACACTGAGTCGTACCTTAAGCTGATCGCTCACTTGATCAATAGCCACAAACTCGCTGAAAAGGGCGGCGCCATTAAAGGCTTTAGCGCGCTCCCAGGGGAGTCCTTGGTTTTTTAAACGTGATTGTAGCGCACGTTTTGTGAGATCTAAGCCCACTGCTACCGCACTAAAGCGTTGCTTGGCATATAAGAAGCAAATTTCAGTTTCAAAATGTACTTCCTCTGCCTGTTCTTTTTCTCCTTGAACAGCGAGCAACTGTTCGCCAATGGCACTATTCGGCTTTAAAAAAATCACCATATCATCGGGTATTTCATTATTTAGCTCATTGATATGCTCTAGATAATTACGGCCTATGCAGACAATTTTGCTGGGCGTTATAGATTGATTATTAAAGATTATTTCTTTCATTGTGGTCCTGCCATCACTTTAAAAAACAAACTATACGCATTTATTTAAATGCTGACTAGCTTTGTAATCGATCAATTTTTAACATTAACACAGTCAAATTGATCAATTTGTGTTATCTTGCCGTCAAATTTTAAGGGGATAGAAAGTGAAGCGTGAAATACGCATTTAGGAATTACATTTCTATCCAATATTAACTTATCAATAGTATGGAAAAACAATGTTCGGATTTGATATATATAACTTTTACTCGATAGCTCCTTCTCTTATCATCGTTGCAGCGATGATTGGCATGTCTGCATACGGAATACATTTTATCCGTGCGCAAATAATTAAAGATGGCATAAAAGCGCAAGCTAAGTAATAAATTAGCGTTGTTCTTTTTAAGCGTTCTGCCCCTGAATATTGTTTCCAATATTTAGGCAAAAAAAAGCCGAATACAGCAATGTATTCGGCTTTGTTGTTCCTGCACTTACTTCTTAATATCGTCAGTAGGGCTAAGGTTTGCTATAGCGATAAAAGGGGATTAATTATCCGCTTAAGCGTCTACTTGCTCGAACTGATTCATCGTATTGTCAGCACCTGATGCTTTAAGTGCAGCATCGCCAGCAAAGTATTCTTTGTGGTCGTCACCCATGTCAGATCCTGCCATGTTTTGGTGTTTAACACAGGCGATACCCTGGCGAATTTCTTTACGTTGAACGCCTTCTACGTAACCTAACATGCCTTGATCACCGAAGTATTCTTTGGCTAGGTTATCTGTTGATAGCGCTGCAGTATGGTAGGTTGGCAAAGTAATAAGGTGATGGAAAATACCCGCTTGCTTAGCAGAGTCTGCCTGAAAGGTGCGTATTTTTTCATCGGCCATAATACCTAGTTCAGTGGTATCGTACTTGGCGCTCATTAGCTCTTCTCTTACGTAGCTAGTAACGTCTTGTCCATCTTCCAGCATTAGATCAAACACTTGCTGGCGGAAGTTAAGTGTCCAGTTGAAAGATGGAGAGTTGTTGTAGACCAATTTAGCATTAGGGACTACTTTGCGTATTTCGTCGATCATCGCGCCGATTTGACCAATGTGCGGCTTTTCAGTCTCGATCCATAATAGATCCGCACCATTTTGCAATGAAGTGATGCTGTCTAAGATGCAACGCGCCTCGCCTGTGCCCTTGCGGAATTGAAACAAGTTACTTGGTAAACGCTTAGGGCGAACTAGCTTGCCGTTTTGTCTAAGCAATACATCGCCAGGCTCGATATCCGCTTCGCTAACTTCTTCGCAATCTAAGAAAGAATTGTATTGATCACCGAGATCGCCAGGCTCATTAGTCACAGCTATCTGTTTAGTTAAACCAGCGCCCAATGAATCGGTACGCGCTACGATAACGCCATCATCGATGCCAAGCTCTAAAAAGGCATAGCGAACGGCATTGATTTTAGCCAGGAAGTCCGCGTGAGGTACGGTTACTTTACCGTCTTGGTGGCCACACTGCTTTTCATCGGACACTTGGTTCTCAAGTTGAATACAGCAAGCGCCTGCTTCAATCATTTGCTTGGCCATTAAGTAAGTGGCTTCAGCATTACCAAATCCAGCGTCGATGTCGGCAATAATAGGTACAACATGGGTCACGTAATTATCGATACTGCTTTGGATCGCTTTTACTTTGTCGCCATTGTTAGCTGCACGCGCTGCGTCTAAGTCGCGGAATAAACCACCTAATTCACGGGCATCAGCTTGTCTTAAAAAGGTGTAGAGCTCCTTGATAAGGTTAGCTACAGAGGTCTTTTCATGCATTGATTGATCGGGTAATGGGCCGAAGTCTGAGCGCAGTGCTGCAATCATCCAGCCTGATAGGTAAAGGTATTTACGATCAGTATTGGTAAAGTGCTTCTTGATAGAGATCATTTTTTGTTGGCCGATAAAACCGTGCCAGCAACCTAGGGATTGAGTGTATAGCTCTGGATTAGCATCGTAGTTCTGCATGTCGTCGCGCATGATTTTAGCGGTGTAGTTAGCGATGTCCAAGCCTGTTTTGAAACGGTTCTGGCTACGCATACGCGCTGCTGATTCAGGGTTAATAGCCTGCCATTTAGTTCCGTTGCTAGCTTTAAGGCTGGTAACAGCATCGATGTTCTGCATGTAAGTAGACATGTTTATATCCTTTTGGTGGTAATTCTTATGAGTGCTGTGTGCCTAACTAGATTCACATTTGTGAGTAGTGATCGACTTCAGCCCTTGCGGGTGAACAGATAATGCAGCTTAACAATACCTTGGTCAATGGCAGCGCCCGTGCTGTATGGGTTTGTGTAGTTTGACTACAAAAATAAAGGACGAGTCTGTTGTAAATAAACTACAAGAAAATATCCGGCCAATACGTAGTGTTTTAAAGGTCGTCTGTGAAAATGGCTGGAAGTACAGGGGAATAAGGGGACTAAAAGCTGTTAATTACATGAATCAGACTAATTCATAATTTTTATGTAGTGAATAATTTTCATTTATGAATATTCACTACATTTTTAGTTGAGTGGAGATAACGACATTGGAATGAGTTTTTAGCTATTTCTGGGTGGGTTAATGCTGAGTCTATAGCTAGCAGCTAGTGATGTGGTATTGCCGTTGGAGTGCCGTTTATGTATCTTTAATTATTTGAATGACGTTTTTAAATGCAATAAATTTTAGGTATATCGCTCCAGCGAGTGGTGTATTGAGGAGACAGAAATTCCCTGCGCATCGCAAATTTATGATCTGTACCTCGCCCTCCTATATATACAGTCCCTCGTCCATATTTATTATTAACGTTGTCTATTGCATTCATCAATGCGGTGCTATTCGAATAGTCATTGAAAAGGTCATGCTGATAGTTACTAGCGGCGCTAATATCTAACAGTCCTACTCCACAGCGATAAAAACGCACATCTTTTTTAAAAATAATATCAACGGCTCTGCTACAGGCCGCTGTTATTATTCTGGTATCCGCTATAGGCACTGAAAAGTGATGAAAAACATTTCTTCACAAAATAAAATAATAACAAGCACAACGCCGAGCTGCGAAAGAAACCGCCACTTTGTACAAAATTTGACCAAATGGTAGGGTGTTTTTCATATATTTCCTGATGTGGAACGGCTAATACAGCTAGTACCATATCCACTTTATCATGATTGACTTTGGCGACCTTCAAAACATACATTTAGCCACTTAAATCACGATCTTACATGAATTTGATCAAATGATAGGGTATTTTCCATTTTTTCTTCATTTTATCGAAAAAATGGCTGACATCTTGGATGTTTTACAGATTTTTTTTCAAAAGACACAACAAAGTCTTAAAGACACATAAATCTGTCCACGTGAATCATGATTGTACGTGAATTCGCTCAGTATTGTTATATATTTTTCTTCATTTTTAACAGAAAAATGGAGGCCATCTTCGAATTTGAAATTTTTTAAAATATTTTTTCAAAAGGCACACTGTGGCATCGAAAGCGACATTGTATGAAAAAAAAGATTTTTTTTAAAATACCTTATTTGATTTTATTCATGTAGGA
>JABSRB010000089.1 GCA_013215375.1 Oceanospirillaceae bacterium | reverse complement strand
CAATAAAAGACGAAGAAGCTTGCTTACTGATGAAATTATTTTGAACTGCCCAACGACCAACGACCAACGACCAACGACCAACGCCTACCCCTTCCTCTCCTTATAAAACATTCCTATCCAGCCCAGCGCCAATACCACCATAAAGGTCGCTGCATTGGCGGGTATTTGCAAATTAAAATCGACAGTGGCATGCATTGCCATGGCAATCATCGACATTAAGCTACCAAAGGCGCAGCCGCGTAGTAGGGCGTTTTTGCGTTGGTAGAGCCCCCTGAATGCTACTAAGAAAGTCATCAAAACAAATAGGATTAAAGGTGTAATACCAATGATGCCCCGCTCAGTTAAAAACTGTAAATAATCATTATGGGCGTGATTATAAAAAATAAAACCCACATCTCTTTCCCGAACTTCTGGGAAAGCGGTAAAGTAGGTGCCTGCACCTGTGCCCGTGAGCTGGTTCTCGTTAAATAGTTCTAAGCTATAACCATTGACTTCATCTCGGGTTTCATGTTTTTCACTAGTGCCCTCGATTCTATCAATGACTTTTTCGATACCAAAAAAAGTACCGACAACGGCGACATCTATAATTAATAAACTCAGTAAAAGGACAATGGTAGAGCCCATAGACTTGCCTTTTAACATGATAGCCAAAGTGCCGACGATGCCCATCGCGATAAAAAAAGCGCTATTACCCATGCGTGAATGGGTCATCACTAATCCAGCGACCATAATCACCAACGAGAGCCGCAGGATGATTTTTTGACTCAGAATGGCTTGTAATATGCGCCGTAGGTTTTCTTTGATGTTTGTTGTGCCGGGTTTAAGAGTGCCAATCATTAATCCAAGGCCAACAGACAGGCAGATAACGAGATAACCAGCAAGATGGTTGCGGTTGACAAAGGTGCCAGTAGCGACGCCTAAATAATGGTCTTTTTCAACAAATAATAAATATTCGATGCCGGTTAAAGTCATTAAACTACCATATACCGCTTGGAACAAACCTGAGGCGACAATGGCGTATATGGTCAGTTTAATGCGCTGTGTCGAGTTGATCAGTAATAAACTCAAGGCAAAAAGGCCGCTAAAGCTGATGCCTAATATCAGCTGCTGTAAGCTTGCGTTAGTGTCTATGCTTTGGGCGAAAAAATATTGATAGGCGACAAATCCTTGAGCGAGACCCAATAAAACCAATGCATAACGGGCTTTTTTAAAGCTGCGGCTAAGCTTCACTCTCTTTAATAAATATAAACCTATCCAAATCACACAGAGAGTTAAGCTGAATATACCCAGCAGCATACTTGCCCAAGGTAAATTACTGCCTAGGGGCAGCGGAATCCATATGAGTAGCAATAAAAAAGCATAAAATAATTTATCGGTCGAAGTGCTGGTGGGCATCGGCATTTATCCAAAAAAAAAGCGCCGAAGCGCTTTTTGAAATTCTATAATTTGTTATGCATCAGGGCTGGCAGAACCACCGCCACCGCCACCGCCACCGTTAGAAAAAGCGGGAGGAGTGATAGGGGCAGCAGCAATCGCTGTTGCAGGGCCATTTCCAGCGTTAGGATTGGCGTTGTTTTGAGCATTGGCGTTCGCGTTCGGGTTTGGTCCACCCGCTGCTGATGCTGGTTGAATTGCTGTAGGGTCAACCTGAGCAATAACACCTTGTGCAACTACAGTGGTAAAGGGAACACCTGCTTTTTGTGCGGCATCAGAAATAGCAGCAGCTTGTTCTGGAGCGGCTGTGAAAGCAGCTAGCAAGATCGCATCAGTTTGTGCAGGGTTGTTTTGAACGGCAAAAGCAACGGCCTGGGGCACTAAGCTAGGGCTTACTGCGGCAATTTGTTGCAAAATCTGCTCGATTGATAAGTTTTCTAGTTGAGCATTAGCAATGATTTGCTCAACACTTAGACCATCTGAAACATCACTACTGACAGAAGCTTGAGCACCTGAAAAGGGGATCAAGATACTAGCAGCGGCAATTAAGAGAGCTTTACGCATAAGTGACCTCTATATCCATTTGTTAATTGCGACTGATAAAATTGTCAGCCTGTTTGAAACATTAAGAACTAAGTAAAATACTGAGCCTAAATGTGCGGTTCGATCCTTGATTGGCTACTACTTAAAAAAACCTATCGCATATCTTAGATTTAACTAAAGATGATTTTAAATAAAGAACAAACTTAAGTAAACCTTAATGGTGAAATAAAGAAGATATTATTACTTTATATTGTGTTTTTTATCAGATTTAGTGATAATGCGGCACCTTAAAAAAAGAGCCTTACAGCAGCGTCGCCAAAGGGATACGGTTTAGATGAGTGTTTATTTTGGGTTTATTTTAAGAGTGTATTTAAATTAATAAATATATCTAAGATTAATGATTAGATCTGTTTAATGCTATTGGGCAAGGATTGCGAAAATGTCACAACTCGGATCGGCTAATGTGCTGCCGACAACACCCACCACTTATATATACTCAGGGCAACGTGCCCCTGTTCGCCGTTTGCTGCGCAAACATGAATCTTTGTTATTATTATGTCAAGTGGCTTTGAATTGCGCCGTCGTAGCAACCGTGCTGGTGTTGTGTGCGCTATTTAAATTACAAGAATTCAGTAGTTTGTATAGGTTGCTGTTGGTGATCGCTATATTTGTCGTGTTAGTGGTCTACCCAGTATTTGGCGTATACAAACAAACCGATAGATTTTATAAAATGGCACTGCGCATTTCATTAGCATGGTTTTCTACTATCTCTATACTCATAGTGTTAGCTTTCTTAACTAAAACCAGTGAATCATATTCCCGTGAAATCATTATAGTCTGGTTTTTAGCAGTTGCCACTATTCAAATCCCCCTGCTTAGGCTTAATTATTTAGCGGTCGCTTATTATCGTAAAAAGTACACTAAACCGATTAATAGTTTAGTGATTGGTATGGGCAGAACTGCCCGGTTTTTCTCCAGTAAAATACATAACAATCATTGGCTACCCGATAAAGTGGTGGGCATGGTTAATGGCTATGATGTCGAAGTGCCTGAATCGATAACGAAGCAGCTGACTTTTCCGTTTTTGGGCGAAGTACAAGATATAAATGCTATAATTCAGCAGCATAAAGTTAAAAGAATTTATATCTCGTTACCGTTAAAACATGCCGCAAAAGTAGAAAAGTTAAATGAAAAATTATTAGATTCACAAGTAGATGTGATCTGGATCTTAGATGTATCAGATTGGAACTTGATGAATCATTCTATCCGTGAAATCGCCGGTATGCCGTTGTTATCGTTAAATGAAAGCCCGGTGAATGTCTCAAGAATACAAATAAGAGTTAAACATTTATTAGACAAAATAATCGCCCTTATTATGTTAGTAGCGCTGTCTCCGATCTTGTTAGCGGCCTCCATTGCGGTAAAATATTCCTCGAAAGGCCCAGTGCTCTTTAAGCAAAAGCGTCACGGCTTTAATGGCGAAGAAATCCTTATTTATAAATTTCGCAGTATGCGCATGCATGACGACACGCAAGTGATACAAGCGACCAAAGGTGACGACAGAGTCACCAAAGTGGGTGCGTTTTTACGAAAATCATCTATTGATGAATTACCCCAGTTAATAAATGTATTACAGGGCTCAATGTCGCTAGTGGGCCCAAGGCCCCATGCATTAGCCCACAACGCTTTTTACTCCGATAAAATAAGCAAATACATGGCAAGACATCGTATAAAGCCAGGCATCACCGGACTTGCACAAATAAGCGGCTGTCGAGGCGAGACCGAAACTATCGACAAGATGGAAGAACGGGTCAAATATGATATGGAATATATAAATAATTGGTCGCTAGCGGCGGACTTTAAAATATTAATCAAGACGCCGTTGAGTTTAGTGAGTAAAGAGATATATTAGGGTTGGTCGTTGGTCGTTGGTCGTTGGTTTTTAGTCGTTGGTCGTTAGTTGTTAATCGTTAGTAAAAAGATTAATGAAAATCGTTGGTTGTTAGTCGTGAGTTAAGAGATTAAGGGCGGTCGTTGGTCTTTTGTCGTTAGTAAAAAGATTAAAGAAAGTTGTTAGTAAAAAGACTAAAGAGATAGGAATTTGTCTTACTTATTCTGTTGTGGTTTTTCTGTATAGTGCTGCGTCTCTTTAATATTGGTGGTAGGAAAAGGTCTTTAAAAGATTGATTTTACCACGGAGGCACAGAGGAGGGACTAAAGATAAAGATCAGAAAATTTTGGTTTTACTAGGTTTTTAGGTTTTCTCAGTGTAGCGCAGCGCCTCTGTGCTCTCGGTGGTAGAAAAAGGTCTTTAAGAAATTAGTTTTAACACGGAGGCACGGAGGAGGGACTAAAGGTAAAGATCAAAAGGTTTTGGTTTTACTAGATTTTTAGGTTTTCTCTGTGTAGCGAAGCGCCTCTGTGCTCTCGGTGGTAGAAGAAGTCTTTAAAGGACTAATAGGCCTTCGAGAACACAATGAAAAGGATTAAGGGCTTGAAGATTGTTGTTTTACTAACTCTTCAGGTTTATACCGGATAGCGCAGCGTCTCTGTGTTATCGGTGTTTAAAG
>JABSRB010000088.1 GCA_013215375.1 Oceanospirillaceae bacterium | reverse complement strand
ATCTTCAATCCGTTAATCCAGACCTCAGGATTTATGATGTAATTGAGCAGGTACCGAATATACCTGTTCCTATCTGCTTTTTTCACTGGCTTTATTGGGGTAAATAGGGGTTTACCCCTATTGCTAGACACCAACCTTATAAGAGAGCTTTGCATTAACGTGCGAGCTCTCTTTTTTATTGCTCGGTGTAAACTCACCGCCCTGCCAGACAATAATTCGTGTCAGGCGGACGCGCTTGCGCGGCCGACTGATGCGAATTTCTTTCTGACCCCCTCTAGTAATACGGGGGTCTACCAACCTGATACCCCCTCTAGTGTTAGCACATCTCTGTGTAAGTTTTTGTTTTTCATGGGTTTTTCTCTCTAAAATCTCCTTGCATAGCATTAGTTATAAATTGTATCTTTTTGGTTAACTTTTAACTTTTTTGTTTTTTTGTTGACGTTTTTAAATTTTGTCGCTACAATTCTAAAAAATGCACTCAAATATGGAGTTTATATGAATGTTTTACTTTTAAGCGCTGATCCTTGGGAAATGACAGACGAAAATACAGGTGAGTTTCGAAAAGGTACGACTTTGTTTTATTTGAATGATTACCGAGATTCGGCGGGTAAGAGCCTTGGTTATAAACCAACGAAGGTTTCTGCGTCATCTGATGTTTTTAAAGATTTAAAGGCGAGCCAGTCTCGTCTTCCGGCTTTTGCGACGCTTTCCTTTTCAACGGTCCCCGGGGCCGGGGGCAAAGCCAGCGTCGTGATTGATTCAGTTGAAGTTACAGAAGAAAAAGAGCTTTTCGAGTAATGGATGCTGTTTTTTC
The DNA here is from genome assembly GCA_013215375.1 of Oceanospirillaceae bacterium. Classification (GTDB taxonomy): domain Bacteria; phylum Pseudomonadota; class Gammaproteobacteria; order Pseudomonadales; family Balneatricaceae; genus Rs1. The sequence continues at coordinate 4,582 of JABSRB010000088.1, read as the reverse complement.
GTTAAGCATCGAAGATGCTGAGCGTATCGCGTGGGCTGTAGCTTTAGTTTGGGCTATAGCTTATTCAGTTAAATTAATATCTAAACTTTTAAGGTGATTTATGGAAGAGCCAACTACTGGCGGTTCAGGTGTTGACGTAACTAGTGTTATTGACACAGTTACATCAACTGGCGGTGATGTTGCTTTAGTCGGGGGTGCTGTTTTGGCGGTTCTCGTTGGCATTAAGGCAATTAAATGGATTGCTCGCGCAATGTAATTTGAACTGGGTGGCAATAGCCACCCTTTTTTATTTACTAGGGGGTCGCGTGGAGTTTTTAGACCAGATTTTTTCTAATCCGATTGCTTTAGGCGTGTCTGTTTTAGCTTTAATAGTCACAGCACTTGTTATTTATATTATGTTCATGACGGAGTTTTCTCGTGATTAGCTTTATTAATACTCGTCCTGTTCTTTCGTGTTTTATTCTTTTTGCTGCACTTCTTCTAGTTCAAGTTTCTAAGGGTTTGGTATGGCTATTTTTGTAATACTTGCAATCCTCGGCGCCTGCTGGATTATCTTCTCGGATTAAATATGCGTTATTTATTGGTACTCATTTTTATTATTTCAGCGCCTGCATTATCTGGTCAGACTCCTGGCGATTTTAGTGATGTTCAAAAGTATTTTGACAGGATGAATAAACTAAATATTAAAGGTTCATCAAGCCCAGCTACTGTTTTGAAAGTTCACGATTTGTTAAATAATCCAGCTAGAGCAGATGTTGATGTTAGCTATAGAAACAAGTTGGGCAACAGGGTTAGAAGAAGAACATTTATTAGAATGTCACCTTTAAAGTCAAAAAGATTTTGGCTTGGCTGTACTGCCAAAGGTTCGATTTTGGGTTGTGGCGCAAGGATAGCCGGCCAAGCTCTTGTCGCTACATCATTAAACTGGGTTTTTAACGAAGTTAATGGTGATCTTTTTGCGGGGGATGGTAAAACTTATGAGCCAGGTACTCTTTGTTCTTCTAGTAAAATACCTATTGAGATAGGTAGTCCAGCTAGCGTTAAGTGGCACTATCAGGTTGGTTGTTTTGTTAAGAAATCAAATAGCAGATGGGAGTTTTGGACTAACAATCTTAACCCTTCGATTAGAGAGTGGGCTGACTCTGAAAATGCTATTTCACGAAGAGCTGATGATTACACTACTGATGATGGTGTTACTTCAAATTATGGCCCTTGGTGGGTTGTTACTCGTTCGGTTTCTTATGGCGATACTCCTCCTGAAATATCTGAAAAGGCGCCTGTTACTGGTGAAGAGATAGCTGAACAAATTGCGAAGAATCCTGAAACACTTATAGAGTCAGGTGATATTCCAGATATATGGGAGCCTTTATCATTGCCTGATGCGGGTAATGGTGATTGTGATCCAGAAGTTGACGACTGCACTCCCGAAAATCCTCCTGTTGAGGTTGACGGCAATGATGAGGGTTTTGTTTCTGATATTGATGATGTTTTAGATGGGAAAAATCAGTCTTTAGATACTGAAGAGATAAATATTTATGATTATTTTCTCGACCGCGAGGGCTCAGGTTGGCTTCCTAAGAGCTGCCCAACCCCTACCGTTCTGAATCTTAGTTTTACAACGTTAACTATTGATTACTCGATGATGTGTCAGTTTGCGTCATATATTCGAACGTTTGTTTTGTTTATGTCCTCAATTCTTTGGTTTCGAATTGTCTTTGGAGCTATGAAAGATGCTTAAATCTTTATTAGCGCTCGTTAGTGGCGGCGTATTTAGTAAATTGGTTGTTGTGGCTCTTGTTGCCTTTCTTGTTCGCTTGGGTCTTGGTGTAGCTCTGTATGTTGGTTTTGATCAAGTGCTTTCTTATATTATGACTGATATTAAGGGGCTTTTTGATGGTCTTCCTGATTTAGCTTTGAATTTCCTTGGCATTGTTCATGCTGATATTTTGATTAATACAGTTTTATCGGCTTATTCAACTGCGGTTATTGTTGTTTCACTGAAGAAATTTAGAATCATGTAATGGCTAATCTTAACACCTGCCTTGTAACCGGTCTGCCAGGGTCGGGAAAAACTCTTTATGTGATGGAGCAGCTAGTTAAAAACTCTAAGCTACCCGATGATCAAAGAAGAACAATTTATACTAATATCGATGGAATCGACCATAACGCGCTAAAAACAAAGCCGCTTCCTGAACTTTCTGATTTAACGCTTGAAAGTCACGAGCAGGGAGCGGTTTTTGTTATTGATGAAGCTCAGGCGCATGGTTATAGTCCTCAGCCTGCAACCAAGAAAAAACCAACTTGGATTCAGTTGCTTCAGGTTCGCCGGCACGCTGGTTATGATTTTATCCTTATCACTCAGCACCCAAAGCTTATAGACTCTGACTGCAGGCGCTTGCTTGCCGATCACTATCACTGCTACAGGCCCTTTGGTGTTAAATATCGTGTCGTCTCGCATTGGCCAACCGTAAACGAAAATCCTGAACCGTCTCAGTCTGCCGATACTGCTGTTAAAACGAAAATGAGATTTAATAAGGATATATTTAAGTATTATAAATCGGCTACTGTTCACACTCAGAAAATGAATTTACCTTACGCAAAATTTGCTGTCGTAGGGGTTTGCTTGGCTGTCGCCGTGGGGGGTATTGGGTACGTTTTATATTCCAAGTTTTCAAAATCTGAGTCAGTTGAAAGCACTGTGAAAACTGCTGTTACTGTAGATGATGCTGACCTCTCGGCTAGTTACGCTGGTCATATGCTTGTTATCAGAAATGGCCAAAAAATGGCTGATGTTTTGTTCAATAAGGACGGTGATACATATCAGCTTTATGATTTTTCTTATTCTTTTAGAAATAAAGTCTTGATTGTGTATGACGAATTTGGCAAAGTGTTTGCAGAATTTGAAATTCCGACAGATGTAAAGGGTTATTTATGAACGAAGAAAAAATTAAAATGCTGAGAGATTATTTTATGTCGAGCCCGAAAGGTGTACCGGAGAGGGTTTTCCGTAGGTTTGCTGAATCTGCAGAAACGTTTATTTGTTTTAAAGAATCAGATAAGTATTTGCTTGCTGCACCTTTGGCTGATGTTGAGACTAAATCACTGTCTTATGTCGTTTTGCATAGAACCAGGGAGGATGTTCCGCGTTGGTTTTCGAGTATGGATACTGTCATTAATTACGTGACAGAGACGTGCAAAGCTAACCCGCTGATGATCACTTTGGTTAGATAGAAACAAAAAAGACGAGCTGTGCGGGCTCGCCTTTTCTGTGCATTTTGCTTGTGTTGTCTTAGCTAGACGGTGTAATTATGGCATTAAAAGATATAAATTGGCAAGTCGATTGGCTGCAATTCAGGGTTGATTTTGATTCTTCCCGTGACCCTTTCAAGTATTGTAAATCTTTGGTTGAGTCTCTTGGTTACAGTATCGAGCAGAGACAGAGGTCTTTGCGTTTTTACGATACTTCGTTTTCTGTTGTTTCTTCATCTAACCCTGATGATTCAGAGTTTTCTTTTCATTTTATGCGCTCTAAACCTAATTCGGTTATGTTCTTGGCCACTTCTGAAAAAGCAAAGAGATATAATGTTCTTTTGTCCTCATATTTTAACGATTTGCCATGTAAAATTGCTCTTATTCGCGTTGATTATGCTCATGATTTTAAGGGTGATTTCGACCAGTATGATGAAAAAATAAGGGCTTTCGCTTCAAAAAACGTTAGTCGAACAGGAAAGGTTCAAGATAGTTGTGAGTATGTTTATAACGGAGATTTGGTTAAGTGTGACGCCAGTACTCGCGTTATACCGTCGTATGAGAGTCGAGGTTCAACCGGTTGTTTTTCGCGTTTGTATGAGAAAGGAAAGCAGATGGAAGGTGATCCACTGTGGCTCCGTCAAGAGTTTGAAATTAAGCCTTCTAAATTTAATGCTATTAAGGGTTTTTCGTTTGAATGTTGGCATATGCACTGTAAGGGTGATTATTCATCGCTGATTGCTTTTTCCGGCTGGGCCAGTCTTTACTGTACTGAGATATTAGATAATTTCATTTCATTTAAGCCGCCAGAGCGTAAGCAAGAACCTCCGCTTTTTTCATCTTTTCTTCATCTTGTTAAGCAGTATGCAAAGGTTTTTAATTCAGTATCTGAACATGTTGATATGAGCCGCTTTAATGAATTGATGATTTCTGCTAATGAGCTTAAAGAACTTGGCTCTGGTGATTGTATTGATGATTTGGTTCGTGATTTTTATGATTCATCTGGTACGAAAATTAGGATTAGGCAATCTGATATACAGACACTTTCTAACTCTCGCGAGGAAGCTGTTTTTTCTCTTCCGGATGGATCTTTGTTTAAATACTTTAAGTTACCTGGCCGTGTTCTTTATGCTTCTTCATCGAAAGCTGACTTCGTTCATCTGATAGATGAAACTAGAAGCGTAGCAGATGTTAAAAGGTATATTGTGGCATTTAAAAATGATGAGCTTTACGGTGTATTTTGATGCGTTCTATTCATCTTCAATCCGTTAATCCAGACCTCAGGATTTATGATGTAATTGAGCAGGTACCGAATATACCTGTTCCTATCTGC
>JABSRB010000087.1 GCA_013215375.1 Oceanospirillaceae bacterium | reverse complement strand
GCCGATGGTAGTGTGGGGTCTCCCCATGTGAGAGTAGGTCATCGCCAAGCTTGAAATACGTAAGAAGCCCCAAGTACATTGTACTTGGGGCTTTTTTCGTTCTAGCAGAAACAAAGCGATGACCGTACTCTCACATAGATGTGATAGTAGGGGGCATTTTCGAGTCCCTTAAAGAGCAGCTTTAATCGGCTCTTTATTCGCTGAAGGCTCTCCCGTAGCTGCGCTTGCGCACTCCCTTAAGGTTTACCACGCCAAGCTTTAGCTGCGAAGTACCACGTTTCCAATTTATGCAGCTCTTTAATTCCACTTGGTCTTTTCTCGTTTAAAGCTTAAAGGCGATGAACTATTCGCACATGGGGAAGAAAACCAATGCGACTTGTCGTATCTTTTCATGTGATAGTAGGATGCTTATCACTCTTTCTTCGCTGAAAGCTCTTCCGTAGCCGCCTTGCGCACTCCCTTAAGATTAACCACGCCAAGCTTTGACTAAGTAGTACCACACATCCACTTCACGCAGCTCTCAAATTTCACTTGGTTTTTTTGCATTAGAAATGCTAAAGGCGTTGACGGTACTTTCACATAGATGTGATAGTCGGGTATTAATGCAGTAAAACACAGCTTGGTATCACTCTTTGTTCACTGAAGCCTCTTTCGTAGTACGCTTGTGTATTCTCTTAGGGTTGCCACTCAGCTAAGTACAACAGACATACTTGAGTAGCCGTCTCATTACCTATACATAGCTTTATGCTGCTCTCCTTAGAGTCCCACACACGACAAATTACAACACGTTTACCTCACACTAGCATCTAACTTGAAAACCGATTTAGTAGTAAGCGGCCCTCTCATAACTGATACTAAGTCCCCAGATATTACGATTAATCCGGAATTTCGTAATAAGCATTAACATCATTTAAACCAGTATTTATTCATGTCTCAATCATTACCCATAAATTAATCTCCGTTACCACTGTATTCAAACAATGTCGTTAGCTAAATTCTAACTAGCGTTTATCAAAATTACTGAAAATATCTTTGTGTTCGCTTTATATCCAAAGACTTGGGCGTTATCATGCGCCGCAATATTAAAGGTGAAACTTTCGGATTAAAACAGAAAATGAATACTAGAAAAATCGTAAGCAAAGCAATGTTAGATCAGGCGCAACGTCATATGCCGATGGGTGTCGCGGACAGCTATAGGTATTGGGGTGAAGACAACACCGTTTTTTTGCAGAGTATGCAAGGTTGTACCATTACCGATTGTGACGATCAGACATTGGTCGATTTTAGATTAGCTTACGGGCCTATAATTTTAGGTTATAGAGATAAAAGAATCGATAGTGCAGTTATTGATGCTATTACCAATATTGGTACTATTTCAGGATTTTCTACTGGCTTAGACTCTGAAGTTATCGCATTAGTTAAACAACTGTGTCCTAACATTGAAAAAATGCGTTTTGCTAATTCAGGTACAGAAGCTGTTATTGGTGCGGTACGAACTGCCCGTGGTTTTACCGGTCGCAGTAAGGTAGTGGTAGTCGAGGGTGGATTTCACGGTTTATACGATGAGATGATGTGGAAATCTGATGTAGACAATTGGGATATGGATAGCCAAAGTGCCCCTGAAATCATACCTTTTGGAGCAGGTATTCCTGAGAGTACCAGAGATCACCAAGTCAGCGTGCCACTTAACGATATAGGTGCCCTTGAAGCGGTGTTCGCTGAATATAAAGATCAGATTGCAGCGATTGTTATTGAACCTATTATGGGTAATTGTGGCTCTATTGCTTCCACGCAACAATATCTGCAAAAACTACGTGATATCTGTGATGAACATCAATCCTTACTGATTATGGATGAAGTTAAAACGGGCTTTAGAGTCGCTAAAGGCGGCGTCCAGGAATTGTATGGTATTAAAGCTGATTTAACCACATATGCTAAGGCGATGGGTAATGGTTATCCCGTTGCGGCTTTCGGCGGACGTGCGGATGTTATGGACAAAATAAGCTTTGATGAAGGTGGTGTCACCCATGGCGGTACTTACACTGCAAATATGATTGCTCTTAGTGCTGCGAAAGCGACACTGACTGTTTTAGCAAACACTGATGCACTGGCAACCATTGACCGTGTGGGTGGAGAAATTCAGCAAGTGTTGGGTGAGGTGTTTACCAAATTTGGTGTTGAATATCGATTCTCAGGGCCTAACTCTATGTTTGGGGTGCATTTTGGTAGCGAAGTGCCTGCAAACTATCGAGATTGGAAAAAAACTAACAGTGATCTTTACACAGACTTTGCCATGAACTTGATTGAAAATGGCCTGATGTTAGAACCAGATTCTCGTGAACCTTGGTTCATATGTGAAGCGCATCAAAGTGTCGATTTAGACTGGCTAAGAGATGTTGCAGAGCGGGCAATGGCGAAAGCCAAAGTCATGTAAGTTGTGATTAGTATGTATATATAGTTTCTAGGGTGGTGATGGAAACAGTGCTGCCCTATAAAGGTATAACATCTTTGCGTTCTTGAATTATGGATTTGTTTTTGGTGTTCAGTATTTCTATTTAGTAACAAATATTTCTTTTATTGGTACTGTGCCAAACCTCCATAGATAAACAAGCCAATCCACTTAATGGTGGTATGTTAACTACACTAAAAATAGCTGAAAAATTTAGTTCTTTGCACTGATAGAGCCGGAAAATATGTCCATCTCATGTTTGTATACTGCTGCTCTCATTGAAAACAGTCCCAGGATAGTATGAAAGAGGTGATATTGAGAATAGCTATATTGAGTATCCACTGCGGTTGGTATTCTACTCTCCTTGAGTTCCTTAGAGCGCCAAATAATTAAAGGAACCTCTTTTTGCACATCAGGTGCCAGGGAATAGGGAGTACCATGTAAGTACAGACCATACTCTCCAAGTGATTCCCCATGATCTGACATATAGATTACAGCGCTAGGGATCTGCAATGCTTTTACTGTATCTATCACATTTGCTATTAAATAGTCTGTGTACACTATCGTATTATCATAGGCGTTGATGAGCTCCTCTTTAGAGCAGGTGCTTAAATCAACAGATTTACAAGTGGGAGTAAAAGTCTCAAATCTAGCCGGATACTTTTTGTAGTACTCTGGTCCATGGCTACCTGAGGTATGCAACACAACAAGCTGTTTATTGTGCTCTACACGTTTAATATCTGCACTTAGCTGAGTTAATAGCGAACCATCTAAATCACAATCATCGCGCTTACAGTTTAGTTTAAGCTCGCCTGACTTATTGTAGCTGTTAACCTTAATCACAGGCTCTCCCCAGTTACGTGTTCTCCAATTCACCCAGACATTGTGCCTCGATAAATAACTAGGTAGAGGTTCATAGTCGCTGGCATCGCTGTCTGTGTATGAAAGCATGCATTCAAGAGATGCAGTGGTGTAGGTTGTGCAGGATTTTGCTTTAAAGATATCTAAGTCATATTTGCTTAATAACGGGTTGGTCTTTCGAGCATAGTCATACAATGAAAAATTAGCGGATCTAGCGGACTCACCGATAATCAATACAACCAGCATTTTTTCATCGTTGAGGTGCTGAGCGCTTGGTAGCAGCTCCTGAATTTTATTGCGTTTCGCTTGCTCTGATAAATAGCGCCCAGTATTGGCAATATACGACCAGGGCATGATTAAGCCACCGAGTTGTTTGCCATTTTTGTCAATCCAAAGCCAGCTTGATCCATTCATAAAAATAACAGCTAGGCAGGCAATACATACAGCCAATGCATGTACAGATAAACGGACGAAAGAGACTTTTATCAGATTAAATCTATACAGTGCTAAGCTGGGTAATACGCCTAGTAATAGAATGTAGGGAAACATTTTGTAATGCAAATACGCAAAAGATTCATCGCCATTAGTATTGAATATATTAGAAATTAGTGATTTGTCGATGATGATATTGTAAGTGTTGATGAAATATAGTGCGGCGGCATTTAGCATAAAAATAACCACACAAAATGGTCTTAACAACCAGGGAAGTGTCACTTGAACTAGATAAAAAAAGAGGTAAGAAATTAGCAAAATGACAGCAAAAACAGTGGCTGTATCTCTAAAGCTTTTAAGTGAGGTGAAGCCAATGTCATTGCTAATGAAGTTAATCAATGGAAAATGGTAGGCAATCAAGCTCCATATTACTATTACAACTAGGAAAATATTCGTTGGCGTATTAATTCGTATCATATTTCAATCACAGCTATTAATGAATGTGGGGCGTCATGGTTACACGGAAGTTATAATATTGTTTAAATAGGCAAACTGACGTAAGCAATCCAGCCAATGGAGAGGCTAGAGAGATAGCGAGTAATGTATCACTTGAAGTATAGATATCCTTGAATAAGACCAAGCTCCAAAGTAATAAAATAGCACCGAAAATATAAGAGTGCTTTGGGTTAGATAACCAGCCCCAAAGACGAGGATATTTAGTCGTAATCAATAAACTCAATATACCCAACCATATACCAATCATAGCACCCGTTAAAACGTCTAAAGGCCAGTGTGCTCCTACCGTAATTCTTGAAATACCAGCGGCGAGACAAATACCCCCACTGATACATAGCATCGCAATGTTTTTAGAGAGGCCGTTTTTCTTCGCTAAAAAAGCCCCTACAACAATAGTCGTGGCAACAAATACAGTAATAGTATGGCCAGAGGGGAGGCTATTGTGCCCCGTTAAAGTATCGCCGACTATGTTAAAAGATGATTGATCAATGACGGCTGCTGGTCTGGGCATGCTGAGTGTCTTTTTTCCAATGTAAGAGACTATTCCAGCAAGTGGCGCGGCAACAAATAAAGTGATCCAAGCCTTAGGTAAATAAATAACTAAAAAAGACAGCAGGGGGATTAAAATTGCGGCGTCACCTAACTGTGTAATGTTAAGCCAAAATAATGGCCAGAGATCGCTCAGGGAGTTTATTAATAAAAAGGCATCGAATTGCGCCTGGTGATAAGCATCCTTACCTTTGAAAACTAAAAAGGCAATATAAACAAAAATGAGTATTGAAGAGCATATAGCTAGGGCTTGAATAACAAAACGATTAAGTAGAGGATTATTAGGTTTAGAGGGCGCCGACTGCATGAATAAAGCCTAAGTTAGTGAGCATATTGGATGCTTAAGTGAATTGTTTATAGTTAATATAATAATATCAATTAGTTATTTTTATTGATACAGCATCTAGAAATATAACAAAATAAGAGAAGCAGAAAGGCCTGTATCACTAATCTCATCTTGATATAGCTACTTGGAGTGATGGTAGTTGGTTTTATAGCCATAAAACACCAAACGAACATTAAATCAAACTAACAGTTGACGCCCTCGCTGATCTGTATATAATTCGCCTCCTCGCAACGGGGTGACCTGAAAAACACCGCGAGAGAGATTGAGATTAGATAGTTGTAACGCATTGCTTTATAACGTTTAAACTGATTTCTGGATAGGTTTTAATCAAGTTGTTTTGGGTTTTTGGTTTAGCTTTTAGCTAAAAAGAAAATTCAAAAATAAACAAATTAATGATTGACTTAACGAGGCGCAAATATATAATACGCACCT
>JABSRB010000086.1 GCA_013215375.1 Oceanospirillaceae bacterium | reverse complement strand
CGATACTCATAGTAGAGCAGGTATCTCTAGCTTTTGGTGGTGTTTAAGCACTGAGTGATATCAGCTTTGAGGTTAAAAAAGGTGCGGTCTTTTCCATCATCGGACCAAACGGAGCCGGTAAGACATCGATGCTTAACTGCATCTCAGGACGCTACCAACCCAACTGCGGAAAAATCAGCTTCCAACAGCAGGACATCACCGCATTACAGCCCAATGATAGAGCCAGCATGGGCATGGGTCGCACCTTCCAAAATTTAGCACTGTTTGGTCATCTATCGGTATTGGACAACATCGTGGTCGGCAGACACCACTTATTAAACAATAACTGGCTAACGGGGCCACTGTACTGGATATCAGGGGCTCAGGAAGAAGAGCTAAAACACCGCCGAGTAGTCGAGGAAATTATTGATTTTCTGGAGATATCCCATATACGCAAATCCATTGCCGGCACGCTTTCTTATGGTTTACGCAAACGGGTGGAGCTGGCGCGAGCCATGGCGCTGAATCCTAAGCTTATCTTGTTAGATGAGCCGATGGCGGGGATGAATTTAGAAGAAAAAGAAGACATGGCCCGCTACATTTTAGACCTCAATGAAGAGTTTGATATCACTGTGGTGATGATAGAACACGACATGGGCGTGGTGATGGATATATCCCATCAAGTAATGGTGCTGGATTTTGGTAAGAAACTGATTTCAGGCTTACCAGAAGAGGTGATGAACGATCCGCAGGTGAAACGGGCATATCTAGGTATTGATGACGATGAACTCGATGACATACAGGAGGCCAGCTAATGAATAGCGTGAATACCTATGAAATGGGTGAATTTGATACTTTCCCGAAAATTCTCAGACACAATGCCAGGAACTGGCCTAAAGATACGGCGATGCGCGAAAAAGAGTTTGGTATCTGGAGTGAATTTTGCTGGGACGACTATCAAAACCGGGTCAAATGGCTGGCATTAGCGCTAGTTAAATTGGGTGTGCAACCACAAGATACAGTGGCACTGCTCGGTGATAATCGCCCAGAATGGGTTTGGGGAGAAATCGCGGCACATGCATTAGGTTGTTATTCGCTGGGCATCTTTCAAGATTCTCTGCACGATGAAGTGGTCTATTTACTGAACAAATCGAAAGCGAGCGTGGTGATTGCTGAAGATGAAGAGCAGTGCGATAAGTTATTAGAACTGGGTGATGCCATCCCAGACGTAAAAATAATCGTTTACTGCGATCCGCGGGGCATGCGTAAATATGACGATGCACGTTTAATTGATATTCAAGAAATTTACACTCAGGGGCGCGAGATTGATAGCTTATCTCCACAGCTCTACGACACTTATGTGGATGCCACCAACGCTGGGAACACTGCTATTTACTGCACTACCTCAGGGACCACTTCTCAGCCAAAGATAGTCTTACTCAGCGGTGGCAACTTTGTTAAACATTGCAGCGCCTATCTGCGTGCGGATCCTAGAGCGGTAGGAGACAACTATGTTTCAGTGTTACCGCTGCCCTGGATCATGGAGCAAGTTTATGCCGTAGGCCAAGCGCTGATCGCCCGTCAGATCGTCAACTTTGTCGAAGAGCAAGAGACGCTGATGTCGGACTTGCGCGAAATCGGCCCCAGTTTTGTACTGTTAGCGCCAAGAGTGTGGGAGGGCATTCTCGCCGATGTCAAAGCGCGGATGATGGATTCGACCCCACTTAAGCAAAAGTTATTTGATTTTGCCATGCGCCATGCAGAGGAGGCCCAGCAACTAGGTCGCACATCTTGGCTGGCCGAAGTGCTGCTAATGAAGGCCCTGCGCGATCGTCTCGGTTTTACCTTTCTAAAATCTGCCGCCACCGGTGGTGCAGCGATGGGGCCAGATACTTTTAGATTTTTTCAGGCGATTGGAGTACCGCTGCGCCAGCTCTACGGTCAAACAGAGCTCTGTGGTGCCTACACTGTGCACCAGTCAGATGATATTGACTACGACAGTGTCGGTTTCTGTTTTGATAATGCTGCGGTCAAAATCATTAATACTGACAGTGAAGGGGTAGGGGAAGTCATTGGCAAGAGTGTCGGCATGTTCAGCGGCTACTTAGACAACCAAAAGGCCTACGACGAAGACGTGATAGATGGCTGGATGCACACTGGAGATGCAGGTTACTTCAAAGAGTCCGGGCATCTAGTGATTATCGACCGCATAAAGGACTTAGCTAAAACCAGTAATGGCCTGCAATATTCACCGCAGTACATTGAAAACAAACTTAAATTCTCATCCTTTATCGCAGAGGCGGTCATTTTGGGCAAAGATAGAGACTATCTTAGCGCCATCATCTGTATTCGTTTTTCGATCCTCTCTAAATGGGCTGAGCAGCAAGGGTTGGCCTTCACTAACTACACTAACTTAGCCACACTTCCTCAGGTCTATGAAAAGCTGACGAAAGAGGTAGCCACCGTCAATGAAACTTTACCTGATGCACAAAAAATCAATAAATTTGTATTGCTCTACAAGGAGCTAGATGCCGACGACGGTGAGCTTACCCGCACCCGAAAAGTGCGACGATCGGTGATAGCAGACAAGTATGGCGACATTATTGACGCCATTTACAATAACGATCAAGTTGTTGATATAGATACCCTTATTACCTTTCAGGATGGCGCTACATCGCGCATCCAAACACAGCTGCAAGTGGCCACGCTGATTGAGAGCAGCAGTGCTCAGACTGAGCCACAAGCATTGAGCAGGAGAGCATCATGAACTTTGAATTGTTAACCCAATTAATCGTTAACGGCCTGATTGTCGGGCTGCTGTACGGTGTTATCGGCATGTGTTTTGTGTTGGTTTACAAGTCCACCAAGGTGGTGAACTTTGCCCAGGGCGAGTTTCTATTAATTGGTGCTTGGGTCTGCTGGGCGGCACTGGTGTATTTAGAATTGCCATTTTTACTCGGTTTCATACTAACGCTGTGTTTTATGGCGGCTTTTGGCGTGTTACTGCAGATGATAGTGCTGAGGCCAATGATAGGTGAACCGATCATTTCAGTGATCATGATTACTATTGGTCTCTCTATCTTTTTCCAGGCATTAATGAAGTGGATTTTTGGAGTGTCACCGCAGAGTTATCCGCAAGTATTTGATAATCAGAGCGTCAATATACTCGGCTTGAATGTAGAAATGGCTTATTTGATGAGTACGGTGATTGCGCTGGTGATCATGTTGGCTTTTTACCTATTCTTTAAATACTCCAAACACGGCTTGGCGATGCGCGCTACCGCCTTTGATCAGCAAGTGGCGCAGAGTTTAGGCATTTCAGTTAAAAATGTCTTTGCCATGAGCTGGGGGATTGCCGCTACAGTCTCTGCAACTGCAGGGGTGGTATTGGGCATGGTCAACGGTGTCTCTGACTCCCTATCTATTATGGGCATCAAAGTCTTTCCGGCGGTTATCTTAGGCGGATTAGACTCAATTATTGGTGCCATTGTCGGTGGGGTGATTATTGGCGTACTGGAAAATTTGGCGGAGTTTGTCGACAGCCAATACCTACACATAGGCAACATGTACGACATAGCACCTTTCTATGTATTGCTGGTGATCTTGTGGTTCAAACCCTATGGATTATTTGGCACTAAAGATATTGAACGTATTTGATGTACTTTTTTAGGAGTTATCTATGTCTAGTTTAAGCATGCGCCCCTGTGGAGATTTCCGCACTAGCTACCAACAAGATAATACTATTTTTGAAACCAGCCAGATCCGTTTAATGGCGATAGCGGCCGTACTGGTATTGTGTGCAGCGCCACTGTTTCTGGATGGCTATTTTTTGACCTTGTGTATTCAAGTTTCCTACCTGGGCATTGCAGCACTAGGCCTTAACATTTTAGTCGGTTATACCGGGCAGATATCCCTAGGGCACGGTGCCTTTTTTGGTTTTGGTGCCTTCGCCTCGGCCTGGCTCAATAGCAGTTTTCAGATACCGGTATTTTTAAGCATTCCGCTGGCGGGCTTTATGACTATGGGGGTCGGCATGATGTTTGGCTTGCCCGCGGCGCGCATCAAAGGTCTGTATCTGGCAATAGCGACTTTGGCTTCACAGTTTATCATCGAAGATTTTTTCGCCAGAGCCGATTGGTTCTCTGGCGGGCCATCAGGGGCAGCCGCTGAGCCCATCACCTTATTAGGTTATGTTTTTGATACTGATCAAAGCTTTTATTATGTGGCGCTGTTTGCTTTAGTGACGATGCTCGTCTGGGCCTGTAATTTAATGCGCAGCCGTGACGGGCGCGCCTTTGTGGCGATTAGAGATCACTATTTGTCCGCGGAAATAATGGGCATCAAACTAAACAAGTATCGTCTTTTATCCTTTGGCATATCCTCCTTTTACGCCGGGATCGGTGGGGCGCTCTACGCCCATTATTTGGGTTATGTCTCGGCGGAAGGATTCACTATTTTTATGTCGATCCAGTTTCTGGCGATGATCATTATCGGTGGCTTGGGTTCGATTAAAGGGACTTTAATGGGCGTGGTATTTATGGTGCTACTACCTGAAGTGCTAGAGACTGGGGTGGGAGTATTAAAGATGACAGATTGGGGAAATATCCCGCTAGTCGTCGATGGCCTCGCTTATATCAAAGAGATGGCCATAGGTTTAGTCATTATTGGTTTTTTAATCTTTGAGCCACAGGGGCTTGCACACCGCTGGGGGCAAATCAAAAACTATTGGAAGTTCTATCCTTTCTCCTACTAATGGTTATTCAATAAGAACAATTAGTTAAAACAAAAGTTGTAGAAAATACTCAGCCGCTGCTGGCTGGTCAATAAAACAGGCATTGCGCCATCTTTATGAAGGAAGCTCGTTATGAAAAAAACAATTAAGCAACCAGCTAGACAACATAAAATCATGTTACCTACTATTATCAGCCTCGCCGTACTCGGTGTTAGCGCACAAACAACGGCGGCAGAATCCGTTTTTGTTGGCCACTTGGCGGACATGTCGGGGCCCACTGCGTTTATCGGTAAAGAATATGCGGGCGGCATCCGCGACTCCCTGGCCTATATCAATGCCAATGGCGGTATTAACGGCGTAAAGCTAGAGTACGAGACCATAGATTATGCCTACAAAGTTCCTCAAGCCATTGCCGCTTATAAAAAATGGAAATCCCGCAAGAACATGGTGGTGATGCAGGGCTGGGGAACCGCCGATACTGAGGCGTTAATCTCTTTTGTTGCCAGAGATAAAACACCGGTGTTTTCAGCCTCATACTCTGGACACTTAACAGATCCTACCGGTTTAAATCCCAACACAAAGCGACCGGCACCTTATAACTTTTTCTACGGCGCTTCCTACTCAGACGCCTGTCGTGGCTTAGTGCAATGGGCAGCGCAAGACTGGAAAGAAAAAGGCAAAGATGGAAAGCCTAAATTCACCCATATCGGCGCCAATCATCCATTTCCCAACGCGCCGAAAAAAGCCTGCGGTGAGTATGCTGCTGAGTTGGGTTTTGATGTGCAATCGCCAGTAGTGGTCTCCATGAAACCCGGTGACTTTAAGGCCCAGTGCCTGAGCATTAAGAGCTCTGGTTCTAACTATGGCTACATAGGCAATTTAGGAGGATCAGT
>JABSRB010000085.1 GCA_013215375.1 Oceanospirillaceae bacterium | reverse complement strand
GTGAGCTGTGAGCTGTGAGCTGTGAGCTGTGAGCTGTGAGCTGTGAGCAAAAAAGTTTCGCCGTCACATCAAAATTCGTCAACACATTTCTTTTAGCTTTCTAGCTTGCTAGCTTTGAGCTTTTAGCCTCTAAAACCTATCTGCTCTAAAAGCACTTAGATCAGTAGCCGTCGGCCGCTTTGCGATTAAATCCGCGATGAGTTGCCCCGTTAGAGGGCCCAGTGTCATTCCCAAATGCTGATGACCAAAGGCGTAGAAGATATCCGGGTGAGTTGACTGGCTAATAATGGGCAGCGAGTCAGGCAGAGAGGGTCTTGCCCCCATCCACACTGATTGCTCGGTTAAATCGACACCGGATAACATGCGTTTAACTTGGGGCAATAACGAGCGGATTTTCTGATAATCAGGCGCGGTATCCACTGTGGCTAGTTCCACTTGGCTAGTCATCCGCAGCCCGCTTTGCATGGGACTAAGCACGATTGACTGATCGGCATTGACGATGGGGCGTGAGATTAAATGAGTTGCCGGCAACATTAAATGATAGCCGCGCTCTGCCATTAACGGCACTTTATAGTTTAAGCCCGCGGCTATTTTAGCCGACCAAGCTCCGGCGCAAAGCACTATTTTTTTAGGGTGGATATCACCAGTAGTGGTTTTTATGACAGGCAAGCTTGCAGCACTAGTCTCATTACTAACACTTATTTCTCTCACATCCGCAATCTGCAACTGACCACCATTTTCAATAAAATGCGCGGTTAACAGCTGACACATTTTTTCAGGACTGGCGACAAAATGGCAATCAGCTTGAAAAAATCCATGTTTGAATATCTTGTTGAGATTAGGCTCTAACTGGTAAATATCATCCGCGTTCAAAATAGTAAAATCGGTGCCACACTGTTGCATTAAATTGCGTGCTGCCAAGTTGGCGTTAAAGGTAGCACTGGTTTCAAATAAACGCAGCCAGCCGACATTTTTGAATAAATTCTGGCATTCACTATCATTAAAATTTTGTGAATCTAACAGTGTTTGCCAACTTTTGGTGGCCTGTTTAGTGAGGCTGACTAACGCCTTGGCATTATGCTGATAATTTCTCTCTGAACTCTGTATGACAAAGCGCACTAGCCAGGGCAGTAAACGCGGCAGACTTGCCAAATCAATCGACAGCGGCCCATTGCTCATCAGCATTTTCATGGCGCTAAGTGCTATCCCTGGCGTTGCGGTGGGAATGCACGAGCCGTTAACAATGGCACCAGCATTGCCAAAAGATGCCCCAGCAGCTGGACCTGTTTTATCAATAATAACCACTTGATGACCATCGCGTTGCAGGGCAATTGCGCAACTAATACCGACAATGCCCGCCCCGATTACATAGATTTTTTCAGTCATTAACATTCACTACTTATAATTTCAATTGCCCGATACTAGCACCGCTTTTGTCGTAAAGGTAATAGCCATTTCATTAATTTGTCACATACCCTCTCTAAGCTTGGTCTCACTATAAACTGTTGCGCTTGTGGCGTAACTGACGAGGGATATGTTATGAAAAAATCACTATTTATACTCGCACTATCACTAAGCAGTACCCTACTACCAGCGGCAACAGTGGTGAGCGATGAGAAAACACTGATCAGTGCTATGCATGCGGCGAATCTCGATCAAAGCATCACTGAAATCATCTTTGCCAAAAACGCCCAGATAAAGCTATTACAGCCAGTGATCTATAGCGGTAGCCAAAATTTGAGCATTAGAGGCAACAATGCCGTTATCGATGGCAGCAGCGCGGGGAGTTTTAGCATCAACAAAGATTTAACGGCTATCACAGCCGATGCGAGTTTAATTTTTAATAGCGCTGGCGCTTTAAAAATAACCGATTTAAGCATAATCAACAGTGCCACCAGAGGCCTAGTGGTCAATATCCCTGAAGACGCCACTGGCGCGGATGTATCAATCATATTGCACAATATCAATATTACTGGCTCGGCACTTTACGGCTTACACATTGACGATAACAGCCATGAATTTGATGATGGTCAGACAGGCTCCGAGATCGGCATTAATATAGTGATCGAAAACAGCCACTTTACCGGGAATGGTGTGGGGGCTATCGACTTTGATGGGGTACGTGTCGATGAGCGCAGCCAAGGCAGTATTGTGGCCTTTATTACCAATACGGTGATCGATGGCAACGGTGGCGATGGCATAGAGCTAGATGAGGCGGGGAACGGTGACATTGAAGTGACTATGATTGATGTGTCCGTCAGTAACAACGGCTTTTACAACCAACAAGATTTAGACGATGGCTTTGACATAGACGAAGCGGGCTCTGGGGATATCATCGCCACGTTAATTAATGTGGTGGTTGATAATAACCTCGATGAGGGATTAGATTTTGATGAGAGCGGTAGCGGTGATCTTATCGCTAAGTTGTACAACGTTAGCGGCGCAAATAACCGCGATGAAGGCATCAAAATGGACGAGGAGGATGATGGCAATATCCGCACTATTTTGAGCCGTGTAACAGTAAATTCCAGCGGTGATGACGGCATTCAATTAACCGAAACAGGCAAGGGATTTGTCAATGCCACTCTCTCTCAAGTTAACATTAGCGACAGCGCCAAACTGGGTTTTAAAGCACAAATGTGGCTAGTAGAAGACGAACCAACAGTAACTGAGCAACAGGGATCGCTACAAATATTGGATCTTAATCTAAGCAACAATGCCAAGGGCGATGCTGCGGGAATTTACAATTTAGAGGTACATTGATAGCTGTGCATTATGTAGCGATCCAAGAAAAGGCATGACAGCCTAAACAAAGCGAGTATGCCTCAGAAGTTGGGTACCACAAGTGTCAATTAGCAGATGAGATGGGCTTCGCCCAGCTCATTTTCATCTACAAAATGTGCGCTACAACCTGAAAATGTGCTCGCAAAAAAGTGAATATGCCGACTTTTAACGCCCTATTATCTAGGATAAGTTATCATCCCATTCAGCTAAGTTAGACCGAGACATTGCTTAATTGAGATGCTTTGCCAGATACTCCACCAGCATTTTTACTTTGGGAGAGAGCTGCCGATTGTGCGGATACAGTGCCCAGACCGCTTCATCAAAATGCTGGTAATTCACTAAACAGGCAATCAGCTGACCACTTTTGAGGTAGGGATCTACGTAATAATCCGGTAACTGCACTAAACCCAGCCCCTTCAACGCCGCATCCAATAAGGTAAGACCACTGTTACAACTGATGCTGCCGCTTATTTTGATGTTGCGATCCAAGCCTTTCTCCTGAAATCGCCAGTACTCTAAGGTGCCTTTTAAACAGTTGTGATGACTCAATTCAGACAGTGTATGTGGTACGCCATGCGCTGCAATATAAGCACGAGAGGCGCAGACAAACTGCCGGCGTGGCGCTAAGCGTTTCGCCATCATGCTCGAGTCTTCTAATTTACCTAGACGAATCGCCAAGTCAAAGCCTAACTCGATCAGGTCCACGCGCTGGTTAGTGAGTTCATACTGCAGTTCAAGATCGGGATACTGGCCAATAAAGTCATTGAGCAAAGGTGCAATAATGCTTTCACCGTAAGTGGTGGGTGCAGTAATTTTTAACTTACCTCGAGGCACGCTCTGCAAATTGGTTAAGGCTTGCTCGGCAGCATCTAAACCATCTAATACTTGCCGGCAGTGTTGATAGTAAATCTGCCCCGCTTCAGTGACTGTCACTTTGCGAGTAGTACGATAAAACAGCTTAGTCGCGAGGCGCTCCTCCAATTGCTTTACCTGGCGGCTCACTTGCGCCGTTGATATAGCCAGTTGTACTGCCGCGGCAGTAAAACTACCCTTTTCGGCCACTGCGACAAACTCTGATACTCCTTCCCACTCACTCATTTTACAACCTTAATTATTACCGTACAGTAAAAGTAATTTACAAAACAGCTAGATTATCACAGCTCAATAATAGTCTACAATGATCTCATCGACAGAATTTTGTCAGTTACGACAACTCAAGAGGACAGATCATGAGCAATCAAATCATTAAAGCCAAAGCCGCTATCGCCTGGGGTCCTAAACAACCTCTTACTATCGAAGAAGTGGATGTCATGCCCCCGCAAAAAGGGGAAGTGCGAGTAAAAATTATTGCCTCTGGTGTCTGCCATACCGATGCATTTACCTTGTCTGGTGAAGATCCAGAGGGAATTTTCCCAGTTATTTTAGGCCACGAAGGGGGTGGCATTGTTGAGTCTATCGGTGAAGGTGTGACTAGCGTCGCGGTCGGCGATCACGTTATTCCGCTCTACACCCCTGAGTGTAAAGAGTGCAAGTTCTGCCTTTCGGGAAAAACCAACTTGTGCCAAAAAATACGCGAGACCCAAGGCAAGGGATTGATGCCCGATGGTACGTCGCGTTTTTCTATCAACGGCAAGCCTATCTATCACTACATGGGCTGCTCTACTTTCTCTGAATATACAGTACTGCCTGAAATATCCCTGGCGAAAGTTAATCCAGAAGCGCCTTTAGAAGAAGTCTGTTTGCTCGGCTGTGGCGTGACGACCGGCATGGGTGCGGTAATGAATACGGCGAAAGTTCAAGAGGGCGATACCGTTGCCATCTTTGGCATCGGCGGTATTGGTCTTTCGGCGATTATCGGCGCTGCAATGGCCAAGGCGAGCCGCATTATTGCCATCGATATCAACGAGAGCAAGTTTGATCTTGCACGTCAATTAGGTGCTACTGATTGCATTAACCCTAAGGATTACGACAAGCCTATTCAAGAGGTGATTGTTGAGCTAACCGATGGCGGTGTTGATTACTCGTTTGAGTGTATCGGTAATGTCGATGTAATGCGCTCAGCGCTTGAGTGCTGTCACAAAGGTTGGGGCGAATCGATCATCATTGGTGTCGCCGGCGCAGGCCAAGAAATATCTACCCGCCCCTTCCAGCTAGTCACTGGGCGAGTATGGCGTGGTACTGCCTTTGGCGGCGTTAAAGGGCGCACAGAATTACCGGATTATGTCGAGCGTTACTTAGCCGGCGAATTTAAGCTCAGCGATTTCATCACCCACACTATGGGCCTAGAAGAGATCAATTCAGCCTTTGATTTGATGCATGCAGGCAAGAGCATTCGCAGTGTCATCCACTTCGACAAGTAATTGATCGGCCTCTTAGGCTAATACCTAAGAGGCATCTAGGAGCTATTTATGAGTATTGAAAATATCAGCCGCAATAAAACTTTCGGCGGTTGGCACAAGCAGTACAGCCACCACAGTCAAAGCTTAAATTGTGAGATGCGCTTTGCCATATTTCTGCCGCCACAAGCGGTTAACGGCCAGAAAGTCCCGGTTTTATACTGGTTATCGGGCTTAACCTGCTCGGATGAGAATTTTATGCAAAAGGCTGGTGCACTGCGCATCGCCGCTGAGTTGGGCATCGCCATTGTCGCACCTGACACTAGCCCGCGCGGCTCAGATGTCGCAGATGATGACAGTTACGACTTAGGTCAAGGTGCTGGCTTTTATCTGAATGCGACGCAAGCCCCTTGGGACTCTCATTACAAAATGTACGACTACGTAGTTAACGAACTACCCAAGTTGATTGAAGAGACCTTTCAAGTTTCTGATAAACGCT
Source organism: Oceanospirillaceae bacterium (assembly GCA_013215375.1). GTDB lineage: Bacteria > Pseudomonadota > Gammaproteobacteria > Pseudomonadales > Balneatricaceae > Rs1. The sequence goes on along the minus strand of JABSRB010000085.1, from coordinate 482 downwards.
CTATTGCCGGTCATTCGATGGGCGGGCACGGCGCGCTTACCATCGCACTGCGCAACCCGCAACGCTACTGTTCAGTATCGGCGTTCAGCCCGATCAGCAACCCAATCAATTGCCCTTGGGGCCAAAAAGCCTTCAGTGCCTATTTAGGCAGTGATAAAGATACTTGGCGTGCATACGATGCCAGTATTTTAATGCGCCAAGCCACGCAGTTTGTCCCCGCTAAGGTCGATCAAGGTCTTGAAGATAACTTTTTAGTAGAACAGTTAAAACCTGAGAGCTTGGAAGCGGCGGCCAAGAGTAACGGCTATCCGCTACAGTTAAACTCTCATCAAGGTTATGACCACAGCTACTATTTCATCGCCAGTTTTATTGAAGAGCACTTGCGCTTTCACGCTGAGCATTTGGGATAAGCTGTGAGCTGTGAGCTGTGAGCTGTGAGCTGTGAGCTGTAAGCTGTGAGCTGTTATCTGTGATCTGTGATC
>JABSRB010000084.1 GCA_013215375.1 Oceanospirillaceae bacterium | reverse complement strand
ACAAATAGCTCTTTGGATTTCTTTATTCCCTCTTCGGTCATAATGACAGACTTAGCTTTTCCGACAGGATCACAAATTAAACCTTTTTCGTATAACCGGTTGGTGACTTCCCAGTCAATTTGTTTCCAAGCACGAAATTCATCATGCAATGTTAAGTGCATTAAAGCTAATGCAGCTTCATCGATTTTATCTTCGTCAATATCCACATTTTTTAATCTAGGACAGGCATTAATCTAGGACCATTTTTTAATCTAGGACAGGCATATTTTATTAATTTTAAGCCTAGAAAAAAGCCCAAACAATAGCTTTATTGATTATTACTCTCATGATCATATTTATGAAATTTTGTTTGTTAAATCATCTTATTAAAGACTATAAATTCTACACTTAGCAGCGTGGTTCATACTATCGCTAATCATCCCTTTAAAGTTACGTAGGAAATAATCTACTACTAATTCCAATACCTTTGATCCACTTTATTGATAGATTCCTAGCGTGTTTTCGTAACGCTTCACAACGCCCCATAGCACGGCTAAATTTATGCGCCCCTTTAGGTTGCATAGCTTTGTGCCATTCTTCAGGATCTATTCCTAATCGTACCAAGATAGGCGGCAAGCGACTATCAATTGCACCGCGTTTATCCTTCCTCAGCGCCCTGCCACTCCAATCAACTAACTCTAAATACTCTTTGTAATGGTAAGGTATTTCATCTTTGAGCTGGTGACCTTCTGCGACAAATTTTTTAAGCAATAAATGGCTCGATGCTTTTACTGTCACCTTCTCTTTTTCCGATATTTTTACCGGCTGATCAGCTTCTATACGTTGTTTTATCGATGTAAACTCTGATTTTTCTGGTGTTTCTGCCATCATCGCCCGAATCGGATTTAACTCCACATAAGCCATACAAGTGAGTAGCGCTTGTTCATCTAACAAAGCCTGACTCTTAAACCTTCCTTCCCAAAAATGACCTGTACAGCTATCTTCTAAATTCGCCTTGCGAGCTATACACTCATTCAAGCTCTTCATAAACCAGCTAATATCTTCTAGACGATGACGCCATTTCTCAATAATTTCAGCGATAAGTTCGTGATGCTCTCTTGAGAGCTTTTCACCATTCATAAAACGCTGGATAATATCAGGGCCTGTATAGATCGTTCGCCAACGTTCTATCACTTCCATATCTGTTAAGTTATCTACTTGTTTCTTATTGATAAATAAAACAAGATGATAGTGATTCGACATAATGGCATAAGCACAAACATCTATACAAAAAACAGCATCTATTTCAGCCAGACGGTCTAACATCCATTGGCGTCGATGTTCAAAATCTTGTTGAGTGGCTTGGTCAAAACCACAAAGAAAAGCCCTTCTAACCACTCTAGAGATACAGTGATAATAAGGTGTGTCTTGACAGCAGATCTGCTGGGAACGTGCACGAGTCATAACCTTCCCTCCAGAGAAACATAGCTCTGAATTGAATTATCAAGAATTAACTCTACGCTCTTAGCTGTTAATATTCAATTAAGCTGTGCCTGTCCTTATATTTTCCTCCATCAGAGCCTCCATTGGAACCGAAGTGTCTATCTTGCCCTCTACTCGTTGATAGATCTATACCAGACTCTTCGTTACCGTCTCTGTTGCGATACTTGGGTCTTTGTTTTCCAAAAACTAGTGATTTGAAAGGCCAAGGTACTAACCCTCTCGGTATAGCCTCTGGAGAATGTTGATTTACCAAATAAAGCACTAACACTACCCCTAAAAAAGGAACTAGCAATACAAGCGCTATTTGAGCTTTCTTTTGGAACTCATCAAGAGTGGAATCATGCTTAATAGCAACAATTGCTATGATATTTAACCATATCCAAGTTAGCAGTAGCACAATGATAAATATGACGATTAGTTCCATAGCATGCCTCTTTAATTGAGTTCTAACGCTTGCGACAATTGCAGGCACGCGGCGCGGGTTTTGCGGTCTTTTTGCAAAAGCCGTGACGTGGGACTGTCAGTTTGATTGCCCTTGTTAGCTGCTGATTTTAACGAGTGGCGGAAGTAATCCTGCAACACTTTCATCTTCGTCTATTTCAGACCAATGAATACCTAGCGACTAGCCCGGCCGACTAATCTGCATTTGGAATGCGAGCAGCATGTGGATCTCCATATTTGGTCCAATAGATCTGCTCCAAAGGTGCATTTGGATATGCAATCCATCCCCCTTCAGATCCGCTACCCTTCGTTAAATACATTTTCTTGATCCATATGCAAATAATTGCACCTCTTGCGAATTGTTGGGCGATTTTATAGTTGGTTGTGTACTCTGGTTGCTTCCGATAACCATAACCACTGTATCCACCAACTTGCATCCTCGCTTCTTCCTCGGTTGGGGAACCGCAACTTAAATTCGCTGACCCAGCACCGCCTGCAGTTAGATTGGTGCCAATCGCTGTCGCATTCTGAACATTTGTACCTCTCCAAAGTATTACCATTTCATCGCGGGCTGCTTGTTGTATTTGGTGTTCAGTATATGGACCTTCAAAACCAGGAAAATCACCTTTAGTTAGATTGGCAAACCCTCGACCGAGTGGCAGGTTTCCTTTCTGCATTGATTTGAACATTCGATTGCCTCCTTTAATCCATTTTAACAAACTATTCCGATCTAGACCGCTAACGCCAACATATGGGGCGGCTGTAACAGAGCGAGGAACGAGTGGGGTGTAAGCCGTCCCAGCAGCCGCAGGCTGCGAACATCATGTTTTTGTTATGCATTAATTTATGGTGCTTTCATATAGTAAATTTTGAGGTTTTGAGTGCCCTGATTTATATATATGTAAATTGACACCATGTTTTATACTTTTGCGTTTTAATATCAAGGCTTCTTCGATTTGGAAAGCAATATCTTCATTAAATAATTTATAAATAGTGATATGCACTTCTTTTTTCCATGGCTTTGCACCAGCCCAAAAAATTATGCGCTGATTTGAGCAGTCTTGGGAATTTTTACAAATTCCATTTCTGATTAATACCGCTTCCGCTTCTTTCACATACTGTACTGCACCTTCACGATTTTTATCACCGCATGCAACAAGGAGTATTATAATAGTAATTAGTAATGTAATTTTCATAGATGCATAACGCTAAGATAAGCGGTAAATATTGGGCGCAAAAATTGCGTCTTTTCTGCAATTTCTGTGACGGGTATTTGCCGGCTTTATCTTCCTTGTTAAACTGCTCTTCACCCTTGCTATGGACTTCTAAAGCTCAAGGGTTGTACAGTTTAGTTAATTTCATGCCAGTGTACTGCTTATCACTTTGTTTTGAAACAGTATAATTTATCATCAATCTCTTTATGTTTGACGCTCTCGTTTCGCCTGCCTCGTTACAGATTTTCTTTAGATCAGTGAAGATAAGCCATTTTTAATTGATCAATGCTCACTTCATCCTCTAACGCTTTTAAGCTCACCAGCGGCTTGCCGCATTCTTTACAGCAACCCTGTTTTTCACTTTTCTCAAAGTACTTTTGCCAGTCGATTTTGGCGATCTCTTGAACCGCTTTTTGACACAACAATTCTCTCGCTTGATTTAAGCGTTTTCGACACCGCCCATGATACAGCCCTAGCATTTGATATTGCTGCTTATAAGGAACAGCGATGTGTGACAACAGCTGTAATATAAATTTCTCGTGGGTTAATTGCCGATACTCGGTGTTTTTCGTCTGATGGGAGCGATAGCTAAACGTGATGTGCGTATCGGTCATGCTGATAAACTGATAATTCTTGATCGCTCCACCACGAATATACCGGGCTAAATATTTGGCAACTCCCTTACCATGAAGATAGGCTTTAACACAGTGAATTACCCAATCCTTACGCCCGAGTTTATTGCATAAGTTAATCACTTGCTGGTCACTTTGATCCTTAGGTGCTATCAAATCACCGGCCTCTAATCCTTTTCTGATGCCTGCCAAATACTTACCACGAAAAAGCTGCATCATGACTTTGGCAGGAAGGAAGCTTTTTCTTTTAGGTGTTTGCCATTGACCTTCCCAATCTATCCCGCCATGGCTTATGAGACAGTGAATATGTGCGTGGAAGCTCTGGTTGCGAGCCCAAGTATGCAGGGCTAAAACACAAGCCGCTTGTGCACCCAAATACTTAGGATCGACACAGAGTTCCTGTAACGTTTTACGCACGGATTGCAGTAATAACTGGTGACAAAAGGCACGATTATAATGCCATAAAGGGTGTAGTTCGTGAGGCAGTGTAAACACCCAATGATGATGCGGACAGTCTAATAACAGCGACTGGGTCTTTTGCAGCCATTGCTCTGCCTTTAAAGCATTACACTGCGGACAACTCCGGTGATGACAGCTGTTATACCAAACCCCATTGAGATGTCCCTCTTCACAGTAAACAGAGTGGCCACCTAAAACAGCAGTGCGACAAATCATGAGTTGTTCTGCTGCTTTAATTTGAAAGAGCGGCAAGCGGTGGGATTGTTGAAAATTTAAGAAGCTTTTTTGCAAGAAAGTTTGCGCTGTTAAACTGCTCATAACGCGATACAGCTTACTATATTATCAGCTATTGAGACAAGAGTTCAGCCGTCTCCCCGAGCTCGCTCGGCAGATTTAACAACTTATTATATTGCAAAAGTGCAATGTTTAAACATGGCGTTGTTGCAACCTATCATGTTTTAGTTTTTTTAATTAATAGGATATTAACATTAACTTTCAATATATTACCAGTTAATGTAAAAACATGGCTTTGCAGAAATACCGCGCTATTCATGATAACAACAAAATCTTGGTAAAACCCGACAAACTGTATATAAACAAGGGGTATCCCCTTAGCTCCAAAACGCATAAAATGATTGAATGCTCCCCTTAAAAACAAAGCCTATTCCAAGTATAGATTACCCAACAAATTGGAGCCAATATCTTGATTGGTTCCATTCCGAAGAGTTGTGCCGTAATTACCTAGAAAATCTTAGATGGCCTACTGGTTTTATATGCCCTAAATGTCAGCAATCTGACACTACAATGAAGTCTAGCCGAGCTAGATTTATTTGTAGTTTTTGTAAGTATCAGGCCACAGTAACAGCGGGAACAATATTCAATAAAACACGTACAGAACTTCGTGTTTGGTTTGCTGCTATTTGGTATATTACTAATCAAAAGCACGGGGTTAGCGCGCTTGGATTACAAAGAGTTTTAGGTATTAATAGCTATGAAACAGCTTGGACGATGCTGCACAGATTGAGGCGGGCTATGGTACTTGCTGATCGCAGTTTATTGTCTGGACTCGTCGAAGTTGATGAAACATGTTTAGCTTTAACTGATCGGCTACAGCCTATATCACCAAAGGGGCGAAAGAGTAATACTAGTAAAATCCTTGTTGTTATTGCAGTAGAAGTACATTCACCCAAAGGGTTTGGTAGAGTTCGCATCAGAAGGATCGATAAAGGCGATTCTGAGCATTTAATTCCTTTTGTTCAAGATAATGTGCAGCCTAAATCCATCGTCCATACAGATGGTTCTCCTGCCTATAACAAGCTTGAAAGTGTCGGTTTTAAACATAAGGCCACAGTGCATTTAGGTTCTGACATTCCAGCGCACAAATCCATGCCAGCTATTCACCGCGTTGCATCATTATTGCAGCGTTGGTTGTTGGGTACGCATCACGGATCGGTACAGCCACATCAGCTAGATTATTACTTAGATGAATATGTCTTTCGTTTTAATCGGAGATCATCCAAATCGCGAGGATTACTCTTTTATAGATTACTTCAACAATCAGTAGTTACAGAGCCTGTTACGTATAACGATATTATAAGATGATAGCCGAAAATCACTGCTGTGGAGCTAAGGGGATACCCCTTATATAAACACAGCTACTGATAAATATTTTTATCAAATTCTGACTTTCCTCTGAATATATGGATTCTTGTACACAAAATTTAGCTACGGAGCCACCAACCCCTTGTATTGCCGCCGGAGCGAATTGCTTAATTGGCGAGCGGAACGACAGGATGTCGTGAAGAGCGAAGTTGAGCCAGGGATGGCGAATCTTAGCGGCCGTCAATTTAGTAAATTGCGGAGGTGTTTTTGGGCAATAGCAGGGTGAGATTTTCTTTGGTTCCGTTTCTTTTGGCTCATCCAAAAGAAATGAACTCGACGCAGTCGAAACTGCATTTAATTTCTTGATCTTAAACCACAAACGAAGATATGGGGAATAAGATATGGGACACTCACATAGCTAACTGTGCCCTACTGGTACGTAAGCTAATTCAATTATCATTAATACAGCTGGTTAATAACAGCATTGATGTACACAATGACTAACTACGGAGCCACCAACCCCTTGTATTGCCGCCGGAGCGATTTGCTTAATTGGCGAGCGGAACGACAGGATGTCGTGAAGAGCGAAGTTGAGCCAGGGATGGCGAATCTGAGCGGCCGTCAATTTAGTGAATTGCGGAGGAGTCTTTCGGCAATAGTAGCGGTGAGATTTTCTTTGGTTCCGTTTCTTTTAGCTCATCCAAAAGAAATGAACTCGACGCAGTCGAAACGCACTACAATCCCTTGACCTTAAAACACAAAAAACAAATCACTAAAAGTCTTTTGACCTTTGTTGCAAGCAAACAAAAAACCAAAAAAACACCCACAAAAAAGCCCTCACGAAGAGGGCTTTTTCTAAATCAGATGCTCATAAGAACACCCAACAAATATCAAAAATTACTTAGTAATTTTAGATACAACACCAGCACCAACAGTACGACCACCTTCACGGATAGCGAAGCGTAAACCTTCTTCCATCGCGATTGGGTTGATTAGGTCAACAACCATCTTAACGTTATCACCAGGCATAACCATCTCAACGCCTTCAGGCAATGTTACATCACCCGTGATATCGGTAGTACGGAAGAAGAACTGTGGACGGTATCCTTTGAAGAATGGCGTATGACGACCACCTTCATCTTTACTTAACACGTATACTTCTGATTCGAATTTAGTGTGAGGTAAAATTGAACCTGGAGCACATAGTACTTGACCACGTTCAACATCTTCACGCTTAAGACCACGTAAAAGAACACCACAGTTCTCGCCAGCACGACCTTCGTCAAGAAGCTTACGGAACATTTCAACACCAGTACAAGTGGTTGTTGTTGTGTCTTTCATGCCAACGATTTCAATGTTGTCGCCAACATTAACAATACCACGTTCAACGCGGCCAGTTACCACAGTACCAAGGCCTG
>JABSRB010000083.1 GCA_013215375.1 Oceanospirillaceae bacterium | reverse complement strand
CAACATGGTCACTTCTAATACGTTAGCTTTATCCACAGAGCACAGTTTTTTGTTGCGCTTCATCGCCGTTTCAAAAGCAACTTTACCGATGCGACGAATTTCGTTTTCATCGTATACATAAGTATTGTAACCCTCGCGAGTACCATCTTCTTTGATGCGAATACCACGGGGCTGTCCGAAGTAAATACCACCGGTCAATTCACGTACAATCAAAATATCCAGCCCAGACACTAACTCAGGCTTAAGCGATGAAGCCGCTGCTAACTGCGGGTACAAAATAGCGGGACGCAAGTTACCAAACAGCTCCAAGCGTGAACGTATTTGTAATAAACCACCTATTTCAGGACGCTCTGCAGGAGGCAGGGAGTCCCATTTAGGACCACCTACACAAGCGAGTAAAATAGCATCTGCCGCTTGGCACTTCTGCCAAGTTTCCTCAGGGAAGGCACTGCCAGCACCATCGATGGCAGCACCACCGACTAGCGCCTGATCAAAGCTCAGACCCAGTGAATACTGCTGATTAACCAGCGCCAATACTTTATCGGTTTCCGCTGAAATTTCTGGACCTATGCCATCACCTGGCAGTATCAATACATTCTTAGACATTCTAGCTACCCATCATTCTGATAAATTTAATACAATTTTTAAATATTCCAGCGCTAAATTCATGCACAGCACAACAATATTCAGTTACCTTTAATAGCACCGAATAACCAAGGCGCTTCACCTTTACGCTTAGCTTCGTACGCTTTGATATCATCGACACTTTGCATGGTCAAATCGATATCGTCTAAACCGTTAATCAGGCAGTGCTTTCTGAACGCTTCCACCTCAAACGCAAATTCTTCTCCACTAGGTGTCACTACTACTTGACGCTCTAAATCAACCTTGAGCTCATAGCCCTCAGTCGCGGCACATTCACTAAATAACTGCTCGACGATTTTTTCACTCAATACCACCGGTAAAAGACCGTTTTTAAAACAGTTATTATAAAAAATATCGGCAAAGCTCGGCGCGATCACCGATTTAAAACCAAAATCTTCCAGCGCCCAAGGCGCGTGCTCACGGGAAGAGCCACAACCGAAATTAACCCGAGCAAGCAGTACCGATGATTGTACATAGCGCGGCTGATTTAAAATAAAATCATCATTTAGTGGACGATTACTACAATCTTGGTCCGCTACACCTTCATCTAAGTAACGAATTTCATCAAAAAGATAAACACCAAATCCTGAGCGCTTGATTGATTTTAAAAATTGCTTGGGGATAATCATATCCGTGTCGACATTGGCACGATCTAGAGGCGCCACAATACCGCAGTGTTGTATAAATTTATTCATTATTATGCCTCCATCATCTCTCTAACATCTACAAAAGTACCTTTGATCGCCGCCGCTGCTGCCATCGCAGGGCTGACCAAATGCGTGCGACCACCATTGCCCTGCCTGCCCTCAAAATTTCGGTTTGAGGTAGAGGCACAGTGCTCACCTGGCTCCAACTTATCTGGATTCATCGCCAGGCACATAGAGCAACCTGGCTCGCGCCACTGAAACCCTGCTGCAACAAAGATTTTATCCAAACCCTCAGCTTCCGCCTGTGCTTTTACTAAACCAGAACCAGGCACTACAATAGCCTCTTTAATGCTGGCAGCCACCTTACGCCCTTGAGCAACTTTAGCGGCATCGCGCATATCTTCAATGCGTGAGTTAGTACAAGAACCGATGAAAACACGATCTAACTTAATGTCGGTAATTAACTGATCTGCACTCAAACCCATATATACCAGAGCACGATTAATACCATCTACTTTTACTGGATCGGATTCATTGGCCGGGTTAGGTACTTTTGCATCTACCGCAACCACCATCTCTGGCGATGTACCCCAAGTGACTTGTGGAATAATGGCGGCGGCGTTTATCTCCACTACCGTATCAAAGACAGCATCGACATCTGAGTGTAAATCGGCCCAGGCCGCTTTCGCTTGATCCCACTGCGCACCTTTAGGTGCAAAGGGACGACCTTCTACATAATCAATAGTGATTTGATCGACAGCAACCATACCGACACGTGCGCCCGCTTCGATCGCCATGTTGCAAATAGTCATGCGCCCTTCCATGCTAATTTTAGCCATAGTAGCGCCGCCAAACTCTATCGCGTAGCCAGTACCACCTGCGGTACCTAATACGCCAATAATATGCAGCACTAGATCTTTGGCAGTGACACCAAGGCCTAAATCACCTTCGACTTTGATCAACATGTTTTTCATTTTACGTGTGATCAAACACTGCGTTGCCAGTACGTGCTCAACCTCAGAGGTACCGATACCGTGTGCCAAAGCACCAAACGCACCGTGAGTTGCCGTATGAGAATCACCACATACCACAGTAGCACCCGGCAGTGTTGCGCCTTGCTCTGGCCCTACTACATGCACAATCCCCTGTCGATGATCGTTCATTTTGAACTCTAAAATACCAAAATCTTCACAGTTATCATCCAGCGTTTGCACTTGAATACGCGAGATAGGATCAACAATTGCCGATACGCCACCGTCACGTTTAGTGGTGGGAACATTATGATCCGGAGTGGCTAGATTGGCATCCACACGCCAAGGCTTTCTGCCTGCTAAACGCAGCCCTTCGAATGCCTGTGGGGACGTCACTTCATGCAACAACTGTAAATCTATGTATAAAAGTGCGCTGCCATCATCATTTTGACGCACAATATGCGCATCAAATAATTTATCGTATAACGTTTTGCCGGCCATGCTGTTAACTCCTACTACTAACACTAGTTCTTGGGTAAATACCCGGTCATTTATATCGTTGCTCGCGATATTGCTCCTAAATCCAGCAGATGAACTTAGGTTAGCTGCAGATTCTTTGATCTACCGCTCTTTTTAATTGTCGCTATTTTAATGCCCTGAAACAAATAACACAAATTCATATTTTTTATGTAAACTATTCCAAACAGGAATAACTAATAAGCGATCTACTATGGACACCAATACCTTAAATGCTTTTATCGCTGTCGCCGAAAGCGGCTCTTTTTCTACCGCCGCCGAGAAATTATATATCACTCAATCGGCGATCAGCAAAAGAGTGGCGCTATTAGAGCAACAGCTAGATAAAAAGCTGTTTGATCGCATCGGTAGGCAAGTTAGCCTCACGAGTGCCGGTCGTGCGCTAATGCCCTGTGCTGAAAAAATATTAATGTCATTTGAAGATGCACGTACTGTCATCAGTAATTTAGACGGCACTATTAGCGGCACTTTATCACTGGCATCCTCTCATCACATCGGCTTACATCGCCTCCCCAAGGTCCTCAGGCAATACAGCCAAAAGCACCCGCAGGTTTTATTGAACTTAAGCTTTAGTGAGTCTGAGGCCGCCTATCAAGGCGTGGTAAAAGGTCATTTAGAGCTAGCACTAATTACCTTAGCGCCACTACCTGATCCTATTATTTGCGTGCAAAAAGTATGGAAAGACAACATGCGTTTTGTGGTTGCCAAAGACCACCCGCTAGCCGGCGAACAACAGGTTACTCTACAGCAGCTACAGCAACACCGCGCTATATTGCCAGGGCCTAAAACATTTACCCGTCAAATTACCACTGAGCGTTTTACCAGACAGGGGCTCACTTTAGAAGTCGCTATGTCTACCAATAATTTAGACACCATTAAGATGCTGGTTAAGACAGGTCTTGGCTGGAGCCTATTGCCGCAGATAATGATAGATAAAGACATGCAGGTACTAAATACTGATCAGCCCAGTATTTATCGCGAGCTCGGCTATATCTATCACCGTGATAGAACTTTATCAAACGCGGCTAAACGTTTTATCGAACTGCTATAAACAAAAAAAAGCCTTTGCACTGCTAAGTACAAAGGCTTTTATGTTTACCGGTTACACTAACATTTAGCGATTGCCACTGTTATTAGCGCTGGTGTTAGTTCTAGCAGCACCAGAATTAGTGCGGTGTCTTCTATTTTTAGAGACTGGCTTGTGACCGCGCACGTTTTCACCACTGCGCTGGCCATCTTTGTGCTCAACTCTTGGCTTCTTAGGTTTCTTCGCCTGAAACGGACGAGTATCTAAATTTGATGCAGGCAACTTGTTGGTTGGAGTAAACCCTGCCACTTCCTTGCGCTCTATCAATTCTTTAATTAGACGCTCAATGTCTTTAAGCTGCTTAAATTCATCGGCGGAGACAAGCGATATAGCATTGCCATCGGCACCCGCACGGCCAGTACGACCGATACGATGCACATAATCTTCTGGAACATTAGGCAGGTCGAAGTTAACTACCTGTGGTAACTGATCGATATCGATGCCGCGCGCGGCGATATCAGTGGCAACCAATACCTGGATTTTGCTGTCTTTAAAACCTGCCAATGCTTTGGTTCTCGCACCTTGGCTCTTATTACCATGTATCGCCGCCGCTTTTATGCCCGCCGATTCTAACTGCTTGGTAAGCTTGTTAGCGCCATGTTTAGTACGGCTAAAAACCAGTACTTGAAACCAGTTATTCTCTTTAATCAAATGAATCAGTAAAGGTGCTTTTTGATTTTTATCAACCGCATACAAAGATTGAGTAATACTGCGTACAGCAGAGTTACGCGGCGTTACTGAAATTTCAATCGGGTTATTCACCATACGTTTCGCCAACACTCGAATATCGTCAGAGAAAGTCGCTGAAAACAGTAAATTTTGACGTTTAGCCGGTAGCAATGCCAAAATCTTTTTAATGTCGTGAATGAACCCCATGTCTAACATGCGATCTGCTTCATCAAGCACTAAAATTTCTAACTGATTAAATTTAACCGCATTCTGGTTAAATAAATCCATTAATCTACCGGGTGTTGCCACTAACACATCAACGCCTTGACGCAGCTTTTGCATTTGCGGGTTTATTTTAACCCCACCAAAGACAACCGCCGATTTTAAAGGCAAATATTTTGAGTAAGTCTCAACATTTTCTTGAATTTGCGCAGCGAGCTCACGGGTAGGCGTTAAGATCAAGGTACGCACGCAATTGGCGCGCGCCTTATTTCCCAGCGACAATTTATGTAAAATTGGCAAGGTAAAGGCCGCTGTTTTACCGGTCCCGGTCTGTGCTGCTGCCATCACATCTAAACCTTTTAAAACGGCTGGAATGGCCTCAGCTTGGATAGGGGATGGTTGGTCATAGCCCTTTTCTGCCACTGCTTTTAAAATTGGCTCGCAAAGACCTAACTCGGTAAAACTCATAGTGTATTCTCTTAGTAAAAATATATGTTTAGGCAAAAAACCTGCCTGAAAGCGCGCTGCAGTGTACAGCAGGCACGTGTCAGGTACTACGCTTTTGTTCTATTCATGCTAAATTAAGTGGCATAAGCCTAATTCAGGCCATTGAATCACCAACCTTTGTTATATATCTATAAAAAAACAAAAAACCCGCATAAAGCGGGCTTTTTTAATCTATCTATTCAGAATGTTACTTTTATTGAACTTCACCGGTATTTTTAGCCAGATCAACCAGCTCCTTACCCGCTACAATATACATCGCATAATCTTGACGCTCTGCAATGCGCAGCTCATCCAGCACGTTGATCCAACGCACTGTCAATGATTGATGTTTATCCATCCAAGCCTCAACCATCTGTTTCACATTTTGACCTTTCTTATAACCGAGCAGTACGGACTTAAGTACTAGACCGTGTTGCCATTCCAGATCATCACGGAAAGCTTCGCGCGCTAGTCCCTGCCAATGACTCTCAACACTCAAAGCATTTAATTGCTGCGCATACCAAGCCAACTGTAATTTGTCACTGATTTCAAAGTAGGCCTTTGCCACCTCATCCACCGGCACATTGTTAGACTTGCCGATTTCACCAATCGCAAGCACTGAGTACAGGCCTCTAGTACTGGCTATTGAGGAAGAGATATCTTCGCTAACACCTAGCTTAGTGTACTTGTCAAAAGTTTGCTGCCAGCGCTCTAACGGCTCGCCTACCAGAAACTTATCCATACCCTTTTCAGCACTTGCGATAAGCTTAGAGAACCTATCATATTCAAACTGACAGTCTAAGCCAGACACTCTATTGCGCACAAACCAACGTGTGGCACGACGCGTAAGGTGCTGTAACTCTTGCATCAAATCAAACTGCACTTCGGAGTCAATGGAATAATCCATCGCTTCAATCTTCGACCAAATCTCGGTTACTTTGAAGATGTCGCGCACTAAAATATAAGCTCTGGCAATAACGCCAACATCGGCACCTGTTGATGCCACTAGTCGATCAACAAAGTTAATACCCATAAAGTTAACCATATGGTTACCCACTTGTGTCGCCACCAGCTCACGATTCAAGCGGTGCTTTTTCATTTGCTCGCAATATTTCTTTTCCAATTTAACTGGGAAAGAAGTGGTTAATTCACGTGATACATAAGCATCATCAGGCACTGTGGTTAACAGTAGTGATTCTTTAAGATCTGCTTTCGCATAAGACACTAAGATCGACAACTCGGGGCGAGTTAAACCATCACCGCTAATCGCACGCTCTATCATCACCTCATCAGTCGGCAAAAACTCTAGAGCACGGTTCAATTTCCCCTGCCCTTCAAGGTTGCGAGTGAAACGGCGATACTCAGCCATAGATTTCACCGCTTGACGCTGTGCCAAACTGATTGCCTGCACTTGACGATAGTTATTGGACAATACTAGATCGCCGACCTCATCAGTCATCGAGGCTAATAAATTATTACGCTGCTTTTGGGTTAGATCGCCATCATCCATAATCCCCTTGAGCAAGATTTTGATATTTACCTCGTGATCCGAACAATCAACACCCGCGGCATTATCGATAAAGTCAGTGTTTGAACGACCACCGTTGAGACAGAATTCGATTCGGCCTAGTTGTGTCGTCCCTAAGTTACCACCCTCACCAATCACCTTACAACGCAGCTCGTTACCATTGACACGCAATACATCGTTAGCCTTATCGCCTACATCTTCATGAGATTCAGTCGTTGCTTTAATGTAAGTGCCAATACCGCCATTCCATAGCAAATCAACCTTCGCTTTAAGTAGCGCATTGATTAAGTCTGTCGGCGTCATGCTGGCATTTTTAACCCCCAACATCGCTTTTATTTCAGGGGTTAGTTTGATCGACTTAGCACTGCGATTAAATATACCACCACCTTTGGAGATCAACGTTTTGTCATAATCCGCCCAGCTGGAACGCGGCAGATCAAACAAACGCTGACGCTCAACAAAAGTCTTTGCGGCATCAGGCGTTGGATCGATAAAGATGTGCAGATGGTTAAAGGCAGATAACAGGCAAATTTTGTCTGATAACAACATACCGTTACCAAACACATCCCCAGCCATATCACCAATACCAATCACCGTAAATTCATCTTTCGCGGTATTGATTCCCATCTCGCGGAAGTGACGTTCAACAGATACCCAAGCGCCTTTAG
>JABSRB010000082.1 GCA_013215375.1 Oceanospirillaceae bacterium | reverse complement strand
CTCAAGCGCAATCTATTGCGGTGGTAGAGTCATCATATAGCGCTAGGCGGCTTATCGAGCAAGGTTATCGAGATAAACTCATTCAGCACCGCACCCTCGAAGCTGCTTACCGTGCTTTCACTGAGGGGGCAGGTGATGCATTCATTTTCAATCCAATGGGTTTTAAGCAATCAATACTGGTCGCTTTTGATAAAAATAAATTGAGGCTCAGTGGCTTTCAAATTGACTATGCAATCGCTACTAGCGCGGCTTTTAAACCGTTGTTATCTATCATCAATGCCAGAATAGCAGCGGGAAGTGACTTTTCTAGCGTGCTTGATCGATGGCGAGAGCTGATGGTATTGCTGCCCAATAGCAGCGAAAGTCAGACAAGCATAATGTCAACGTCTCTCTGGGTTATGCTCAGTATCGTTTTGTTGGTCCTAGTGTTCATCGCGCTGTTTTTAATTAAAGTGGTTAAGTCGCAACAATTAATGGCGATGATCAATGGCGGCTCGGGTTTGAAACTAGCGGCTGGGGTGGTCTTAACTTTACTGATGGTTGTTTCCCTCGTCTCTTATTTAGGTCTAAAGCAAGTTGAATTACGAGGTAGGATCTCTGTGGATGACGCGTTGCGCACTTTAGTTAGTACCACTGAGCGAGGATACCTAGTCTGGTATAAAAACTGGCAGAGCAAAGTCTCATTTTTAGCGCGTACTCAAATGATCGTAGAAGGAGTGTTTGAATTACAGTTAGCGAATAAGAGTGGGGATAAGTTTAAACGATTACAGCTAGAAAATGAGATTGTAGATTTCTTGCTGAATCAGTCTGAAACATCACAAGGGTTTTCAATAATCACTGATAATTACGACAACCTGATAAATTCTGATGATTCCCTGGTGGGAGAGAAGAGCCATTTAAGAGCATCTTATGCAGGCGAATTGAGCAGGGTGTTCTCCGGTGAAACATTGTTATTACCCCCCTCGGGCCAGCAGGTCGGCCAGCTGTCAGCGAAGATGCATATCGCGGCACCGATACTCGACAAAGACTATAAAGTTATCGCGGCTATCGTATTAGATATCGACCCTCAAGCGGTATTTGATCAACTTGCTCTACTGGGGCGTATTGGTAATAGTGGTGAGACTTATCTGGTCAACGATCGCGGAGAAATGATTACGGGCAGCCGCTTTGCGGCCCCTCCAGGAGACAGTAATAATAGCTGGTCGTCTGGGAGACATATTTTGAGTTTGGCGGTAAAAGAGTTATTAGCCCAGCGTAATGGCAGTGACTACCATGCCTATCCAGACTATAGAGGGGTTCCCGTTCTAGGTGCCTGGTTGTGGGATAAACATTTGCGGGTAGGTTTTATAACTGAAATAGATCAAAGTGAGGTGTTGGAAAATTACCAGGTAACTCGCAACATCATATTGTTGATCTTGCTCTGTACACTGACACTCTCTTTTTTGTTGGTGGCAGCGGTGGTGGTAATTGCTAGGGCAAGTAGCAAGAATATAAGTGTGGCCAGAGATTTAATGCGCCAGCAAGTGATTGAGCGGACGGAAGAGTTGCGTCAGAGCACTAGTGACTTAAAAGAGCGAGAGCAATATCTTTCTAACCTCTACGAATTCTCTCCTGTAGCCTATGTTTCCTTGGATCCGCAAGATTTTTCGTTTAGCAAATACAACAGAGCTTTCACTCAGTTATTAGGTTACAGCGTTACCCAATTAAAAGGGCTTACTTGGAGTGAATTGTTGATCGACAAAACGGCAAAGGACTTTGATTGGAAAAAATTGGCCGTAGGAGATGAGGAGCTCGATGTAAAAATAAGACGCAGTGATGGTGTCGATATATTTGCCTTGCTAACGGTGATTCCAGTGACAAATGACGATGACCAAGTCTCGGAAATTCGATTGACCTTAGTGGATGTGACCAAACGTACTAACAGTGAAACTAGGGTTGCTGCGCTAATGGAATCAGCGCCTATAGCGATGCTTTTTACCAGTGAGCAGGGAGAGATAGAACAGCTCAATAGCCAGTTCGAAAGATTATTTGGCTACCGTAAATCCGAACTAATAGGTCAGAGCATCAATTTATTGTTATTCGGACTGACAGGAGAGAGCAAGCAGCTCTCAATAGGTCAGTTGATTGCAGAATCAGCTGAGATGTCCAGTCTTGATGATGAGACCTTTGAAGTGCAAGCCAGAGATAAGAGCGGTAGGGAATTTACCGCTGAATTAAAATTGAGTCCCATTCATATGGAACAGGGAGTGCTGGTGGCTGCTTCCATACGAGATATCAGTGATTATTTAGCGGATCAAGAGCGGATCTCACGCAGCAATCGAGAGCTTTCTACGCTCTCATTGATTAATGATTCAGTGCGCAGGGCGATGAGTGAGGAGCAGTTATTAAAAGAACTTTGCGGGCACTTAGTTTCAGTCAGTGCCAATAAATTTGCCTGGGTTGGCTACGAGCAATACGATGCAGAAAAAAGCATTAAAGTAGTGGCTTATGCGGGCTACGAAAAGAACTTCTTGTCGACAACTTGTTACTCATGGAACTCTAATACGGCGATAGATGATCCTATAGGCTGGGTCATTCGCAATGCAAAGGTCAAGGTTATCAATGATATTAGTGTAGATGTTAGCTACCTCCCCTGGAGAGAGGCCTCTGTTGAAAGAGGTTATGGCTCGTTAATGTCAATACCATTAACCTCCCAGGGAGATGCTTTTGGCACTATCAACGTTTATGCAGCGCGGGACGAGGGGTTCGATCAACAAAGTATTGAAAGTGCGCAGCGTATTTCGACAATAGTAGCAAGAGGCATTCAAAACATACGCTCCCAACAACTGCGAAAAGAGGCTGAGGCAGCACTCAAAGAGGCGGAGATTCGCAGTCGTTTACTGTTGCAGTCTGTCAGTGACGGTATCATCGGGGTGAATACCCATGCAAGTGTCACTTTCTCCAACCTCGCGGGTGATAATTTATTAGGTTATAGCGCTGGAGATTTGACCGCGAAAAATTTATACCATCAATTGTTTCGCTATGCCCCCAATGCTGTGACTCAAGACTGGGAACAAGATTTTATCAACTGCTGTACCGGAGTGGGGCAGTTAGACAATATTGAAACGATTTTTTATCACACCAGTGGCCGAGAGCTAGCCGTTGAATTTAGTTGTGTTCCCATTATTCACGATGGGACTCCCGCAGGTGCTGTGTTAGTGTTTAGAGACATTAAAGATCGCAAGGAAGCACAGCAGGCAATGTCGGAAGCACGAGAGGTTGCCGAGCATGCGAACCGGGCAAAAGGTGACTTCTTAGCCAATATGTCCCATGAGATTCGCACGCCGATGAACGCTATTATTGGCATGTCTGGATTGGCGTTAAATACTCAGTTAGATCCCAAACAACACAACTATATTACCAAGGTAAATCAGTCTGCTGAATCTCTGCTGGGAATAATCAATGACATTTTGGACTTTTCCAAAATAGAAGCGGGGAAGATGGAGTTGGAGATAATCCCATTTAGACTTGCTGACGTAATGGATAATCTGGCGAATATCATCGGTTTAAAAGTGGAGGAGAAAGGGATTGAATTGCTTTTTGATCTGCCTGTGAGCATACCTACGGCGCTGATCGGCGATCCGCTGAGGCTGGGGCAGATTTTGATTAACTTAGGTAATAATGCGGTTAAATTTACCGACAGTGGCGAGGTGGTGGTTAAGGTTTCCTGTCAAAAGCAAACCGCAGAATCTGTTGTTCTGAACTTTAGTGTTGAAGATTCTGGCATAGGAATGAGCGAGGAGCAGCAGCAAAAACTATTCCAGTCATTTTCTCAGGCCGACACATCAACCACCCGAAAATATGGGGGCACAGGTTTAGGCCTGGCTATATCAAAAAAATTAGCCGAGTTAATGCAAGGTGATATTTGGCTTGAATCAACGCTCAATGTTGGATCAACTTTCCATTTAAGCGTTGAATTGGGCGTGCAAAATGGTGTATGTCTCAGTCCAATAGACCTGCAAAGTTTACATTTACCTAAACAATTAAATGTTTTAGTGGTGGATGATAACAGCACCGCGCGCTACATTATCTCAGAAATGCTCGAGACCATGAATATTGAACATCAATTAGCTGATAGCGGTACTAAGGGCGTAGAGCTGGTGTTGTCAATGATAGCAAAGAAACCCTTTGACCTAGTGCTCATGGACTGGAAAATGCCGGGATTAAACGGCATCGATGCCAGTAAAATAATCCAGCAGAAATTGGGCGATAAAGCGCCTAAAATAATCTTGGTGACTGCCTTTGGTCGCGAGCATGCTCATCATTTAATCAATACTGTTGAGCTAAGTGCTTTTTTGACTAAACCTGTATCTCAGTCGACGTTGTTGGATTCTATATTGGAGAGTACAGGCACTTCCAATAAGTCTATGTCTCGGCAAGCTAAGAATGATAGCGATCTACTGCAAATTAAACAGCGATTGCACGGATTGAAGATATTGTTAGTCGAAGATAACGAGATAAACCAAGAGCTGGCATTGGAACTGTTATCTTCAGCAAAGATTGAAGTTACCGTCGCTGGAGATGGTCAACAGGCACTAGATTGTCTAGATCAACAGACTTTTGATCTCGTTTTAATGGATTGTCAGATGCCGGTGATGGATGGCTACCAAGCCACAAAAATAATTCGTCAACAGGAGCAGTATCAGCAGTTGCCCATACTCGCCATGACAGCCAATGCAATGGTCGGTGACAAAGAAAAAGTGTTAGCCGCCGGCATGAACGATCATATTGCCAAGCCCATCAATGTAAAATTGATGTTTGAAACCATTATTAAATGGCTAGATGATGACCTGTTAACAAATTTAGCGGTTAGAAATTCAACCATAGAGGTTGCTGTTGCCCCTATGGATGAACGCAATGTATTAGTCGCTTTGACTGAGCCTTTGGAGCAAGCTTCGGTAGAGCAATTACCAGAGCAAAATGTGCTGAAAACTTTACCGGGGATTAGCTATCTAAAAGCGATGCAAGTTATGGAGGGAAATGAGGATTTATTTAAGCGAATCTTAGTGAAATTTGCAGATAGTCAACAAGACTTTCTCTCTCAGTATGAAGCTGCACGGCTAGGGGAGGATTCAAGTGCACCGGAGAGAATCGCCCATTCGCTGAAGGGGGTTGCGGGAAGTATTGGCGCCCAAAAGCTGCAGTCATTAGCGGGTGAATTGGAACATAGCTGCGCAACAGAACCGGATAGGGAGCATAAGGAGCAAGCCTGGGATGTGGAGCAGGCATTACAGGAAGTCTTAACAGGTTTGCGAGGGCACAAGCTAAATGAGCAACTAAGTGCCGGTGCTAGCGCCATCGAGTCCGTTCCTATATCGATACAGACATTAAAAAAGCTCGGAGAATTGCTCGATGAGAGCGATGCGGGGGCTGTCGATCTGATCAAGGGCATGCTCGGGCAAGAATTGGATGTAAATATTCAAGCGCGGGTCAATGACATGCAAATATCGATCGAGGCTTATGAATTCCAACAAGCTATCTCTACACTCAATGAGCTTATTGGGGAAATTGATGTGTATTACGATGCTGACGATGCCGACAGAACAGCTACCGATCCACGCTGAGGCTAAGAGTCTCACCCAAAGATGACCACTGGTTAGTTACCCTTTAAGTTATCTTTAGGTATGCTAGGGAATTTGATGGGTGGATAGATGCCAGAGTTGCCAGAAGTTGAAACAACCCGCCGGGGTATTGCCCCTCATATCGAAAATGCAGTAGTGTTGAAGGTGATAGTACGCCAGCCTCAATTGCGCTGGCTGATACCGCCGCATTTAAACCAACTGTTGATAGGTCAGAGTGTGCTTAAAGTATCGCGGCGCTCAAAGTATCTGCTGTTAAAATTTGTCAATGGTGAACTGATCATCCACTTGGGGATGTCGGGTAGCTTAAGGGTATTACTCAGTCCCAATCCAGTAGAAAAGCACGATCACTTTGATATAGTCTTCGCCAATAATGTGACATTACGTTTAACTGACCCGCGTCGTTTTGGTGCTGTATTGTGGCAAGAGGGGGAACTGCCTCATAAATTATTGAAAAATTTAGGGCCAGAACCGCTGACCGAAGACTTTAGTCTGGATACGTTTCTCAATGGAGCTAAAAATCGCAGGATAGCAGTCAAACAATTTATTATGGATAATAAAGTAGTGGTGGGTGTGGGGAATATCTATGCCAGTGAGGCGTTGTTTGCTGCGCGTATTCATCCATTGACGCCGGTTAATCGCATCTCAAAGGCGAAGTTTAGCGCTCTAGTAGAGGCGATTAAATATATATTAGGGGTTGCCATAGAGCGCGGTGGAACCACTTTAAAAGACTTTGTAGGTGGGGATGGAAAACCTGGCTACTTTGCCCAAGAGTTACAAGTTTACGGTCGAAAAGGGCAGAGCTGTAACGCCTGCCAAAGAGAATTGCAAGAGATTCGTCTAGGACAGCGCTCCAGTGTGTTCTGTGCTAATTGCCAGCGAGCCCCTCGTCGCTAATTGGCGACTATGAGCGTTTGTTGTCCTCTATCTCTTGGGCCTCTATCCTGGCGAGTTCTAGTGCTTCGTTTTGCTCTTCTATCACAATTTTTAGTTTTTCCATCTGCTTGTGGATTTCAAAAACTTGGCTGTCCAGTGCTTGTGATTGGTTGAGTTCGCCCAGTGATTTTAAAGCGATATTAAATTTGTGAAAGGCGGCTTTTTCGCCGTGTTGGCGTAAAGTTTCAATGGCTTCGAAAATTTCAATATCACAAGATACCCGGTCATAAAAATCTTTTACCTGCCAGCCAAGCTCATTAAATGACATTTCAGATATCTGTTTGCTTTTACTAAGGTCGGCTAGCCATTGGGTAGTTTCTTTGAGTAATCCAAGTGCGTGATAAACTTGCCCCTCTTCTGAGTAGACAGTCATAGAGCCCTCGGGGTGCTGTAAGGTGATGACTCTGTTTTTTATTCGCTCTTGAAAAGTAGTTAAAGCGCGTAAACTGTCTTGGCTGGTTTCGATATCATGCAGCTTTTTCCACTTATTGAAAATGTGCCGGCTGATGAAGTCGTGCAGTTCAACTGTCATAAAGGTCTCAGGTAAGCCTTTGTAGATATTCATGGCAGTTCTAATCTGTCTTTTGTACGCGATAACCTGGCGTTTACGGGCTTGCTTTCGCTCTTCGATGCTTTGAATAGTGTAGGCGATAATGCCTAGAGTGACTACGATCGACAGAATTAATAAAATGCTTTGTGTCTGACCCATTTAAATACTCACTAATTTATAAAGTTATTAGCAGAGGGTAGTCCCTTTAGAAATCTCTACTAAAATTAAGTAATAATACCGCTGGTGAATGTACAAAAATCCAACATAAATAATACCTTAAACTATGGGATATAGCACATTTTGTGTCGTAAATTTAACCTAGAATTTGTTTTAGTGAAGGTATAAGGGTGAAAATAATTTCATTTGGTATTGTGTTTGTCGGCTGTTTTTTGACCGCAAGGGTCTAGATGTTGGGGAATCTGCTCAGATAACAGACAAAAACAGCCCGTTACCATTAATATCCAAATAATTATTGTAAAAGCACTTGACGCTATCTAGGTCTCGATATAAAATTCGCCCCGCATTTGAGAGCAGTACTCTTTTGCAATGTTGTCCCATTCGTCTAGTGGTCTAGGACACCGCCCTTTCACGGCGGTAACAGGGGTTCGAACCCCCTATGGGACGCCA
>JABSRB010000081.1 GCA_013215375.1 Oceanospirillaceae bacterium | reverse complement strand
AGCTATTTGCTAAATTTGCGAGAAAGTATTGAGGGTCTTGCCTTTTGCTTTTAGGGCAAAAGACAAGACCTGACCCCGTTGTTCTAGGTATGAATATTTCAAGTTGTAAATCTCCTGCCATGTGTAAAAAGGAGATATGGGTTTACTTGCTCGCTAATAACTTGATTAGATTAGTGATGGCTCAAGCTGCGCAGAATAAAAACTTGAAACCACGGGAGTTGAGCTTTAAGCATGCTGTGCAAATTTGGAATACGTATAACTTAATGGGAAAAGAAATAGACGCTGAAATGTTTGCGTTGATAGCTGAGTGTAGAGTAGGAAAAAGGCCTGGCCGGCTAGAACCTCGAGCGGTAAAAAGACGACCAAAGTCATACAAACTACTCACAGTTGAGCGGAGTAAAGCTAGGATGAATGTGATGAAAAATGGCCATCCAAAGAAGACAAAATAGCAATATAAACAGATAGTTACAGCTTGACTAAGTGCCATTCTACTCTGGCCCTATTGATTTTCGGCTACCCAATTATACCTAAATAATCTTACCAATCAGGCTAAATACTTCATCAAGTAAACCGGTTATTCCGTGCTCAAACAAATCATAGTCCAAGGCCGCTTCAGTGTTTCCAGAACAAGCAGAATCCATTTTTTCGTACACCTCTGACAATTTTGATAATGCTATTGTATATAGTTCTAGCTCATGCAGCGGCCCTTGCTTCTGCAAAGATATGTGACCTTGATACCAAAAATAGAAATCTGACACATCTGTATTTGGCCTAACTTGAGATATTTTGTGCTCTTGTGCCGTTTTTAACCATTCTGAGTTTAATGAGCCACTACGGGTCAGTGCGTTTTTCTTGTATTTTCCAAGGGTTGATATTCTATCTTCTATTTTTGGAACAACCGTGGCGAATACGACTCGCCACTTTTCAGAGGAACATGATTGATAAGCGCGTAATGCCCGACGGTATCGAGCATTTTCCTTGTCCAGTATTTTACCAAATTGAGATTTTTCCTTCTGAAACTGATCTCTAATATTTGTATAATCAGAAAAATGATATTGAGCATTAGTAATCCCTGAAAGAAAAGAAAATACCATAACAGCTAATATTTTTTTATACATACATTAACTCCATTACTTAATGTAGACTCGAATTCACATTAGTGAATAGCAGCTTAATAGTGTCATCTCATTTTTGTGCAAGTGCTATTTACTAAATTCAAGCCAGCTTTTTAATTTATGAGTACTTTTTTTATTGGAAGCTGGAATTTCGATACGTGTCACTTGCTATAAACTCAAGGCGCATTACCACTCAGGAATAGTTGTCTAACTATCTAAATTTAATAGGATAGTGAGAATATCACTTTGTGTCTAAGCATTCCATCTTTGAACAAAAAACAATCAGCGTGCACTATGGAAGAAGTAACCCAGTGTCTTCCCAATGTAAAAGGCGAGAGGTTTACGCTAAAAGACGTTAAGATTTGGATCAAAAATTCATGAGGTCATTTAGATTCCATTCGCTGCACACACAGGGAGGCTGGGTCAGGTCGTGCCTTTTGCCTTTGATAAATAAATGTCGCGAACATTTCATCTTGCAGCTACGCACAAACCTAACTACGAAGCCACCAATCCCCTTGTATTGCCGCCGGAGCTATCGAAGCGAAGCGTCAGGATGACGCGTAGAGTGAGTGGGACATGGATGTCCCTGGCGAACGGCCGAGAATTTAATCAATAGTGAGGAGTCTTTCGGGAATAGTAGGGCGAAATTTTTATGTACAGGATGTAATGTATTTGGCGGTGGCAGGGATGCCAAAGAGCCTCTTTGGTTCGGTTTCTTTTTTTCGCAAAAAGAAATGAACTCGACGCAGTCGAAACTGAACTTCAATTACTTGATCTTAAACATTAAAAAATAAATCAGTTAAATATCACTAATCACTAGATGTAAAATCAAAGACAAACAATAAATGCATCCTAGCTAAAGGTTAGGAGCCGTTTATAAGTGACGGGTTGATTCGTCGTTCCACTCCTCACCCTTCGGGTTGCCACGAAAAACCTGCGGCAATGTGTCGCTAGCGCTCGACTCGACCCCGCTCCGCGGGTTCTCAATCAGCCACACCACCAAAAAAATGCCAAAAAAAATCCCCCTAGGTGACCACTTAGGGGGATTCTCTGGCATTTGGTGGAGGTGGCGGGTTTCGAACCTGTCATCATCTTTTACCAATCAAAGAGTTATAAGTTAGTGTGCCATATATGTGTCTAAAATTGTAGTGATTCAAATAAAAGCTCTTTTTTGCTGTCGGAGCTAAGAGCACTGAAAGACCGGAAACTTTGAACATCTGAATCACTTAGAGCATCCACCCATTTACCATTTATTTTTTCCATGTATACCAATGGCTGGACTGTAGATTTAGTATTTACTAAGAATTTAAGTTCTTGATCATCTGAAGCGTATCCTTTAGATGCAATAAGATCGAGAGCATGGATTAGGTAATAAGCCATGCCATTATCAGTAGATGTATTCAGCAGTTTATCTAAAGTCGTGTAATTAGAAAGCTTGTACTCAGTAATATCCATCATCCTCTCGATAAACACCTCTGCGTTAATTGTATCAGAAATGTTATTAATTACTTCGGATGCGTTTGCTTCGTCTAGCTTGCCATAAACAGTTTTCAGTAATTCTTCTGTTTTTTTGCTAACCAGAGATAAATCAGATAATAGGCTATTTGTTAATTTAGATTGTTGTTCATTTCTTGATTTATTCAAGAAATCATAAAGCATCCCAGCCCATTGCTTCTTAAGGTATGTTTCAATATCAAGGTAATTGTTAAAAGGGCTTATTGCATTATTTTTTGAGTGTAGTCTAACTTCGTTTATGAATTTGAATATTTTTATATTATCTGCGGCAGGGTAATTAATGCTATTTTCATCGATGCTTTGATTGTTAATATTTGATTGGTATAAGTGATGATCAGCTAAAGCGGCAGCTTCTACAAAAGTAAATACAGGTATGTTATTTGAAATAGCTATTTTGTATTCTTCATTTGTTATGGAGCTTTCAGTTTCCTTAAACGCTCCACCATATCTACCACCAATGATTAGTACAAATAATTGGCATGTTGACACTTCATCGATGCAAGAATCATGGGTGTGTTTAATTGGATTATAGAAAACATCCCCATCATCACTTAAGACAGGTTCATAGCCTAAGTTTTTCACAAAGTACTTTATACTCTCCCTGATATGCTTTAGATCATAACAAGTTGAGCTGATGAAAACTCTAGGGGATGCCATTAATATTGTCCTTTGAGCGTATAGTAAAGTTAACTATTTTTTAAAAATATAATGCTTCTAAGTGTCGTCGTCATCTTCATCAAAATATTCATTTAATTCATCACATGCGTCTGATATCGCGCTATGGGCTTCGCTACCTCCATAACGAATTGTCCCATTATCCAAAAGCTGGGTTTTTGCATCATTAATAAGAGTATCTCCGTCTAGTCCACTTTCAGTGGCTGCATTAAAGACTGCTTGTAATGCCATTTCAAATACATTCGCTCTTGAGTATCCCATAATAACCTCTTAAAATTGCGTGAGTAATATCCCAACTTCGCCTTGAAATAAGGGAAGTAACATCAAAGACTTTAACAGATACTCTTTTAAATACTAGTTTGTATTCAAAAGCTTGTCTTTCTTAGTAACAACGTCTCTATCTGGCTTGCTCTAATATTGATACAGAGTTTTAATGTACGAAATAGGGGACAAGAAAATTTGGGTTTTCGTGTTTCTATCACGGAAAATGTGCACTACACAATGACCAGAATTTCAATATTGAGTAAAAAAGAGGCGGGGTCAGGTCTTGCCTTTTGCCTTTGATCAATGAATATCACTAATATTTCATCTTGCAGCTAAACACAAACCTATCTACGAAGCCACCAATCCCCTTGTATTGCCGCTGGAGCTATTGGTTAAATTATCGAAGCGAAGCGTCAGGATGACGCGTAGAGTGAGTGGGACATGGATGTCCCTGGCGAACGGCCGAGAATTTAATCAATAGCGGAGGAGTCTGTCGGCAATAGTAGGGCGAAATTTTTATGTACAGGATGTACGGTATTTGGCGGTGGCAGGGATGCCAAAGAGCCTCTTTGGTTCGGTTTCTTTTTTTCGTAAAAAGAAATGAACTCGACGCAGTCGAAACTGCACCTGAAATCTTTTGATCTTAAACCTCAAAAAAGAAATCAGTAAAAGTCATTAGTCATTAGTCATTAGTCATTAGTCATTAGTCATTAGTCATTAGATATATAAAACAAATCTAACCTTGTGAGCTGGCAGTGGCACTGCGGGCGCAAACTGCAAGTGACGGGTTGATTCGTCACTACGCTCCTCACCCTTCGGGTTGCCACGATAAAGCTGCGGCAATGTGTCGCTAGCGCTCGACTCAAACCCGCTCCGCGGCTCCAAAACCAGCCACACCACCAAAAAAATGCCAAAAAAAA
This sequence comes from Oceanospirillaceae bacterium, assembly GCA_013215375.1. Taxonomy (GTDB): domain Bacteria; phylum Pseudomonadota; class Gammaproteobacteria; order Pseudomonadales; family Balneatricaceae; genus Rs1. The sequence continues at coordinate 3,717 of JABSRB010000081.1, read as the reverse complement.
TCCCCCTAGGTGACCACTTAGGGGGATTCTCTGGCATTTGGTGGAGGTGGCGGGTTTCGAACCCGCGTCCGCCAATCCTCTGCCTCAAGATCTACATGCTTAGACACTTCTACTAAGTTAACCCAGCACGGCCCGAAGGTCAGGGCGTTTAGGGCGAGCCTCTTTAGTTTTAACCGTTCCGCTTGAGACAAAGCTTCCGGGCGATCCCATCTCGAATGACACAACAAATCCTCTAGTTATAGGCACCTGAAGGTGTTGCGTAGCAGACTTAAGCTGCTAGTGCGTAGTTATCGTCGTTTGCAACTATAACTTTGTAGTAAGGGATTAACGTGATTCACTACACTCACGACATGCACCTAAGGGTTTGTAATCAGCGTCGAATCCAAGTCACCCCCAAAGTAGGGGCTATTATAGTGACTCCAATCCAGATAGAAAGCACTATTTCTCAGATCGGTTGTTAAATATACAAAAACGGGAAAATAGTTGGGAAGTTGGTAGTCGTTAGTCATAAGTCATAAGTCATAAGTTTGAAGAGTGGACCGTGTAAATAATTTATCTCCAAGTAGGTCTAGTGTCCTACTAGAGTGACTGGATATGATTTTATGAGTATTTAAGGCAGTGTCGTTGCCAGTTTAGTTTTTATATTCTTCTAGTCGATTGATGATATGAGTAATGACCTTTTAGGTCGATAGTGTATAAATTGATTGTTAGGGGTTTTGTCCTAAATGTTTTCTTGATTATTTTTAGCAAATAAATCAATGAGTAGTAAGGAAAATGTGATTATAGGATATGGCTGCATAATTCAATTGAGCCGTATAGGTGTGCTGTACTTACTTGAAATGCATCGAAGTCGAAGGCCATTTAGTAAAATTGGTCGATCGTCCTAAGTTGATTATGCGATCAAGTATGATGATAAAGAATAGTCGAACAGCCCTGGGTGATTTTTCTATTTAGGCATTAATAAGCCATTTAAAAACACCACCCAAGACTATTTTTAAGCATTTAAAACTTCAGCTTACACTTTATTCCCATTCAGTCTCGCGACTACCGACTACCGACTACCGACTAAAGACTAAAGACTGCTTTCATCTAATCGCAATCAAATACATTTGCCCACTGCGATTGATCTCTAAAATAAGTGATTTGGCGCTTCTGCGCAGCGCTTTCTTGAAATCGGCTAAGTTGCGGATTTTTTGTTTGTTGGCTTTGGTGATCAAATCGCCGGCTTCTAAACCGTTAAAAGCGGCGGCTGAGTTGTCGGTGATGGAGGCGACAAATACGCCATTGCTGTTGCGGCTGGTTTTAAAGCCGGCACCGGCTAGCTGAGGGTGCAGGTCTGTGTTATCTGCTCTGTTGGTGCCCCTGGCGCTGAATTGTTGCGGGTTGCCTACGGGTAGGTTAAAGGTGCGGTTGCGGCCATCGCGCAATACCATCAGGGTTATTTTGTCGCCGATATTTTTAATGCCGATTTGGCTGCGCAGGCTACTAGTAGAAGTGCTTTTGTTGCCATCCACGGAGAGGATGATGTCGCCCGGTTTAAGTCCAGCGCGCTGGGCGGGGGTGTTGTTGCCGACACCGGTGACTAATACGCCCTGCTGGCCGTTTTTGAGATTAAAGGCTTGTCGCAGCTCGTCGGTGATGTCCTGAATGCCTACGCCGATTTGGCCGCGTTTGACTTCACCGTGTTGTAGTATCTGCAGCATGCTGGCTTTGGCCATGTTGATGGGGATGGCGAAGCCTATACCGACATTGCCGCCAGCGGGGGCGATGATGGCCGAGTTGATGCCAATTAATTTTCCGGATAAATCAACTAAGGCGCCGCCTGAGTTGCCGGGGTTGATCGAGGCATCAGTTTGGATGTAGTTCTCATAACCTTTAAGGCCTAAACCTGAGCGTCCCAGTGCGCTGACAATGCCGGTGGTGACGGTTTGGCCCAAGCCAAAGGGGTTGCCGATAGCGACGGCAAAGTCGCCCACTTGCACACGTGAGGAGTCGGCGAGTTTGACTTCTTTTAGGTCAGTGGCTTTGATTTGTAAGATGGCGATGTCTAAATCTGGGTCTGAGCCGAGCAGTTTGGCGCTGAAGTTACGGCCATCAATGAGCGATACTTTTATTTCATCAGCTCGCTCGATGACGTGATAGTTGGTCATCACTATGCCTTTGGCGGCATCTACTATGACTCCAGATCCGGCGCTACTGCTTTGTTGAGTGGGTTGTTGGCCGCGCTGGGATTCAAAGAAACGTCTGAAGAATGGGTCGTTCATCAGTGGGTTGTTTCTCACTTTACGATTGGAATAGGTGGCGATGTTGACCACGGCGCTATTCACTTTTTGCAGCATAGGTGCAAGTGATGGCAATATTTTTCCCTGGGAGTCGGTAACGGGCAGTGCGGCAAAGCTGTTGATGCTAATCACACTGACAATAATGCCAATGATTAAATAAATTTTTGCTCTCATAAGTAACCTCTAATATTCAAATACTGGGGTATTGGATGATAAAGTGTCTGAAAGGTTCGCATGTTCTTTAGCTTTTGTGCAAGCTTGCGCTAAGAGTAGTGCGGGCAGGGGGATTGGTAAAGAGGGGGTTTAGTAATTACTGGCCTCATCTGGTTGATAAGGCTCAGTATTGAGATTATCTGTGACTTAGAACACGCTGCTTTTGGCGGTTCCAGTCTTTTTCTTTTTCGGTGGCGCGTTTGTCGTGTTGCTGCTTACCACGCACTAGTGCAATTTCGCATTTAACGCGATCATCTTTCCAGTACAGTGACAGGGCGATACAAGAGAAACCTTTGGCCTCTACGGCAAATGCCATGTTTTCGATCTGACGGCTGTGCATCAGTAGTTTTCTGGGTTTGCGCGGCTCAGTCACATAGTGAGTGCTCGCTTGTTTAAGTGGGGTCATGTTGGCGTTTACCAGCCATGCCTCATCGTCTTTAAACATTACGTAAGAGTCTGTTAGTTGGGCACGCCCATCTCGTAAGCTTTTTACTTCCCAGCCTACTAGCACTAATCCTGCTTCTAATGTTTCATCGATATGATACTCATGTCTAGCACGTTTGTTTTGACAGATCGTATTACCGGTATTTTTTGCTTTCTTCTTTTTAGCCATGGCGGCAAGTATAACGATGCGACTGCGTTTGCGATAGCAGCACAGAGACAATTTTTATGAAATTTTACGATTTATAAGTGCCTTGCTTTAGCGGCACTGAGTTTTGTCCGTTATTGTGCATAACAGGCTGTTTTCTGATAGGTATATTTAACAAATGTATAACTTCAAAAAATAAGTTGTTAAAAATCTAATAAACAGCAACAATTGGTCGCATTTAAACGCGGCGTTGTATTGCCTTTCTTTTAACCCCACTTCGGTAAGTAATTGATGAATGATAATGGTAGTGAAATAGGTGTCTGGTCTAGTCGTTGGGTGTTTTTTCTCGCGGCAACGGCTGGGGCTATTGGACTAGGTAATATCTGGAAGTTTCCGTTTGTGATGGCTGAAAATGGCGGCATCGCTTTTATAGGTTTGTATTTGCTGTGCATTGCTTTTATGGGGGTGCCGATGATGCTCAGTGAAGTGGCTATTGGTCACATTGGTAAAGCTAACCCAGTACAGGCATTAAAAAATACAGCGAGTCGCTCGAATGCCTCGAAAAGCTGGTCGCTGATTGGCTATTTAGGGCTCTTTGCCGGCTTAAGTATTTTTGTATTGCTCTGTGTGGTG
>JABSRB010000080.1 GCA_013215375.1 Oceanospirillaceae bacterium | reverse complement strand
TCGTCCGCGCAGTCAATAAAGTGGGTGGTTAGTACGGGTTCTATTATATTGGATATTTCCTCTCGGTTACGCAGTATACGTGCTAGTACCGTTAGGCTGTTCCGGCGCCACTTGGGTTTTTTACAGCCTAATACCGCATGCAACAGTTCTTCTCCTTTTATTCCAAGTAGGCATTGTGCGATCAAGGCTTCCCCGAGTAAGTCTGGCTGTAACCCCTGTACCCCCTGACGGCCAGGATAAAGCGGGGCTAACATATTGAACAGCGGCTTGAGAACGCTTTTATCCCCTAAGTCTTGAGACCATAGCCCCTCGCAATCACGCACAGTGGGCAAACTATTCACCAGTGTTGCGAGAGCCATGAATAATGCGGCGCTTTCATCCTGTTGTATGAGTTGGTTGGGAATGACTGATAAGGCTTTTGTCCAGTAACGACGTTCGTGGTTGATAAGTGACCGCGCTACCGACTCAGCCGAGCCTGGAACCTCCCCGTGCAGTGCAAGCAGTGCGGCCATTTGTACATAAAGTGGATGGCCGAAATGCTCGTCACTTAGATTAGGCATGCTAGGGTGTTCAGGTAGAGACAGTTTATTGGCAAATGCCGCCATAGCACCCTGGTAAGCTATTTGACGACTTTCCTGACTGTCGTGTAGTTGTAAAAGCTGATATGGTCCAGTGGTCGCTAAGCTGTCCAAAAGTGTTTCACAAGTTGAATCTCTTCCTGGCAACAAACTCCACCATTCACCACTATCACGTGCTAACAGCAAAATGCGAACATGTTGCGATATGTTCGCAGCATTGAAAGCTTGTATCAGCTCCAGCAATTGTGGCTGGCGCGTTTCAGCGTAGTCGATAACGAGGCAAACTTGCTGGGCTGATTTGACTAAATCCTGGACTATGTTTACGACCCGATCGTCATTAGCTAAAAAGCCTGTTTGCCAGCCCTGTTCTTGCAATTGCTTACATAATTCTAGTGCCAAACGGGTTTTCCCTGTTCCGCCCACACCAGTAAGCAGCTGAATAGCTATAGGGTATTCAGTCGAATGAGCCCATTGCATTAGCCCTTCTAGAAATGGTTTGCGCTCCGGATCGAAAGGTATTACCGCTTCTTCTGCTCGCAATAATCTACTGTTAGTGAAGCCTGCGTCGGTTCTCCAGGTTGGACGAGGTATTTCTAGAACACTAGCAGATAATTCCGTGGAAATCTGGGATGGTTGGTGTTGAATTTTCTCGGCTCTAGGATTTGAAGAGACTGTGGGCAGCTCCCAGTTTAATATTTTTCCAAGCTCCAGTGCGCAGTCTTTCCAAGTATAGTTTTTGAGTAGCGCTTCACGCAGCCGTATCGCTTTGCTTTGTGCTTCGGTGTGTGATTTCGCAATTTCAATTATCTTATTAGCTAGTTCTTCTTGATCTTTTTCTTGGAAAAAAGGGGCTTCAATACTGCCAGCAATATCAATCGGATAAACATAGCTAACGTAAAGGCCTTCCTCAAGTTCAGATAGAAAACGATATACTCCACTTTTCTTACTAACAATGAGTGGTACGCCAGCTGCTATAGCTTCCCAGCCAACCAATCCGAACCCTTCGTGCCAAGAGGGCATCATAGCAACACTTGCGCTGCGTAAATCATCAAAAAGTTCGGAACGATCAGTTGTAAAAGGTAGCGTGTGCATGCGAATAACTCGTCCAGCATGTGTCTCAGCAAATCGCTTTAACTCATCCTCTGCATTGCCATGACCATCAGAGGTGCATTGCTCAAAATCTATACCTCTTAGTGTTAGCTCTGGCTCGCTAGTGCCACGGAGAACATCTGGCAAGCCAGTATTTGAATCAGCTTTACTGATTGAGAGAGCAAATGCAGCCACTCCAAGATGACCTTGTTTTATTTTTTTTGCATCGTCACTAAGACGACCACTAATAAAGCCGCGGAAGGTTTTGAAAACCTTTTTAACGATGATATCTGGTAACCCAGGCACCAGCATCGGGATATTATCTCGGTCTAACATTTCAGCAAGGGCATCACGCAGAAGTGGGCCAACAGCCATGACAATATCTGCCTTTTTAAAAAGCTTGCGTTGTGCTTTGTTTTTATCATTGGCAAGAGAGCTATTTTCACAGAACGACTCATAGTGGTCATAGCTCATGTGATTAATGAGTGCAGAGAGACCGCCATATTCTTTTGCTGCGTTTAACGCAACTTCGCCAGTAATGCGATCATGGCCGAGCCAGACAATATGATCTGGAGTACTTTTACTTTCAGGTGCTAGCGTTTGCCAAGCATTGATTGCGAAATTGGCCGAGAATTCTTTTTGATTATTCAGATCGAGAGAAATTAAAGTGATTTGACTATTCTTTGCATCCTTAATTTCTGTTGCATCGGCTTGAAGTACTACACAGACTGTATGGATATCTTTGGAAAAAGCTGCTGCAAAGGCTTTGAGTAAATCTTGGTTGAAGCAGTTGATCCCACCAAATTGAGGCCCCCAGCGAGTCGCAAAAGAAATAAGAGTTTTAACGGGGGGAGTCATATTTAACTTGCCTCATTTAAGTTGGTTTACAAAAGAAGTAATAAAATATCTAACCAAAATTTGGTAAATCCTATCATATTATCAATTGGTTATTAAAATTAACTGTCATATAAACTGGGTCAGAGACAAATTTCCCTAAGCTCTAAATCACCTGCTGGCCACAACCACACTCTTGGCAGTTCAGCGTATAGCTTACTCTGCGCTTTTGTACTTTGGTATTCTTGCTTTGGCATTGGGGGCAGGGCTGTTTCATCGGCGTGTTCTTAGTGCATACATTACATTTGATGTAGTATCCGAATTTGCCATACATTGGGGTGTAGTTTGTTGATTCTCCACAATGTTTACAGCGTAATTCGCTCTTAATTGTTTGAGTGCTTTGTGCGTGTTGATTGGACTGTAGTTCGGTTTTCTGTGTTTTGTTCTGATACACGGCTGCGGGTACTTGTATCTGCTGTGGGTCACTTATGCTTGGGCTTATAGATTCTGTGGTGCTTGATACTTTGCGCTGGCTTTCTATGCTCTTTTCTATACTTTTTTCTATACTTTTTTCTATGTTTTGTTCGAGCAGGAATGAGCCTATTGATTCTAGCTCTGTCTGTGAAAAGTCAGGGCGGGTGTCGCTAATGTTTACTAATCTCATGAATCTATTTCTGATGTTCATGAGCTTATTTAGCTTCTCAACTAGAAACTCTGATTTTACTAGTTGTTCTGATACTGGTGTTGGTATGTTTTTCCTATCGATAACGGCATCGCTGGATATGGCGCAGAGATGATCCCAGCAGCGCATGCCAAAGCCTTGCTGTTTGAACCTCAGAAACTTACCTAATATCTCGCTTTTATGTGCGTGTAACAGCTCCTTTAACAGCGCTTGTTGTAACTCTACTTGTTTGATGGGTGAGGCCATACCTTGCCAACTTTTGTTATAGCTGCGCGTCCATTCTTCTTGTTTGTTTACTTTGACATGGCCCTTGATGCTCTTGGATTCGATCAACACGAAGCCATAGGGATAGATAATCAAGTGATCGATTTGCGCAGTTTCATCATTGAAAGTGAATTTGAAGTCATTGATGACCAGCACTTGCTGGTTATCTTTATATGCACGGCGCAGGAAAAAGGCGACATTCGTCTCTTGCTGTTGACCAGCAATCGCTTGAGGTGACTTTGTGTTTTGCACTCGCTTAGTTTTGAGAATCATTTATCAATAGCATCCATTCACTGCTTTAACTCTGTCGTTTGGTAAGAGCTAGCAGTTTGATAATCATCGGTGTCAAGATACTTATCTTTTCACGGTTACTGACACCACTGTCTTTCGCAAGGCACACCATCGTGATTACCATCCATTTTTGTATTGGGGCAGTTGTTGATGTAGAAGGTCGCTTCGGCGCATGAACGCATTTGGCTGCAGTATTCTTTGCCTGTTTCACAATGGAAGTTCTGTTTTGAATGCAGTGCTGAGTTCTGTGTTGGTAGGTTAAAGCTCATCTGTTCAACATTTTCATTGGTCAGTACTGGTGTGGCAGTCAGTGCTTCATATCTTTTAAAGCCAATTGCGGCAAGGGCCAGACAAACTATTAGTGGGATGAGTATGACGCTGGAAGATCGGGTTTTGGGGCTTTGGCTTTTCGAGCCTGGGTTGCTATTGTTTTTGCGCCTTGTAGTGGCTGAGGCTGAAATGACTGCTACGCCTTCAATGCTGGCGTTGATGGCTTTGAATTTACCATCGGCTTGTTGCTGAGTTCTATATTGAATGGCATCACCCACTTGGGGCTTCCTGGCCATGTGTTTCAGCTCTGAGATATGTATAAACAGATCTTTGCCATTAGCCGCTTCTGGCTTGATAAAGCCAAATCCCTTTTCATCTTGCCAGCGAACTAGAATTCCATTTTCCATGTTCATGTTTTTTCACTTAATTGTACTGATTATAAGGCCCAATCATTAAAGCGTGAATTATGTCTTGTGTCAGTAATTTAGATCAATTATTTACAATTATTCCAAACCCAGCTCTGACCCCATTTATCTCCAAGACTCAAACTCCCCCGACTTTTACACCACATAAAGTTCTTATGACTAGAGTTAACTAAGACAGTTTGGCTTGAAAAAATGCGCTTTTTTGAAAAGTTTATGCAGCATAAATTTGTAAATATCAAACAAATCCAAATTAAATCGCTGTCAATTTAATTGCGCACAACTATAATAAGAGTTAATAGAATAAACGTATTCAATGTCTCTGTAGGTGTCGCCGCCATGAGCTTATGGTGCAAGAGTACAAGATACCACCGGCAACTCTGTGAATGCCTGTAGCGAAAACACGATTTAAATTTTGCTCGTTTTATAAGCTTTAATAATAAGGAACACCATGAAAACAGTATTAACTATTGGTCAATGGGTGATGATTTTGTTTATTACACTGATCAGCAGTACAGCGAGTTATGCGGCAACGGCTGAAGCTGCATCCGCCGTTATAACTATCGACGAAGAGAGTTTTAGCTGCATACGAGAAATGACGCCGGTGCGCCATTTTTACGTAGACAATCTGCTGGGAGACATTGAAGGGACTCTGGCCGCAGCCAATTCTCCTGAGGGGGCTGTTTATCCGATCGGATCAGTGGTGCAACTGGTACCTACGGAAGTGATGGTCAAGCGCGAGCCAGGCACTTTCATGGCAACCGGTGACTGGGAATTTTTTGAATTGGAAGTTAATGAAAGTGGTTCTACCATTGCAAAACGTGGTTTCGTTGATGTGGTGAATCGTTTCGGTGGCAACTGCTTCGCTTGTCATGCCCCCGCTAAAGAGAAATGGGACTTTATTTGTGAGTCAGGACACGGCTGCGAACCGATCCCAATTAATCATAAAATGACCGGAGCATTGCAGCGCTCAGACCCGCGTTGTGGTCCTGCGGTATTGGAGTCTGGTGATACTATGGCGTTAATAAAACTTAAGGTTATGGTCAGTATTGGCCTGACCAAAAAGTGGCTGGAAGATTTGTTTTAAGCTACTCAAGCAAGCAACAAGATAATGCTCGGGCTGGCGTGAGATGACGAGTGATGGCGTACTCGATTGTCATAATCAATCGGGCGCCGTCAGGGCCAGGGTCGACTCCCTTGTAGGGGCATTCCAAAAATTGGCTCAGATTCTGACCCAACTTATTATTCTCTTTTCTTGGTTATCAAAAACTCAAATATTGTCTCAATAAGCCAAAATTAATCAGGTAGAAAACAGATGCCAACTTCTCTTGGCTGTTATTTGCGTCACGTTGGGGGCTATCAGGTGGTTTTATTTGGCTTTATTGTGATCCTTGTTGGTGTTTTGTGTTGGCTTTGGTGACATTTGTTGGTAGGCAGGTTATAACTTTTTAACATGTAAAATATTCAAAAATTTAGGGAAGATGATGAGTTCATGGTTTACTAATGTTCAACTCGGGTTCGACATGGCGACTAGCCTTACGATTGTCGGCGCTGCGGTTACCTGGGCTGTTCGTCAAAAAAGACAAACAGAAGCAGAGAAAGTAAGAGGCATCAATCAACAAGTGAGATCGACAAGCTTACAAAAAGTGCAGCATGTGTTGATTGAGATGGAAGATCGATTTTCTGTTTTGATAGCCGAGTCTCAAAAGTTCGAAAATATGATTGATCATCGAGTGAGTAAAGTTGAAGGCGAGATGGATTACTCAAGTTTAAATTCGGCCATTAAAACAAACAGTGATTTTATTACTAATGCGATCGATAGATTAGGTAATATACGCGAAGAGATTGGCAGTTTTTATGAATCAATTCAAGTTAGGCGCTATAGCTTGATCCCTTTGCTTGATGCTATCGATGATGGTGATAAGTATATTGGTGTATTTCAGAAAAACATTGATGAAGTTGGTGAAGCATATAATAGTGTTTCTTCTGGTAATGTACGATTGTTAAAAGAGTTGGAAAAAGTCGTTGCTGCGATTAATGTTGAGTATGGTGATGACCTTAAAGATCTAGAGGAAGAGCAGCTTCATGCTTTAATTAAGCAGGTCTCTTCAGATGATAAAATGATGAGAGCTATAAAATCAATTGTGTTTGATGAAGATTATTTTTATTGGGTTCAAAGGTTTGTTCCTGCTGGCAAAGAACAAGACTTTTTAGATAAAGTCGTTAAACCTAGTAAAATAGAAGATCAGGATTTATGTGCTTCGGTAATCATTAACTTTATATTGTCACTGTTACGAAAACAGCACGAGTTGATATCTCAAGTTTTAAACACTGCTTCACACACCGTTATGAAAGCAAGGATTGAATGTAAAGATATATTGATTTCATTAAGTGCGATCTCGCATAAACTCGTAATGGATAATAATAATGAATCATTAAATTCAGTCATTAAAAAATATGAAACCGAAGAGTATTTTGGTCGAGATACCAAAATTCGTTAAGTGCCATAACTAAAAGATGAGCTTGTATGGCTATAGTCCCTCAAGTTCAGTCTATCCCAATCTCTTCCTAAGCTTTTAAAAATGGGGTCAGGCTCTGAACTCATTTACGGACCCCATTTACGAGACTAACCCCTGAGGCTAATCCGTTCCCAGTTGTGAGTGACCGCGTGCTGGTACAGCTTATCGTCCGCATCGACTACGATTGGGTGTTGGACTTTTTGTAACAAAGGTAAGTCATTGTAAGAATCTGAGTAAAAACAGCTGTCAGCCATATTGTGCGGGTTAGTGTTTAACCACTTGCGTAGATTCACTACTTTACCGTGCTGAAAACAGGGTTCGCCGACGATATTGCCGCTATAACCGTCTGGCCCCAATTCGGGTTCGGTCGCGAGTAACTGCGAAATACCAAGCATGCCGGCGATAGGCCCAGTTATAAATCGATTGGTGGCGGTGATAATTAACAGGGTGTGTCCTTGTCTGCGATGCTCTTCGATGCGTTTACATGCTTCCGGTAATATAATTGGTTCTATTTTTTGCTTAAGATAATCTTTTCTTAAAGCATTTAAATGGCTAAGCGAAAATTGTGTTAGTGGCTGTAAACTAAAACGTAAAAAGGCATCAATGTCGAGACAGCCATTTTGATAGTCCTGATAGAATTGGTCGTTATTGGTCTTATAATAACGGCCATCGATAAGCCCCTGTTCAATAAGGAATTCACACCATAAATGCTCGCTGTCACCCGCGAGTAGGGTCTCATCAAGATCAAATATTGCTAGCATAGATTACTCCATAATTGTGTTTAGCTCGCTAGAGCAACAGATTTTGGCCAGTATCTTGCGACATCCTGGCAGATAATACCTTTATCAGTCAGCTTGATATGTGTCAGCGTTTGCTCATCATGATTCATTCGCCATGACAGCATCTTCTGCGCATATTCAAGTACAAGCTGAAAATAATCAGGATTGTTCACCTGATTAATTAATTCTTCAGGGTCATTTTCCAGATCGAAAAACAAGGGCGGCATATTGGTGAAATGAACATATTTATAGCGCTGGCCACGAACAACATTTAAGGTACATTGATGGTGTGTTATACCCAGTGATTGTTCATGGGCTTCGCCTTTGGATATATTTCTAAAATCATATTCCCAATGTGCTTCCGTGCGCCAATTCTGCGGCTGAGTGCCTGTTTGTATGGTTGAGATAAGAGAATGGCCATCACACTGAATCGGGATCTTGATACCCAGCCAGTCCAATAAAGTAGGCATGATGTCGACACTCTCGGTAAACTCGGTTCGAATCGTTCCTCGGGTAGCATTTGCCTGTTCATCTGGGTTATAAACAATAAGAGGAATATGATAGGACTGATCAAAATAGCCCATTTTATCCATCAGGTAATGATCTCCAACTTGTTCACCATGATCTGAAGTAAAAATGATCAAGGTATCTTTCCAAAGATTCTTTTCCTTCAGATAATTAAACAGGCGGCCAAGGTTCGCATCGACCTCAGACATCAAACCGAAGTAGGCAGCTTTCATTCGGGCAAGTTCTTCAGGCTTATTGGGGGCGATAAAATTAGCTTGCTTTAAGGCCCAGTCCAGCCAAGGATGTTGTGCCGCTTCTTGCTCGACAGACTCGTGGCGAACGTAATCCTCAAGCGTCTCTGGCGGGTACATGCTGTTGTAGGGTTCAGGTGCAATCCAGGGTGGGTGCGGTCGTAGCAGGGATAGATGCACGCAGAATTTGTCTTGTTTTTCTTCGATATAATCCATGACCTGATCCACCATAAACCAGGTGACATGATGTTCCTTTGGCATATCAAGCGCTGCCGGCGCACCAGTATCCTGTTCACGCTGATTAAAATAAAGATCCGATCTGGGAGAAGGTATTTTATGGCCTTTTTTGGCCAACCAATTTGCCCATGGTTCTATGTTTTCACCCATCATTCCCACGGGATTAATCCCAGGTAATGGCCCTTCATAGTTATCTAAGATAGGATCATTTTGATCAAAAGCTCTGGGATCATTGGCCGTATCTGTGTAACCAAACAAGGCTGGATCATAGCCGTTTTTTCGTAGCTCGAGCGCCCAGTTAGTATGTCGAGCGTCCAGAGGTGTGCCATTAGTTCCAGAGCGGTGATTCTGTAGATACATGCCGGTATACAAACTCGCTCTGGATGGGCCACAGGGTACGGCATTGGCAAAGTGATTTTTAAATAATACGCCCTCACTTGCAAGTGCATCAAGGTGAGGTGTTTGTACTAAATGACCTAGAGCAGAAAGACACTCTCC
>JABSRB010000008.1 GCA_013215375.1 Oceanospirillaceae bacterium | reverse complement strand
GTGCGCTATTGGCCGCAGCCAGTTGCCCTAATATTTCAGGCACAGTATCCGCATCCCCAGTGCCCGCTGCCAACACTTGCGCATTGACTGCGGCCAAGTTGTCACTGCTGATTCCTTGCACACCGACCGCCAAATAATCCGCAGTAGTCAAAGCTGCAGGACTGCTGCCATCACCGTTGTTGTAGGCTTCTATCATTGCTAGAGCGATATCCGCCGCAGTGACTTTGCCTTGCACTTTGGAGACAGTGTCTGTATCCCCAGTGCTTGAGCTTAGTACTTGCGCGTTGACCGCCGCTAAATTATCACCGCTAACACCGCTGATACCTGCATCTAGATAGTCTTGTATGGTCAGAGCTACGGGAGTAGAGCCATCGCCATTGTTGTAATCTTCTATCTTGTAGAGTGCGGCATTGGCGATAATCACAATGTCCTGAATTTCACTAACAGTGTCAGCGGCACCGATGGCTGCCGCCAGTATTTGCGTATTAACAGTAATTAAATTATCGGCGTTTACCCCTGTGATACCCGCCGCTATGTAATCTGCAACGTCCAGCGCAGCAGGCGTAGCACCGTCACCGTTGTTGTAAGCTTCAACTTTCGCCAGGGCCAGGTTCGCAGCGCTGACTTGCGCTTGGATCTCGCTCACGGTATCGGTATCGCCACTGGCGGTGCTTAATACTTGCGCATTCACCGCCAGCAAATTATCGATGCTGACGCCAGTGATGCCCGCGTTAGTATAATCGTCTATGCTCAATGCAGCGGGGCTACTGCCATCACCATTGTTGTACGCTTCAATGAACGCCAGCGCGTTATCTGCCGCGCTCACTTTGGTCTGAATTTCGCTGACGATATCGGTCTCGCCAATTAGCGCTGCCAATACTTGCGCGTTAACCGCCGCCAAGTTATCGACACTGACTCCAGTCACACCCACGGCCACATAATCGGTGCTAAGCAATGCCACTGGGCTGCTGCCATCGCCGTTGTTATAGGCTTCCACTTTGGCCAGAGCCGCGTTTGCCGCAGTGACGCTGCCCTGAATTTCTAACACAGTATCAGCATCACCACTGCTGGCAGCCAACACTTGCGCATTCACCGCCGCCAAGTTATCGAGGCTGACGCCGCTGATAGCCGCGTCGCTGTAATCAGCTAATGTGAGCGCCGCTGGATTCGTTCCATCGCCGTTGTTGTAGGCTTCTATCTTATCCAGAGCGGCTGTGGCACTAGTGACAATGGCCTGAATTTCAGCCACTGTATCTGCTGCGCCAGGTGCTGCTGCCAGCAACTGGGCATTCACTGTAATTAAGTTATCACTGCTGACACCCGCGATACCTGCGCCAATATAGTCTGCAGTACTCAAAGGTGCCGGGTTGCTGCCGTCACCGTTGTTGTAAGCTTCTATTTTGGCCAGTGCTGCATCCGCCGCGCCAACCATGCCCTGAATTTCTGCCACTGTGTCAGTCGCACCTATCGAGCCCGCCAGTACCTGGGCATTAACCGCCAGCAAGTTAGCCGCGCTAATACCGGTGATACCCGCGTTTAGGTAATCGCTTAAGGTTAGTGCAGTGGGGCTGTTACCATCGCCGTTGTTGTAGGCCTCAATAGTCGCCAAAGCGTTATCTGCCACAGCGACCACCGCCTGAATTTCACTCACTGAGTCGGTTTCACCACTGAGCGAATCCAACACTTGAGCGTTCACCGCCGCCAAGTTATCCGCACTCACTCCAGTGACACCCGCCCCTCTATAATCACTAATCATTAACGCTAGAGGGTTGCTGCCATCACCGTTGTTGTAGGCTTCGATTTTAGCCAGCGCATCATTTGCCGCGCTGACTTCTGCTTGAATTTCCGCCACTGTATCTGTGTCGTTAGCCCCTGCATCCAGCACTTGAGCATTCACTGCCAACAGATTATCTTGACTGACACCCTCGATGCCCGCCGCCTGGTAGTCGGCCTCATCCAACGCTGTGGGCGAGCTACCGTCGCCGTCGTTGTATGCCTGCACTTTTGCCAGTGCAGCATTGGCAGCGCTCACTTTGGCCTGTATTTGCGTGACACTGTCGCTTTCACCTGGGGCCGCTGCCAGCACTTGGGCATTGATTGCCGCCAAGTTGTCGTCACTGACGCCACTGATCCCCACCGCCAGATAATCTTGCAAGCTCAACGCCGCCGGGCTGATGCCATCACCGTTGTTATAATCTTCTATCTTCTGCACAGCCGCTAGCGCACTGTCCACCAAGGATTGGATTTTAGTCACTGTATCTGCAGCGCCCACCGAGGCCGCCAATACCTTGGCATTAACCGCCACTAAGTTGTCGGAACTAACACCACTGAGTCCAACCGCTGTGTAGTCACTCAAGGTGAGTGCGGCCGGGCTGCTTCCATCCCCGTTGTTATAAGCTTCAATTTTGGCCAGGGCGGTCTGCGCGCTGCCAACCAGTGCTTGAATTTCTGCCACAGTATCGGCCGCCCCGGAACTGGCAGCCAGCACTTGCGCGTTAATTGCCAACAAGTTAGCACCACTAACCCCACTAATGCCGGCACTGCGATAGTCATTGATATTCAGTGCTGGCAGCGTACTGCCATCACTGTTGTTATAAGCTTCTACTTTAGCCAGTGCCACGTCTGCTGCTATCACTTGTGCTTGAATTTTCGCCACACTGGAACTGTCACCGGTAATACCCGCCAATACTTGGGCATTCATGGCGGCCAAGTTATCGGTGTCGACACCACTAATGCCAACGTCTAAGTAATCTTGCACACTCAAGGCAGCAGGGGTACTGCCATCGCCGTTGTTGTAAGCCTCTACTTTGGCCAGTGCATCGTTTGCGGCACCGACCTTGGCCTGAATCTCAGCAACAGTATCTGTTTCGCCGTTACCTGCCTGCAATATTTGCACATTGACCGCGACTAAATTTTGCAGTTGCACGCCAGTAATGCCCGCCGCCGCATAATCCGCTACCGTTAATGGGCCCGGTGAGCTGCCATCACCATCGTTGTATGCTTGGATCTTAGCCAGAGCTGCATCTGCCGCGCTCACTAGCGACTGAACGAGGCTCAAAGTATCTGCACCACCGGTGATGGTCGCCAGAACTTGCGCGTTAACCGCCAGCAAATTTTCGATACTGACATTGGTCACACCCGCCACGGTGTAATCGATTAGGCTAAGTGCTACAGGGTTGTTACCGTCGCCATTGTTATAGGCCTCAATCTTGCTCAGTGCCGCATTGGCGTTAGTGGCCAGCGCCTGTATTTCAGGAGCGCTGTCTGCGCCACCGATATCTGCCGCCAAGATGCGTGCATTCACTTCGAGCAGATTTCCGCTGTGCACTTTGCTAATGCCCAAATCTAAGTAATCTTGCAAACTCAATGCTGTAGGAGTGGTGCCATCGCCATTGTTATAGGCTTCTACCTTAGCCAGTGCGAGATCTGCTGCACTGACTTTGGCTTGTATTTCAGCGACAGTATCTACTTCACCGCCCGCTGCCACTTGTATGTGGGCGTTTACTGCCAGCAAGTTATGGTTGCCAACCGCGGTTACTCCGACTGCGATAAAGTCATCCAATACTAACGGACCCGGTAAGCTGCCACCGCCATCGGCGTAGGCCTGCACTTTTGCCAGCGCCGTATCTGCAGCGGCTACTTTTCCTTGCATCGCCACTACCGTTGACAGCGCTTCGATTGACTCCAACAGCTGTGCATTAACGGCGGCCAGATTATCCGCATCCACCCCAGTAATACCCGCCGCGATAAAATCAACACTGTTCAGTGGCGCGGGACTACTGCCATCACCCGCGCTGAAAGCTTGCACTTTTGCCAGAGCAAGATCCGCTGCTGTGACTAAATTTTCAATCTCTGATACGGTATCTGCTGCGCCGTTGAGGGCAGCGAGCACTTGTGCATTCGCCGCCGCCAGATTATCGACACTGACCCCTACAATGCCCACCGCGCTGTAATCTGCACTCAGCAGTGGCGCGGGGCTAGTGCCATCGCCATTGTTATAGGCTTCTATTTTTGCCAGCGCTGTATCTGCCGCTGTGACTTTACCCTGCACCGCCAATAACGTATTGGTCTGACCGGCTGCAGCCATCAGTACTTGAGCGTTGACCGCTTTTAAGTTATCGACGCCAACCCCTGAGATACCTGCGACAATATAGTCTTGCACGCTCAGCGCTGCCGGGGTGGTGCCATCGCCGTTGTTATAAGCTTCGATTTTAGCCAGCGCCTGATCACCGCTAGTGACCAGTGCCTGAATTTCAGGAGCAGTATCGGCAGCGCCGCTAGTCGCCGCCAATATTTGCGCATTCAGCGTCGGTAAGTTGGCGCTGTCGACACCGCTGATACCCGCATCTAAATAGTCTTGCAATAATAGTGCTGCGGGCGTAGTACCATCGCCGTTGTTATAGGCCTCTATCTTGGCCAGTGCCGCATCCGCTGCACTCACTAAAGTGTTAATTTCAAGCACGGTATTGGCAGCACCGCTAGAGGCAGCGAGTACTTGTGCATTGACTGCCGCTAGATTATCGGAACTCACACCCGTGATTCCCGCCGTTGTATAATCTGTCTCACTCAACGCGGGGGGGCTTATGCCATCACCATTGTTGAACGCTTCTACTACCGCTAGGGCGGCATCCGCCGCACTGACCAGCGCTTGTATCAGCGGCACACTAGTCGCACCACCGGCAGTCGCCGCCAGCACTTGAGCATTCACGGCTGCTAAGTTATCGACACTGACGCCGCTGATTGCCACAGCCAAGTAGTCTGACAGGGACAGCGCAGCGGGCGTAGTGCCGTCACCATTGTTGTATGCTTCTATTTTGGCCAATGCAACATCTGCACTGGTCACTATGTTTTGAATTTCGCCGACAGTATCGGCAGCACCCATTGCTAGGGCCAATAGCTGCGCATTCACCGCCAACAAATTAGCACTGCTAACCGAGCTAATACCGGCATCTGTATAGTCACTTAACACTAGTGCTGCGGGATTGCTGCCATCGCCATTATTGTAAGCTTCGATTTTTGCCAGTGCCGTATCGGCACTACTGACGTGACCTTGAATCTCAGCGACGCTATCACTTTCACCACTAGCGCTGGCCAATAACTGCGCATTCACCGAGTGTAAATTAGCCGCGCTAACTCCGCTCACTCCAACTGCGCTGTAATCGCTCAATGTCGGTGCTTGAGGCGATGTACCATCGCCATTGTTGTAAGCTTCTAAGCTGGCCAGTGCGGCATCTGCCGCCGCTAGTGCCGCCTGAATCTCTGGCACTGTGTCGGTTGACCCAGAAGATCCCATCAATACTTGTGCGTTGACCGCCAGCAAATTATCACCGCTGACACCAACAACGCCCGCGTTGTTATAATCGCTTAAGGTTAACGCTGCAGGAGTGCTGCCATCGCCATCATTGTAAGCTTGAACTTTAAGTAACGCAGTATTGGCCGCGCTCACGCTGCTTTGAATCTTGGCTACCGTATCGGTTTGACCTACAGACGCGCTAAGTATCTGCGCGTTTGCCGCGGACAAATTGTCGATACTGACACCGCTGATACCCGCTCCTCGATAATCCTCAAGGGTGAGTGCACCAGGGTTAGCACCATCGCCATTGTTGTAAGCTTCAATTTTCGCCAACGCCGCATCTGCTGCGCTAACCAGTGCCTGTATTTCTCCTTGAGTATCGGCACCACCGGTAATGCTGTCTAACACTTGAGCATTGACTGCCGCCAAGTTATCAATACTAACTCCGCCTATCCCCGCATCGATATAATTTTGCAAAGTTAGCGCGATCGGACTGCTGCCATCGCCGTTGTTGTAGGCTTCAATTAACGCAATGTCCACTGGTGCATTGGTGACTAACGCTTGAATCTCAGGAGCGCTATCGGCACCCCCAGCGGACACGGCAAGTACTCTCCCATTCACCACCAGCAAATTGGTACCACTGACACCGCCGATTCCTGCATCTAGATAATTTTGTAAAGTTAATGCTGCTGGGCTGCTGCCATCGCCGTTGTTGTAGGCCTCTATTTTCGCTAAAGCAAGATTGCCGAGACTGACTTGCGCTTGTATTTGCGTAACTGAGTCACTCTCACCATTGCCAGCGGCAACAATTTGCGCATTCACCGCCAGCAAATTATCGTTACTAACGCCTGTGACACCCACTGCGCTGAAGTCTTCTAGTCGCAGTGGCGCAGGATTAGACCCATCGCCATTGTTGTAGGCCTCTACTTTGGCCAAGGCAAGATCTGCCGCGGTTACCGCCCCCTGAATTTCAATGACGCTGTCCATCTCACTGCTAGCGGCCGCTAATACTTGGGCATTCACCGCCCCTAGATTGGTATTGCTGACCCCTGCCACTCCGGCTTTAAGATAGTCCTGTAGGCCCAAAGCCGCTGGGGTAGTACCGTCGCCATTGTTATAAGCTTCAATATTGGCCACCGCTAGGGCTGAATCGCCGAGCAGTGCCTGAATTTTTGCCACAGTATCTGCGCCGCCCGTTGCCGCTGCCAACACCCAGGCATTGAGCGGGGCTAAATTCTCCAAGCTGACTCCGCCGATCCCCGCAGCCAAATAATCGCCTACCGATAAAGCAGCGGGAGTCGTACCATCACCATTGTTATAAGC
This sequence comes from Oceanospirillaceae bacterium, assembly GCA_013215375.1. GTDB lineage: Bacteria > Pseudomonadota > Gammaproteobacteria > Pseudomonadales > Balneatricaceae > Rs1. The sequence goes on along the minus strand of JABSRB010000008.1, from coordinate 44,371 downwards.
TTCTATTTTTGCCAGTGCAGCGTCAGCGCTATTCACTAGTGCTTGAATTTCAGTGACAGTATCTGCGCCACCTGCGGCGGCTGCTAATACTTGAGCATTGACTGCCAATAGGTTGTCAAGATTGACAGCACTAATGCCCACCGCTGCATAATCTGATAAATCTAGCGGGGCTGGTGTGCTGCCATCACCATTGTTGTAGGCCTCAATTTTTGCCAGCGCTGTATCCGCTGCATTAACTTGCGCCTGAACTTCTGCCACACTGTCAGCTTCGGTGGCATTAGCAGCCAATACTTGCACATTAACCGCCGTTAGATTATCTCCATCCACTCCCATGACACCCACCGCTGCATAGTCTTCGATAGAGAGAGGGGCAGGCGTTGAACCGTCACCGTTGTTAAACGCTTCAATTTTCAGCAGTGCGCTAGCGGCTAGGCCAACCGCGCTTTGAATAGTGGCCACCGTTTCTGTATTGCCACTGGATAACAGTAGCTGCGCATTCACCGCCAGTAAATTTTCAACACTGACAGCCGTGACCCCTACCATTAAATAATCGATTAGTGTCAGAGGCGCCGGAGAACTGCCATCGCCCAAGTGAAAATCTTGTACTTTAGCCAACGCTGTATTGGCAGCAGTAACGACCCCCTGGGCCTCACTGATAGTGTTAACAACAGTAGCATTTTCGAGTAATTGGGCGTTGAGGGCGAGCAAATTATCAGCGCTGACACCTAATACTCCGGCATCCACAAAATCTTGTAATTGCAGTGCACTGGGAGTGCTGCCATCGCCTTGCTGGTAGTCGGCAATCGTTTGTAACGCAGCACTAACTGCATTCACTGTGCCTTGAATTTTAGCCACTGAATCCGCATCGCCAGGATTCACCGCGAGAATATTAGCGTTAACTGCCGCCAAATTATCGGGAGTAAGACCTGTGATACCCGCCGCGATGAAGTCTGCTAATAATAGCGGTGCCGGCGTACTGCCATCGCCGTTGTTGTAAGCTTCTATCTTGTCCAGCGCCAGATTAGCCATGGCGACTTTAGCTTGAATCGCAGCCACAGAGTCTGCTTCAAAAGCATAAGCTGCCAAAACTTGAGCATTCACTGCCGCTAAATTAAGCGCACTTACCCCGGTAATACCCGCCGCTATATAGTCTGCCAGCGCCAGCGCCGCTGGAGATTCACCATCACCATTGTTATAAGCCTCAACTTTGGCCAACGCAGCGTCTGCCGCACTGACTCTGTCTTGTATTTCAGTGACAGTATCCACTTGGTTGCTGCCAGCGGCCAGTACTTGGGCGTTGAGGGCTGCCACATTGCGACTGCTGACACCACTGATACCTGCTAGTAAATAATCGGACTGTAACAATGGCGCAGGGAAAGCCCCATCGCCATCACTGTAGGCCTGCACTTTCGCCAGCGAGGAATCGGCACTGCTGACAGCGCTTTGGATCTCACTCACTGTGTCACTGGCAGTTGCCGTGCCCGCTAAAATATGCGCGTTGACGGCGAGCAAATTATCACTGGAGACTCCAGTGACTCCCACCGCGGTATAATCGGCCAAATCTAACGGCCCAGGATTAAAGCCATTGCCGTTGTTATAAGCTTCAATTTTCTGCAGGGCAACATCTGCTGCGATAACCCGTGCCAGTATCGCAGCCACGCTATCAGTCTCGCCACTTGCGGCCACTAACACTTGATGGTTGATCGCAATCAGATTACCACTGCTAACACCACTAATGCCCGCCGCTGTATAATCTGCAATACTCAAGGCACTAGGGCTACTGCCATCACCCTCGTTATAGGCCGCTATTTTGGCCAGAGCCGCATCTGCCGCGCCAACCTTACCTTGTATTTCTGCGACTGTGTCGGTCGCAGTGGCCACAGAGGCCAATACTTGTGCGTTGACTGCCAATAAGTTTGCAGCGCTGACACCGCTGATACCCGCGCCTGCATAATCGGCTAAACCAAGGGCTGCTGGGGTGCTGCCATCCCCATTATTGTAAGCTTCGATCACCGCCAGTGCCGCATCACCAGCACTAACTTTGGCCTGTACTTTGGTAATAGTATCGGTTTGTGTTGGCCCAGCCGCGAGCACTTGAGCGTTAACGGCGGCTAAATTATCACTGCTGACACCACTGATAGCGGCATCTATATAATCTTGCACCACTAACGCTGCAGGACTGCTACCATCGCCATTATTATAGGCCTCTATCTTCAGCAGTGGCCCACCAGCGATAGCAATCAATAGTTGAATATCAGGAATTGTCTGAGCTTGCGTGGGTGCCGCTGCCAGTACCGCCGCATTGATACTGGCCAAATTATCAACATTAACTTCAACCAGCCCCACCGCCAAATAGTCGGCGACCACTAATGCCGCCGGTGAGCTGCCGTCACCATTATTGTATGCTTCAATCTTAGCCAGCGCCGTCTGCGCCATTGCAACTAACGCCTGTATTTCAGTAACGCTATCACTGGCGCCACTAGCCGCAGCGAGTACTTGGGCGTTAACCGCGATTAGATTAGCGCCACTTACGCCAATCACACCGACCGCTACATAGTCATCTTCAGTCAGTGCCGCCGGTGAGCTGCCATTGCCGTTGTTATAGGCTTCTACCTTGCTCAGTGCCGCCACTGCGTCGCTAACCCTGGCGGAAATTTGCGGACCGCTATCGGCCTCACCTGGGTTTGCCAGCAGCACTTGAGCGTTGACAGCCGCCAAATTACCGGCGTCGACTCCAGTGATGCCAGCTTGAGTGTAATCGGCCAACAGCAGTGCAGCCGGAGTGCTGCCATCGCCATTATTATAGGCCTCGATCTTAGCCAACACGTTATCTGCAGCACTGACTTGCGCCTGGATTTCAGGCACCACATCGCTATCACCAGTCCCTGCTGCCAACACTTGTGCATTCACTGCCGCTAGATTATTTAGACTCACCCCCACAATACCGACAGCAACATAATCAGCCACGGTCAGTGCGCCAGGGGTAGTACCATCGCCGTTGTTATAGCTCTCAATTTTAGCCAGTGCCGCATCGGCACTAGAGACTTGATTCTGCACTTCACCTACGGTATCTGCGTCTCCAGTACCCGAGGCCAGTATCTGCGCATTGACTGCCGCCAAATTATTCAAGCTAACACCAGTCACACCGATATCCAGATAATCTTGTAAGCTCAGTGGTCCTGGTACCGAACCATCACCATTGTTATAAGTTTCTATCTTCGCCAGTGCGGCATTAGCTGCAGTGACAATCGCTTGAATTAACGGTGCAGTTGCGGCTCCCGCAGGGGTTGCCGCTAGCACTTGAGCATTGACAGTGATTAAATTGGCTACGCTAATCCCACTCACCCCCGTCGCCAAATAATCAGCCAAGGTCAGAGCGGGCGGAGTGGTTCCGTCGCCATTGTTGTACGCCTCTATTTTGGCTAGCGCCAAATCTGCCAGCGCCACTTTTGCCTGTATCTCTGCCACAGTGTCGGCTTCAGTATTATTGGCTGCGAGCACTTGGGCATTGACTGCCAATAGATTGTTATTGTCGATACCTGTCACACCTACTGCGCTGTAATCGAGTAGTTCCAGTGGCGCGGGATTAGTGCCGTCACCATTGTTGTAAGCTTCTATTTTAGCCAGCGCTGCATCTGCGTCAGTCACTTTAGCTTGGATTTGTGGCCCAGTATTTACCTGCCCGGCGAGTGAGGCGAGCACTTGTGCATTTAATGCCGCCAAATTATCAACACTAACTCCGGTAATGCCAATCTGTGCATAATCAGCTAAGGTCAGGGCGCTGGGAGTAATACCGTCGCCGTTGCCATAGGCGGCGACAATCGCAAGAGCAGCATCAGCAGCATCCACTAACACTAGAATTTCTGCCACTGTATCGGCTGCCAAACTAGCGGCCAGTAGCACTTGGGCGTTCACTGCTACTAAGTTGTCAGGACTGACACTGGCGATGCCCGCCGCCAAATATTCGGCGTTAGTTAGCGCTGCAGGAGTAATGCCGTCACCATTGTTATAGGCTTCCACTTTAGCCAGTGCAGCATCCGCCGCAATAACCATGCCCTGTATTTGAGTCACCGTTTGCGCCTGAGTCGCTCCCGACGCTAATACTTGCGCATTCACCGCCGCCAGATTGTCGCCGCTAACCCCAGTAATGCCCACTTTCAGATAATCTTGTAAGCTCAGGGCCGCTGGACTGAAGCCGTCGCCGTTGTTGTAGGCCTCTATTTTTGCCAGTGCTAAATCGGCAGCTGCTACTAAATTTTGCAGTTTAGCCACTTGATCGGCATTGCCACTTGTGACCGCCAGCACATGCGCGTTAACTGCTGCTAAGTTGGCGACACTGACATCGGTGACACCCACCAATAGGTAATCTTGCACGGTCAGCGCCGGTGGAGTGCTGCCGTCGCCGTTATTGAAAGCTTCAGTTTTTGCCAGCGCGGCGAATGCACCACTGACTTTATCTTGTATCTCACCGACGGTATTCGCATCGCCATTGGCGGCAGCCAACACTTGAGCGTTTACCGCTAGTAGGTTATCAGCATCGACCCCGATAATTCCCGCCGCTCGATAATCACCAGTAGTCAACGCCACTGGCGAACTACCATCACCGTTGTTATAGGCTTCTATTTTGCCCAGAGCCGCGTCGGCATCACTCACTTTTGTTTGAATTTGAGTAACGGTTAAGGTCTCGCCACTCAGAGCAACCAATACTTGAGCATTCATCGCCGCCAAGTTGTCGGTACTCAAACCTGTGATTCCCACTTGGGCATAATCTTGTAGCGTCAGCGCCGCCGGGCTGATGCCATTGCCATTATTGTAAGCTTCAATTTTAGCCAGTGCCGCCTGCGCTGCTGCCACTGCGCTTTGGATTTCAACGACGCTATCAGCTCCGCCAGTCGCGCTCTGCAATAATTGTACATTCACCGCCAACAAGTTATCAGCGTCTACACCGGTGATTCCCGCAGCTTGATAATCACCTTGACTTAAAGGTGCTGGAGAGCTGCCATCACCATTATTGAAAGCTTCAATTTTCGTCAGTGCGGCATCTGCCGCAGTAACTTTGGCTTGTACTCTAGAGACCCGGTCTGCATCGCCCACGACCGCGGCCAATACTTGGGCATTGACTGCCGCCAAGTTATCAATACTAACGCCACTGATACCCGCCGCTTGGTAATCTAATAAAGTAAGGGCACCAGGACTGTTGCCATCGCCATTGTTATAAGCTTCAATTTTTGCCATCGCGGCACCCGCTTTGGAGACCAACAGCTGGATTTCTGGGACAGTATCGGCCGCCCCTGTCGCGGCGGCTAACAGCTGGGCATTCACCGTGAGCAAGTTCTCACTGTTCACTCCACTGATGCCTACGTTTTGATAGTCCTGCAGCACTAATGCAGCGGGCGTCGTGCCATCGCCATTGTTATAGGCTTCTATCTTTGCCAGAGCGGTATTGGCCAATGCAACTTTGGCCTCTATTTCACTGACGATATCAGTGTCACCACTGCCCGCAGCTAATACTTGGACGTTCACCGCCAGCAGATTTCCCTCGCTGACCGCCCCAATACCGGCGCCCAAATAATCTTCCACTGTCAGAGGCGCAGGACTAGTGCCATCACCGTCGTTGTAAGCTTGTATTTTAGCCAGAGCGGCATCGGCCGCCGTCACTAGCGCTTGTACTTCACCTTGGGTATCGGCGCCACCGGTAATCGCCTTTAACACTTGTGCATTAACCGCCGCGAGATTCGCCACGCTGATGCCAGTAATGGCAGCATCGCTATAATCCTGAAGGATCAAGGCCACGGGGTTGGAGCCGTCGCCGTTGTTATAAGCTTCAATTTTAGCCAGTGCGGGGCTGGCATCAGTCACCAGCGCTTGTATTTCTGGAGAGCTATCCGCAGCACCATTCGCAGCAGCCAATATACGACTGTTTACTGCCGCCAAATTGCCTGCATTAACCTCGCTGATGCCAATGTCTAAATAATCTTGAACACTGAGCGGGGCCGGAGTACTGCCATCTCCCTCACTATAGGCAGCCACTTTGGCGAGTGCGCTATCGGCCGCGACTACTTTGGCTTGTATTTCGCTGACAGTATCGGTAGCGCCTGCGCCCGCCGCTAAAACTTGTCCGTTCAGTGCCTGCAAATTATCGTTGCTGACAGCAATAACTCCCACCGCGCTATAATCAGCCAAAGTGAGTGCCATTGGGCTACTGCCATTGCCATCACTATAAGCTTGCACTTTATCTAAAGCGTTATTGGCCGTGCCAACTGTCGCTTGTATTTCAGCAATGCTGTTGATTTCACTACTCAGGGCCGCCAATACTTGGGCATTCACCGCCAGTAAATTATCGGCACTGACGCCACTAATACCCGCCGCGACATAGTCGGCAATAATCAGCGCTGGCGGCGTAGTTCCGTCACCGAGATTATAAGCTTCAATCTTTTGCAGAGCGCTGACGGAACCGTCGACAATCGCCTGGATTTCTGCAACGCTATCCGCCTCACCACTGGCGGCGCCAAGCACCGCTGCATTGACTAACACCAACTGGTCTTCACTAAAACTCTCTATTCCCGCCGCCAGATAATCAGCTAACGTAAGCGCGGCAGGATTACTGCCATCACCGTTGTTGTACGCCTCTATTTTGGCCAGAGCCATGTCTGCTGCATTCACTGCACTTTGAATTTTGGCCACTGTATCGGCACTACCGCTAGTCGAACCCAGCACTTGAGCGTTGACTGCCAGCAAATTATCGACACTGACGCCACTGATACCCGCTGCTGTGTAGTCACCCAAGTCCAGCGCGCTCGGCGTAGTGCCATCGCCATTATTGTAGGCCTCTATCTTCCCTAGCGCGTTATCTGCCTCTAGTACTCTGGCTTGTATCTCCGCCACTGTCGACAATTGGCCGCTATTGACTCCCAGAACTTGCGCGTTGATCGCCGCCAAATTTGCGACACTCACCCCTGCAACTCCCGCCAGCAAATAATCTGCCTCACTGAGCGCCGCGGGATTTACGCCATCCCCATCACTGTAAGCAGCTACTTTAGCCAGTGCGCTATTGGCGGCAGTTACCTTGCTTTGAATCTCTGACACGGTATCGGTTTCACCGCTAGTGGCTGCAAGAATTTGCGCATTCACCGCCAGCAGATTAGCAGCACTAACGCCACTCACCCCTACATTCTGGTAATCAACACTACTCAATGCTGCGGGAAAAGTACCGTCGCCGTTGTTGTAGGCCTCTATCTTTGCCAGCGCAGCCAGTGCCAATGCCACTTTCCCTTGGATCTCGGGATTGCTATTCGCATCGCCTGGCGCCGCCGCTAAAATTTGCGCATTCACCGCTGCTAAATTATCAGCACTGACACTTGTCGCGCCCACCGCTAGGTAATCTTGTTCACTCAATGCTGCGGGAGAATTGCCATCACCATTGTTGTACGCTTCAATTTTGGCTAGCGCTTGATCGGCTGCAGTGATCACCGCTTGCACTTTGCCCAAGGTATTGGTGTCCCCTGTGGCAGAGGCGAGTACTTGGGCGTTGACCGCCACTAAATTATTGGCGCTGACTCCACTAATCCCCGCATCTAAGTAATCTTGCAAACTCAGTGCAGTGGGCGTAGTACCATCACCATTGTTATAGTCTTCAATTTTATTGAGCGCCGCATTGAGACCTGTAATGATGGCTTGCAACTCACTCAGACTGTCGATTTGATAACCATCAGTGGCACTGTTTTGTATCGCCCCCTGAATATTGGCAAGGTTATCGCCGTTCACATCCGACAGTCCCAACACCGTTAATTGATTGATACTGATACTACTGTTGCCATCCGCAGCCGCCTGCATAACTGCCTGTACTGCATCACTGCGCACTTGAATTTCAGCTAAGCTATCTATATCGCCAACACTGGCGCTGCGGATCACATTTTCCAGTAAATTTAGTTCCCCAACAGTGTCGATACCGGTCACACCAATGGCAAGGTAGTCGCTGGCACTGGGAAAAGCACCAGTACCTGCTGCCGCATCCAGCATCACCTGATAGCTATCAATAATCAGTTGAATATCAACTAACGAATCGCTGTTGACACTAGTGATAATGGCGCTATTTAAACTGCTGTTAATACTGGCGAGATTAGTCGCGTTAATCCCTGTCGCCCCAGTGGCTAAATAGTCATTTACGCTAGGGTTGGTATCGCTGGCACTGTTGCTCTGCGCCACACTGCTGATTTTTTGCAGCGCTGCATCTACGCCACTGACGGCGCTATCTATCAAACTCTGTAAATCGGTTAAACTGCTAACGCCACTCCCGTCGTCTGCACTGCCCTGTAAGCCATTTTGAATCGCCGCCAGCTGTGCATCAGTGACATTAGTAACGCCCAACAATTGTAATTGAGCGCTAGCTGGCACACCTGTTGACCCCGATGCAGCATCCATGACTGCTTGAATCGCGTTTGTCAGCGCTAGCAACTCGCTGAAGCTGTCCACAGCTGCGCTGCTTTTTAGGTCTAAAACATCGTTGAGTAAACTGCTCTCTACAACAGTATCGATACTGGTTAAGCCCAAGTCGGCATAGTCTTGTGCAGTTAACTGTATATCGTTGTCGTCAACCCCTTCGGCGCCTTGCAATACATTATTATAATGATCAACTAGGGCTTGTAACTCTTGGACAGAATCTGCCTGTGTTCCACTCAATTGCAATAACACACTGTTAATAGCAGCCAAATTGACACTGTTCACCCCAATGATTCCGGCTGCCTGATAGACACTGGCCGCTGGGTCAGTGGCGTTGGCGGTATCGTTTTGTGCGGCATTTTCTAAGCTGCTCAGAGCATTGGTGTAATCATTGACAGCATTGCCAACCACGCTTTGCAGCGCCGACACATTCAACAAATCACTGCCGGCATCATCACTGGCAACCAGCGCCTGTTGAATGGCCGCCAGATTATCTGAGGTCACCGTGTTGATGCCGAGTGCCTCCAACTGCGCTTTTGACGGGGTATTTAGCTCCCCTACAGCCGCTTTCATTACCTCCTGCACGGCATCGGCTAGAGCTTGAACTTTGGCCACTGAATCAATGTCTGAAGTTACTTTTCTATCGATGACATCGGCCAATAGCGACAGCTGAGGCTGAGTATCTACGCCATTGATTCCTATATCGAGATAGTGCTGAGCAGTGGCCGCGGGGTCGGCATCACCGACACCATCCGCAGCATTTAATAATATATTATAGCTATCGACGCGCTGCTGTAGCTCTGCAAATGTGTCTACATCAGTGCCACTTGCCGCGTTTAGGGAGGAATTAATCGCCGCCAAATTGCCTGCGCCAACTCCGTCTATACCCGCATCAGAATATACAGAGACCCCGGGATCGGTAGCAGTGGCACTACTGTTTTGTGCCGCGTTGCGCAAATTCAGTAGTGCGGCATCCGCAAGTGATGCGGCCGCAGTGGTTATCGCTTGTAAAACACTGAGGTTTTGTACCCCACTGCCGTCGTTAGGCGTACCAGCAATAGCACTTTGTACCGCCGTTAAATTATCCTCGTTGAGCGTGTTTAAACCCAATAATTGCAATTGCGCCAAAGTGGCATTACCGGTCGCTGAAGCATTGCTAAACACTGCCGCCACTGCATCTGCCAAAGTCACTAGTTTTGTATAGCTATCCACTGCAATGTTTTGACTTGAGTCAATCACGTCCCCCAGCAAACTCTGTTTGACACTGGAATCAACACTGCTGATACCCAATGCTAGGTAGTCACTTTGCAGCGGTTTTGCATCTGCATCAAACAGCGAGTCGGCCGCTGCTAGTACTATGTTGTAAGCGTCGACCATGGTCTGCAATTTTAGGCTGCTATCGACACTGCTGCCGGTGATAGCGACACTGTTGAGCACAGAGTTTATCGCCGCCAAATTGGCACTATTGACACCACTGATGGCGGCATTGAGGTAGACACTCACGGCCGGGCTAGAATCTGAGGCGCTGTCGGTCTGCGCCGCATTTTGAATATCTAACAGCGCCTGAGGATCCGCTGTATTGGTATTGTTGATAAGCAACTGTAACTTGGACACTGAACTAAAATCGGAACCGTCGTCACTGGCTGCTCCAAGTCTATGCAAAACCTTCGGCATATCAGAAGCTTGCAGTCCACTAACACCCAACAACTGCAATTGATTAAGACTGGGCCCCGCGCCTCCAGCGGCTGTATCCATCAGCACGGCAACAGCCTCTGCCAACACTTGTAACTCCCCTAGAGTATCCACTTCCCCCAGGGATTTGCTATCCAACACATCCCCAAGCAGTGAGATTTCAGCCGCGCTTTCGACACCACTAATGGTCAAACTTTGATAGTGCTCCCCTGTCGGTTTTTGCCCGTTGCCAGCAACCCCATCCGCGCTGTCAATAATGATTATATAGCTGTCTATCAGCTGTTGTAACTCTGCCCTAGTGTCAACACTGGCCGCATTGATCGCCGCATTATCCAGTAAATTATTGAATAGCCCTAGGTTAGTTGCATCCACCCCAATAATTCCTGCGCTTTGATAGAGAGCCAGATCAAGGGTAGCTGCATTGTTGTTCTGCGCAGCCTCAGCAATCTCAGTGAGTGCACCTTGCACTGCACTATTAACTGCGTTGGTGATTTGCTGCAACTCAGCCAAGCTGTCGACATCGGCTGTCACTTTAGTACCTAAACTTTGCTGCAACGCGGACAAGTTATCGCCAATCCCAGTGACACCTAACAGCTCCAATGCTTCTCGACTTGGCTGGCCATTGTCACCACTGTTACTCAATCCCGCTAACAGTTTTTGTACTGCGTCGCCCAGCTGCTGTAATTGAGCAACGTTTTGCAGTTGCCCGCTGCTTTTTGCAGCGACCACGGTATTTAACAAACTCAGTTCGCCGCCTACGTCTACACCGCCAACCCCTATATCTACATAATCTTGCACTGTAGGTTGTAAAACGGCATCGCCAAAGAGCATCAGCTGCTGCATTTTGTTGACAGCATTTACTATGCGCTGGATATCTTCGACACTGTTCGCCCTTGAGGAATCAATGGCACTGGAGTTATAGGCCGAGTTAATAAATTGCTGATTGCTGGCGCTAACCCCCGCCACCCCAATCACTAGATAGCTGTCCAGAGCGATCAAGCTGGCCGTGGCATTGTTTGCAGTGGCGGCAGCAGCGATGTTTTGCAGTGCTGCAATAGCTTCGTTAGAGACGTCCTGTAAATCATTTAAATCGCTGATTTGATCGACATTTCTGTCGATGTTGTTTTGCACTCCACTGATATTATCGGTATTTAACCCCCTGACTCCTAACTCGCGCAGCTCCCGTAGCGTCGGTCTACGCCCGCCGGTAATGACCCCGGCAAAACTGCTAAGAAAACTCTCATGACTAGCATTTGAAGATAGTTCGGTAAAATTACTGACAAATACTTGAGTCTCTGCAGTAGCTGTTACACTACTGGCCACTCTTGGGGTGATTTCAGTCGCGCTACCAAAAAGCAGCTCACCTTCACTAGCATCGGGGCGAGTTCTCTCGATCAGAAAAGTAGAGTGAGCTTCGCGCAACGGCAGGGAACTGCTCTCATTTTCTGGCAAACTATTGTCAGAATCTGTTGCTTGATCTTGTGTCTCAGAAGTTTGATTGCTACTAGCCAACTCATCCTCGACCGACCGCGAGCTTGCCTCTGAGTTATCTTGATCGACAACCGACAAGGCTGGATTGGGGATATTGTTGTCTGGGTTAGTAATCTCTGCAGCTGCCTGTTGTGCAGCGTCATCTAGTGACTCCTGCTCAGGTATCACCGAGCTTATCTCTGCGGAGCTCTGGCTCACTTCGCCATTTTGCTCTGATTCTTGATCAGAAACTTCTGGGTTATCAACAACAGATTCTGGCGAAGAATCGGACGCCGTAGCATCTTGCTCTTGCGCGGCTGGTTCATCAGGAGTGAATAAACCTTTTTCCAATTGCCACTGCTGTCCTTCTGGCAGACTGATACTCTGACCATTATTGAGCGTAACGATTACTGTTTGCGTCGGATTTGATCCCGACAGTACCGCATCACTGTCAACGGTATCCCCAACAGCTAACACTTTGGAAACACCAGATAAACCAGTGATAATTATTTGCCCTTGGATGGAGCTTACTACACCAACTATTGTCGCCATTTCTCTACACCTAAATTTTATTAACCCTATATAAAGTGTAGTAGAGAATTTCGATTTTTTTGGTTTTTTGTAAAAAAAACAGCATTCAATATATAAGATCACTTTTACTGAATAAGTGGTTAACTTTCCAGAAGAAAAACCAATTTTTTGAATTCATATTGGATCGTAAAATGCTGCTGACTAAGATGTTTTACTGTCACAAATGTGCCACTATTTTCATGCTTAATCATTTATTTCAGCTTAACCTGACCTAAAGAAAACATGCTTTAGAGACAACAATATATAGATATTTATTACAGAAAAGGCACCTATAACATCTATCTATGAATTAATAACTTCTAAGAGGGGGGATGGCTTGGTTTTAGCTGTTCGCTCTACTCGGCTAGCGATAAACAGGCACCTTCCCTAAAGCCTGCAGCCATAAAGTCAGTCGCGAGCAGAATTAAGAACTGGGAAGCCTTGGCTAATAAATGACATTCATCAAATTGCGATTGGTGCGCTGATCAGAATATGGATAAAACCTTTGCAACCAGAGCCAAGGCCGCTGTAAAAAGCGGCCTTGTGGTTATCTAGAAAATCTCTTCGCTTCTAAGCGCATCAGATGCGGTATCTGTGGCTTCTTTGACCGTGATACGGTCGATTTTTTCATTATCTTTGCCGCGTTCAATAATAATTTCTACACGACGGTTAGTGGCGCGATTAGCGGCGGTGTTATTGGGTACTAAAGGTCTAGTGTTTGCCCTGCCGACGATCTCAAATTTCTTTTGTTTGATTCTAACATCGGCAAATATTTCATTGGCAACCGCTAGTGCGCGCGCCGCTGAAAGATCCCAGTTAGAGGTAAATATTTTACCATCAGCGGGGATATTGTCCGTGTGACCCTCAATGCTAATTTTTCCTTTAATGGTTAAGAGCAAATCACGGATTTTAGCGATGACTGGAATGTAATCGTCTTTAAGCCTGGCCGACCCTGAGACAAACGAGCCTTTTTCCTGCACGCGAATAATAATTTTTTTACCATCAGTTTCAATCTCAATACTACCTTCATCAATTTCCTGAGATAGAACCGCAGCAAATTGTATCGCATCTTTTTTAGCCTGCTCTTTTTTCTCTTCCTCTTTCATGCGTTCCGCTTCACCCTGCAGGCTGTCTAAGACATCTGACTCGCCTTTCTCCGATCGAATATCCAAGGTATTCATATCGTTGTTTACGGTCATTTGCCGTACTTCGTTAAGCGGTGTGGGTTCAGGACGACCCGGTGAGAACTCCTGCGCGATGATCGAGGTACCCTTAGGCACATCTTCTACTTTAATCTGGTTTTGCACGCCAAACGCCTCGCGCATTGAACCTGCGAGCTGCTTAAACTTCAGTACATCCATTTCTGAAAATGATAATAAAAGTACAAAGAAGCACATCAATAGTGCCATTAAATCCCCAAAGGTGGCCAGCCATGCTGGCAGACCGGGGACACAGACGGGACAATCTTCTTCTGCTTCTTCACTCATTTAAATTAGTCCTCTTCCGCCGGGCGTTTCTTCTCGGGAAGGTAGTTATTCAACATCTGTTCAATCACTCGCGGATTTTGTCCCGCCTGAATCGCTAGCAAGCCATCAATGATCAAGGCTTGATTGAGCTCTTCCTCATCACGCCGTATTTCTAGCTTATCGGCAATCGGCAAGGCAAACATGGTCGCCAACATTGAGCCGTACAAAGTGGTCAATAGTGCGACCGCCATCGATGGTCCGATCGATTTAGGGTCACTCATGTTAGATAACATCTGTACCAATCCAACCAGTGTACCAATCATGCCCATGGCGGGACCAACGTCACCTATCGCCTTAAAAATATTGATCGCTGATGAATGCCTATCAGTGGTCAGTTTTTTTTCTTTGTTTAACAGTGTTCTTACCACTTCGGGATCATGGCCATCGACCAGCAACTGCACCCCTCTGTTCATAAAATCGACGCTGGCCTTTTTGTCCTCCAGTGACAGCAACCCCCCTTTGCGAGCGGCGTCTGCCATATCAACAGTCTCGGCGATAATATCTTCAACTTTGACGGACTTAAACATAAATGCCTTGCCCATCACTTTACCTACACCGAGAAACTGCGCTAAGGTAAATTTAATCAGTACAACAAAGGTAGCTCCACCCATAACAATCAATAATGACGGGGTGTTGACGAAAACGCCTAAATCGCCCCCTGTTGCCATGGCAGCTATTACTATGCCAAAAGCACCTAACAAACCAACAATCGTGGCTATATCCACATGAAACTCCTCTCACTACAGCGCCTGCTCGTTGGCAGCTGTCTCTCTAATAATTGTATATTCTAATAATAGGACTATTTATCACTGTGAGTGATGAATATTTATATAAATAACGAAATTTAAAGCTTTTTCTTTCATCCATCACTCAGAAAAAGAGCTTAATGGGTAAGTTAACCTAGTGATAGCGACTTTGGATTGTTTCATTAAATGGAGCCGACAACCCTCGTACATTCACTATTAGGCTAAGCTAATGATATATCGGCAGATACTAGCAATTATTAAGTGTTTGCCCCAAAAACATCTTCAATATAGCTTGTTGAGCAATGGCTGCATAGTTTAGCATTAGCTTTTTAACTAGCATCTTCAACTGTTGATTGTAAAATATAGTCATAAACAGTTTTTGTGAGCTCACATTCCCAGTTGTACAACACAGGTAACACCATGACTTCTCGTAAAAAAGCGCCTTCTTTTGAGCAATCTCTGGCGGATTTAGAAAACCTAGTGACCAGAATGGAAACGGGTGATTTATCCCTCGACGATTCTTTAAGTGCTTTTGAAGAGGGGGTTAAGCTGACCCGCCAGTGCCAAAAAATGCTTGAAGAAGCCGAGCAAAAAGTACAGATTTTGACAGAAAAAAATGGTGACCTAACCAGCGTCCCCTTCGAAAGCGAGTAATAACCCGTGGCTATCACAGAAGATTTAGCGATTTATTGCCAGCGGGTTGAACAACAGTTAACACAGCGCCTCTCGCACAGCTCTATTCAAGATACTCTGCAGCAGGCGATGCGCTATAGCATTTTTAACGGCGGTAAACGTGTTCGCCCGGCGCTGGTGTACTTGGTTAATCAAAGTTTAACCGGGGATCTTAACAATGCCGATGCCGCCGCTTGCGCCATCGAGGCTGTACATAGCTACTCTTTAGTACACGATGACTTACCGGCCATGGACGATGACGATTTACGTCGCGGCCAGCCAACTTGCCACATAAAATTTGACCACGCCACTGCGATTTTGGCAGGCGACGCCCTGCAATGCATTGCCTTTGAGTGGC
This sequence comes from Oceanospirillaceae bacterium, assembly GCA_013215375.1. Classification (GTDB taxonomy): domain Bacteria; phylum Pseudomonadota; class Gammaproteobacteria; order Pseudomonadales; family Balneatricaceae; genus Rs1. The sequence continues at coordinate 28,898 of JABSRB010000008.1, read as the reverse complement.
TGTGTGAGCAAAATAATGATTTAGCGGCCGGCAGACAATTAAAAATGCTGAAGACTCTCACCACTGCCAGCGGCGATGCAGGCATGGTGGCAGGGCAAGCTTTTGATTTAGCACACGTCGATAAGCCTTTAAATTTGGCACAGCTAGAAGCCATGCACGAACACAAGACGGGCGCACTCCTCAGCGCAGCCGTTGAACTGGGCATACTCAGTGCCAACTGCGAAGTAACCCCAGAACAACACGCGGCTTACACTGGTTATGCCAGCGCCATCGGCCTCGCCTTTCAAGTGCAAGATGACATTTTAGATATTACCTCTGATACCCAAACTCTGGGAAAACCGCAGGGATCTGATCTATCGCTGAACAAACCCACTTATCCAGCATTATTAGGCTTAGATGGCGCGAAAGACAAGCTGGCACAACTTTACCAGCAGGCCTTACAAGCCACCGAGATATTGGGCCCTAAAGCCCAGCCCCTGCGGGAACTCGCCCAATATATCGTAGAACGCAATCACTAATGTATAACCAGATACCCCACGAGAGACCTCGCACAGCACTACTTGATCGCATTAATGATCCCAGTGATCTAAGGGCATTAGACAAGAGCGAATTGACGCTGGTCTGCGAGCAGTTACGCACTTTTTTACTGTACTGTGTTGGCCAAACCGGCGGTCACTTTGGCGGCGGCTTAGGCGTCATTGAACTGAGCGTAGCGTTACATTTTCTACTCGATACCCCCCGTGATCATCTTATTTGGGATGTGGGACATCAGAGCTATCCGCACAAAATTCTTACCGGCAGACGCGAGGCAATGCTCAGCATGCGCCAGCTCAATGGCTTGCACCCGTTTCCGGCGCGTAGCGAGAGCGCCTATGACGTTTTTGGCACCGGACACTCCAGCACTTCTATTAGCGCTGCATTAGGCCTGTGCATTGGCGACAAGCTGAACGGTTTACCCTATAAGAGCGTTGCTGTGATTGGCGATGGCGCTCTGACCGCTGGCCAAGCGTTTGAAGCACTCAACCACGCCTCCCATGTGGATGCTAACTTGCTGGTTATTCTCAATGATAATGACATGTCTATCTCTGCCAACGAAGGCGGGCTGGCTAAATATTTATCCAAGCAGTTAAAGAACACCCAAGCCACCAATACTGCCCTTTTTGAAGCGCTGGCCTTTAATTACACCGGCCCGATAGATGGACACAATCTGGCAGAGCTATTACCCGCACTACAATTGGCGTTAGCTGAATCCGGGCCACAATTTTTACATATCATTACCAAAAAAGGCAAAGGTTATACACCCGCTGAAAGCGACCCCGTTGGCTATCATGCGATCACCAAATTAGAACCTATCGATGCGCTCAAAAAAGTCAGCACCAAGGCAAAAAAGCCGACTTTTGCCAACATATTTGGCCAGTGGATGTTAGAACGTGCCGCCGTTGATGCACAATTAGTCGCTATCACCCCCGCGATGAAAGAGGGCTCTGATCTAGTCGCGTTTGCGCAGCGTTATCCGCAGCGATTTTTTGATGTCGCTATCGCAGAGCAACACGCTCTCACTTTTGCGGCGGGCTTAGCTTGTGCCGATATAAAACCAGTAGTGGCGATTTACTCGACCTTTTTACAGCGCGGTTACGATCAATTTATTCACGATATCGCCATTCAAAATTTAAACGTTATCTTGGCGGTAGATCGGGCGGGATTAGTAGGGCAAGACGGAGCCACTCATGCTGGCTGCTACGATATTGCAGCGCTACGCACTATTCCCAACACCACCATCATGACTCCTAGCTGTGAGCGGGAATTATGGCTGGCACTCAATTCTGCCATGCACTTTACCGGGCCAGTAGCGATTCGTTACCCAAGAGGCACAGGTGCCGACTCTATCATCAAAGATAAAAATGCCACCATCCCTTTAGCCAGAGCAGAACTGTTGAGAACAGGCAATAGCAAAGCGGCGCTGCTAAACTTTGGGCCGCTGTTAGCCAGCGCTAAAATTGTCGCCGATAAATATGATCTCACTTTGGTCGATATGCGCTTCGTAAAACCTTTGGATACCCAGCTACTCACCCAATTACTGCAACAGCATCAGTATCTATTTACCTTGGAAGATCATGCTATCGCCGGGGGAGCAGGTACTGCGGTGAGTGAGTTTTTAGCTGAAAAACTAGTGCGTATTTGCCACTTAGGCATTCCCGATAAGCTTATCCCTCACGGCACACGCGAGCAGCAATTAAGTATCTGTGGATTAGATGAAGCGGGTATTGAGCAGACTATCAAGCAGAAGTTAGCGCTGTGGAATACACAACACTAAATTGATATTAATAATAGCCGTCCGGCTATTATTAACGAAACTAGGAGCCTGTCCGAGAACTGCGATCGAAGCGAGAGCAAGACTGTTTGAGGAAGAATTAGCGGTGATTTAAGGCGAATAGCGTGCTATTTAACGAAAATAAGCGTTAATTATAACCAAATAGGCTTGGTCGCAGCCGATTAGTCTGTTCTCGGACAGGCTCCTAGCATTACTACTCTTCAGATGGGGTCATCATGTGACCTAATTTACCGGCTTTAGTAGCCAAATAATCAGCGTTATGGCTATTTTTCCCCACTTGAATGGGTTCGCGTACACTGATCTCTACACCGTATTTTTCCATCGCCGCCACTTTACGTGGGTTGTTGGTCATCAAACGTAATTTAGAGATACCAAAATGCGCTAACATGGGTAGGCACATGCTGTATTCGCGCTGATCCGCATCAAAGCCCAAACTCTCATTGGCCTCTACGGTATCGGCACCTTGATCTTGCAAATTATAAGCTTTGATTTTATTCAATAGCCCTATACCACGCCCTTCTTGGCGTAAGTAAAGTAAGATTCCTCGGCCTTCCTCGGCAATACGAGTGAGTGCCTCTTGCAGCTGAAAACCGCAATCGCAGCGCAAGCTAAACAGCGCATCTCCGGTCAGGCACTCGGAGTGGATGCGGGCCAATACAGGCTCGTCACCACTAACATCACCAAACACTAATGCGACATGCTCTTTGCCAGTTTCAGCCTCTTCAAAGCCAGCCATGGTAAAAGTTCCCATTGGCATAGGAAGCTTTGACTCAGCTATGAAATGAACGGCCGTTGTTACTGTTTTATCGCTATCTGACACACACTACCTCTACACTTTGAAACTTATCAATCAAACTCCCCTGTATATGAGGGAGCTTTGGACTTTTTACAATAAAAAATAGTGAATTAAATGCAGACAGCCCAAAGCCATTAAACCTGCCACTATATCGTCAACCATAATTCCCAGCCCACCACTGACGTTTCGATCAATCCAATCAATGGGCCAAGGCTTCAAAATATCAAATAATCTAAACAAAAGAAAACCTAAAATGACCGTAGTAAAGCTCACTGGAATGGCAATCATGGTGATCCAAAACCCGGCAAACTCATCCCAGACAATACTGGGATCATCATGTACGCCCATATCATCAGCGGTTTTACCGCACAGATGCACGCCGTAAGTACAAGCGGCAACGACCAGCAGCAAATACAGCCATAACGGTAACAGTGAAAGCAGTAGAAATAGCGGCACAGCAGCTAAAGTACCAAATGTACCTGGTGCTTTTGGTGCCAAGCCACTGCCAAAACCAAACGCCAGCATATGGATGGGATCACGTAGCTTAGGATGTAACTTTTCTTTGTAATCAAACTTCACAACTGTTCTCTACCTTTAAATACTGATATTAAGAGCACCAGGAGCCTGTCGGACTCCTATAAAAAATGTTTAAAACCTTTTGCAGCCACATGGTGCCACTGATCATTGCGATATAATTGTAGGCCTGGCTCATCACAGATCACGCCTATGTTACTGATGGCAACGCAATGGCCTGACTCTGCCAACCGCGCTTGTAGCAACCGCCAGTTTTTTGCAGACAAGGTAAAACAGAGCTCAAAATCCTCTCCGCCAGAGAGCGCCCAGTCCAAAGCTTTATCGGCAGCTATTTGTTGCAGCGGTGCCGAGAGCGGTAGCAAACTGCTATCAATCTTAGCGCCTTTGCCTGAGCGGTTTAAAATGTGCGCCAAATCAGCCAGCAAGCCATCGGAGATGTCGATACAGCTAGAGGCATAAGGTTTTATTAGCTGACCCGTTGATACTCTGGGAACAGGCCGATAAAAACGATCTAATAAATAATTGTGCACGGGGCTAGAGACGGCATTTCCCAACAGGCTTAAGCCCGCTCTACTGTCTCCGAGAGACCCTGTAACACAAATCACATCACCGACTTGCGCACCACTGCGCAATAGAGCAGTGCCTTTATCGACAAACCCTTGCACTTGCACACTGAGCGTTAAAGGACCTTTAGTGGTATCCCCTCCCGCCAAGGTGAGCTGGTACTGCTTTGCAGCTTGGGCTAGGTTTTCACTAAAGCTCTGCAACCATGACTCTGACAGTTCAGGTAAAGTGAGAGCTAAAGTAAAATTATTAGGCGTGGCACCCATCGCCGCCAAATCACTGACAGAGGCACCGAGTACTCGCCAGGCAATGTCGGCAGCGCTAGCATCCACAGGAAAATGCACCCCTTCAACCAAGGTATCTAATGAAAACACTAGATCTTGGTTGTTGGGGACCGCAAGTACGGCGCAATCATCACCAATGCCCTGTATAAGCTGCGCATTGACACGTGCTGACTCAGCGCTGGGCAGTTCAAAATAGCGCTTAATCAGGGAAAACTCATCCATCTAAGCTGTTTTTCCGCCGTTACTTCTTTTTGTTTGCTTCAAAGCGCGCTCTGATCTCAACCATACGGACACGCTGTGCCAGTTTATCCAGAATACCGTTTATGTATTTGTGCGAATCTGTCGCGCCAAATATTTTGGTCAACTCGACACTCTCGTTGATAACAACACGATAAGGCACTTCAATACGATGAATTAACTCAAAACTACCGATGCGCAATACAGCGCGCTCAATCGGATCAAGATCGTCTAATGCGCGATCTAGAAAAGGAGCATAAGCCTCATCTAGCGTCTTACTATTACTGGCCACACCGCGCAATATTTCACTAAACAAAGCAACATCCGCCTGCGTCATATCATTGTCGGTGTGAAACATCGCTTCGATTTCGTGGATAGGCTGCCCTGCCATCTGCCATGAATAAACAGCTTGTACGGCAAAAGATCTTGCAGCGCGGCGCTGTGCCGTCTTGGAAACTTTCTTTTTGCCTTTAGCCTTTTTTGGGGTAGGGCTGATATCTTTATCTTGTGTCACTTAACTATGCCTCTAAGTTGCGTAATACGCTAACCATTTCAATGGCGGATAATGCCGCTTCTGCGCCTTTATTACCCGCTTTCGTTCCCGACCTTTCAATCGCTTGTTCAATGCTATTCACCGTGAGAATACCATTGGCTACCGGTATGTTGTAATCCATTGCCACTTGCGCGATGCCTTTTGAGCTCTCCCCTGAAACGTATTCAAAGTGCGGAGTGCCGCCGCGGATAACCGCGCCTAGGGCAATGATTGCATCATCTTTTTTCTGTGCTGCCACTTTTTGTACAACTAGTGGAATTTCAAATGCACCTGGAACTCTTACTACACGCACATCAGCATCTTTAATGCCATGGCGCTTTAGGGTATCTAATGCTCCATCGAGTAAGCTTTCAACCACAAATGCGTTAAAACGGCCCACCACAATAGTGTATTTCCCACCACCTGAGACAAAGTCCCCTTCGATTATTTGTACTGACATTTAATACACCTTATTTGCAAGTAACATATTCACTGATCTCTAAGTCAAAGCCAGAAATCGCGTTAAATTTAATTTGTGAGCTCATCAACTTCATTTTACCGACACCCAGATCGCGCAGTATTTGCGAGCCAGTCCCCACGGTAAGATAGGCGCCTGAAGCGCTGTAATTAGTCGCCGCTGGGCGTCTGTTGGCTTTCGCTGATAATCGCTCCAACGCCACTGAGAAATCTTCTTTTTGGTCGTTGTCTAACAGTAGTACAACACCGTTATCTTCGCTGGCCACTTTTTCTAAAGCGCTATCGACACTCCAGTGTTTGCCAACACCTAGGCCTACCATGTCACGTAATTCATCACCGCGCATATTAACCCTAACCAAGGTCGGCACAGCCGCTTCAATATTCCCTTTAACAAACGCTAAGTGGGTAACATTTTGGATCGAATCCGAGTAAGAGATACAGTTAAACTCACCGTGTTTGGTCATCACTACCGCTTCGCTAATACGTTCAATCGTATGCTCGTTAGCCGTGCGATATTGGATCAGGTCAGCGATAGTGCCTATTTTCATGTGGTGCTTTTGCGCGAACAGTTCAAGATCTGGACGACGTGACATAGAGCCATCGTCATTCATCACTTCAACAATAGCAGCCGCTGGTATCAGACCCGCTAGGCGCGCCAAATCACAGCCCGCCTCAGTGTGTCCCGCTCTGCGCAGCACACCACCAGGTTGCGCCATGACCGGGAAAATATGCCCAGGTTGCACGATATCTTCCGGCAGTGCACCGCCCTTAACAGCCGCGAGAATAGTTTGCGCTCGATCCGCTGCCGATATGCCGGTTGTCACACCCTCTGCAGCTTCTATGGATACGGTAAAGTTGGTTTCAAAAGCGGCACCGTTGCTTTTTACCATCAATGGCAAATTCAACTGCGCACAACGCTCTGGGGTCAACGTCAAACAAATCAGCCCTCGAGCATGGGTGGCCATAAAGTTGATATCTTCAGCTCGCACCTTTTCGGCGGCGATCACCAGATCGCCTTCATTTTCGCGATCTTCGTCATCCATTAAGATAACCATCTTTCCCTGACGGATATCTTCAATGATTTCTTCTGGGCTATTTAGCTCCATGATATTTTCTCTACAATCAGGTTACTGGGATGCACGATGAGCGCAAAACGCCGTGCCAATTTCTCACTTTAAAAAACCAAACTCGGCTAATTTCGCCATGTCTAATCCGGAATTCATCGTTTCACTATCCCCACCTGGCGCTGTTCGTCGCTCTAACAATCGCTCCAGATAACGGGAGATAACGTCTACTTCTAAGTGTACTTTACTACCGACTTGGTATTCACTTAACAAGGTATTCGCAGCGCTGTGAGGCACTATATTTAAACTAAAGGTATTTTGCATGACCGCGTTTACCGTCAAGCTGACGCCATCGACAGTGATAGAGCCTTTGCCTGCTATATAATGCGCGATGACAGCAGGTGCTTTAACGATATATTTAATCGATCTAGCATCTTGGCTGCGCTCGATAATCTCACCGACACCATCGACATGGCCTGTCACAATGTGACCACCCATGCGCGAACTGGCTAATAACGCTTTTTCCAAATTGACCTTATCGCCCACTTTAATACTTGGAAATACCGTGTGCACTAAGGTTTCAACTGATACATCGGCCCAAAAACCTTCGGCATTTAACGCGATTACCGTTAGGCAGACACCATTGGTCGCGATACTGTCGCCAATGGCAACATCTGCCATATCTAGCTGACCTGTACACACTTGCAACTGCATATCGCCCTGTTGCATTTGCACCGCGCCTATAGACCCGACCGCTTCAATTATACCTGTAAACATTTTCTTATCCGATAAAGGGCTAAAACTTATATTGGCTGATAGGTGAGACGAATATCTTCACCTACTAGCTGCTGATCTATGAGAGCCAACCGCTGTTGCTGCTGCATTTTATCTTTGTCTATCGCGAGTAGAGGTCTGGCACTGGCACCTAAAATGGTCGGCGCCATATACACAATCAGCTGATCAAATAGCTGTTGATCGACAAAACTACCAGCGAGGGTAGCTCCCGCCTCTACCAATACGTTATTACAACTTTCCTCACGGGCTAAATAGGCTAACAACGCCTTTAAATCAATACGTGAATCGGTACCTGGCAAAGAGATCACATCGGGATCATCTCCCGTTACCGGCCCTGAAATCACTCGCAGTGTACGCCCTGGCTGCTGTAATATTTTGGCATTTTTAGACAGCTTATTGGCAGAATCCAATACCACTCGTAAAGGCTGCATCTGCCCTATTAATGTTAGGTCCGCATCGCTAACGGATAAATCTAACTCGGAAGTTCTCACTGTTAACGAAGAGTCATCCTGCTCAATAGAGCCTATACCGGTAATAATCGCACAGCTGCTAGCGCGCAGCCGTTGCACATCTGATCGTGCGGCACTGCCGGTAATCCACTGTGATTCGCCGCTTTGCATCGCGGTGCGACCATCTAAACTCATCGCCAGTTTAACCGTCACTCTCGGTAATTGTTGACTCATGCGTTTGATAAACCCTAAGTTTATCTGCTCAGCTTCTGCCTGCATCAATCCTACAACCACTTCTATACCCGCCTCTTTAAGGCGGGCAAAGCCATTGCCTGATACCAACGGGTTAGGATCTTGCATGGCACAGACGACCCTCGCTATTTTGGCCTTGATTAGCGCAGTGGCACAGGAACCAGTGCGTCCCGTATGCGAGCATGGCTCTAAAGTAACGTAAGCTGTGGCACCACTGCTCTGAGTTAAATCTAACCGCGCTAATGCATTCACTTCTGCGTGCCCATCACCCGCGCGGCGATGGTAACCAGAGGCAAGCAACTCACCCTCTTTAACGATGACACAGCCGACATTGGGATTGGGTCTAGTCGTGTAAATAGCAGATTTGGCCTGGCTGATAGCCAGCGCCATGAACTTACTGTCTTGGCTGGTAAAAGATGAATGCATTGATTATTTAATCTTCTGGCTCATTGGATGCTGCTGACTCTTTGGCTAATTTATCAATTTCAGTTTTAAATTCACTAATATCTTTAAAACTGCGATACACCGAGGCGAAACGCACAAAAGCCACTTGATCTAATTTTCGCAACTCAGACATCACTGCCTCACCGATAAACCTAGCAGGCACTTCTCTGTCTCCAGATGAGCGAATTTTCAATTTAACGCGATTCAGTAGTGCTTCTATTTCTTCAAGACCAACAGGGCGTTTCTCTAGAGCACGCAATATACCCGCACGTAATTTACTTTCGTCAAATGGTTGACTAGAACCATCAGATTTAAGCAATCTAGGCATTAGCAGTTCGGCAATTTCAAAAGTGGAATAACGTTCGTGACAGGAAACGCACTCACGGCGGCGGCGTACTTGCTGCCCATCGGCAACCAGTCGAGAGTCGACAACTTTAGTGTCTACTGCAGTGCAGAATGGACAATGCATAATAAAACCCTGTCAAAAAGAGCGGTTTGTCAAAACAATCAATAAGATAGCGATTATTCAACAAAATTTGATAGTAGCGGATGGATCAACTCACATCCGAAAGCGGGCCATTGTAACCCATCTACTGTTGAGAAGGTAGCCGCGGTGCTAGGAGCCTGTCCAAGAACAGACTAATCTACTGCGACCAAGTCTATTTGGTTAAAATTAACGCTCATTATCGTTAAATAGCCCGCTATTCGCCTCAAATGATCGTTAATTTTTCCTCAAATAGCCTTGCTCTCGCTACGATCGCAGTTCTCGGTCAGGCTCCTAGTCAATTACTATAGACTCCAATTGATTTCCTAGGCTGTTTAACTTGCTGGCGGGACCACTTCAAACAGCCACTGCCTCGCTAATTGTTCAGTGTCAAAATATTGATGTCTTACTTGTAACTGATCATATACGCCCGAAACTTGCATTTCTATGGCAAATTTAGCGCTTGCATCAATGATAACGATCGCCGAAGCTGCCAAACCAAGCTCTTTTCTATGACTGATGGTGCTATGCATACCCTTGATAGCCTCAGGGGTAAACAGACCGTTTTGGTGCAAAACAATCAGCTGCCTCCAAGGGGCCACCATTTGCTTCACCGCTTGCTCCATGTCGGCGGCATAATTGGTGACGATTTCTATATTAAACGGCCCTTTAGCCTCGACCCACAACGTATTATCTTCAATGACAATGCGATATTCACCATGGGGTGCAAACCTTAACATTATTAAACGCCCCTCTAATTAATCAAATCATTCACAACACAATTTCACGGCGCAAATCTAACAACGGCACCGTTAAAAATTTAGCTAGTTTACGAGCATCTAATTCTAATTGCACTGCATTGTTATGGTTTAATATATTGATTCTACGACCATTTTTTGTCAGCATGTTTAATTCAAAACAACGATAGCTTAATGCTTGTTTGCGAATAACTACTTTGTTATTAATCTGCAGTGACACAATATGCTTAATCTTTACATCCCTGTCCCGTTTGTTGTTGAACACCCCAGAGTGTTTATCAAAACTGGCGCGCTGCAAAAAAGGCTGAATCAAAGACACGCCAAAAGTGCCAATAGCAATACCAAAACCGCCGATAAAAATAGCCAGATCAAGCTTTTGCGACTGCAATAACACATAGCTGGCCAGCGAGATCAAAAACATCCCGACCACAATATAGACGAAGCAGAACAACATCGAGCTAATAGTAGGTTTCAGATAGGCAACTCGATCAGTGACTATCAATTTGTGGGATAAAAATTTGGGTCCATCTTGAATTAAACTACGCTCTAATTTAATTTCACACTCTACGCTCTCATTCATCATAGCTCCCTGCATGACGCTAGCATAAACCAAAAAACCCGCCGAAGCGGGTTTTTTAACATTTTCAATTACTTAGTCAAAACGTTTGATTTCACCAGAATATACACGCGCGATGAAAGAGTTTAACTCTTTCTTCACTACTGGCATTAAGAAGTACAAACCAGCGATATTGAAGATAGACATCGCAAAGATTGCCGCATCAGAGAAGTCGATAACCGCACCAAACTGGATAGTGGCACCCACTACAACGAAGAAGCAGAACAATATTTTAAATGCTAGCTCTGTCTTAGATCCTTCACCAAACAGGTAAGTCCAAGCTTTTAGTCCATAATATGACCAAGAGATCATCGTTGAGAAAGCAAACAAAATAACCGCAAGTGCTAACAAGTACTTAAATATTTCTGCTGTCTCAGTGAAAGACGCTGCAGTCAATGTAACACCCGTTAGACCAGATCCATCAAATGGACCCGCGTTTAGACCGGCAATAGTGATAACCAGTGCAGTCATAGTGCAGATCACAACCGTATCAATGAACGGCTCTAGTAATGAAACTAAGCCTTCAGTAATTGGCTCTTTGGTTTTTACTGCAGAGTGAGCAATTGCCGCTGAACCTACACCTGCTTCGTTGGAGAAGGTCGCACGCTTTAAGCCCTGAATCAAGGCACCAATAAAGCCGCCGACAACACCCGCACCCGTAAAGGCACCATCGATGATTGCAGAGAAAGCTGCACCTACTTGACCGATGTTTGCACCAATGACAATTAACGCCATACCGACGTACAAAACAGCCATCCAAGGTACAATTTTTTCAGTCACAGATGCTATAGATGGCATACCACCGACGATCACCGAGAAAACTAATGCCGCCATCACTACACCAGTGATAACACCGTATTCACTTGGCACATCAAAAGCGTAAGTTAACATGGCATGCGCCTGGTTTGCTTGGAACATGTTACCGCCGCCAAACGAGCCCAAGATGCACATCAGTGCAAAACCAACCGCTAAGAATTTACCTACACCGCCTAAACCGCGCTCAGCAAACCCTTGGCTAAGGTAATACATTGGACCACCGGATATAGCACCTGATGGTAAAACAGTACGGTACTTAACGCCTAGCGTACACTCACAGAATTTTGAAGCCATACCCAGCAGGCCACAAACGATCATCCAAAATGTTGCACCTGGCCCACCGATGGCTAATGCCGCACCAACACCTGCAATGTTACCTAAACCAACGGTACCTGAAAGCGCAGTGGTCAAAGCCTGAAAGTGAGAGACTTCGCCTTCATCTTTAGAATTCGGATCAGTGTATTTACCTTTAACGATATCAATCGCCATACCTGCACGTCTAAATTGAACGAAGCCAAAGTACACCGTAAATATCGCCGCGGCCAATAACAACCAGCCTACGATTAATGGGAAATTAGCATCACCAATTGGTACGCTGTGGAAAACAGCACCGACAAACCAACCCGTATAATCATTAAAAAAGCTATCTACGCCGTTACTAATTGAGGCGATGGTTGCGGAAAATGCACTGGGCTCATCTGCATATGCTGAGGCGCTAAACGCTAGCAGCAAGGCAGTGAGAAGTTGTTTTATTTTAATCATAAGAACTCACCATTGTTATTATTAAGGTTTTTTACCTAAGCGCAGTAAAACTGCATCATAGATTTTGCAAAACAGAATGTCTAACTGTTATTCACATTCTGTTAATGTTTTTATAAACTACTAAGTTTGACTAAGCTTAACAACTAAGCAGCCAATTATATCCAACATACAGTAAGGCTACCCATCGCGGGCTTAATAACTGTTAATCAAATTTCTTTATTTCACCAGAATCTATTTTTGCCACAAATTTATTCAGCTCACGTTTAACAATCGGCATCAAGAAATACAAACCGATAATATTAAAAATCGACATAGCAAAGATAGCGGCATCCGAGAAATCAATCACCGCGCCAAACTGGATAGTGGCACCGACGACGACAAATACACAAAAGATTATTTTAAACAGCATCTCTACGCTCTTACTTTCACCAAACAGAAAGGTCCAGGCCTTTAAGCCGTAATATGACCATGAAATCATGGTGGAAAAAGCAAACAAGATCACCACGAAAGCGAGCATGTATTTAAATATTTCTGACGTATCGGTAAAGGATGCCGCTGTTAATGTCACACCCGTAAGACCTGCCCCATCAAAGGGTGCTGTGTTCAAACCGGCAATAGTGATAACTAATGCTGTCATAGTGCAAATCACCACGGTATCAATAAAGGGCTCAAGCAAAGAGACTAATCCTTCAGTAACCGGCTCTTTAGTTTTCGCTGCCGAGTGGGCAATAGCGGCGGAACCAACACCCGCTTCATTAGAAAACGTCGCGCGTTTCAGCCCTTGAATCAAAGCGCCAATAAAACCACCAACCACACCAGCACCGGTGAAAGCACCTTCAAAAATAGCATTAAAAGCCGCGCCAATTTGATCGACATGCGCAATGATGACCACCAGTGACATTCCCACATAAATAACGGCCATCCAAGGCACCACTTTTTCAGTGACTGCCGCTATAGAAGGCATACCACCAATAATCACAGAAAATACTAATGCTGCTAATACCAACCCTGTTAACAAACCATACTCTGCGGGTACATCAAATGCATAAGTGAGCATTGCGTGCGCTTGGTTAGCTTGAAACATATTGCCGCCGCCAAACGAGCCTAAAATACACATTAGCGCAAAGCCTACTGCGAGTACTTTACCTAAACCTGCGAAACCGATTTCTGCCATACCATCGCGCAAGTAGTACATAGGGCCGCCAGATACCGCGCCTGAGGGCAAAATGGTGCGGTATTTAACGCCTAAAGTACACTCACAGAATTTTGAAGCCATACCTAACAGGCCACATAAAATCATCCAAAAAGTAGCACCGGGACCACCGATCGCCAAGGCGACACCGACACCGGCAATATTACCTAAACCAACAGTACCCGACAGGGCTGTCGCCAATGCTTGAAAATGTGAGACTTCACCTACATCATTACTATTAGGATCGGTGTATTTACCACGCACAATATCAATCGATAATTTAGCTTTGCGAATTTGCACAAAACCAAAATATAAAGTAAAGATAATTGCCGCCAACAATAGCCAGCCGACTATTAATGGAAAGTTAGCTTCACCAACCGGCACACTATAGAAAACTATTTCCACGAAACCGTATAAATTTTCTTTAAAAAACCCATCTATAGAAGCGCTAACTTGGCCAATAACACTGGCAAAACTACCCATTGTAGAATCTGCGGCCATAGCGTTACCCGCAAAAACCATCATCAAAATCGAAATTAAAAACTTACTGTTGTTCATCTATATTTTCCAAATATTTTGGCCTAAATAAGGAACATGCGAAATAATCCAAAACTTCCCTTTAAGTCAGCTTTGCTGACTTGGACTTGTTTGCATATACCCTAAAACGGACCTATAAAAATGCGCTGGATAATAGATAGATGAACTGAGAATGTCTATAAAATTATAATGGGGAAACGTGTTCAGGGAAATAATCTAAAAACCACCTGCTTCTAAAGCAAATTCACCACCAATCAACAAAAATAAAGCAAATACCTCAGATTAAAATTACACCAACACTATTATTAACTTGGTGAATTCAGGCCATTTATCAGCACATATAACGTAAATTAGCCCAGCAGCCCGAGAAAGTTTGGCAAAACAGCTAAAATTCATCAAAAAATGTCTCCTTATGCTTAGCCTCAAACGTCTTAAATATACAACCAGAGCAATTGCACTGGTTTTAATAAACCAAATGGAGTACGAAATGAGAGAATTCATGTTGATTTACCAAGGTGGTGATCCTGATTGGGCACAAAATGCTAGCCCTGAGGAAATGGGTGCCGCGATGGAGCGCTGGGGAGCTTGGATGGGAGAACTGTCAGCCCAAGACAAGTTAGTCACCGGAGGTTCTCCACTACATTACAGCGGTAAAAATATAAGTGCGGACCAGCTAGTTACTGACATTGCCGCCTCTGAACTTAAAGAGTTAGTGAGTGGTTATTCCATTGTTAAAGCGACGGATATCGACGAGGCGGTAGCAATGGCTAAACTCTGTCCGATATTTAACTATCCAGGGGTTAGGGTACAAGTACGTGAAGTACAACAAATGGGTTGATGACCATCATCCCTTTAATTGGCGCTTCACTTGCTGCATCAATAACCGATGTTCATGTGAAGTGCCACCTAATTTCATTGATTGCTCAGCTTGCGTCAAAGCGAGTTTAGAGCGCCCTGCCATCGCGTTTAAATGCGCCAATATCGCCAGTGGCATATGTGACTTTTGTAACTTTTTATCGACGAGCAATTGCTCTACTTGAAAAATCGCATCTTCCACCTCACCGCTATAAGCGAGGGCAATATACAAGTTAAGCTTCGCCACAGGGGATTGCGTAATAAACACTAGATGTCGATACAACTCGACAATAATCGGCCAGTTAGTCTGATCAAACGTTAGAGCCCTACAGTGTTCTTGCGCAATTAAAGATTCCAAGAAAAACCTGCCAGCACTGCCGTTGTTATTGATTTTTGCCAGCGCAATGCACTCCCGTGCCCGCGCAAAGTCCGCAGCTTGCCACTGTGTCCTATCCTGCAGATCGATTGGGACATTGAAACCATCACTGTCTACCCGCGATTCTGCTCTCCCCAAATGGAAATACATCAGTGACAACAAACCCAAGGTCTCCTGATTGGCAATATCAGGATCATCCAATAATAGTTTTACTAGACCTATCGCCTCGTGGCAGAACATTAAATTAAGTGGCTGCGAATCACTGCTGTGAAAACCTTCATTAAATAATAAATACAATACGTTATGCACTTTATCTAACACTTGATTGTGCTGTTGCGGCTCAGGAAAACCAAAGGTTTGTAGTTGCAACTGCGCCTTGGCCCGTTGCAGGCGCTTTTTAATCACAGCTTCCGGCAGCACCAGTGCTCGAGACACAGCTTTGATCGATAAACCGCACAAGTTTTTAAGAATAAAAGGAATACAACTGCTCAACTTCAATGGCATATTGCAGCAGACAAAAATCATTCTCAACTGATCATCTTTAATCTTTGGCGCACTAAATTGCTGTTCAAGCGTGTTACTTAACGACCATTCACTGGCTAAAAAATACTGTAGATCATCAGCAAATTTTAAAGTGGTCTTGTGCCGCCTAATTACGTCTAGTGCGGTATTTTTTGCACAGTTGATAATCCAAGCTTCTGGCTTGTTTGGCAGACCTTGCTGCCGCCAGACGCTCAGCGCTTTAGCAAACGCCTCTTGCAAGGTATCTTCGGCCAGTGAAAAGTTATGCACACCGAACAACCGGGTTAATACAGCCAATAACTTAGCGGATTGTTGTTTATAAAGCTGCTCTACAAACTCTTCTACACTCTGCAAATT
Organism: Oceanospirillaceae bacterium; assembly: GCA_013215375.1. Classification (GTDB taxonomy): domain Bacteria; phylum Pseudomonadota; class Gammaproteobacteria; order Pseudomonadales; family Balneatricaceae; genus Rs1. The sequence goes on along the minus strand of JABSRB010000008.1, from coordinate 12,863 downwards.
TCGCCCCTATTTACTGCGTTTATTTATCTGTTGTAAAGTAAACTATATATTTCAATAAATACATTGATAAGTTTCGTTTCAAAACCTAAAAATAGGACACATTGCTATATTATCTCATCGTACTAATTGCTATAAAAATAGGCATTCAATACTAATTCGGAGTCAAAGCATGTTTGATTCACATGGAAAATTTATAGTATCCCTACAAGGCAATATTCTAAGGGTCGATGCGAGCGGACCTTTTAATCACGAAGCTGTTGATTGTTATCAGGAAGATGTCATTGCTGCACTTAAAAGCTTAAGCGGTCCATGGGGGCAGCTTATATTGATGCATGCTAACTGCCTGTATACTCCTGAAGCCGAAGAGCGAATGTATCATTTCTCACAACTTCGTAAAGAACTGGGTCTCAAGGCGATCGCCCTAGTATTTGTCGATCAAGATGCGATGTTTATAGTCAAAGATAAAATATCGAGCTTTTATAAAAACATAGATATAACATACCATTTTTTTACCCAGCAATTATTGGCAGAACAATGGCTGGCCACTCAATTACAGCCTACCATGAGATCAGAGCACCTATCTGAAGTAAACTACCACATATGATTAACTTCATTTAACCCAACTTATAACAAAACTCCCTTTCCATTAAACCCTTGATGCCTCATAAAGAACACTAGCTCTCTAGTGCTTTGTCCAACTTGCTCCTAGCACTGACATACATAACATCCCTGCATCTATTAATATTTATGCCTGATATAGCTGTCAACATTCGGGGTATTAATGGTTATTTTTGTAGTGACGATAATGATCTTTTAGACAGTGGCCGCAAGGCCTAAATCCTTGATCAATCGCCTGTTGAAAAGATTTAAAGAAAATTCTATTACCTTTATTCATACGTTTGCCAAACACACAATCTAACCTACCGTATATATGACTACTGGTATTTCCTGCCGCCATAATTTCTCTGTGCCGCAGCCGTCGCATTAATTCCTGCTGTGTTATTTGTGAGTGTTTGATCATCTGCAATTACCCCACTTTTTGATTAGCACCTTCCCAGGCAATAATTGCTGATTTTCTAGTGGTCCCCCAACGATAGCCGCCAAAGCTGCCAGTTGCCTGAATAACACGGTGACATGGAATCAAAAAGGCAATTGGATTGTTGCCAATCGCTGTTCCCACTGCCCTAGAAGCTTTAGGGGAGCCAATGGTTTGGGCAAGCTGTCCATAGCTAGTTAAATCCGCGCTTGGAATAGCTAATAGCGCCTGCCAAACTTTCAACTGAAACTCAGTGCCTTTAAGGTGCAAACGGATCTGTGTGGGTGAGTGTGTATTCCAATCGCGCTGGAAAAAGTCTATCGCATCACGCTGCATAATATCCGGGATACAATGCAACTGCGCATTGGGGAATCTATTCGTGAGTCTATCAATCGCTGATTGCTGCTCATCGACAAATTCAAGATGACACACGCCCTTCGCGGTAGATGCCACCAGCAATTCACCAAACAAGCTATTGGAGAACTGATAGTTAATGACTAGCAACTTGCCTCCGTTTTTATATTCTCCAGGTGTCATGCCCTCTATATTGACAAACAGGTCATGTAGGCGACTAGGACCGGATAATCCTGTTTCAAAAGCAGTGTCTAACAAGCTCTCATGATGATTAGACAGTCGGTTTTTTGCATACTCTACGCTCAAAAACTGGATGTATTTTTTGGGACTAACACCCGCCCAGGCAGTGAAAATACGCTGAAAATGAAAAGGGCTTAAACTGACACTAGCGGCAATTTCATTTAAGCTCGGCTGCTCTTTAAAATGCTCGGTGATGTAAGAAATTGCCTGAGCGATGATATGATAGGAAGATGGTTGCGTTGACACTTGAAAGCACTCCTTAAATTCTCTTAAGCATATTCAAACCTCTGTACTGCGTTGAATATTACCCGCTAATATTAATAAACATTAACATTGCTATCGACCCGTTTCTTGCTCGTTTATTATACGAGGAGCTAAATTTCGTCAACTGCGCTAATTAAAAGGCCTTATCCATTGCAGCCATATCCTTGGTACTTTATCCGCACCACTACTCGGTGCAGCCCCTGTTCGCCAAGAAGCACTTAAACTCATATCTCCATAGCTTTGATGATGCAGGGACAACGCGGCGCCCAACCCGGATAATGTCTTATTATTTTCCTGCTCTAAAGAGACTGAATGCTTTTCAAACTTCCCTATTCCATAATCAAAAAAGCCACTGACAGTTATGTTGATATTAACTTGCACAGACAATTCTGTCTTTGCTAGCAAACCTACATCGACCAACCCTTCCCCCTGAGGATAAGCCCTCACTCCTTGCGCACCTCCGAGTGCCATTTTCTGCGCACTGGCTAAATTATTGGCGCTAAACTGCGCATTGAGCGTCGTTTGTAACCGCACTGAGTTGTTAAGCAGCTTATTATAATCAACAGAAAGTTCCAATTTAGAAAAACGGCCTTCCACAGGAACATTCTGTACGCTGTCATCCATTGCGCCAAAAGTACCTAACAATTGCCAATCAATTCGCGCACCACCCTTAACCAAATTTCCGTTAAAGCCTGCCCTAAGGCTGGTTATTGTGCGCATACTAGTCGTAGCACCTAAACTATGGTCTTCATAATGATTGTGGTTTATGCCTATCTCACTGTAGATACTCTCAACTAAACTACGTTTCCAAGGATACTTAAGCCCTAATTTGAAGCCCTGGCTGGCACCATGAGCATCTAAGACAGAAAACTCTTCACCTAAAATGTAATGGGTATCACTGGCAGATACCTTAAACACCAGACCATCAAAACTTATTGGAACTTCAAGGTCTAATGCAAAGTATTGATAGTTGCGACCGCCACTCACCATACTGACTAAAGAGCGAGTGCCAAAACCCAGTGGGTCATTAATTTGCACGACCACCCCAGCACGATTTGAGTTAGTAAATTTGTTACCTTTATTGTCTAAAGTGACATTCCCCTGCAATACAGGCAGCTCTGTTACTGCTACCGATAAATCGGCTGTACCGAGTTTTTTTCCTGGACTAAAAGTTGCCTGAACAGCAACCCCCCGATCGGATAACAAACGTAGCTGCCTTTCTATAGCGTTGCTATTAATGGCTTTTTTTTCAAGGGGGGTTAGATATTTTAATAAATACTCGCCGCGTAATCGGCCTGACTCTGTTAAATGTATCTCGCCCAAAAAGCCCTCTAATATTTCAATGATCAAGGTATTATCAGCAAGATCTTGGCGCGGCAAAAAGGCGGTAGCCATTAAATAACCTTCTTTTCTATACCAGCGAGTGACTTGAATGGCTATATTTTTTAAACTGGAAAAACTGTGTTCTTTGTCTAATTGGCCGGCAATCACTGCTTTTAATCGGCTATCAGAAACCACTGTATTTCCGACAAATTTAATACCATTAATTAAAACTTGTGGACCGCCTACCTGCTCTTTTGGGAGTTCAGGTACAGGCCTACTTAATCCTAAACTTTCCTCAGGCAAAGTCTCTTTAGTAATTATAGGGGCACTTTTATCTATCACTCCAGAGCTGGGGATACTGATGGCCGCCCAAGCATTATTCGAGATCAAAAAAAGTAATACCAGCTTGCTATAAAGTATCAATTTCCAGTTGAACATGTATATTTTTCATCTCTTCCTAGTAAACTAATTTTTGACAATTGTTACCATTAAAATACAATAAATACGGATAACTCATGGATTATAAAGACTAAATAATATCTATTGAACATATCATCTGGTCATACTAACAGCATCTACCGCTATTTATCAGCGTTTTTTAAGCGCCTTTTCTCCCTAGTCAAAATTCATTTACAAACTCTGTTTGTGACTTTAATTTTTTTAAACGAACGACATTCTTAACCTTTTGGTCGATGATTTTTATAGTTTTATTGAATGAGAGATAGACGCACTCTAATCCTTGATAAAGGAGTTAACTAGACGATTTTTATGGATGAACACAAGGTACGAATCATTATTCACAAGCTCGGACCACGCTCATGCAAGTCTAAATTAATGCCGCCATTAATTAGTTTTATAGGTAAGGCCGCTCTGGAAACTTGTTGTTTTTCCCTGAGGACAGTATACATTTTGGTGATAGAGTCTCCATTTGAAAGACAACCACTCACACCTACTACATCACAATTTATTAACTCTTTGATCGCATCATCTGCTGCAACTTCATCAATTTGGAGTGGAGGCGGTGTTTTGTGGATAACCAAAATACCTGGCACAAAATTTAGTTCGTAATTGAGCGCGCTTAAGCCTTGTCCATTAATAAAATACTCCCCCGCACTAGCAGCTCCTTGAGCACTTCCTGCATAAACCAGATCACCATTGATCACATTGGGCCCCTCTCCTGCGATCAATCCTGTAATAGAATATCCCGCCCCTCCTGAATATGATTTTCCGCTATATTCAACCACCGAATTATTAAAGGTCAGTTGCAATGACGCTGGCGCAATTGACGCAAAAGTCACTCCAAAAGCGGGGAGTGTATAATTGCTAACACCTACCCCCTTCAGCGACAATCCCGTTATATTAACTGTTTTTGCAATCCCCACATTTTTATCACTAAATAATGCAGCCGCCCCACTCATATCTAAAAACGTGCCATCCCCCGCAACCACACCATTTAACACCCCCTGAAGATTTTTAACACTTTGATTGCCATCATATATTTTATCAGCAACGCTACTAATGAGGGTCAACGGCTTAGGGGTGATATTTGCTGCAGTTATACTGTTAGCCGCTACGCTGTAATTGTATTTATCGGTACCCCTTAACACCACACCTGATATATCCACGACTTTAGCAGTGCCTACGTTTTTATCGACAAAAGAGCCCGTAGCGCTAGCAAAATCTAATTCAGTATTATCTCCTACCAACACACCATTTAAGGTGCCTTGTAGATTAGCTGCCCTTTGATCACCGTCATATATTTTATGATCGACACTGCTCGTATAACTCAACGCTTTGGGGGTGATATCTGCAAAAGTGACGCTATCCAATAAGCTGTAATTTGCACTGTCAGCGCCTGTGAGAATAGCGCCTGTGACATTCACGATTTTGTTGTCAGCCACATTTTTATCGACATACAAGGCAGTCGCTGTGCTTAAGTCTAAAACACTGATATCGCCAGAAAACACCCCACTTAATACGCCTTGTAAATTACTCGCGGTGGTAGTTGCATCATAAACTTTATTGGCAACACTGGTTGTGTAGTTCAAAAATCTTGGGGTGATACTAGCCGAACTCATGCTATTGGTAGTAAAGCTATAATTAGCACTGTCTGCACCACTAAGCCCTGCCCCTGTAACATTGACTATTTTATTATTCGCAACATTTTTATCGACAAACACCGCTGTGGCAGCACTTAGATCTAAGGCAATACTATCCCCTGCAATCACCCCGCTCAACGCTCCTTGCAAATCACTAGTTGTTACTCCAGAGTCATAGACTTTATTAGCCACGCTGCTGGTATACCCCAATACTTTGGCAGTAATATCGGCGGTAACTGCATTAAAGGAAACTAGATTGTAATTAGCACTATCTACACCACTCAGTGATACACCTGAAACACTCACCACTTTATTAGTTGCTACATTTTTATCAATAAAAGCGGCATTTCCTGCAATACTAATAGCAATGTCATCGCCAGCGAACAAATTATCAAAGCTTGTAGATTGATGCGCCGCGGCATCAGTACCATCGTAAACTTTATCACTAAAGGCCAAATCAGCATTGATTTGAGCTTTAGCGATATCCGCTTTAGTTTTGTTAATATTGACCGAGTAATTTCTCGCCTGTGCCCCTTTAAGAGTCATCCCGGTGATATCAACCCACTTATCAGTCCCTGCATTTTTATTGTCAAAATGGCCACTACCCACAAAATCTACCAATACCGTATCCCCCGATAAAGCACTGCTTAAAGTTGTACTAGTTATAACTGCGTTCGTGGTCGCATCATAGGTTTTATTACTGGCCGAAAAATCAACAGTCAACTCATAAGGGCTGATTAATAAACTGTTTCCTTGCTTTACCTCTACATCTATTTGTGAAGAATCAAATCCTATTATACTTAGCTGATTTGCATGGTAGGTAGCGGCGTCTGAGCTGGCGGTTTTAATCGATGCACTGGTGGTATTAATGATGTACTCATTTGCTGCTATATCATTGGAGTTATGCGTGAACTGCGTTTGTAATATTGTCTGATCGTAGCTCTTTTGCGCGTTAGTAAAACTAGTAATATCTAAATATTTGGTCGTACGAGCATTGTTTAAGCCTGGCAATGCTTTCCCTTCAATCAAACACCAAACACTACTACTACCGCAAGCGCCAAACTGGAATTTACTAGACGAGGAAAAGGTGGAACTTTTTTTAAGAGCTGACGTGCTTTTTGATTTTACATTCACGATATCTGTAAACTTTCTCTTATATTGAGGAGGATTACCAACGCTAGAGCTATAAAAAACGGTATCTATATTAGACCTAGAATAGGTAATCCCTCCCACTTTGGGGTGGGCGAGTGCTTGACCCACTACTGCCCCAGATTTACTTCCCTTTACTCCTGAGTAATTTGTCACTTTACCCTTAAAATATGCAGCAGATAAATTACTGCCTGCAGAGGTACCTATAAGTCCTCCTGCAGAGCCATTTGAACGTATATGCCCATTGACATAAACGTTATCAATTTCTGCCCGATTAGCTTTACCTACGATGCCTCCTGCATTACCAGAACTCGCTTGAACTAAACTGCTAGCATTATATGACTGAGTAACTCGAGGTCTTAAATTAGTCATACTAGTTATTTCGCCTACTAGACCACCGACAGAAGCTGTTCCCTTTACGATTCCTGTATTGTTGCTATATTTTACTATAGTACCTTTGCCTTTAAATTCTCCAACTAGCCCACCCGTTTTATATTTACCTATTATTTCACCTTCATTACTGACCTTTGATAACAAACTTTCACTGGTATATCCTGCAATACCACCGGTTCTATCTTGCCCAGTCACTTTTGCAAAATTCTTCGTATCAAACAACACATTTCCGCTGTAAAGCCTGCCCGCTATTCCGCCAACAAACTCTACTTTATTGCCATTAAAGCTAGCATTAGCAACGCCTTTAACTTCTGCGCTATTAGAAATATTCGAAGTAATCAAATTTTTAGCTCGACCGACGAAAGAGCCTACATTATAAAAACCTGTAATTTTTCCACCGACAAGATGTAAGTTGCGTAGATAGGATTTATCTGAAGAGTCTATTTTAGAAAACAAGCCTGTAGCGCTCATACTTGTTTGATTGATAGTTAGATTGTTAATGCTATTGTTCAACCCGTTAAAACTCACTTTGCTCAAGATGATAGGACTAAAAGGAGTAAATGCAGTATCAATATCGACACCTAGGGCATATCGCCTCCAGGTTGTATGAATATTTTGCAATTCAGCTAACGCTGTAGAGCCAGTTAATACAGAGTTTTTGCCATTAATAACTCTGTATTCTCTACCATCTTGAATATATACCGCGTCAGCGCCACTGAGCGCTATTTTCCCTGCGGGAGAATACTTAATATTATTGCTAAGTGCATAGTTGTCATCTGACACCCATTTGTTCCAATTGGTCCCCCCGTTATATGTTAGGCCAGTATCTAAAATCACCCCGGAATTATCGCCTGTCGCTGAAATATTTGCCCGTATCTCAATGTTTCGCTCTGCCTGTAAAGTCAGTGTGGTGTTATCTGCACTCCACGCAATATCGGCGTAAACAAAGATATCCCCATTACCACTTTGCGAGCCGTTGCTCACTGTATTAAAACTAACGTTAGTACCCGCGTTTAAGCTTGCATTAAAAGCCGCTACATTTTTATGATCGATAATTAGATCAGAGGGATCTATCAACCATAATCCATTTTCACTATCCACTCCCCTTGCCAATACGATAGCCGACCCTTTAACTTCTACCGTTGCCGCAGAGGTTTCAATAAACCCGCCCTTACCTTTACTCATTGCAGAAACATCCAAAGTGCCATCAACAGTAGTCACGCCAGTATCCATATCTGCAAGCAATACAATACGACCGTTTTTCATGCCCATACTGTGTGCTTCTATCACCCCAGTGTTATTAACCGTGGCAGAAAACACCTCATTAAGCGCCTCAGCTCTAAGCAATACATTGCCGCCATCTGCTCTAATCAGCGTTTTATTGGCCACCAAGCCATTGATAGTACCTTCACTAATTTCAACAGAAAGCTGCTTATTATCCCCAAAAGTTAATTTAACTTTATTTGCAGCAACTAATGCAACAGAGGGCTGATTCTCAGTGGTATCAATAGTGCTAGCAACGATCCATCCTTCATTAATCACCGCGTTGCCTAATAGCGCTACCGTACCGGCACTAATATGACCTCTGTTGATGATTTGTCCAAGATTGTCATTCGCTGTAAAAACCAGCTCATCTGCCAGAAAATCTGCATTTTTAATATCTAAGGTAGAGCCAACAAAACCACCGACGTTTACTTGTGAGTTAGCAGAAAATGTTATGCCATTAGTGTTAACCAAAAAAACATTGCCATTGGCGGACAACTTACCATAGATGTTACTGGGGTGATTTCCTGTGACACGATTGAGAATGACCGAATTGGCACTGGGCTGTTTAAAGGTGACTCCTTCATGGGCAGCTACATCAAACTCTTGCCAATTGACAATCGCCTTAGCGCTGCTCTGGGTTATTTTCAGAGAATGCTGCTGCGCGTCTATACTGACATTGCCATGGACAACTTGCGCGCTTTTGGGAAGTGCATGTGTAACAGCGGGTAATAGGAGAGTATCTATAAAAATAAAAACGACAGTAAACTTTACTTTTCTAGACAAAATACAACTACAGTGACTCTTCAAAAAAGCCATTTTCTTAATCCTTTAAGATAAATATAATCAGCCAAACATAGAGAGATCTGAGATAAAAAAATCCCCTATTGTTAAAGGTAGATCATATTTTAGGATAATCGAGTGAATGGGTTTATTTTTATTGAAATCACAAAGAAAAATAGAGGCAAAGCCTCTATTCAATAGGTTGAAAAATATGTGTGTACAGCTCTTTAACACAAGCCTCGTAAAGTTTCTAGAAGTTGGAAATTCACATTTCGAGGCCCAGTATCCGCGCGCATTTTATGCCGGCGCTGACCTGGCAGGCGAATACCATCCATTGCCTCGAGTTTGGCAAAGAATTTTTCACTGTGTTCAGCCCAATTGTCAGAGCCTAATATTTGCGGCGCTATGGCTAAGATAAATTCGCCTCCTTGAGGGGGCCCACCATCGCCATTATCGCCCTCTGCAGCTTCAAAGCTAAAACCTTCGCCTACCATTGGTCCTGCCATTAGCTCCACCATCATTGATATGGCTGAGCCCTTGTGCGCTCCAAAAGGTAATAAAACCCCTTTAAGAATTTCTCTCGGGTCATTGGTGAGTTCACCGTTGGCATCAAGGCCTGTTCCCATAGGCACACTATGTCCATCACGGGCGGCTATTTGCACTTCTCCCATCGCCATCGCAGCAGTGGACATATCAAATACTAAAGGGGTTTTACCCGGGCGCGGCCAGGCAAATGAAATCGGGTTAGTACCAAACAGTGCCTGCGTACCGCCTGCTGGAGCCACCATTGGCGTATAAGAGACACAGGCAAAACCCACCAGGCCACGCTCTGCTAACGCCTCGGTTTCTGGCCACAATGCCGCGAAGTGATGTGAATGGGTTAAGCTGAGCACACCAACACCGCAGGTCAGTGCAGATTTCGCCAGCATTTCGATACTGCGACTCAACGCCAATGGCGCATGCCCATTTTGACCATGAGTGCGCACAAAAGCGGGAGTGACTTGCTCAGGCTTTGGATCGGCACAACCGTTAACTTTGCCCGATATTAGAGTAGCCACATAACCTGGGATACGAAACAAACCGTGTGAAACACTACCATCACGTTCTGCTCGCATTACCGTCGTCGCGACTGCATCGGCATTGGCGTGATCTGCGCCTGCCTTTGTTAAACAATCGAAAGCTAGCTGGTATATTTCGTCGAGAGTAAGCGCTTGGGTCGTCATTTATCACCTGTTACAAAACTTAAAGGACATATATTTTATGCCCGATTATTACAACAAGAACATTGTGTTACCAGTAATAAAATCAATCGGGCTTCAATTAATAGAGATGAATTAGGCGGAGCCTAAATCATCAAGGGTTTAATTCCCCGCCTCCTTGGGCCGTGAGTTTGTAAGAACCAAAAAAAACTAGGAATACCCCGCATCCGTAAGTGGAGGCTCGCGACGCGAGAGGGCTTGCCCCGGGGATCTTTAATTATCCGCTATCTCTACGGCAAAAACGGCGAGGGTATCGCCAATGGCGATGATGCCTGGAAAGTGCCTAGCTGCCATAACCCCATCGCGCGTAGCTAAGTACTGATGAGGCTCACAACCAGTGCGCTCCAACGAATAAATACGCGCAATTAAATCGCCATGTTTGACGTTATCTCCTAGGGAGACGCAGTACTCAAGCACCCCACTGTGCTCACTTTGCAGATAACAACTCATGTCCGGCATCTCTAGCAAACGAGTATCAACTGAAGGTTCGTGCAGCTGGCCCTTTAACACCGTGCTAAAAATTAAAAAGTTATCAATACCGCGATCGGCGATAGCAATGGTCTGTGGGGTGCTAGTGCCACCTCCTCCAAGCTCTGTACTGACAAACACTTTTCCCTGGGATTCCACGGCAGTGTCATAGAGAGCATGCGCCTGCAGATCCAGCATCAGCAAAGTATTGGGCGCACCAAAGCACTTAGCACCGAGCAGACAAGCCGCCTCTTGGGTTTTATCAGTCAGACGATGAACGGCAGCAAAGGGAATGAAATCAAGAGTTTTACCCCCTGAGTGGATATCTAAAGCATAGTCGCAAAGAGGAATTAGATAACGTTGAAAATAGTCAGCTATTTGTGCCGTAATGCTACCAGTAGGGCTTCCAGGAAAAGCGCGATTCAAATTACCACTATCTATTGGCGAGGTACGCGAACCATGCACCACTGCAGGGTAATTCATCATTGGCACAATAATCACCCGCCCTTGAATATGCCCAAGCTGCAACCGATTAGCCAGTTTTAACAGGCTAGTAATCCCCTCATATTCGTCCCCATGATTGCCCCCCGTTAGCAACACCGTTGGCCCCTCACCATTTTTAAACACAGTAATTGGGATCATAATGCAGCCCCAAGCAGATTTATCGTGGGAGTGCGGTAACTTTAAAAAGCCGTGCTGCACGCCATCCAAATCAAAATCGACGCTACTGCTAATGGATGTCTGTTGCATAGGAGAATGAGCCTCGGGTTTCGGGTTTCGGGTTTCGGGTTTCGGGTTTCGGGTTTCGAGCCAAGTAAATCAGTAAAACTAGATATTCGTAAACAATAAGCTGTGTTGTTCGAGTCTGGCTCTTTGCTTTTCTCTGTGTAGCGCAGCGCCTCTGTGCCCTCTGTGGTAAAAAATCTTGAAATTTTGGTCTTAGCTTCTAGCTTCTAGCTCATAGCTCATAGCTCATAACTCTATTTTTTCACAAATAGCTGGCGCGGATAATCACAAAGCGTTGCACAACCCTCATCGGTAATCACCATGCTCTCAGTAGTTTCCATACCCCAATTGTCCAACCACAGCCCCGGCATAAAATGAAAGGTCATGCCTGGTTCTAATAACGTAAAATCTGTATCGCGTAAGCTCATGCTGCGCTCACCCCAATCGGGGGGGTAACTCAAACCTATGGGATAACCACAGCGTGCACCGCCGCGATCAAAACCAAACTTTGCCAAGGTGGTATTCAAAGCGTTGGCGACATCTGCACAAGTATTTCCAGGCTTTGCTACCGCCAGCCCCGCCTCTAACCCCGCATTCAACGCCTCTTCTGCGCGTAAATATTTAGCACTGGGATCGCCTAAATAAATGCTCCTCGATATTGGGCAGTGATAACGTTTGTGACACCCTGCCAACTCAAGAAAACTGCATTCATTGTTATTAAATGGCCGTTCATCCCAGGTTAAATGCGGCGCACTGGCATCAGCGCCGCTACTCAACATCGGCACTATCGCCGGATAATCGCCGTAATGGCCTTCATGCCCCACCATGGCTACTCGATAAATCTCTGCGACTAAACGGTTTTTAGGCAAGCCCGGCTCTATCATTAATAAAGCAGCGCGATGCATTTTTTCTGCGATGCGCGCCGCCACTTGCATATATTCAATTTCTGTTGAGGATTTAATCGCACGACAGAGATTTACTAGACCAGTGGCGTCAATCAACTCCGCCTCTTTCAAGCTGCTGTGTAGCGCCTTATACGCTGTGTGTGAGAAATAATAGTTATCCATTTCCACACCAACATTGCCCGAATGCAACTGCCGCTCAGGCAACACTTCTGCAGCTAAGTAATCCATCGCATGTAGTGGCGGATTCATCACATAGTGATCAGGATATCCGATAATATTGTCGTGGTGCAAATAGCTGGTGCGTTTCGCGCCATTGACATCCATATTGCGGCCAAACCAAATAGGCTCTCCGCTAGTGCCTACAACTACTGCTTGAGGTGTATAAAAAGACCAAGCATTGTAGCCAGTTAGCCAAGCCATATTTGAAGGATCATGAATGATCAACGTATCTATTTCATGCACTACCATCGCCATCCTTACCTTGGCAAGGCGCTGAGCATACTCGATTAAGCTAAAATGTAAGCGTCGATCATTCATACCTGCCCCCTATTAACTAATGCATTTAAGCGCTTGCTCAAGATCGTTAATCAAATCATTAACG
>JABSRB010000079.1 GCA_013215375.1 Oceanospirillaceae bacterium | reverse complement strand
CGCGAAATGCTTGCACTGTCACCATAGAGTCATCACTGTGCAAGAAACCTTTAATTTCAGAGACGCCATCTGCTAGAGCCGCGATAAATATTGCCCGGTGCGAGATTGATTTATCCCCAGGCACCACCGCTTCACCTGCCATCAGTGATCCAGGCTCTATAAAGAAATGGGTATTGCCACGCTTGGCGTTTTTATCGTAAGCAGTACCTTGCAGCATTTTCCCAAAATGCTCCCGCGCTTCTTTAGCCCGGCTAAATATCGCTTTTATTTCCTGCTCATTCTCATCTTCTATGGCATTTTTAAGTGTAGCCAGCCCCTTGGAGAATATTTCTATTTGCTCCAAAACGGCTTGTTTATTAGCGCCGCAAACATCACTCCACATGGTAGGGTCAGAAGCAGCAATACGCGTAAAATCGCGAAACCCGCCAGCGGCGTAACGAAAGATATCTAAACTAGCCGATTCTTTTGCCAGAGAATCCACCAGCGAAAATGCCAATAAATGGGGTAAGTGACTGGTTGCTGCCAATACTTGATCGTGTTTTTTTACATCCATTTGCAACACTTCAGCACCCGTGCTCTGCCACATTCTTGCGATGGTGATAATTGCCGCTTTAGAGGCGCGCTGATGCTCTGTAATAATAACTTTGTGCTTGGCAAACAGCGCGCTATCAGCTGCTTGCACACCACTCTTTTCAGAGCCTGCTATCGGGTGGGCGGGAATAAAGTTAGCCGGCACTTCATTAAACACCGACTTAGCCGCTTCTATAACACTACCTTTAGTACTGCCTACATCACTAATAATAGTTGTGGGTTTTAAGAAGGGCTTAATCGTCGCCAACACACTTTTTGTAGCTTTAACCGGTACCGCTAAAATGATAATGTCAGCATTGCTAACCGCCTCACCGACATCCGTATAACCGCGATCGATAACGTGCAGCCTAACGCCCGTTTCCAACGCTTGAGGATCTTGGTCTAAGGCGGCGACATATCGGGTGAATCCCCCTTCTTTTAGCGCTTTTGCCAGCGAGCCACCAATCATTCCCAAGCCAATGATTAAGACATTCTCAACCATAAAAAACTCTCGATCAAAATTAGCTACTGAAGTTTTTGCTTCTACTACCGTCTTAGACATATACACTCTTATAAATACTTCATCGACACGTTATAGTACGGCGCGCGGATAGGAGCCTAACATTTTAATTTCGACACTATTTTCAGCGAGTTGCTGCAATACTTTTGCCACTTTTTCATCGCTACTGTGACCTTCGAAATCAATATAAAAAACTGAACAGTCAGACCCTAAAGCACTGCCTCCTGTATGAGTATCGATTCTAGACAGACTAATCTGACTTTCTCGAAAAGGTGCCAATAACGCAGCCAAAGCTCCAGGCTTATCAAGTGTCGCTACTAACACGGTGGTTTTATCTAAACCTGAGGGCGTTATTTTTTGCTTGCCTAATATTAGAAACCTAGCTTTATGTTCATTATTATTGCTAATATTTTGCGCCACCAAGTGCCAGCGATGATCGACAACCCCATCACCCGCTATCACCACAGCCCCCTCTTCACTTTCTATCAACTGTATTGCCAACGCCAGAGAGTCCACTGTTTTTCGTTTCGCACTGGCACAGTGCTGATCAAGCCAGCCAGCACATTGTGAAAGCGTTTCATTGAGGGCATAGACAGCTTTAACATCACTGAGCGCCAATTTTTCATTGCTTAATAAATGCAACTCTATGGACAGCTCAACCTCTCCACAGATATTTAATTGATAACGTTTCAGCAAATCTATGGTGAGACAGGCGATCCCCTGACTGCTATTTTCGATGGGAACAACACCGTAGTTAACACTAGAGTTTTGTACTTCTTTAAAGACATGATCCAATGAATTAACCGGGATAGTCATTGCAGATGCGCCAAAGTGCTTGTGCGAAGCTAGCTGCGCAAATGCCCCAGCAGGACCTAAATAGGCAACCTGCAGTGGCTTTTCATGGGCAAGGCAAACAGACATCACCTCGCGAAACAACTGTGCTACCGCCTTATCTTCCAACGGCCCCTGATTGCGTGCCATCACTTTACGCAATACTTGTGCCTCGCGCTCAGGTCGATAAAAAACAGCATCTTCAATACCTTGGTATTTTTCTTTTACCTGAGCGACACGTTGTGCGCAAAGCGCTCGCTGATTAAACAGCAGATGTAGTTGCTGATCTATTTCATCAATCTCATCACGAAGCTGCAACAGTTCATTTTCTTGATTCTTTAAAGGGTCAGTCATATTTCACCTGATAAACAATGCCATAGGCAATGGCTAAAACCTTGTTAGCCGTGTTGACGTTCAAAATTTTGCATAAAGTCTACTAGTACATCGACTGACTCTTCAGCCACCGCGTTATAAATACTCGCGCGCATGCCTCCCACAGCCTTATGCCCTTTCAAGTTCAATAAATCTGCTTTAGCAGCCTGCTCGAGGAAAACACTCTCCAGCGACGCATCATGAATATTAAAAGGAACATTCATCATTGAGCGATTATTACTCACTATTTGATTTTTATAGAATCCCGTTGCATCTATTTCCTGATAAAGTTTTTGCGCCTTGCGTCTGTTGATCTGCTCTATCGCTGCAATACCACCACGCTCAAGCAACCACTCAAATACCAGTCCAGACAAATACCAGGCAAACGTGGGTGGCGTGTTAGACATAGACCCAGCAGCAGCATGAACTTTGTAGTTATACATTTTAGGGGTCATTGCCTGCGCACGATCTAACAGATCATCGCGAATAATCACCACCGTAAGACCAGCAGGACCGATGTTTTTTTGCGCCCCCGCGTAAATCATACCAAAAGAGGATACGTCTATTTCTTTGGATAGAATATCAGAAGACATATCTGCCACGACCGGCACATCGCCTATTTGGGGTACATAATCAAAGCTTAAACCGCCGACTGTTTCGTTGGATGCATAATGCAGATAGGCAACATCATCGCCTAAGTTTAGCTCGCTTTGAGTGGGCACACTGCGGTAGCCTTTCTCAGCAGCTGAAGCGACAACTTCTAACTGAGAATAGCGGCGCCCCTCTACGATAGCCTTTGTAGACCACATACCTGTTTCAATATAGGCTGTAACTTGGTCGGCGCGTGCCAAATTTAACGGGATCATGCCAAACTGACTGGTCGCTCCACCTTGCAAAAACAACACTTTGTAATTATTGGGGATACTCAACAACAGCCGTAAATCCGCTTCTGACTTTTGCGCAACAGCGATAAACTCTTTACTGCGATGGCTCATTTCCATTATAGAAAGCCCCATCTTGTTCCAATCTAACATTTCAGCTTGGGCACGCTCTAAAACTTCACGTGGAATAGCCGCTGGTCCGGCACTAAAATTATGCTTACGTATCATTGATGAACCTTTCAACTTGTCACTCAAAAACTACAAACTATCTAAGAACTACCCAATGATAGATTTAAAGCTGCTGAAGGCGCTAGGAAACCGCTTTACCCCTTCAACCAGCGTATCTATCACTTTCATTTAATTCTGCACTGTATTACTAGCGCTAAAACTAAAAATGCGGCCGAGGCCGCACTTGCTACACCTGATGTTTAACGATTACTCCGTATCCGATGACTCACTATCTTGAGACTCGTCAACAACAACCGCTTGTTCTTCACCTTCAATCGCGTCATCGACTTCTTCCTCAGCAGGCTCCTCTATACGAGCAATCCCCACCAAGCTCTCACCATCTGCGACACGAATCAGACGAACACCTTGTGTATTACGCCCTAATACACCTATTTCACTAGTACGCGTACGTACCATGGTGCCTTGATCACTAATCAACATCACGTCATCACCAGCAAAGACTTGCACTGCACCCGCTAATTCGCCGTTGCGCTCAGTACACTGTTGACCGATAACACCTTGGTTTCCACGTCCTTTACAAGGAAAATCAGTGACTTCCGTTTGCTTGCCAAAACCGCGTTCAGAAGCCGTTAATATTTTACCGCCCTCTTTTGGAATAATCAGCGAGATAACTTTCGCTTCACCTTTCATTCTAACGCCACGTACACCGCGAGCAGTACGCCCCATAGCACGTACATCAGTTTCATGGAATCGAGCCGCTTTACCAGCGCTAGTAACCAGTAGGATATCGTCTTCACCCTCGGTAATAGCGGCGCCAATCAAAGAGTCATCATCCAGCAAATCAACCGCAATCAAACCGGAACTACGTGGGCGTGCAAAATTGGCCAACGAAGTCTTTTTCACTGTGCCGCTTGCAGTCGCCATGAATACAAATTTATCATCGCTAAACTCGTTTACTGGCAAGATAGTAGAGATGCGTTCGCCTTCAGCCAATGGCAGAATATTGATAATAGGTCGTCCACGCGCCGCTCTTGAGGCAACGGGAATTTCAAACACTTTTAACCAATACACTTTACCTTTGTTGGAGAAACACAGCACCGTGTCATGCGTGCTTGCAATCAGTAGATGTTCAACAAAATCTTCATCTTTAACCGCCGTCACTGACTTACCTTTACCACCGCGTTTTTGCGCTTGATAATCAGTCAATGGCTGAGTTTTAGCATAACCACCGTGGGAGATGGTCACCACCATATCTTCTTCGGTGATAAGGTCGGCAACTGTCAAGTCCTGGCGTGAGGCAATGATCTCTGTTTTACGCTCATCACCATACTCTTCGATAATCGCTCTAAGCTCTTCGCGGATAACATTCATCAACACTTCAAAAGAGCCTAAAATCTCTAAGAAACCGGCAATTTGGATTAACAACTCAGCGTATTCTGCTATGAGTTTTTCATGTTCGAGCCCGGTTAATCTATGTAGTCTAAGATCTAGTATAGCTTGGGCCTGCACAGGAGACAGGTAATATTTACCATCACGCATACCATACTGTTCTTCCAGATCATCTGGACGACAAGCATGTTCTCCAGCACTGGCTAACATTTGGGTGACTGACCCTGGATCCCATGAATTATTAATTAAGCGATCTTTTGCGTCAGCAGGTGATGCTGAAGATTTTATCATCGTAATAACGGGATCTATGTTAGCTAATGCAATCGCTAACCCCTCTAATACATGTCCGCGCTCACGCGCTTTTCTCAACAAGTAAACAGTACGACGCGTGACTACTTCTCGACGGTGGCGAATAAAGTTCACCAATATGTCTTTAAGATTTAATATCTTAGGCTGACCATCGACTAGCGCCACCATGTTGATACCAAAAACACCTTCCATCTGTGTTTGAGAAAACAGATTATTGGCAATCACTTCAGGTACTTCGCCGCGTCGCAGCTCTATCACTATGCGCATGCCGTCTTTATCAGACTCATCACGCAGCTCGGTAATCCCCTCTAGTTTTTTATCTTTAACCAGCTCGGCAATTTTCTCGATCAAGCGAGCTTTATTTAACTGGTAGGGAATCTCAGTGACGATAACAGCCTGTTTACCGGCGCTATTAACATCTTCAATATGATACTTTGAACGCAGATAAATACGGCCGCGGCCCGTGCGATAAGCAAGCAAAATACCTGCTCTACCATTGATAATGGCACCCGTTGGAAAATCTGGACCGGGAATATACTCCATCAAACCATCGATATCCAACTCTGGATTATCGATTAGCGCCAGCGTGCCATTGACTACTTCTGTCAAATTGTGCGGCGGAATATTAGTCGCCATACCAACGGCAATGCCCGAAGAACCATTGAGTAATAAGTTGGGTAGGCGCGTTGGTAGTACTGCCGGTATCTGTATTGTTCCATCATAGTTTGGAACGAAATCAACCGTTTCTTTATCTAGATCTGCGAGTAAATCATGAGATATTTTGCGCATCCGAATTTCGGTATAACGCATGGCCGCTGCGGAATCTCCGTCAACTGAACCAAAGTTCCCCTGACCATCTACCAACATATATCTCAGTGAAAAATGCTGAGCCATACGTACGATAGTATCGTACACAGCACTGTCACCGTGTGGGTGGTATTTACCGATAACATCCCCGACCACACGTGCCGATTTTAAATAGGGTCTGTTCCAGTCATTTTTCAATTCACTCATCGCAAATAACACGCGACGGTGTACAGGTTTCAAACCATCACGAACATCTGGTAGTGCTCTACCTACGATGACAGACATCGCATAATCAAGATAAGACTGTTTCATCTCATCTTCAATATTAACCGGCACTACTTGTTTTACTAAATCACCCATAAATCACAGCTTTCCTTGGTAGGACTCTTGTAAAAATACTTAGTTATCAACGCCATTAAAGGCCAATTTTAACCGCGAGATTGTATCATAAAAACTGTGGACTAACACCGCCAGCCTTAGCTATTAGATAAATAGTTATATTAAATATAAATCAAAGCCTTACGAGAACTTTGTACAATAAACGTACCAAAGCTATTCGCTGGAAGAAGCTATATTGTTAAAACGACGGGATATTCCCCTTAATTCAGGGGATTCTTTGAAGATAAACAGCTTAAAATAGCATCAAGCGCTGTTTTACGCCCTAAGAAAAGATTTGGACTCTATTTCTACCACTCTCCTTAGCAGCATAGAGCGCTTTGTCTGCGCGCTCAACCAAATGATGCAACAATTCAGCACCCTGTGTCACTGACACTCCAAATGAGGCCGTTACAGGTGGTAATTTTTCGCCCGTCCTTTTATTACTTAATGTAATACGAGAAAGTTTAACTCTTAAATTTTCTGCAATTTTACCAGCACTGCTGGCATTCAATCCAGGACAAAGTATGGCAAATTCTTCACCGCCAAAACGCACCGCTACAACCGGCTCCGTACACTCAACTTTAAGCAACCGCCCCACTACTTTAAGCACTTGATCACCCATTACGTGCCCATGGGTATCATTGAATATTTTGAATTTATCAATATCCATCATAATCAAGGCTATATCGTACTGCTGCTCCTTATTGGTAAACTCAAGATAGAGTGATTCAAATACACGACGATTATTTAGTCCAGTCAATGCATCGGTATTCGCCTGCTCTTTACTTTCTTCAAGCTGTTGCCTCAATGACTGAATTTCTAACTGCGCTTTCGACATTTCACCTTGAAACGCTTCATTTATACGGCACAATCCATTAGCATTTTCACTCAAATTACTTAACAGCGATGAAACTTCTGTACTTTCTGCACTACTACTTAGAGATTCGATATCGTCATTTAATGCCTTTGAAAAATCGCGACTCTGTTTAGCGGTTACATCTATAGACTCAGAGAGACTATCGACGATCCCTGCTACTGCTTGCTGAAACAATAACTTTCGACTTTCAACATCTTCATCACTACCTATCACATATTTTAAAAATAATTTTTCGCTCATGCTCCCAGGACAAGTGCCAAACCTATCCAGCATGTAATCTAATTCACGGTTCAACTCAGGAAAGTTCATTGAAAAATAGGCATACCATAACGTGTAGTTAAATGGATTAGGCACTATTTTATGCTGGATCATTTTTGGCACAGCCTTACGCAAGAATACGGCAGCCTGCTCAGAGTCCTCTGAAAAAATCATAAAAACCTCAAAAAAACAGAGAATATAAATAAATTAATCACTTCATAAATAGTGTAGACCAAATTAGTTTTTTGAGTATATTTTTTCTTTTATATTCAACACCAATAGCCGATAAGCAGATTATCAAATGATTGCAGCCGAAGATTTCATAAATATTTAAGCCATGCGTCAATTATTGATATCCACAACTGACTCAGCTGTTTCTATCTTGAGCCTAGCAATGCTAAAATCTGTTTTTTTAACTGATGGGATAAATTAATAAGATCAATGCAGCTGACCATTTTTATGCAGTTAGCACTAGAGCTTATTTCTTACTCCCTTATATAGCAGAAGTTTATGAGCGATAACGCAATCAACGTTGACCCAAAAGAAATTGCCAAATTTGAAGAATTAGCCAGCCGCTGGTGGGATCTCAACAGCGAATTCAAGCCACTACACGACATAAACCCGCTCAGAGTGGGCTATATTGATTCAATCGCCTCACTAGAGGGCAAGAGAGTTATAGATATTGGCTGTGGCGGCGGGATACTTTCCGAATCCATGGTACAAAGAGGAGCTTCTGTTACCGGTATAGACCTGGGGGAAGCGCCTTTAAAAGTCGCTCAATTACACGGCCTTGAAAGCGGCTTACATGTTGATTATCAGAAAATTTCTGCTGAGCAAATAGCCGAGCAACAGCCAGCCAGTTTTGATGTCGTTACCTGCATGGAAATGCTTGAGCACGTCCCCGATCCCAGCTCTATAGTGCAAGCTTGCGCCAAACTGGTAAAACCTGGCGGACATGTCTTTTTCTCTACCATTAATCGCAACCCCAAAAGCTATTTGTTTGCCATTGTCGGTGCTGAGCACATTTTGAACCTCGTGCCTAAAGGAACACATGATTTCAAAAAATTCATAAAGCCTTCTGAGCTAGGCAATTGGATTCGCAACAGTCAATTAAAGATTGAGAACATGACAGGCATGACATACAACTTAATCAACAAAGAATACCAGCTAACCCCTTCAGACCTCTCTGTAAACTATATTATTGCCTGCAAATATTAAGAGACACTCTAAAACGGGAACCTTTGTGAATAAAATTAAAGCGATACTCTTTGACTTAGATGGGACACTTTTAGATAGCGCGCCCGATTTTCTATACATTATAAATTTGATGTTAGAGCGACATTCACAACAGCCGATCTCGCTCGTAACAGTGACGCAGCAAGCTTCTAATGGCGCTAACGCGATGCTCGCCACCGCCTTTAAAATAAGCATCGATAGCAGCGAACTTAGCGCTTTAAAAGCCGAATTCTTAGAGCGCTATCTTGAATTAATCAATGTGAAATCCAGCTTGTATCCAAATGTTAACCAATTGTTAGACTATCTGGATGAGCAAGGTATTTTATGGGGAGTGGTCACCAATAAACCTGCCAAATACACGCAGCTCATTATGGATCATTTTAAACTATCTAATCGGACTAAAGCCATTATTTGCCCCGACCATGTAAAACATCCCAAACCTAACCCGCAAGCGCTATTTTTAGCGGGGTCATATCTAGGTATATCAAATGCAAATACATGGTATGTGGGGGATCATTTACGGGACATTCAAGCGGGGCAAGCAGCGCAAATGACCACCGTTGGCTGTCGTTACGGATACCTGAACAGCCATGATGAGTGTGACACTTGGGGGGCTGACTTCATCATTGACCAGCCGCAACAGCTAATTGCTCTGATTGAGCAACATCAACCTGCAAACCTGCCAATTTCAG
>JABSRB010000078.1 GCA_013215375.1 Oceanospirillaceae bacterium | reverse complement strand
GAGAAGTCACCCAGGGCGAAGAGGATATTGAGCGCCTAAATATTGAAACTAAAAAGATACAAACGGTATTAGGTGTGATTGGCACCATAGCAGAGCAAACCAATTTGCTGGCTTTAAATGCGGCTATCGAAGCTGCTAGGGCTGGGGATAGTGGCCGGGGGTTTGCAGTGGTGGCAAGTGAAGTGCGTGAATTGGCACAATTAACGGCGCAGTCCACCAACGAAATTGGCGATATTCTGGCTGCATTTCAATTGTCTGCTGGGGATGTCACACTCTCTATGCAACGTCAGAACAGTATTGCGAGAATATCTGTTGAGCAAACTCAAGAAGTAGTGGCTCGCTTAAGTGCAGCTGAAGATATTATTCATCAGATTGGATCGGTGAATAGCTTAGTATCAGAGCAGACCAGAGCGCAAGTAGGCGCCGTTGACGAGGTAAAACGCAGTATTGATCAAGTGCAAACGCAATTGAAGGCTGCACAAGACAGAGTGATTTATACTAAATGTCAGGCTCAGGACTTGACAAATGTATGTATAGTTTTGAATAATCATGTGGCGCGTTACAGTGTTTAGAATATGAGCGGGCTAATCATCTATTAGTGATAAAAAATTTGAGTACATATGAGCAATAAATTATTTAGTAACAAACGGTCTTCGCTAAAACAATCAGCATTATTGTGTGTGAATTGTTGTGCTTGCAAAACGTGCCGTTGTTGATCTAAATATTGAATGAACAGGGGCCGCTAAATTATTTATCGGCCCTTTTTTTATGTCTAAAATTTATTGTAAAGTGATTTAAGTATGAAAAGTGAACAAAATCCTGTTAAGAAATTACAGCTCTTTGATACATACCGCAGAGGTATATACCCCTTTTATCCCATCAGTGATGAAGTCGTTAGCATCTATATTTGTGGTCCAACCGTGTATAACTACGCGCATATTGGCAACTTGCGTAATTACGTATTTGTCGATGTATTAAAGCGTGTATTGCGTATTAACGATTATACAGTGCAAGACGTAATGAACATTACAGATGTAGGGCACTTAAGCTCTGATGCAGATAGCGGTGAGGACAAAATGCAAATAGGGGCGCGCCAACAACAGCGTTGTGCGTGGGAGATCGCGAAATATTTTGAGACGGCGTTTCTTGATGATCTGACTGCATTAGAGGTGAGTCATGCAGGTGTTGTATGCCGTGCAACAGAGCACATTGACGAGCAAATAAGTTATATTGTGCAGCTTGAAGCAAAAGGCTTTACCTATCAAACCCCCGATGGGATTTATTTCGATACACAGATGTTGGATAGTTATGGCTATATTGCCAGGCTCAACATAGCGGGCCAGCAAGGGGGTAAAAGAGTTGATCTTGGGCACAAACGTCATTTAACGGATTTTGCACTGTGGAAATTTAGTGTGACAAAAGATGACACAAAAGAGCGCCAAATGCAGTGGTCTAGTCCCTGGGGTACTGGTTTTCCGGGCTGGCATATCGAATGTTCAGCGATGTCAGAAAAATACTTGGGGCCACGCTTTGATATTCATGTGGGCGGAGAAGACCATATTTCTGTGCATCACGCTAATGAAATTGCTCAATGTGAAGCTAGATATGGCGAACAGCCGGCGAGCTTTTGGATGCACGGTCGCTTTTTGCAATTAGATGGCGAGAAACTGTCAAAATCTGGTAAGTCATTACGTTTACTTGATCTGGTTAATCGGGGATATGAGCCGTTAGATTTTCGTTATCTGTTGCTGACTAGTCACTATCGCTCGCATTTGAACTTTAGTATTAAAGCGCTTAATAGCGCCGCGCGTGCCTTAAAAAGGTTACGTACAATGTTAGCCACTTGGCCCTCGTTTGGAGAGATAAATGTTGGCTATAAAAATAGCTTTGTGGGCCTTGTCAATCATGATCTTAAAATGCCGCAAGCGTTGGCTGTTTTGTGGCAAGTGACAAAATCAGGCTTGAGCAATGCCGATAAAAAAGCAACCATCTACTTTTTCGATAAAATATTAGGATTATCGCTGTCGCAGCAAGTAGCAGTGAAAGAATATCCTCAAGCGATTATTGATCTGGCCAATAATCGGGATGAGGCTAGGAAAAACCAAAGATGGCAACAAAGCGACGCAATTAGGAAAGAGCTCTCGGATTTAGGCTATCTAATAGTAGATGGTAAGAGCGGTTATAAAATAAAGAGAATATAATGGTTCTGTTCATATACTTTGCATTATGTTTTAAGTATAAGACTTTGTATTAATAGTAATAATTCTGGAAGAATAGTTAAATGACAGTATTGATGACATTGGGGCCGTTATTGGGAGCTTTAATTTTAGGCTTTTATTGGCACGTTAAAAGCTTAAGTGTGGGGGTTATTGATGCGAGCTTAAAGTGGTTAACCTTTTCTATGTTGGGTTTAATTGGCTACAGCATTGGCGCTTTAGAAAATTTGGCAAGCAAATTGTTGGAGGCTGGCTACATTGCGTTAGTACTATTTGTATTGGTGGTTATCCTTAATGTGGTTTGTTTGGCTCTTAGTGGTCGGTATTTAAGCGATGATAATAAGGTTAGTACGTCTGGCGCTGGCCAGCAAAAATTAAAAGTGAGTTGGAGTACCTTTTCGGATTCTATTCAAACTGTGCTCTGGGTAGTCGGCGGTGGTTTTCTTGGATATTTTAGTCAGGGCTATTTTGAACACGTAGACACATTAGTCACTTGGATGCTTTATTTATTGTTATTCCTAGTAGGTCAGCAGCTTCACTTGGCAAACTATAGATTGCGCTCGTTGTTTCTTAACGTTCAAGGATTGATTATTGCCATAACCACTTTGCTAAGTACTTTTTTGGCAGCGGTAGTTGGCGCTTGGTATTTAGAGATGCCAGTATTACATGCGCTGGCAGTTGTCTCAGGATTTGGTTGGTATAGTCTTTCGGGGATACTACTAAGTGATTTAGGTTTCCCATTACTGGGAACGACTTCCTTCTTGTTAGATATAGGTCGAGAAATCATTGCGCTGATGTTGATCCCTGTGCTGGCGAAAATCAATAAACATTGCTCTGTGGGAATCTCGGGTGCGACAGCGATGGATTTTACACTACCGATGCTGGGTAAGTTTCACGGCTCGATGATAATACCAACAGCCATAGCCAGTGGCTTCGTATTAAGCATGTTGGTACCTGTCTTTATCCCGCTATTCATGTCTTTTAATTAAATCCTGAATCAGTGACTTCCAAGCGGCGCTTAGCATAAGCTTTTGGGTCCTACAACGGTATTGAAAAATACTCACTGAATCTAAGGGGTTTATGCATGGACGCATTTATGTTCAGGACGAACGGTATTAGCGATGCTAGGGATGGCAAGGAGCATATTGAGCGAATGCAGGATGCATAGGAGCTTGCAGCTAAGATTTTTCAATTCCGCTGTAAAATCAATATCTAACACCCTACATCCACTGCGAAGCCACGGATTCAGGATAATCTTAATGCTGAATTAATCGGTATTGTGCTTTTACCGTCTTTTAGGGTGAAGCACAATCAGTAAAAGCTTTTGGATCTGTTTAATTTTCTCTTACTGTTTGAAAAATAAGCTAAATTAGTCTGATGATTGTCTAATTAGTTAATGCCATTACCTTGCCAACATCATATACTGTTCATATTATAAGAATAAATCCTATTTTTGCTGCCCCTGCAAAATTATTGGGTGTAGCAAAAAATGATTAAATAATAAGGAATATTAATGTTAATCAAACATAAGTTACTAGGAAGTACTGCGCTTGTGGCCTTTGGTCTAGCGACCTTGTTTTTCGTCTATCAAATCCAAATAAACAAACTTGCCCAATTCAACAAACAGCATCTCATCGTTAATCATCTCAGTAATAAAATCAATCTGTTACGTTTAAATGAAAAAGATTTTATAGCGACTTCAAACAGTGCAAGTGCCTCTGGATTGATCAATACCAAACCTGCTATTGAAGAGGCCTTGGAAGAGTTAAGGCTTTTTTATATCAATGAAGATGCCGATCAAATATCTATAGAGACATTCACTTTAAGTGTAAACCAATACGTGGATAGTTTTACTAAGCATTATCTCTCATCAAGTGTCGATAGGAACGCGCCAGCTTCTGTAGAATTTATGCGAGCCATTGAAAAGATGGATGCCAAATTCTTCGCTTTAGAGGAAAGTGTTAACAAAGTCATAGCGGCGAGTGAGCAGAGCATAAAACTCTATGCATTTTTGGTGTTTGTAATGCTGAGTGTTTTAATGTTAATCGCTAATTTAATCATTAGTAAAAGTATTTTACGTCCCATCAATAGTATCAACGATACGGTCTTGAAAATTGTCGCATCGAACAATCTAGCGATGCGGGTTGATGGCGGCGACCGCGATGAAATAAGTCAATTAAGTTTACAAATAAACACCATGTTAGAAAATTTCCAACAGATTATTGCAGACGTTAATAACATTTCTTCGCACTTAACGCTCTCCGCTGAAAACCTAACGTCACAGGCAACAAGTAATAGAAAGGGGATGCAAAACCAGCTGCTCAAAGCTGATCAAGTGGCAGAGGCGACCTCGCAGATGGGAGATACCATCGGTGAAATATCCAAGAGTACAGAGTCTGCATCACAAGTTGCGAAAAATGCCACTGACCATGCCGTGCAAGGTTGTGAAAGCGTCGAGGCGACTACACAAAAGCTATCGGTTTTAACCGACAAGCTCAATGCCTCTAATCGCGCCGCTAAAGTGTTGGTAGAGGAAAGCAAAGCCATTGAAACGGTGTTAGATGTTATTAAAGGGATCGCAGATCAAACCAACTTACTGGCGCTAAATGCCTCTATTGAAGCGGCTAGGGCGGGAGAGCATGGTAGAGGATTTGCGGTAGTAGCAGAAGAGGTTAGAAACTTGGCGATGCGGACCCAAGAGTCTACTGAAGAGATCAATACTATCATTGATACCTTGCACGAGCGTACCAATGAAATTGTAGTGCTAATAGAAGAATGTCATCAGCAAGGGGAGGAGAGTACCGTACAAATTAACAAAGCAGGTGAAGTACTGCTGTTAATTTCAGAGGATATTAAAGAAATTACCAATATGAGTACGGGCATTGCCGCGGCCATAGAGCAGCAAAATCTAATGACCATGGAAGTTAAAGGCAATGTGGTCGATATCAGAGATATATCGGAAGTGACAGCCTCAAATGCGGGGAAAAATGTCAAAGTAAGTTCAAATATATTGGATTTTGCCAACCAAATGAGCTCTTCAGTCGCTAAATTTATTAGCTAGCCTATCGCAGCCAGATTAATCTGGCTGCGATAACCCACAATAGAAATGCCTGATATATAGGTAGGCATTACTGAACGACAAGTTCTAATCTCTTTATCTAATTCCTCTGAGCACTAAACCAACCTCAGCCAATAAATTCACTCGCCCAGAAAATGATCAGCGGTATACTGACAAACCCGATCAATGTCTGGCTGGTAATAATGCTGGCCATCGCCGCTGCGTCACCGCCAAGCTTGCGCGCTAATATGTATGCAGAGGGGGCAGTGGGAACGCACATGAAAATGATCAGTACCATTGCTGGCACAGGATCAATCTTGAATACAAGCACTACACCGACGGCACAGACAGGTTTAATGATGAACTGTACAATAGAGCTAATCAGTATGGGTTTGTAATGTAATGAAATGCCTTTAAAGCTCAATGCAGCTCCCACTAACATAAGCCCTAGAGGAAAAGCGGCACGGCCAAACAAATCCAGTGAGTCGACTAAAATGGGGTGTAGTCCCACCCCAGATAGGTTTAATAATATACCGCTGCCAGCACCGAGGATTAATGGGTTTTTGGCGATTTGTTTTAGTACCGATAGTATTTTTATGCCCTCATTGCCCATACTGATCGAAAATACTGAGACACAGAGTATATTGATCAGGATAATCATGGCGGTTGCAGCAAGTGCTGCATAACTTAATCCCTCATCACCGTACAGTGAAGACACTAGCACTAGCGCGACAAAAGTATTAAACCTGACCCCACCTTGAAATACCGAGGTAAAAGTGCTGCTGGAAAATGTTTTGAAAAGGGATTGATAGACAATAATAATGATTGCAGACACCAGCACAGTAATCACCACAGCACTGATAAAACTCACCCAAGGCAGTTGAGAGAGCGGGCGGTTGGCGAGAATGCTGATCAACAATGAGGGCGTGAGAATATAATAGGTGAGACTTTCGGTGCTGCTCCAAAAATCCTGACTCAACATATTGCTACGTTTGATAGCGTACCCTAACAGAATTGTCACTAAGATAGGTATTAATGCACTGGCGATAATAATCATGATTATGTCTCAAAAATAAGGCGTTCACTATAATGGATTGGCTATATTAAGCGATAGGCTGTGTCGCATATTTGACAGTAAAACAACAAAATTCAAAGCGCAAGAATCGGGTGTAGTTGTCGGTTTAGTCGCATTAAACTACGTTTTTAACTTTCGGAAATAAAAACAATGACGATCAAACCAATGGGTTTAATGCAGTGGCTGATACTGATGTTGTTATCACTACTTTGGGGTGGCTCCTTTTTCTTTATGAAGTTTGCAGTATTAGAGCTTCCAGTGTTGAGTATTGTGTTGATTAGGGTTAGTTTGGCCGCGCTTTTTCTGGGTGCGTATCTATTTTTTAGCGGTGTTAAATTACCGCTAAAGTGGCAGTGCTGGCGGTTGTTTTTCTTTTTGGGTTTATTCAATAACGTCGTCCCTTTCAGTTTGCTTATTTTTGGCATGAGCGAGATAGCCAGCGGTTTAGCGGCGATACTCAATGCCACTACGCCAGTGTTTACCATCTTAGTGGCACATTTTTATACCAGTGATGAGAAAATAACAACGCACAAAATGATCGGGGTACTGTTGGGGCTAGCAGGGGTAACTGTGCTAGTTGTTGGGGATTCGCTCAACACAGATCAATCGCTGTTAGCAATCTTTGCCTGTCTAGGGGCCGCGCTCAGTTATGCGATAGCCGCCATGATAGGCAGGCAATTTGCCGCATTAAAAATGGCGCCTAGTGCCATCGCTATGGGTCAAGTCAGTGCCTCTAGTGCGTTGTTAATCCCGCTGGTATTGTTATTCGATAAGCCCTGGCAACTAACTATGCCCAGCATCGGGACTGTATATGCATTATTGGCGCTGGGTATATTGAGCACGGCGTTAGCCTATGTGTTGTTTTTTAAGTTAATAGCCTCAGCAGGTGCCACCAATGCAGTGTTAGTGACATTGTTAGTCCCTGTTAGTGCGATTGCACTTGGAATACTGTTTTTAAACGAAGCGCTTAAAACTCAGCATCTGTTAGGCATGGCATTAATAGCATTGGGGTTATTGGCTATCGATGGGCGATTGTTGCAGCGTTTTAGTGTCAGGCGTGGTCTTATTTAGCGGCAGTTTTTTGAGGAACTTTTGTGGTCGAGTAATGTTCGTCATTATAAGTGTTTGCAAATAAAACAAAGCGTGTCCTTTTAGTTTTACTTAGGCTGCAAATTGAGGTGTGTTTATAGGGGTGAACACTTGGGGTTGTTTCGTTCACTTTAGTGCCTATTGTATCTATCATTGGTCATGGCTAGTATCGGCCAAATATAGTCATTTTTGATAGAGCATCTACATTTCAAAATACTGATTATAATAACAGTGTTATTTGAGATGAACGCTATAATCGTGCGCGTTTACGCTCTAAAATCACATTTCTATGCTCATTCGCACTTGTAAATTTATAGAAACAATCGCAATATCAATAGTATAAACATGAACAATAATAAATAACGAGAAACTCGTTATTTCTACAAACGCGCATGCGCGTTTAGCCACGGAAGATTTTTATAAAATGGATGTTTTTCAAGCTAAATTAGCTAATTATAGGCCTTTCATAGAATCCTCTTTAGTGTGTAAACGCGCATGCGCAGTATTAAGCTGTTAAGTGTCACTATGGTAATCGAAGAAATATCAACAATTGAGATCTTGGAAAACGGTGAAATGTTTGTCGTGCTAGCAAGTGGCGGAAAACCAATGTATCAATATATCTATCGTGAAGCAGCTGAGGTTTACTGGGATAATGAGAAAAAAGGTTTTAAAGCACCCGCTCCGAGAAAATGGAGTCACTCTGACTGGTTCAAACAAATTGTAACTGTCACAGCTTCGGGCTTGGGAGTTAGTCTAAAGCTATTAAATAACACAAGCTGGATTAATGTACCAGAGCAGACGAAGGCAGAAATGTGTGCCGTACCAAACACTTAACAAGCGGTTGCATCGGACAGCTTCTCGCTGTCACCTTTTTTGCAAAAAGACGCAAAAAAGTCGCCAACAAAAATCTGCTCGGTGAACCGGGCGTTAGCTTTACAGAGGACTAGTAGTGTTTACTTATGAACCAGGGCTAGATCAATACGTAAATCAAAGACGACAAAAGGTCATTGACAGCAATTACGAAACCATCACCAAAATAAGATTACTTGTTGGAGGAATCAACACAAAGCCTCTAGTTAAAGAGTTAACTCTCAATATTGTAGAATCAATAGATCGCTGTTTTAAAGAAATCACAAGCCAACAAAATTCTACGCTTTTGTTGATTTCTAATCTTCGATTTTTATTTGAAACTTGTATAACAACAAGAATTTTAGTTTCTGAAGAGTCGTTCAAATACAAGTTGAGATACTCTATCTATAGACATCAACTTGAAAAATCAGAGAGCCTAAAAAAATATGCATTGATAGACATAGCAAAGCTGGACAATCTGTCAATCGAAGAGGCTTTGTTGAAAAAAGATGCGCCAGATATTGAAGCCATATTGAAAGAAAAGAAGGCTGTCGATATGCTTTATGATGCTCTAGATACAGAAATATCAATATTCCTTGATATGGCTGAATTTAACGGTGCAGGATTTCATAAAACTTACATTGATTCCTTTTTATCTCAACATGAAGAAAGAGAAAAAGAAATAGCATCTGAATGGTCAGAGGTAAAGAAAACTCTTCTTGAAAGTGAAGAGGCAAATAGTTTTTTTGATTTTAGAAATCAAACGAGCCGAGTTGCTAAAGAGCTTAAAGACAACAGAACCTGGAAGAAAAAAGCAGAAGAAGCGGGTCTATTAGAAATGTACGATTTTATATATGACTACACCAGTTCCTTATTACATAGCACTTCGTATTCTTTGCTGGTTCCAAATCAGCTTGATGAAGGGGAAAAACTTATGATTATAGGATTAGCAACTAGAATCACAAGTGATGCTCTAAAAAATCTCTGTAAATTCGCAACCATTCCGAATATGAAGGTAATTGAAATTGAAAGCTAACAAGTTGCACCACTTTAGCCCCTATGGGGCTGGGACGCGTTTCACGCGCCCGTGTGCAAAGCGTTGAGGCTGTAGAAAAACCTAAAATAACACTCCAAATTTGCTAAAATAGCGATACGTAACAAGGAGTGTTA
>JABSRB010000077.1 GCA_013215375.1 Oceanospirillaceae bacterium | reverse complement strand
AAAGAGTTCCAGTGGTTCTATCCGTTGCAGGTCGCTCTGAAAGCGAGTACACACGGGATGGATGCCCATCTCCAAACACTGGCATAGCTCTGGCTTGCTCCAAATCAGCTTTAAAACCTGTGGAAGAAATATTTGCCAAATTGTTAGCATGGGCTTGCTGCGACATCATTGTCTGCTTCGCCCCACTCATCGCTAAAAATAGTACCTTATCCATGTTACCTTCTCTGTTGCCGCTATTCTGTTTAACTAGACACTAAAGCAATATGTATGCCACAAACCTATCAGGCAAAAAAAATCCCCAGCATTTAACTACCGAGGATCTTTAAGTTAATGATATTACTTAGATCTGTAGGATATTCTGAGTAACAGTATTTAGCGTTTCCAAAGTTTTAGAGCTCGCTTGGAAATTACGTTGAGCTTCAATTAGCTTCACCAATTCAGCCGACAAGTCCACGTTAGAAGACTCTAGTGCTGACGATCTCAAACTACCATTAAGACCTGACCCTGGTGGGTTTAATACTGGCTCGCCCGAGTAACTGGTCGCCTGCCACTGTGTATTACCACTTGGCTGCAATCCTGCTTGGTTCTCGAAAGTAGCGATTGCCACTGTCCCTAGATTTTTACTTTGTGAATTACTAAAAGTCGCGATCATCTCACCGGTAGTTGTAAAACTTACCCCAGTTAAATCTCCTTTCGCATAACCATCTTGACTCTGCGCTTTTACGATTTGCTCGTTAGCAAATTGAGTGGTGCCTGACAGATCCAAAGTAATAGTAGTTGACGGATTAGCAGGATCAGCCCCTTGAATGGTCAGCTTAGGCACTTGCGCACCAACACCACTTGGCACATCAACACCATTGACTTGAGATAAAATGCCGTTTGATGGATCGAACTTTATAATGACTGGCCCTATTTCAGGGAGAGTAATACCCGCGCCTGGGTCAGGTGCTTTACCAACATTCAACGCTTCAGGACGCTGCCCCAACGGATTGAGGAAGCTGTACATACGGTACACGCCTTCGTAGGAATTATCTCCCTCCAGCACAGCATCTGGATTTACTAAACCCACCGCACCACCAAAGAAACCACCAACAATTTCTTCAATTTCCGCTTCCTGTATACCAACATCTCCGGCATCAGCTTTGTAGGTAAGAGTTAACTCATTGGTTAAATTATCATATTTTATGGACTCTATATTTGGGTTAGCATCTCTAATTTGAGTCTCTTTAGCAATAATTTCATCGGCGATATCCTGCCTGGTTAACGCAGTAGTCGTCCCATCTAAACTAAAAGGAATACCCGCTATTTTGAACTGCACTGGAGTATTATAGACCCCTAGAGCCCCTGGCCCCGCTGGAATATCAAAGGTATGCACTTCATTACTATCGATCAAACTTTCAACTTCATTCTCTATGCCAGTCACCACCAAATTACCGTACTCAGTCGCTTCAGCCTTCATCGTCACTACAATCACGGCAAGCCCTGTAGCCAAAGCAGGCTCTTCAATTGTAACTGAAGCAATTCGTGGATCAGCTGTCTGTAAAATTATCAACTGAGCACTAGAAATAGTCTTCACTCCATTTATTGCAGCATCGAAATCCGCTGTCGAAGAATCCAACGTAACCCCAGACAAATCAAACGACGCTGTAGTTCCTGCCGTAACAGCATCAAAAGTATGCAACTCTTTCTTAGCTTGCTGCTCAACCATATCGTACCTAATGGTATGCTGATTACCTAAACTATCAAAAGTGCCTACCGTTGTGCTAAAGGTATAAGAACCTGTTTCATCTCGGTTATAAGGCACTATTAACGCACTAGCATCTTTGGCCTCGTCAATATTAAACGACAACCCCATCTCTTCTGTCGCTTTTGGCGGACTTTCTTTCTCGCTCACCTGCAAGTTACCAATAGGCAGACGGTTCCCCGCCTCATCAACACCATAACCCTGTAAGTTCTCACCAGTTTTGGAAATAATAAATCCGTCTTTATCCAACTCAAAAGCACCGCTACGGGTGTAAGAGACACCACCACGGCCATCATTTAATTGAAAAAAACCGCTACCATCGATAGATAAATCCAAGTTGTTATTGGTAAACTCTACGTTACCACCGCTGAAGTCTTGAGCGATATCAGCGACCAACACACCAGACCCAGCCACGTTACTCGAACCACTACCGATGGCAGCCGTCGAGTAGATATCTGCGAATTCAGTACGTGAAGACTTGAAACCTGTCGTGCTCGCATTTGCAATATTGTTGCCCGTAACATCCAACGACTTGGTCGCTGCTCTGATACCTGATATTGCTGTATTAAATCCCGCCATTGTTCTATCTCCTATACACCTATTCGCAGTACATTTTCCATCGCCGTTGAACCAACAGCGGTGTTAATCGTCATTCCAATACCATTTTGACCAAGCGTTACGCTGGTCACACGGTTTTCTAAGTAGGTATCTATTCTAGAATAACTTCCATCCTCTAACTGCACTTCTGCCTTTAGAGAATATTCTTTACCCGCATCATCAGCAGAACCTTCCCACACAAAATCGTTATTACCTGCTGTAAACGCCCCTAGCTCCACTGTATCTATAACAGTGCCTAAAGCATTGGTTACGGTTAGCCTTACATTATCCGTGTTGCCATTGAGCGACAACATACCATTGACATCACCCTCGTCATTACTCAAGGTTTTATCCGTAGAAATCAATACATTTTGACCGACCATGGATGAGGCTTGTAATGCAGACTGACTGGAGAGCATCGACTCTGACATCGCAGCCATAGTCGTCGTCAAATTATTGATACTCTCAACTTGGCTCATTGTCGATATTTGCGACATGAAGGCACTAGTATCAGTAGGACTTGTAGGATCTTGATTTTGTAGCTGAGCAATCATCAACTTCATAAACATGTCAGAATCTTCTTGCGCCTTACTCGCACTCGCAGAAGAGCTCGTCTGATTTGTCTCATTAATTTGCTGGTATACATTCGTCGAATCAATTGTACTCATACGTCACCTACCCTTGACCCAGCGTCAAAACACGCTGCATCATTTTCTTTGCTGAATCCATTACATCAGCATTAATCTGAAAGGACCTTGAAGCAGAAATCATGTCCGCCATTTCCTCAACCACGTTTACATTTGGGTAATATATATAACCATTTTCATCCGCCAGCGGATGACTCGGTAGATATTCAGGCTGTAGCGGCGCAGTGGATTCAACGATACCTAACACCTTAACACCCTGCCCAGGCAACAAACCTTGATCCTGAGCATTCAGCTGATGCTCGGTTGGCTCTTGCAGTGCAAACACCGGTTTACGCGCCCTGTATGTATCATCAATACTTGAACTGATACTCTGAGCATTCGCCATATTACTGGCAGTAGTATTCAACCTGATACTTTGCGCGCTCATCGCCGAGCCCGAAATACTAAAGATATTAGATAAAGACATTATGCCGACCCTTTAATCGCTAATTTTAATCCTTTGAACTTACCGTTTAGAAATTCAAAAGAAGCCTGATATGCAAGAGCGTTTTGACCAAACTGCGCCATTTCTTCTTGAACATCTACTGTATTACCATCAACAGAGGGCTGAGTTGGCACCCGATACATTAAATCAGCTGCAAAATCCGGATGGATAACATCAGCTGCGTGTGCAGCATTTGTTGTTGTCACCTTCAGCTGATTACCAGTTTCGCCATTTAATATCGCTTTAAAATCCAAATCACGGCCATGGAAATTAGGGGTATCAGCATTCGCTATATTATTTGCCAACACTTCGGCACGATCAGCACGCACCTGCAAAGCTTGCTGATGTATCCCTAACGCTTTATCAAATGAAATTGCCATTAATCACCTCTGTTATTTATAATAAATACAAAAGCAATGTTTATGCCAACATTTGAACAATAATAACTATTTGTTTTTTAAGGATTTAATATTAGATTAAGGGGTTTTTAATTTTATTCGGCAAGTAAATGCCGCTTTCGACCGCTAGATTGCCGTCAAGATGCATAGCTCACTCAAATTTAAAAAGGCACTACAGAACGAGACAGGTCAGCAGGCACGAAAACGAGGAAGAGAGAGAGGGTGGCATATATAAGAGCTGTCACACCGCTCTATATAATATACCTGGCTTACAATGTATGACTTCAAATTTGTCTGATAAGCCGGGGAGAGATTCAGAAGCGCCCAAAACCAAATAACCACCGGGCTTCAACTGAGCATGCATTTTTTCTAGAATCTGTTTTTTGAGACTTGATGAGAAATATATCAAAACATTTCTACAAAAAATAACATCTAGTTTACCAATCATCGAATAACTATCCAACAAATTGATAGACTTAAAAGCAATTGCTGCTTTGATTTGCGAATTAACCCCCCAAGTATCTTCACTTACCTGGGTAAAAAACTTATCTTGGCGCTGCTTACTAAGCCCTCGACCAAGCGCAAATAACTCATACTCCCCTTTCTTTGCGACCGCTAAAGCCGTAGAGGAAATATCTGTCGCTGTAATGCTTATTCTAGCGCCTTTTAAGCCTCTATTTGATTCAATGTACTCACTAGCCGCCATTGAAATAGAATAAGGCTCTTGCCCTGTCGCACAGGCAGCGGACCATATTTTCATCTGAGAGGATGAAGATACTAACAACTCGGGGAATAGTCTTTTCGTAAGCACTTCATAGGGATGAGTGTCGCGAAACCACAAAGTTTCATTGGTGGTCATAGCATCCACGACTTGATCAGTGAGTTTTTTTCCCTGTCCCCGCGACATTGCGAGCACAAGCTGGTCAAGATCTTTTAGTGCGTGCTCGCCCATCAATTTAGAGAGACGACACTGCACTAAATATTCTTTATTCTCAGCCAACACAATTCCACAACTATTTTCTAAATAGCTGCTAAATTGTTTGAAACCTTGTCGTGTAATCGTGAATGGATTCATTTATTAAGACTTAAAATGAGCACTACTTACCTTCTACCAAGTTTATGCGTTCGATAACGGCATTGGCCAAATCATTAGGGTTAAATTTAGCCAAGAAGCCATTTGCTCCCACTTTTTTAACCATAGACACATTGAACCCGCCGCTCAAAGAGGTATGCAGAACGATATGAAACTTATCCATTCGTTCATCCTCTCTGACCATTGCAGTTAATGTATAACCGTCAACTTCAGGCATTTCTATATCAGAGATCATCATCAGAAAGTGTTCATTTATATCGACACCACTACCCGCCAGACCATCAAGCAATTTCCATGCTTCCATGCCATTATTACACTGGGTAACAGTAACACCTAAGTTTTCAAGACTGCGCTGCATCTGATTTCTGGCAACACTAGAATCGTCAACAATTAACACATTATGAGCTTGAGCTCTCTTACGTACATCTGCAGTTGCTATATCAGCACTTACCTCAGTTGACTGAGGGTATAGATCTGCCAGTATTTGCTCTACATCTAAAATTTCAATGAGCGCATCTTCGTATTCAAAAATAGCGGTCAGATAGTTTTCGACACCTATTTCTGCTGGCGGAGCATTAATCTGATCCCAATTCGTATTAATTATCCGATCAACTTTACGCACTAAAAACGCAAGTGTGCGTTTATTATATTCGGCGACAATCAAAAAAGAGTCTTGCTCGCCACTTCGATCTAAGGCACTTCGACCAATAGCTTCTGACAAATCCAAAACAGGAATAGTCTCGCCGCGTATATGCGCCATACCTTTAATAGCAGAAGTTTGTCTAGGAATCTCAGTCAGTTTAGGACACTGCAAAACCTCCCTAACTTTAAATACATTGATACCGTATTGCTGATCTGACTCTAAATTAAACAACAATAATTCTAAGCGGTTTTGTCCCACTAACTGGGTCCGTAGGTTTACACTATCTAGAATACCTGACATGATTTATATCAAACCCCAACTTTTTGTAAAATCAGTGATCACACTTAAGCCAATTGATTTTTCAGGACATAAATGTGAAATTTATTAAAATATTATTTTGTAGTAGCTTTATCAGTCTACTCTGTACTTTTTCTAGTACCGTTCTAGCAGCTTCGACATATCAAGAGATAAAACAACATCTTATCATTGATCTAACTGAAATTTATCCCAATGCTACTATCAATATAGACTTTATTCCGCCAAATACGCACAAAAAAAACATTAAATGTAATAATTTCAATATGCCAACCCTTAAAAAGGTACCTACAGGCGGCAGAGTATCTATTAGACTAACATGTAAACAGCCTAATTGGTCTACTTATATCAGCCTCAAAATTTCAATCTATCACATTATTGCCACGGCCAGATCGCATATTTATAAAGGTGAAACTTTAACGGCTGATAATATATATTTTAAAGAAACTGATATTACTAAAATATCACGATCCTATTTCACTGAACCTAAAACGGTCCTTGGTAAAGCAGCTAGAAGAAATATTTCACAACACCAATCTATCAACCCTTATATGCTTTCATCTCCGACTTTAATCATAAAGGGCGATTCTGTCATTATAAAAGCAGGAGGTAACAATTTGAACATTTCAACATTGGGCACTGCACTGCAAAACGGTAAAAAAGGCCGTCAAATACGAATTAGAAATAATCGATCAGGAAGAGTAATAAGAGCTTATGTCACTGGCAAAGGTAGAGTATCCACCAATCCAGATTAAATATTTGATTAGCTGTAACATACATGAGATCATCTTCGAAAATACTACAATTAATAAATTATTTTGCTGTTTTTTTGTTTAATTAGCTTATTTTTAAAATAAATCCAATTATTTATTAAAGTTCTCAATAAAGTCGCCGTTAAGCAACTTAGAACTTAATGAGGATACAAAAAATGGTTATTGATCTTACGAGCGCATCATCGCAATCGATGACTCGTGGCAAGGTCAGCACTCAGCGCACTGCGGAGGCTGATACAAGCGCCACTGTAGCAAAACAAAGCGGTTCAAAAGACACCTTTGAGATGAGTACTACGGCACAGGCATTAAAAAAAGCTGATGCCATCATCGCGGACACTTCTGATGTGAACAGCGAAAAAGTTGCGAGCATTAAAGCTGCAATAGCAGATGGTAGCTACAAAATTGACTATCAAAGCGTCGCTCAAAAACTAATGAATTTTGAGACACTATTAAGCTAAATGATGAATCGTGATAACTTACAAAAATTCGATACCTTAACCCTCTCTGGTATCCAGATCTTAAGCGATGTTAGCGAAGTTTTAAAAGCCGAGCTAACGGCTCTAACACATCGCGACCTTGAACAGATAAAAAAATGTGCAACTGATAAATCAAAATTACTCAGTGATTTTTCTGAGAACATCCGACAACGCACACACTTATTGCAAATTAACAATTTTGAAGCAACCGCAGCAAGCATTAGCGCTTTTATCAACAGCAGTGATAACTCTTCTGAAATTCTAGTTTTTCAAACTAACTGGAAAAATCTTGAGACATCCCTGCAAACAGTTATTAATGCCAACTCTGTAAACGAACAAGTACTCTCTCGTAATCAAAAAAACCTCGATACCATTTTATCTATCCTGCAAGGCCAGCAAGCCAATAACATCTTATATACCGCAAAAGGCAACAAAGGTGATTACGCAGGTCAAAGTAGAATCGGCAAAGCATAAACCCCACTTTTTATACCTCCAAAACAAACCTTTAGTCTTTTTAATCTGCTCTAACTAGGTATAATAGCCGCTCTTTATGTCTCAGTAGCTCAGCTGGATAGAGCAGCCGCCTCCTAAGCGGCAGGTCGGAGGTTCAATTCCTCTCTGGGACACCATCTATCTCTCCTTCAAACACCTTCGGCACCGCAACCTAGCCTATTGCTAGAGCGATAACCACTTTAGATATACAGATTTTCAAGTGTAGCTTAGGCAACATCATCAACTCTAATAGGGCAATGAAATCAAGCGCCACAGTTTCTATAGCTACTGCAAACAACTCACTCGACCAAACACATCACTATTAGCTCTCAAGAGGCCCTATAGGGCACTCAAGCTCCTTCACTGGTAATTGCAACCCACTATCAAGTAGTTGAAAACGTGCAGGTAGTTCTGGAAATAACAATGCCTCTACTCTCGCAAGATCATTGACAGAAGATAAGCTAAGGCGGTTGACACTAACTTTACTCTCATTACACATTGTTATAATTTTATCGTTTAGGGATATTTTTTCAATACAGGATCCAGAGCCACTTTCAAATTCTACCACCGCTATTGGTTGGTAATCTGTGCTACGACATATCACAAAATCAAACTGCTGAGCATTAAGGGCTCTATAATTTCCTGACCATTTAGCGTATTTGGTCTTAAAACAGGAAAGCTGAGTTAGGCGAATGTTACAAATAACAATAGCCCTACCGGCACACACCTGACACAAAACACCGTAAAACTCACGCTGTTGTGTCGTTAAATCCTCTTCCAAGCGACTGCCTTGAAATATTTTATTGATGCACCAACCAATAAAAATTAGTAGAAAAATAACCGCTGCTATAAAAACGACCAAATATATTAATTCAACATCCATTCACAAGCCTACTCACTTTTTTAACTGCTCATTAAATACTTTTAAATCTAAGCTATCATCATAAACAAATGCGCCAGAGTGTTCAATTTCTGCATTGCGAATCAAGCTGCAATTTATTGACCTACCGATACTTTTACGGGATGATTCGCCTTTTTCATAATCCACAGTAGGTATCAGCATGCTCTCGAGCGCCATGACAGAAAAATTGAATGAACAAATAAACCTCGAGTTTTATTCTTCCAACTTGTATTTACAAATGAGTGCCTGGTGTGAAGATAAAAGTTTTGATGGTGCAGCACTGTTTTTACGCAAACATGCCAATGAAGAAATGGAGCATATGAAACGTCTATTCACTTACGTTTCTGAAACCGGTGGCCTACCCATATTAGGCAGCATTGAAGCTCCTCCTCATAGCTTTAAATCTCTTCGGGATGTATTCGAGCAAATACTGGAGCATGAATGCTTAATAACCAAGCAAATAAACAATTTAGCCCATGTAGCCTTTAGCTCTCAAGACTATTCAACTTTCAACTTCTTACAGTGGTATGTGGCTGAACAGCACGAGGAGGAGAAACTATTTAAAGGCGTATTAGATAAACTAACCATGGTCGGTGATGATGGCCCTGCAATGTTCTTAATTGATAAAGATTTTGCAGCCCTGGCTGTCGATGGTGGCAGCAGCATTATGGCTCCAGGATCAACCGTCGTATAATAAAAACAAAACTGCTGTTACTTAATTAACAGCAGCTGTATAACCTGTTACCTTTTTTTACCAATGCCGGTTACACTCGTGATACCTTTGGTAACAAATAGGTAACACTCTTATAGCTTTATCCCAGAAAAAATCCATGTAATTAATTTATTGCTTAAAATTCAACAAGTTACAAACATGGCACAACAAATGCTTTAGTACTTACATAATAAAAATAATAGTAACAAACTACATAACCACAAATAAAAATAAAAATGGGCAATTGTAGAAAACAGTACTAAGTCTCTATAAAAATAATAATTGAGACTAATAAAGAGCTGATCAGATTAATAAAAAACGACTAATAACAAACAAATAATAAAAATAACAAAAAACGTTTAAAAAATTGTCGGTCAGCTATCTCTTCTCT
Organism: Oceanospirillaceae bacterium; assembly: GCA_013215375.1. GTDB lineage: Bacteria > Pseudomonadota > Gammaproteobacteria > Pseudomonadales > Balneatricaceae > Rs1. The sequence continues at coordinate 288 of JABSRB010000077.1, read as the reverse complement.
TTTCAACACCGCTTCTCTGCAACTGTCCATCCCAACCAATACCATTGTCTCTTATCATTCTATTTTTAACCTCTTTATACCTCTCAATTTCCAAAGCTGATTAATTCAACTCCTATAATTTTATTTTCAACGCTAGTGTGCTTCTTATTTATATATGCTCGAGGCCAGCAGCAAAATGCCGCCATATCACTTAGCTTTATTTTATGTCAGGCATCGAGTAGGGTGAGGCGTTACCGCCTCATCCCTCTCACAGAACCGTACGTACGGACCTCGTATACGGCTCATGCA
>JABSRB010000076.1 GCA_013215375.1 Oceanospirillaceae bacterium | reverse complement strand
CAGGCTTAGGGGCAACTGAGACTGCGCCAGCGGCGTTATTTGCCCGTGTAGAAGAGGCGGCGTCGGGTGTGGTCGGTGTTCCAGCACCTGGAGTGGAGCTAAAGTTAGTGCCGAATCAAGGTAAGTTGGAGGCGAGAATCAAAGGTGTCAGTATTACCCCAGGTTATTGGAAGGATGAGCAGAAAACCCTCGCTGCCTATGATGAAGAGGGCTATTACTGCTTAGGGGATGCGCTGAAGTTTATCGATGTGCAACAGCCCTCGCGCGGTTTTTACTTTGATGGGCGGGTTAGTGATGATTTCAAACTAGACACCGGAACTTGGGTGAGTGTCGGTACGCTCAAGGCGAAGATGATTGAATGTTTTGCCCCTTATATTCAAGATGTAGTGATTGTTGGTAGAGATCAGGGTTTCATCAGCGCACTGGTTTTTCCTGATGTTGAACATTGTCGTGAGTTAATTACTGCGCAGTCAGCCTCTTTGTCCCAGGCGAAAATTGTTGATCATGAGCAAGTGCGTGCATTGTTTACCCAGCGTTTAAAAGAAATGGCACTTACTAGTACAGGCAGCTCAACGAGGATTAAGCGTTTAGTGCTGCAATCTACACCTGCAAATATTGATGCCCATGAAATGACGGATAAGGGATCGCTGAATTCAAATGCTGTGATTGAAAACCGCCAGGAGATGGTAACTGATATGTATAGTGCAGAGCTGTCAGAGATTGTCATCTCACTGTAATTACAACTAGAATCAAACCGAGCATTTTAGTCGCTCAGTTTGATTGATTAATGACGTGAATTTTGAGGAAGTATCGCACTTAAAAGTAAGCGCTAAGATTTTAATACGGTAATGTGTTTATTGAGAATGTCTTTATATTCAGAGCTTTGTTTTATCGTATTCAGACCTTTATTAAACATGTCTCGCTGTTTGGCGCTGTGGAAAACACAGTATCGCTTGGCCGCATTAAAAATAGGGTGGGTGCGAAATTGTTGTTTAATAGCCGCCGATAATTTTAACTGTTTTAAGTGGTACAAGAAAATTCTCTCCTCTAAGACAATTACATCGGTTCTGCCTTTGAGTAATAGAGTTAATTGGTGTTGCTGATTAGTAATTTCCTCATAGTGTAAGTTATCCAGGGCCATCTCTTTAAACTGCTCACCTAAAAAATTTGTCGCATTTTGAAAGGCGGTAATACTCATGTTTTTCATATCAGAGGGAGATGATATTTCAAAGTTGTTGGTGGTTAGTGTAATTGCCACGTTTTTAAAGCTCAGAATAGCGTCTGAATAGAATATATCTTGGTTGGAGCTATTATTGGGTATGCCAAAAGCTAGCGCATGTTTTTTATCGATGAATTCTTTGGCTACTCTGTGATTAGGTAGGAAACTAAAATCCACACGGTAGCCATTTTTATTATATATGTTATTAATAATGTCTAAAATGATACCCGATTGTGTCGCCTCAATGACATAGGGCGGCATAGAGGAAGGGATGGCGGCCTGGATTGTTTTGTCTGGTACTGCGTATAAAATGGGTGCGGCTAAAAACAGGACTATCAATAGGGAAAATTTAACAACAGTTTGCATATTAGTCACCTTATAGTTGTTTAAAACAGTCACTATTATGAACCTAATATAAACAGAATTGCAGCCTATTTTAAGAGCTGCTGGGCTTGTAGGCCGTCATTAAGCTAACGCACTGATTTTTAAACTTTTTTAATCGGTGTCATTTTCATCTTTTAGTACTTTCTTCTAGGAAGTTGACTGGGAATAACAGCCTGTTCTCGGTCAGGCTCCTAATTACTTTTGGTTCTTATTAGTAGACGTCCAAAGGGCGGGGAATTAAATCCTTGATGATTTAAGCTCCGCCTAATTGATTTCTATTATATTTAGCTTTTGATCAAAGTCAGAAATTTACCCATGTTGATTGGTTATCTGCAGATTCAACACAGCACTCTAATAAACGCACGCCTTCAATGCCCGCATCGATATCGGGATACCAGAGGTTGTCTAAGGTTTCTGTGTTGGCACTGTCCATTGCCTGCATAGCGATGGCATAACGATGGTAGAGGTTAGCCCAAGATTCAAAGAATCCCTCGGGGTGACCACCGCCAATGCGGTTACAACTGATTGCCTCAATATCATTGACTAGGTAATTCATGCCACGCTCTAAGGTTTGCGCTGGCTGTCCTTGCATTTCTAATAGCAGTTGATTGGGGCGTTCATCCCACCACTCGATACTTCCTTTCTCGCCAACCACACGTACAATTTGGCGATGCATGGAGCCCGCATTTACCGAGCTGGCCCAGAGGGTGCCCACTGCTCCGCTATGATATTTGAGCATCACATGGGCGTTATCTTCTAAGGGCGCGCGACTTTCAATAAAGCTCTGGCGCATGCAACACAGCTGCTTAACTTTTAAATCGGTCATCAAACTTGCAAGGTAGAATACATGCGTGCCTAAATCACCTAACACATAACTGGGGCCCGATATTTCAGGGTTCATACGCCATTTGGCCCCGGGACTGTGCTCTTCTATCGCGGTGTTGTGAAAGCCGTGAGCAAAGCTCATATTAACCACGCGCACTTTACCTATGTCACCCCGAGCAATCATGGCGCGCGCTTGGTGTACTGTTTGATAACCGCTGTAGCCATACATCACTGCAAATATTTTTTTCTGTTGTAATGCCATTTTTTTCAGTTGCTCAGATTCGCTGACAGTAAAGGTCACCGGTTTCTCGCAGATAACGTGTAAACCTGCTGTTAGTGCGGCGCTGCAAATAGCGAAGTGGGTACCGTTTGGAGTGGCCACAGAGACTGCTTGAATACCATCTTTACGCTTGGCCTCAGCATCAAACATTTGTTGATAATCACTGTAACAGCGATCGGAATCTAGTTGTAAATTGGCGGCAAAGTCACGATTGCGTGCAGGATTTATATCAAAGCAGCCGGCACACAAAGTAAACAACTGATCTCTAGCTGCCGCAGCACGGTGTGCGTGGCCTATTTCACTGCCGCGACCACCACCGACCATTGCCCAGCGGATTGGGTTAGCTAATCTTTGCTCTTCGTTAAACATGTACACCTCGGTTTTTAGTTTTTTTGTTTAGTGGTACTGGGTTTTTCGCCTGAAGATGGCTACTTAAGATGAAATATATATCAAGTGAATTAGTTTTTGCAAACGTTTTCATTTATATTGCGTTTATTGGGTTGTTTTTAGAGTTTTAAGGAGGGTTCGGGTGAATAATAGCTATTACGGTGAAAACGTTTTCATTGGGTTTGTTATAGCATTGCTCCTGTAGATAAAGAAGGGCAATAAATTAACTTATAGGTAGGGAGAAGGTCAGTATCAACCAAGGTAAGCTCTTGGGACTATTGAGTTATGTATCTAAAAAGTGCTTGTTTAGTGCTGGATGCAATTGTTATCTTTATCCGTTATTCTGGCACCATTGAGGTCGTAGGCCTAAAATTAGCATTTTATTTAAAAATGAAGAGAGAGTTGTATTGAGCACTAAAGCCTTGCAGGGGATTAAGGGAAATAGAACGTTGAAGAAAATTACAGTCGTAGAAGTCGCTGCGCTAGCGGGAGTCTCTGTATCGGCTGTGTCTAGAGCATTCTCTAATGGCAGTTGCTCCAAGGTTATGCGAGAAAAGGTATTGTGCGCGGCTAAGGAGCTTGGCTATAAGCCAAATCGGCTAGCGCGAGGGCTAAAGGGGAAATCTAGCTTGATTGGGGTTTTAGTCACCGATTTTGAAAATCCCCTGTATCTTCCTATTCTGCAGCAGTTTAGCGCGCAAATTCAGCAGCAAAACTGCCATACGATACTAGTGAACGCATGTGATCATCAAAGTTTGTCTGAAGCGTTAGCGCTGGTGATGGAATATCATATTGATGGTCTTATCGTCACCGCTAGCGCTTTGCCGCAAGTGTTGGTCGATGCCTGTAAGGGGCAAAATATCCCAGTCGTTTGCTTCGCGACGAATTCTAAAAGTGAGGGGGCTAGTGCCGTATATTGCGATAATTTTGCCAATGGTAAGATGGCAGCGCAGCACTTGTTAGAGATGGGTTATACAAGACCTGCCTTTGTTAGTGGGCCTGTGGCGGCGTTGACGTCCCTTGAGCGACAACGCGGTTTCATTAATACGCTGGTGGAAAATGGCTGTCAGGACTGGCAAATTAAAGAGGGCGGGAATCACAGTTATGCGGCAGGTTTTGAGGCTACATGTGAGCTACTAGCACAACCTACCCAGCCAGATTCAATCTTTTATAGCGATGATATTATGGCCTGTGGCGGGATGGATGCTGCCAGGCATAAGTTTGGCTTAAATGTTCCTGATGAGATCGGTATTATTGGCGTCGATGATATTGCCTTAGCGAGTAGTCCCGCTTATCAATTAACCACTATTAAGCAGCCATTTGAGCAGATGGTTAGCGCGTGCGTGCAAACGCTGTTCCAGCAAATATCCAAACCTGAGAGCGGGGCTGAGCAATTGATCTTTACCTGCCAGTTACAGCAAAGAGCTTCGACACAAAAGCCTTTGTCACCGATTTAGTAAAGATCAATTAAGCGGAAGCTAAATCTTTAAAGATTCATTCTCAGCTCCTAACCCGGATATTGCGTGCAATACCGTGATGATAGCGCCGTTAATTGTTTTTACAGGCTTTTTTTCGATTGAGCACCATACTGGTGTGTCCGGTCGATTGAGAAAGAAAGGTCTGTAAAATCAAGGAGCAAGCTAGAACACGAGCTGTTGCATGTGATATTCGGGCTAAGGGGCTGCTTAATAGCTGTTTAGGTGCTGACAGTATCGATACAGGTTTGGCATCTATGGTTGAATTCATCTTTGCTAATTGTATAAAACGGGAGCTCTTTATCATAGGCGCGCATGGATCCCCTGTTGGTTAATCCCGATCTTTCAAGGGTTTTTCGCGAGGCTATATTTTCTGGCTCTACCACTGCTGTCACTAGCTCTAAGTCTAAATCATCGAAAGCGTACCGCAGTAGTCTAAGGGTAACTTCGCTGGCGATTCTCTGCCCCCAATACGCAGGTTTGATCCAGTAGCCTGTTTCAATTAATTCTATTTCATCACCGGTAGGTAAAGGCTTTAATAGACACATTCCCACGCACTGCTGTTCATTGTTATATATCAGCCAGAAACCTAAACCATTTTTATTACTGATTTTATGGAATCGATCTAGGCCTTGTAAAGCTTCAGTGTCGGAGAGCGGGTTGCCGTTTATATAACGCTGTATTTCGCTGTCCTGCATCATTTCAATTAAGTGGTCATTGTGTATTGATTGATTTTTAATGGGAATTAGATCAAATCTGATACTTTTTAGTGGCGGATTGATGCTCATAATTCTCCTTAATATTGGCTTTGTTTTCTTCTGTGTGGCCAATTTAAATATCGCTGTTTATGGGTCGGCATAACTCTGCCTACACAAAAATAATTAGGGACATTCTTGCCGTTTTAGAATAGAGGATAGTTCAAAAAAAACATAAAGATTGCATTCTTGTTGTGAATGTACAGATTATAAATAGTTTAGTCATTATTAGTAGATGATTGAAATTTCTGATTTTTTTGGAGCATTAAGCTGACGCTTTTTGTTATCTATATGAAATATATAAACAAAAAATAATTATATTTTAACTAGTTGATAATTAAAAGATAATTTTAAATATTATAGTTATTGATTTTTTGGCCTGACAATTGCTTTAAAACGGAATATCTAATATTTATAGCAATAGGTGAATTATGAAAGGTTCAGTAGTATTGTCGCACTTAGATTGTTCGATGACTAACAATGTGTCGATGCAGATGCTCAATGAGGCGTTTGATCGCTTAGGCTATCATTTTAAAAAAGGTGAAAAGCTTAACCCCTCACTCAGTGCTAGTGAGAGAGGGCGTGATAAAGGCGTTGTGCGACTGCATGTCGCTTAAAGGTGCTTTAGTCTTGTCGGATCTGCGTCAATGCCTCAAATAATGCGTCTCCCTGCCAGCTAGAGACATCGTGAGTATCAAGTAAATGCTGCATTTGGCTTAATACTTGGCTTAAAGTGTCGTTTTCAGCGATGACTGATATCTCATCAATGCTCTGTAATTTCTGTTCGTACCAATACTGATTGGCCCATTCAAGTAAACGTCTGTGAGTGCTGATCAAGTCATCTTTGGCACAAGATCTGCCTAAAGTCTGAAAGGTGTTTAATTCAGCTTTAGCATTAAAACTCTTGCCACTAGCCGCTTTAAGAATTTGTTTTGATCGACTTTTATCAGTCTCAGCAGGGGGGCTTTGGTGCGCTTTGGCAAGGTTGTCGTGAAATGCCTCTGCTTGGGAATCTTTAATACGTTTTATTTTACGTAAGTTAAATAACCACCCCCCTGAACTGAGTACCGTTAGGGCAACCAAGGCCCACAAGAGCAGTGATGAATCTGTTTTTATGATAGTGATGTCGGCATTGTGTTTGTCAACGCCTAGGTTTTGTGCGACTTCTCGCTCAATTGAAGATTCACCATTGGGGCCAGACATCACATTTAGAATGAGCTGGTCAATTTTCTTGATTTTAGAGCGATCATCATTGGTGTCCCACCAGTGCACTGTAAGGGCGTCAAAAGTAAGTTCTCCGCGCTCCAGCAGTTGCATTTTCTGCTTAATGACCTTACTGCCTAATATGCCATTTTTATCAATTTTATCACTCAATGAGCTATCGCTTGAGAGCAGCTTAACTATCTCTGGGATAGCAATTTTTATATCGGGGATATCGGCAGCAGCCATACCTTGTATTTGCAGAGTGATTTCGCGCTCAATAATATCACCAACCATCAGTTTTGGTGTCTTATGCCATGTATTAGTTAGTGTGACTTGGGTGGCTGGTAGCCAGTCATTGGTATTGTCAAAGTCTTGTCTCGCGCGCACGTTAATTTCTAAATTGTTGGCCCGCGCTAGGATTTGATTGGAGCCTTGTTGGGCGCCATTAAACACTGGTCCCTCGATAACGAAACGCCCCATCTCTGTGGGGAAAATAGCGTAGCGACGTTCTTGAACGTCATATTCTTTACCTCGAATGTCAATTTTTTGTACTTCAGTGCTATCTAAAAATACCACGTTAGCTTTGTTTATCTTTGGTGGACTCAAGGAGTAGTTAGCAGCGAGTGGGCGGTCGGAGTATAAATTTAAGGTGTATAAAAACAGTGCCTTTTCATAGCTATCATCGGTGCTTAACTGTGCATCTAAGATGACGGGTAAGTTTGATACCGGTAGAAACCTTGCACGGCTAGAGCTTTTAATAAATAAACTGAAGGGTTCGCTCGTTTCATTGTTGTGTACCAAGCTTGGAACTTCTAAATATCCAGATTTACGGGCGCGTAACTGTAATTCCCAGCGCGCCGTACTAGTACGTTTTCCCTCGCTGTAACTGTTGATCATCATCTTTTTTTGATCGAGCAGTATGAAAGCTGTTTGCAGTGGTGATAAGTCTAGTGCTTTATCGGCAGGGTTAGAGGTTTCAACCTTCAATATAATGTTGTCACCCGGTGCATATTGGCTGCGATTGGCGCTCACTGTTAACTGGGCCATAACTTGCGCAGGAAGTGTAAAAAACAGTAAAAAAGCGGCTATAGTTTTGAAAATAGAAAAGTATTTTGTTAAGTTCACATTAATTTGCCTGTGGCTATTGGCTGGATAAAGGTTATATGTTATGAATTATCAATGATGATGAATGTTTGTGCAATCATCGATTTGAATTTTTAAAATATTGATATAAAAAGTAAAAAATAGGACATGTAACAAGAATGACTAGCATTCCTAGTCTATACTTATTTCACGTCAATAAATATTTATAAAAACCTAGGGATTAGCAGACGATGTCAATTGAAATTGGAACAATTAAAGCTGCATTGCTAAAAGATCTAAACGAAGAGTTAGACAATAAATTAGCATCAAAGAAAGCAGAAGCTGTTAAACAATTCGCGCAGGCATATTACGTGGCTGCATCTGAATCAGATTTAGAAGCATGGCGCTTAGATGACTTGTATGGCGCCACGCTGGAAAGCTGGCAATTTGTTCAAAAATACCAAGGGGATAAACCTGCTGTTAGGGTATTTAATCCGAAGTACGATGAGAATGGCTGGCAGTCAACACATACTTTTATAGAAATACTGCAAACTGATAAGCCTTTCTTGGTGGATTCTTTGCGCATGGAGTTAAATAGACGTAATTTAACTATTCATGCGATTAATAACACGGTATTAACAGCTTCTAGAGACGAGTCCGGCAAGCTTCAAAAATTACTACTAACAAATTCAAAAGCCGCTAATGTTTCTAGAGAGTCACTTATTTCAGTTGAAATAGATCGCCATTCAGATGCGGCGCAACTGGAAGATTTAAGAGCGACGTTAACAGAGATCCTCACAGAAGTGATTTCTGTGGTTAACGATTTCCCTGCAATGGTTCAACATTGTGAAACGGCCATTGAAAGTTTTAATGGCAGTATTGCCAAAATCTCCTCTGAAGATATTAACGAGACTAAAGATTTTCTTATTTGGCTAAAAGATCACTTTACCTTCTTGGGTTACGATCAATATAAAGTGGTTAAAAAAGCAGGTAAAACAGAGCTGGTGGCGGTAGAGGGCTCTCAATTGGGTCTGCTCAAACAAGGTAACAATGAGTATTGCCAATCGCAGTTATTCCACGAAATATCTGAAGATGTCGCCTTAGATGAGGCGGATATCGTTACTTTTTCCAAGGCGATGGCTAGATCGCGCATCCATAGGCCTTCTCACCCCGATTACATCAGCATCAAACAATTCGATAAAGCGGGAAAATGGGTGGGTGAACTGCGCTTTTTAGGTCAGTATACTTCGGCAGTTTATAACAAGAGTTCCTCTTTAATTCCGATTGTACGTCGTAAAGTTGAATCGGTAATGGCCAGGTCTGAGTTGCCACACGGTGGCCACAACTGGAAAGAATTACAGCAAATATTAGAGATACACCCGCGTGATGAGTTGTTTTTAACCGGCACTGACGAGTTGTTTCAGATGGCGATGGGTATTTTACAAATCCACGAGCGCCGTCAAATCCGAATTTTTGTGCGCAAAGATAGCTCTGAGCATTTTTTCTCGTGTCTAGTGTACGCACCACGAGATATTTACAGCACAGAGTTCAGAGTTAAAGTTGAGAATATCCTCAAAGAAACTCTCGGTTGTGATCAATCTGATTTTCATACCTATTTCTCTGAATCCATCTTAGCTCGCACCCAATTTACCCTACGTAATTCCAAAGGTAATGTCAGCTCCAATACTGACCTTGTGGCGATAGAGAAATTAGTGTCCCAAGCCTCTAGAAGCTGGCACGATGATTTGAAAATAGCGCTGATTGAAAAACTCGGCGAAGAGCATGGTCTGAGTGCTTTTAATAAGATTGGTGTGACTTTTCCCGCGGGTTATTGCGATATGTTCAGTGCCCGCACTGGTGTGGCTGATATAGGTTATATGTTGCAGCTTACACAAGATGACCCGCTGTCATTGAGTTTTTATCGTCAGCTGGAAAACGAAGGTGATGAGCTTAATCTCACTTTATATAACTTAAGTGAGGCATTGCCGCTATCTGATGTGTTACCCGTTTTGGAACACTTGGGTCTTAGAGTCATAGATGAGCATCCGTACCAGCTGAAATCTGGTAATGAGGTTGTCTGGTTGCACGACTTTAATTTGGTTTACACCGGGTCTGACAATATAGACGTTAAAGATCATAGAACATCCTTCCAGGATGCGTTCCTGGCTATCTGGAACAAACGCGCCTCATCAGATAACTTCAACCGTTTGACGCTAGGTGCCAAGCTTGGATGGCGCGATGTAGTGCTATTGCGGGCCTATGCCGCTTACATGAAGCAAATACGCTTTCCTATTAGTACCGATGCCATTATTGCCACTTTAAATAATCATACGGCTATCTCCGAGCAGTTAGTGAAACTGTTTCATGCGTATTTTGATCCAAAAAAATCATCGGCGAAAAGCGCTGAAAAAATTGAAGCGGCACTAGTGGCCAGTTTTGATGGTGTATCTTCGCTGACTGAAGATCGAGTGTTAAGACAGTACTTAGCGTTAATTAAAGGCACTGTGCGCACCAACTTCTTCCAAAAAAATGCTGATAAATCGATTAAGAGTTATGTCAGCTTCAAACTGACCCCGCAAGATATTCCGGGCATTCCTCTGCCGGCGCCATTGTTTGAGATTTTTGTATTCTCCCCGCGTGTGCAAGGTGTGCATCTACGTGGTGGAAAAGTAGCGCGTGGTGGTTTGCGCTGGTCAGATCGTGCTGAAGACTTCCGTACTGAAGTATTGGGGTTAGTGAAGGCACAGCAAGTTAAAAATGCAGTGATAGTACCCGTGGGGGCAAAAGGTGGTTTTGTACCACAGTACATCAATGACAGTATGACTCGCGAAGAGTTTATGGCAGAGGGGATTAGCTGCTATAAAATATTTATCAGTGCACTGTTGGATATTACCGACAACCTAATTGATGGCGATACTATCCCGCCTATTGATGTAGTGCGTCGCGATGAAGATGACCCGTACTTAGTAGTGGCTGCCGATAAAGGCACCGCGACTTTCTCTGATATTGCCAACGGTATTTCCGATGAATACGGTTTTTGGATGGGAGATGGCTTTGCCTCAGGTGGCAGTGTTGGTTATGACCATAAGAAAATGGGCATAACTGCAAAAGGTGCTTGGGAGTCAGTTAAACGCCACTTTATGGAAATGGGAATTGATTGTCAGGAGACAGATTTTTCTACAGTTGCTATTGGTGATATGGCTGG
>JABSRB010000075.1 GCA_013215375.1 Oceanospirillaceae bacterium | reverse complement strand
CCTATGCACACCAATATCTTACATTCCTTTTTTGCGCTCAATCGCCGAATCTAGGTTAAACGTTAACGACTAGCGAATGGCAATGGCTTACCCGTGAGGGTTGGTCTGGAGGATACGTAGCGAAGCGAAGACAACGTGCTGAAAGCGCGAATGACCGAAGGGAGTGATAACCCGCTAGCCTTTCGTATAAACCTAAGGCGAGCTGATGAAAAAACGCATCTATGAGGCGTAGGCTGGAGGCGAGTTGGCAGGGCCGGCCCCGTGAAACGCTTATGGCACAAGACGACGAAGCCGTGTGTTGCTTTTGGTTTGATAGTATGGCCACCGTAAAGATGGGGTTGCTTACATGGATGTAAGTAAGGGGCGTGAGCAGGACGCGGAAGCTTTGCGCAGTGAAAGTTCATGTTCGCTGTTTAATTTAGAAAATGAAGAAATCTGCTTAACAAGCGGTTTGTTACTTAAAAATTAGGCTAGCAGTAAGGCTCTGCTTTATAAATACCTGGGTTTCTCTGAATTCATCAACAGAGAAAAGCGAACCTGATGACAGATATATTGCTCCTGCAATATCTGCATTTCCACCATCCTTGGCGGTCAATGCCGACAGCGCCCTATTGGGTAACTAATACGGTGATAAAGCAGAAGTCAGCAGACGGTATACGAAGAAATGGATGTCGAAGGTAGAGCGACTCAGGAGACAAAGCCTGAGTCGCCATACGGCCATTGTAATGGAGGGGACAAGGTGAAGGCCTGAACATAGAGGTCAATGAGGAGCCTGTGCAGTTCATTTGTTCTATATCCGACCGGACTTAGGAGCAGTTGCGCAAAATCAGAAACCATCATTGGAGTATAAAGGAGATAATCGGCCGTTATACTTTAAACGTTTCTGGGAAACGCCCTCGGCTTTGGCTTCCTGCGTCACTCTACCTACAGCATCCATGCTTTCGTGTGCGGACCCGCATGCAGGGTGTTGTGGGGGCTGAGGGTTAGAGGCCCTCGGCTACCCGATTATGAATTTTCAGCGCGATCATTGGTGAGTGATTTACTTTTCTTGTATTTTGGGCGCCTGTTATATCCAATGTCCGGGTTATTTGATTCATGCTCTACTATTAAGCGATTCTCCATTGCGAACATTTCTTGATCTGTTCCATTTTCCTTTTTCCATAGAATTTCTTTTCTACATGTATAGTCCCTTCTGACTTCAGGAGGTAGTTTTTGAAAATCTTCATGTAGCAGTTCCCTATTTGGGGAGCAAAAATACCGGTAACTTAAATACGGTTGGCAACCAATATATATCTTTCCAGCGGGATAAGTAATTTTATACACCTGAACAGTGGGCCACTTTTCTCGATCACTTATCTTCCCGCTCTTGCTCAAACTGCTATTCCCAAGTATTTTTGTATTTCATAACGCCTTAAACAACAGCAGCGTGCTGGCAAGTTTTTTGCGATCTTTTAGCAAAAAAAATGACAGTGCTAGCAGTCCGGTTGACTTGACTTGTTATGTGCATTAATTGATACTTTGTCTTACATTGTGCATCAAATGTAGTACAAAGGACCTTAAAATGAAAACTGAAATGTTAACAACACGAATCGACCATGATACCAAAATAGCCTTTACTCATATTTGTGACGAAATCGGCCTAAGCCCATCGCAAGCACTGAAACTATTTGCAAAAGCTGTTATAAATTATGGAGGAATTCCTTTCGAACTGAAAGGGAAACGCCCAAATGAAATCACAATCGCGGCAATGCAAGAACTCAAAAATGGCCAAGGCCATAAAGCATCCAATATAAACCAGTTATTAGGTGAGCTTACTGAAGGTAAGTTGACCGATGTATAGCCTTGAATACTCCTCTCAATTTAAAAAGGATTTCAAGAAAATCACAAAAATGTCTATTCCTGATATTATTGAAGTTGGAAATGTTATTTCGACCTTACAAAACCAAGAAATTCTAGCCAAAAAATATGTCGATCACCTTTTATCTGGTAATTGGGCAGGGTTTCGAGATTGCCATATAAAACCAGACTTAGTTCTCATTTATAAAATTAATAGCACAACTTTGCAGCTTGCTCGAATTGGGAGTCATAGCGATGTATTCTGACTAGCCCATAACGCCAACCACAACAGCGTAGTAAGCTTGGCGGTTTTTGTGCGTCTTTTTGCACAAAATGTGACACGCTTACGGAGTCTGATTGCTGATTTTTGTTATGTGGTGACTTGCATATGGTTGACTCAATTATCATAGAACTTATTAACCCAAGCATTAAAAGAATCTTTATGAGCTATCTGTGCTTTCTCTACAATTTCATCGGCGTTGTCGATAGCAGAAAGTGCGCAGTCGTTTCTAAGCCATTCTCGATATTCTTTACTTTTAGAACTAGGCTCAAAGTCATCAGGGTCTTTATAGTAAGAAATATAATCCCAATCGATCATTGGCTCACAGTCAAAGGTTAGTATTTGCAGTAATTCGTCAAGATTACTAGCCACAACATGGTAACCACCTTCACTACCAAAGACGACAATTGGAGCTTGTTCAAGATCAGAGTTATTATCTTTAAGCCAGAACCCATAAGAAGAACCTGTGCCATCTGCATTTGCAAACTCATATATCGAATTTAAAAAAGTTACATTATCTGAGTATGTTTTTAATCCGATTTTTTCTTTGTCTATTGAGAATTCAAAGCCATCAGAGAAATAATTATTAACCGCAACTTCATTATCAAATTTCAATAACTCTAAAAGCCTTTTGGGAATAATTAATCCTTGAAAATAGCTGACTAGCTCTTCTTCCATGCTTCATTCTCCTCTTTACAATCAAAGCCACATAACGCCTTTGTTTGGGGCGGCTGTAACAGAACGAGGGACGAGTGGCGTGAAAGCCGTCCCAGCAACCGCAGGTTGCGACAACACAAACTTGTTAGGTGCCGCTAATTTTTCTTTTGCACTCAATCCATATTTCGTACAACAAAGCTAACACAGCTATTACAATTAAAAAGAAGAATGCAATTGGCATTGTATAAGTGAGCCTAATATCCCAAGACCCCCCAAGTATTTGATGGCCATGCTCAGTAGCTATGAGCGAATAAATTACAAAATAACCCCAGATTATAATGCGCCCATACAATACAGTTACAAATATTATTCCGAGACTCGATAAAACTCCTCGAGCAACTCCATTACTAAAGCAGAAATCTCTTAGGCGGCTACGATGTGCAGCAATGACCATAATAGAAAAAAATAAAAATCGGAAAAACTATTTCTATGAAGATATACATTTAAATGACCATTTCGTTCACACCTAACAGCTTAATACTGCGCATGCGCGTTTACACACTAAAGAGGATTCTATGAAAGGACTATAGTTAACTAATTTAGTTATAAAAATATCCATTTTATAAAAATCTTCCGTGGCTAAACGCGCATGCGCGTTTGTAGAAATAACGAGTTTCTCGTTATTGTTTTTTGTTCATATTTATACTATTGATATTGCGACTGTTTTTATAAATTTACAAGTGTAAGTGAGCATAGATATTAATAGTTAATGTGTAAACACGCACGTTTATAGCGTGCATCGTAAATAATACTGTATTTATGATTAGTGTTTAGAGATGTAGATAAGTATTTAAAAGCAGCTACTTTTAACTGTTATCTGCCGCATACTTGAACACAGCCCTTGTGATAACGATTAAGTAAAAGTAAAAAACACTAAGTTTAGATTTGTTTTCGCTCTAATCCCTGCATCCAAAACTCACTGAGCTGCCTTGCTGAAATGCCAGCAACGGATGATTGAGCGACAGAAGAGTTTGTGAAAATCTGCTTCGCTAGCTGCCTGCCTATGTTTTGAGTAGCTGTGGTCTTTGCGATACGTTGTTGATAAAAATCGTTGAGGATCTTCTCTAGCCGATCATTTTTTGCTAAACCTCGGGCTAGGTGCCAGGCATCTTCTAACGCCTGACATGCGCCCTGACCAGATGTTGGTAGAGGGGCATGGGCGGCATCGCCAATAATTAATACATTATCGCAATGCCAGTAGGGTAGTGGGTCTAGGTCATGCACAAAAATGAGTTTGAGTGACGATTTTTCATAAGATTGCAGTACTTTTTGCACGGGATTAGGCCAAGTTAGAAAACGTTGCTGCATCTCTTGATACCAAGAGATTAAAGTGCGCCCTTTATCAATTTTTGTACTCCATCCCGCTGCCCAATAACACTCACCTTTATTAACAGGAACAATGCCAAAGCGTTCGTTAGTGTCGCGAAAATCATGAATGGTATTATTTAAGTACTTTTCGTCTAGCTGACTTATCCCAATAATATTAATAAAACCTTGATAACAAGGTAGCAGTTTATCTGTATATAATGACTGGCGTACCACTGAATTCATTCTCCCATCAGCGCCTACCACCAGATCAAACTCCTGCTTTAATCCGTCAATATCTGTTGCGGTCATGGTGCGATTGAAGTGTATATTTACCCCTAAATCTTCTAATGCGCGGGCCAGTATGCGCATAAGGTCGCGACGTAATATAGTCACACTGGAGTAACCGCTAACCGCGTTTACCTCTTCAATATTAAATTCAGTTTGTTGGACTCCCTGTAGATTAAACTGGCGCATATGAAGAGGTGCACCACCAAACTGTTTTATCTCCTTTTCCAACCCTAGCTGTTGCAATACAAACATTGCATTTGGCCACAAGGTCACACCTGCACCCATGGAAGAGACCTCAGTATCACGCTCATATAAGCTCACTTGATGACCTTGCTTGGTGGCAAGTATCGCCAGTGATATTCCAGCTACGCCAGCACCGACAATGGCAATTCGTTTGTTGTTCATTTTCTTTTCCTCAATAATTAGTATCAATTGATATTATTACAAAGCCACTAATAGGGATAAATACGCTATTATTGCGTTATTAATCCCATTTAATGAGTGAATAAATGATTGAGAAAATTGAACTTCAGTGGTTACTTAGCTTCCAAGCTGTCTATCAACAGCTGAGTTTTAAGCGCGCAGCCGAGCAGCTTCAACTGCCGACATCCAATGTTAGTCGTCATGTGGCTTTATTGGAGCAACTGCTAAATTTACGATTATTGGAGCGCACTACACGCAAGATGATTCCAACCCCTGCGGGAAGGCAGCTCTATGAATCTATGACACCGCTCACACAATCAATCAATGATGTACTGGAAGATATCGCTTTGCACGGTGATTCACTCTCCGGGCACCTTAAGATTGTCTTGCCTGACCTGCCATTTTTGGCTGATATCATCGCAAATTTTTGCTGCCAGTATCCTCGAATACAATTAAGTTGTGATACCGCGCTAAATCCGAAGGAAGGTTTATTGGATGGGTTTGATTTGATATTGCGCTTTGGCCGGGGGTCATTGGAAGATTCGGGCTGGGTTGCTAAAGAAATCCTGCGCTGGCCAAGTTGCGTAGTTGCAGCGCCGCTACTGCTAAAAAATCATCCATTACCTCGCTCATTGGATGAACTGAGCAACGCTCCCTGTATTACCAGCTTATCGGTATTACAAGGTATGCCTTGGCGATTTAAACAAGGGCTAACTCTTAAAGTGAAAGCCAGCTACAAGGTAAACAGCGGGCACATAGCTAAAGCTGCTGCACTGAAAGGCTTAGGCTTTGCCATTTTGCCCATACATGCCTGTCAGACCGATATAGACTGCGGCTCTCTGATCAAAATTGATCTTGACTGCGAGCCGGAAGATTTGGTGTTATATGCCTTTTACTCGGGCAGAAAATATCCCCTTGAGAAAGTGAAAGTGTTTTTGCAACACTTACGCTTGGGTGTTGCTGGTATGGAGAAGTAATGTAAAAGTGGATCTGCATTTTATAATAAATCGTGCATCGCACATTGTACGTGGCTATACATACCCCCATCACAGGGAATATTAGCACCGCGTATCCAACTGCTCTCTGCAGAGGCTAAGAAAACCGCAACCGGTGCAATATCTTCTGCTGTGCCAGCGCGGTCCATCACTTTCATATCTTCAATAGCGCGCTCACCTAAGGTTTCTAAAAAGTCTTTGAGGATTGGCGTTTCCACCGGTCCAGGGCTGATGCAGTTCATGCGGATGCCGCGATCACGCCAGCTCCAGCGGTTTTGCATGGTCCAAGTTATTAAGGCTTCCTTACTAAAAAAGTAACTGCGTGCATCGTCAATCTGGTGTTGATCGCAGAAACGGGATACTTGATCAAAGTCTGTCACTTTTTCAACGGCTTTGATGGTCTCAATAGCATCGGGCCAGCCTAAACCCGCTAAAGAGGCGATGTTGACGATGGCTGCATTGTCGGCGAGTTTATCGATATAACCTAACGTCAGACGTTTCAGTGCTAACAAATTGACTTGCAGTACCGCGACATTACCGGCGGTAGGCGGCAGCCCTGCAATGTTCATTAAGCCATCGGTTCCGGCCGGTAGTGCTGCAATTAATGCATCGATAGAGGCGGGCTCCGTAAAATCTGCATAGTGAAATTCATCGACATTGTTAAGCGTTTTGTTGCGATCAACGCCTATCACCGTCGCGCCAGCTAGTTTTAATAACTCACAAGTTTTGGCACCAATTCCCGATGCGCAGCCTGTCACAACAATTCTTTTACCTAGAAAACTCATTTTGATCTCCTTATCCCCTTAACAAATAGTTAAGGGTTTTAGCGTTTTTAAAGATATTTAAATTCATTATCGAGCGGGGGCCTAAAACGGGTAATGCTGATGGGGGTCTTCGATCGTTATCCAGCGCAGATCCGTAAATTCTGCCACGGCGGCTTTGCCGCCAAAGCGTCCGTAGCCACTGTCTTTAACCCCGCCAAATGGCATTTGTGGCTCATCGGCTAGCGTGGGGCCATTGATGTGGCAAATTCCTGTTTCAAGTTGTTCGGCCACTTGCATACCGCGCTGAATATCGCGGGTAAATACCGCTGAAGAGAGACCGTATTTAGTATCATTGGCGACACGAATGGCTTCAGCTTCATCCTTCACTCTAATCACAGATTTCACCGGGCCAAAAGATTCTTCATGGTAAATACGCATATCGGGGTTCACGTGATCAATGATGGTCGCTTCTACGATGGTGCCTTTACGGTTGCCACCGGCGATAATGACACCTCCTTTAGCTTTTGCGTCTGCGATCAGCTGATCCATCTTAATTGCCGCCGCTGCATTGATTAACGAGCCGAGTACTACTTTATCTCGAGGATTACCCGCGGGGAGTTTTGCGGTGCGTGCCGCCAGTTTTTTGCAAAACTCATCGGCGATCTTATCCACCACGATTAAACGCTCAGTCGACATGCATATCTGCCCTTGATTCATGAATGCACCAAAGATAGATGCATTCACAGCAGCGTCGATATCCGCATCTTCCAATATGATTAAGGGTGCCTTGCCACCGAGTTCTAGCAGTACTGGCTTCAAGTTTTGCGCCGCCAATTTGGCAATAATTCTGCCAACTTCAGTGGAGCCGGTGAAGTTGATGTGTTTGACCTCGCTACTGTTTATCAGTTGTTTGACGATGTCAGGTGCATCTTGCGGTGCGTTAGTGATGATGTTGAGTACACCTGGTGGAAAGCCCGCCTGCTGAAATACTTTACCGATCAACAGATGTGTGGCAGGGCATAGCTCTGATGCTTTTAATATCACGGTATTGCCGCAGGCAATGGCGGTTGCGACAGCACGTGTGCCTAAAATAACTGGTGCGTTCCAGGGGGCAATGCCTAAACAAACGCCCTTAGGTTTGTTGATGCCCATCGCCAGAGTACCAGGTTTGTTGGAGGGAATGATCTCGCCGCCAATTTGCGTAGTAAGCGCGGCGGCCTCACGTAAAATCCCCGATGATAAGCTGACATTAAACCCTGCCCAAGGGGCTGTTGAGCCTATTTCAGTGAGCATGCTGGCAATGAATTTATCAGCGCAGGCATCCATAATGTCCGCCGCTTTCAATAACAGTGTGCGTCGCTCGGTGGGGCCTGTTTTACTCCAGCTTTTAAAGGCGAGGGCAGCAGAACTTAGCGCAGCTGAGACATCTGTGCTGGTGGCCGCTGGGGCTGTGGTGGCGACCTCTTGTGTTACTGGGTCTATTCTATCAAAGGTTGCGCCGTTGGATGCCTTGAGGTCTTTTGCATCTATTAATAGTTCAATGTTCATGGTGATGACTCCAATTAGGTTCTTGGCCGTGTCGGTTTATGCGGCTGTTGTGTTTGTTTGTTTGTTATCTATTTATTTAGCTTCATTTGTTATTAGACTTATTTGGATCTGAGTGCTTAATTTCAACGTGGTAGCCCACCGGCAAAAATTGCCAGTTGAAGCGGCGTTCTAATTCGCCCCAAATGCCCTTGGGTAAAAACAGTGAAAAGGCGATGGCGATGGCACCTAAGCCGACGAGATACCAGACTCCAGCGGTACTGAACCAAGTCTCAACTAAGAAAAATAAAATCGCGCCCAGAATCGCGCCCTCAAATTTTCCGATACCACCCACTAACACCATGAAGATCATGTAGGCACTCCACTGCACGCTAAAGTAAGTTTTAGGTTGGAAAGAGGTGGCAGATGCCAACCACAGTGCGCCCGCAAGGCCGATGCCAAAGGCTGCTAATACAAACAGCAGTCGCTTGACCTTTTCAGGCTCTACTCCGAGTGAACTGGCGGCCTCTTCACTGTCTCGAATCGCCTGAATAGCCGAGCCTTGCCTGCTTCTTAACAGGATGAATAACATCACTAGCAGGCCGGTCATTGAAAACAGTGCCAGCAGGTAGATGATGGTGAGTCGGCTCTGGGAAGGGTAGCTGTTGAGGCTGATCAGGGAAATTCCGGTCTCGCCTTGAATCAGCCCATCCAAGTTCACCAGGAGATGGATCAAGGCGGCAATCACCCACATGCCGATGGCAAATTCACCGCCGCGCAAGCGCAACATAATCAGCGAAATAGGGTAGGAGACCGCGGCGACGACCACCGCCGATAACGCCACTGCTACGAAAGGGTCTAGACCTAAGTGGGCGATGCGGATAGTAAAGTAGGCCCCCAGACCAAAGAACGCTTGCTGGCCCACAGACACTAAGCCGCCGTAGCCTGCCAGCGCGTTCCACATAGTGGCTAAAATGATGTAGATAAACAGCGCGGTGAGGCGATCTATAAAACCTACCGAGGCAAATAGCGGCGCAAAGGCCAGTGCTATTATTAGCAGTGCTGCCAGTATAACGGCCCGTTTTGACGCCGCTGTCCAGCGTGTTACTTTGACACTGTTGGCATATTTATTCGCGCGGTTGCTTAGGTTGTCTGAGTTGTCTTGGTGAGTTTTCTCTGCGGTGTTCATCGTAAACCCCCAAACACTTTTTTAATGCGAATGGCGATAACACTGTTGGCCATATACAAGCGCGCCAACAAAATCACAAAGAAAATCACATGCCCACCGATTAAAAATCCCTGGGGATGGATACTAGCGCCGATGGTCTGTGCCATGGCTAAAACGATACCGCCTAGCAATACGCCCCAGAGAGAACCCATGCCCCCGATGATGGTGACTTCAAAGGCGAACAGCAGTTGTGGGCCCCCCGAATAGGCATCAAATACGCCGCGGATACTCATAGCCAGACCAGAGATAGCAATAGTGCCCAAGGCGATAGCGGCGGCAATAGCGCTGGCTTTGCGGGCATTAATACCAATTAATCCCGCGGTATCTGGATCGTGAGCGGTGGCTCTGATCTGTCGGCCCATAGCGGTTTTCTGCATGAACAGTTGTAGGCTTGCCAGTAGAGAAATAGCGCTGAGTAAAATGTAGACTGAGGTTTTTCCGACATAGATGTCCGTTAAAATCTGCCAAGATTCCCAGGAGAGATCGCCGATATAAGGCGCGAGGGAGCGGGTGTCGGCACCAAAGTACTCAAATAGTAAATTTTCGAGCACAATCGCCAGGCCAAAAGTGGTCAGTATCGGCAGTAGTTCGCCACCGCGAGCACTTTTTTGCAGTAAAAATTCCTGCAGCGCCCAGCCGATCATCATCATGATTGGAATAACAATCGACAAACTGTAAAAGGGCGAAATAGCATAGCTATCCGCTAACCACCAAAATAGGTAGCTGGAAAGTACCAGCAAGCTACCATGGGCTAAGTTAATGATTTTCATTATAGAAAACATAAATGACAGGCCGCATGCAATCAGCGCGTAATAACCGCCGAGTAATATGGCCTGAATAATCTGGTTAGTCACATTACTGCTCCACTGCTATGTTTTTTATTTTTGCCAGCCCGAAATAGGCATCGGTGATCTGTTCACGGCTGACTTCAGACATTTTTTTATCCAGCACTATTTCGCCTTCCAGCATACAAATAGCGCGGCTGGCGACTTTCATCGCCCGCGATAGATCCTGCTCTACCAAAATGATGGTGGTGCCTGTCTGTATCAGTGTGGCGAGGGATGCATAGACTTGATCGACCACCAGTGGCGATAAACCCAGCGATACTTCATCGAGAATTAACACTTCAGGGTTGCTCATCAGCGCTCGACCTATGGCCGTCGCCTGCTGCTCTCCGCCCGACATGTTGCCGGTCTTAGCATGGCGGTGCCTCTGTAGATTGGGGAATATTTCAAAGATTTTGTCGACGCTCCAACCACCGGCACGTGATACGGTAGCGCCGAGTTGTAAATTCTCTTGGGTGGTCATGTCAGTAAAAAGTTTTCTGCCTTCGGGCACTAGTGCTAAGCCCGCGGCTACGCGCTGATGTGCAGCAAGATCGGTGATGTCGATACCCTTAAGTAAGATGCTGCCAGAGGTGAGTTTGTGAGCACCCGCGATGGCTCGCAACAAGGTGGTTTTACCGGCACCATTGGCGCCAATTAAGGCAACCACTTCGCCTTTCTCGATACTAAAACTTATGCTGCGCACCGCTTTTAGCTGACCGTGACGCACATCTAAACTGTTGATTTCTAATGCTGTCATTGCGCGGCACCTCCCAAGTAGGCACTAATAACCCGTGGGTCACTCATCACCGCTTGCGGATCGCCATCGGCAATGATTTCGCCCATGTCCATGCATATCAGGCGCTGCGCCACTTGTACTAAGACATGCACTATGTGCTCAATCCAGATGATGCCGATGATGCCGATGTTGCGCTGATGCAGCATTTTAATGGTGGTTATCAGTTCATTTGCCTCAGCGTCGGTTAGGCCTCCGGCTATTTCATCGAGCAGTAAAATTTTGGGTTGGGTCGCCAGTGCGCGGGCTAATTCAAGACGCTTACGATCTAACAGACCGAGGCTATCGGCCTGCCGGTTGACCACTTTCTCCATACCGCTGAGACTAATGGCTTCCAGTGCATACTGTGGTGCTTTATCCGTTTGTCGATCAATGCCGTAGTTTGCAGCCACTAATACATTTTCAAACACCGTCATGCCGACAAAAGGTTTGGGGATTTGGTGGGTGCGCACTATGCCTAAGCTACAGCGCTGTGAAGCGCTGATGGCTGTGACATCTTCACCGTTGAGTCGTATCACCCCCGCATCCGGTGCAAATGCACCGGATAAAGCGCTTAAAAAGGTGGTTTTACCCGCGCCATTCGGGCCGACAATGCCAATGGCTTCATTAGACTTCATCGAAAAATTGAGGTTTTTTAACACGCTAACGGCTCCGTAATTTTTGACGATGCCCTCTGCGTGTAAACCTTCACTGTTATTTAAACTGTTCACTGTTGTTTCCTATCCGTGTTTACTATTAC
>JABSRB010000074.1 GCA_013215375.1 Oceanospirillaceae bacterium | reverse complement strand
CCAGTAAGTAATAGTTACCTGAGCCAATGTCTTCTACCGGGATCTTATCCGGTGTCGCATTATCCGTTATCTGTACCCAAGCAGGAGGGGGGCCGATTTCAAGGGTATATTCTGCCGCAGCGAATGACACTTGAGGTAATAATGCCAGCAGTAACATAACCTGGAGATAACAGAATAATCGACGAGATTGAGACATACAGCTTGTGTAGAAATGAATAGAAGTGAAGATTGAAATAGACAAGATCAGCATCCTTTGCTGTTGAAGAACGAATATATATAGTTACGGGTTAATACCCATAGGTATTAAGCACCAAATTTGGCATTGAAAGCAACATTCTATATGAAAATCATTAGTATAATAAAGCAACTTATACTCAACTAGCTTTACATTTGCTCAATTAGCAGACAATTTGATTGATGCGTTCGCTTTACACCAGAGAAGGGAAGGCCCGGAATAATACCAATCGGTATTCAAAACGGCATCAAAATGCAGGACGACCTAGTTTACTGACCCAGTTTGTCTAAACCCGAATTACCAAGAATCAGCATAGAAGCGTGCTGTTCTGGCTTCGGCCGTGGTGCAATCGGTAATGTGTATCAGTTCAGCCAAGGTGATGTTGGGGTTGTCTGTGATCATACGAGCGAGTTTTGTCTCTAAAGGTTCTAGCTTGTCTGTATGATCAAGCAAAGCTGTGTCAATCTTTTGAATAAGGTAACGAAAACCACCTGCATTTTCCGTTTTCAGTAGCTCAGTTTTCAATCCTGCTGAATAGGATTGAATCTTGATAGCTTCACCTGAGACACTCCAATTTCTGGAGCGACGCACACGTTTAAGCTCACAGTGATATTGCCGCGCAATAACTTTGGCTTGGTTAACTTCTTCCCTTCCTATGCGATGAATGAGGGAGGGAAGTGAGATGATGATGTCTTCATTCATAGGTGCAGTTTGTTCATGGTTTATTTGAGGAGGTTAACTTTGACCCCTTGTTCAAAGCCCTTACTCAAAACAGAAATACACTTTCAATAACATGGATGGCAAGGTTAATCACTCTTCTTAACGGTACCACCCACGATATGAGCGTTAATTGACTAACTGTACAGGGATTTGATAGCTAATATGTTGATGGAACCGCACAATGAGTTCTTCGCGTGATTTATCTAAGCCTAATTCAGACGTAAGGCTCTTTAACGCATCTTCAACTCGATTCAAAAAACGGCCAAGCCCGCCATCCTTACAGTCTTTTACTCCTGCGGCTATAGTAAAATTCACCGTTTCGACTAAGTGGTTACCGTCCCAATGACGAATAAATTGTTGCTCTTCTACATTGGGGTCAAAGCCGAGCATTTGTACTTCGTCGGTACCCTCAACTTGTTCGTATTTACTGTTGCGTACAAGTGGTGTTAGCCCATTAGCCACCATAGCAATCTGCTTAAGTTGCTTGGCTGATGTAGCTTGGATAAATGTATCCTCTAGCTTCTGGTACAGTGGCGTAAAGTCATTGGTATGTTCTGGCAATATAGCTTGTTTGAGCTTACGACTTAGAGGTAGTTTTACCGTGACATAGCATAATGAACCGTGCCCTTCTGGGAGCGGACATTTTCTTGCTTTATATCTGTCGCTGATTGAACGTAGCTTATATCCATAACTCTCTTTGCTGCCTTTAGCTTTGGCGAACAGATCATAAGAGAGATGTTGATGATCACGGATTTTGATTGTGAGATTTTTTTCTGGCAATTGAGGCATCAGTTTAGCGAGGAAAGACTGCACTTTTATATGAAAGTTAGCTGAATTAATACGAATGTCTTCACCCGTCGCTAAGAATACAATCCTTATTTTGCGTGCTCGGTAATCATCCTTACTATGGAGACTTTGCGCTTCATGATACTCAGGATTATAGAAAAATATGATCTGTTCTGCAGTTGGGAAGCAATACGCTTCGGTGTGAAAACGCACTACGGGTAACTTATCGTTAGTGATCACATGCACGTTATATAACTCTTCTTGCTCGGCAAGATTGAAAATAGCGTGACTAAGCGTCTGATAACACGTGTTATAATCTGGGTAATGGGCCAGCAACGCATCCGTTACTTTGATTTCTGCAGTGATGTATTGATTGCTTCGAACGTCCTTGGGAATGTACACTTTTTGCTGATGGCTAAGGGACATATATATTCCTTGTGATAAGTTAACCATGTGCAGCTTGGTGCTAATGCTAGCAATAAGCTGTTACGACAATTTGTTAAGAGAGCCCTGCGATAAAACATGCTTTACCAGCTAGCAATATTATACCCTTCGATTATGATTTGTTTATTAAAATCAATATGCAAAAAACTCAAGTTAATAAACAAGCCCCCCTTAAAGTTATGAGTACACTTATATCATGAATTAGGAAAGACTTGACTAGGTCTCGATTTTTATCTCATTCGACCTTGTATCGGCAAAGTAGCTAAAAGCTCCATTGCTTGCAAATTACAATATTCAAGCGATTGATTTATCTCATCTAATACCCAGCTAGTCCAAAATAAGCTGATTGATTAACGCTCCTTAATATATATTCCAGGTTCGGCATTAATCACGGCTAACCGCGAAGCAATATAAAGTAATGGGCTTATTTTTGAAAAGTGCTGGCAAAACAAGGCGCAATCTATGCTTATCCCCCAGAACTTATCCATATCAGCAACTTTAGGATCTATGCTAGAAAATGCCGCGGTGACACCATAAGCATTCACCAGCTTTTGACCTCCCCTATACCAAGTAAGACTCATGCTTTAGAAAGACGGTCTAGCTTTCTTGGCATACTGAACATAGCACTATTGGTGATTTTTAAAATCGATTCGGCAATAGCAGGCTCATAGGCGATGACATCGGCCAACTCCTCCATGCTGCAACTATCACTCGATAACATGCGGTTCAATGTCATATAAACATCAGATAGCACACATAATTCTTGCGCTTTCTTGACGTAATCAAGAGGAGACTTTGACATTGGATTCAACTTGTACGGATAGGGGAGCACTAATAATAGTTAACCAGTTGATTTGTTCAATGCCAATAACAAAGTTGGTACCCTTAATTCCCATATCCCCGATAATTATTTCACTTTCTGGGTTTACACTCTGCGATACACAGCTGTATACTCACATCGATTTTAAATACATCAAAATATATGAGTTCAGAATGAAAAATCTAGTATTAGTGGGTCTTATAGCTTTATCAATAACCGGTTGTGCAGTTAAAACCCCACCTGTTGCAATGCAAGCCGCTGGCGGTAGTAAGGCCGATGGAACAGTAAAAATGATGCACCAATACAGCCCAATGTGGGGCGCTGTAGCGAATATTGATAAGCCTGCAACAAAGGCTGTGGCTCTTAAACGCTGTGAACGTTGGGGCTATAAAGATGTAGAAGCTTTCGCAAGCTTTGAAACTTGCATTTCCCGTAGTGATTATGGCTGTACCAACTCTAGAATCACCGCTGAATTTCAGTGTATAGATTAATGGTTTAGCAAGCTTTGCTAACCCTGGCTGCCAAGGATGGCGCCCCTTAGATTTCGAAGACCCTCTCCCTCTTTTTGCATGAATTCGGAACAGAAACGCCCTCCTCACCATGCGACTCATATAGTTCAGCAGCACAATGATAAAGGGCGTATCTTCAAAAGCCTTAACAGTGGGTTGTTAAGTCTGTTTACTTATAAAAAACTTCAACCTTGCCTTTCATCGTCATCAGAAGCGGTTGCCCGCGACGATCCAACGCTTTGTGCGACGGAACTTTTACCCAAGATTCACTGATGCAATATTCCTCGACATCAAAACGCTCTTTGCCATTGAGCATAATACCTATCTGGTGCTCAAAAATTTCTGCCACATGATGTGGGCTACGGGGATTACCGGAAAGGCGATCGGGTAAGGCTGGTTGCGATTTAGTGTCGTTCATGGTCGTGGCCTGTAGTAAAAGTGGTAGTGAATAAAGCGTGCGCTATTGTAGGCAATACAGGCCTTATGCTCAAGAGCCGCGGTAATAAATGTGAGTGACTCCCCCCCTCCTCTCTAGACAATAGCTAGATATTTTATAGCTACGCAATTTATAGCGACAAAAAAGCACAAACACTGATGATCAAAGTCCGCTATTGGCACCAAGCAGACAACGTACCTTATGGGTTAAAAGTGGCTCTACAAGCGGTACTAACAAGCCTCCCAATGTTATCCCCCCAACTCGAAGCACTAAAATCCCCGCTTCTATCTCACTAATTCAACATGATTTACGCCAAATGAGCTCTTGGTATCTAGTTAATGCCTCTAGATGTCTAACTATTGGCTCAAATGTCGAGGAAGATAATTAAGACACTCATGTTCATTCTCAAATGCTTTAGTCTGAGCCGTTTAACTAAAGCGAGTTGGCTAGAGGTTGATTTATCACTGTTCTCGATAGAGAATAGCACTTAGTTAGACTAGTTTATTCAGCAGCATAGAATTGGAGTTCTTATTAGATGATAACAAAATGGGCGACACGTTTTCTACAGATGGCAGAGCTCGTTGCATCTTGGAGTAAAGACCCCTCCACTCAAGTTGGGGCGGTGATCACCGAAAATAACCGTATTGTCTCTTTAGGGTTCAACGGCTACCCTCACGGGATCTCCGATAGTGCCGAAACCGATAACCGTGAGATGAAGCTCCTAAAAACCTTACACGCAGAAGAGAATGCCATTCTCTATGCTAAGCGTGATCTCAGTGGCTGCGAGATCTGGGTTACCCACTTCCCCTGCCCTAACTGCGCTGCAAAGATAATCCAAACGGGTTTGAGCACAGTACATAGTCCACAACCAAGCGAAGATTTCCTGTCACGCTGGGGAGATAAGATTAAAATAAGCCAAGACATGCTCGACCAAGCCGGCGTTAAAGTCGATTGGATGCAGGTAGAGCCGTCAGAGGCTGTTTGCTGATGCAGCTTATATCATTGGCCACATCGTCCATCGCTTTAGCAAAGCTTGATATGCCAGAAGAGGGGATGAACAGGTAACGCTTATTATGTTGCTTACAGAAGCGCTTCAATCGATAGTAGGCGTCATGACTGATGCAGTCGGAGGCGCAAATAACCGCATCGGCAGACCACAACATGGCATCTAAGCGCTTACTACGGTCTTCGACGCCGCCATCGTGATGGCTGAATTCGCCATTACAGCGAGACACCAGCTCCCTGTATTGCTCAGTCATGCGCTGCTGGCCACCAACACATAAAATTTTCAGCCCCTTAAGGTCTGGACAGTCGATGCAGGAAGCTACGCTGCAACTATTACAGGGAGACAGACTCTGCTTGACTAACCCTTCCAGGGCTCGGGTTTCCTGCTGCTGTTGCTGCAATTTCTGAGTTAAACCCAAAATATTGTCTTCACTGTGTTGCAGCTTCTGCTGCCACTGCAGTTTCTGTTTATCCAAAATATCGAGCGAGATGTTTTTACTCGCCAGTTCGTTGTGCAGCTGCTGCAGTTGCGGCGCTGCAGCATTATTATCCCCTTCCCGCTCTAGACGCTGGCAGTGCTCTTTGAGCTGCAGATTGTCCGCCCTAATTTCAGCCAGCTGCTGTTGCAGCTCACTTAGCTGCCGCTCTTTACTAGAGATAGTCTGATGGGCTTTTTGCTGACTTTTATCTAACGACCTTTTCAGCTCTAACAGCTCCTTTTCAACAGTGTGGAGGCGTTTCAGATCGGCACGCTGGCCAGCCCCAATCTGGTGGGACAACATATGAATGGTTTCATAGGCCA
Organism: Oceanospirillaceae bacterium; assembly: GCA_013215375.1. Taxonomy (GTDB): domain Bacteria; phylum Pseudomonadota; class Gammaproteobacteria; order Pseudomonadales; family Balneatricaceae; genus Rs1. Next base: position 6,968 of record JABSRB010000074.1, on the reverse strand, counting down.
TCTCCTGAATAGTCAGATTGCACAAGGGGTGCGTTAACAAAGCCCATAGGGCTTCGGCGCTGGCTCCTCGATCAATATGCTGCTGCCAGGCTTGTTTGAGCTCATCGCGACATTTAATCTGACCAAAACGCTTGATGGCAGCTGCAAACTTTTTATCTAGATGCTTCTGTACCGTCAAAGACAGGTGATGTTTACCGTCACAGTTGGAAACGATCCAAGTGTGTAGCCAGTAATCACTTTTTCGAGCCTGTTCTTTATCAACAATCTTCTCTGCCAGCTTACGGATCTCAGATGTCGTCAAACAGGTACCTATGACCGGACATAGCAGATTAGCGCTTAACTCCCACAGTTTTCGCTTACCTTTAAAGTGATTAAATACCTGTGTTCCAGTGGCTGGGGTATCACACATGCGCTCTTCCTTAATCCTGTCGCGGTTAAACTTGCCCTTAAGCAATGATTGAGTCGTCAGTGGCATCAATGTAATGACCCACGCAAATGATAATAGTTATCATTTGGGTGTTTGGGAAGTGTTACTTGAAAATATTTTCGAATATGTGAGGTCAAAGTCTGAGGGGTCCCAAGTTATACTATCCCTCTTAACCCCGTCAGCTAAAAACTTTATTTTTCAATAAAATAACTGCCTGCATATTGAAACCCACAACAAAAGTAGGTTAATGTGTGTGCAGTTAGGGAAACGCAGGCGACTCATGAAAGTAGCCATTCAAGGATGAAGACAAGCTAGCAGTACTCACTCTTTTCAGAAAAAGCAGAGAGAACAGCGCAAGCATTTGATTTACATCAATCTTCCCCCCTGTTTTTACAAGAATGCTTTCCCCAAAAACACCCGATCAGTTAGATTTCTAATGGGTGTCTTAGTTGTTTGCGATGCTAGATTACAAAGTTGATATCTATTGCATGGAAGCTATTGAATTTCAATTGTATTTCTTGCTACATATAATGGGAAGTATATGACACATATAACCAAAGTTAAACTCAGTAACGTCAAGAAATTCAGGTCATTTGAAACTATCCTCGACCCTCTTGTCAATACACTTATTGGTGATAATGAAGCTGGGAAAAGTACAATATTAACAGCTATAGAGCTTGTCTTAAGTGGAAGTAAAAGTAAGGTTGATACTTTAGGTATCGAAGCATTACTTAATGCTGATGTCGTTTCTGAATTCCTAGCCTCTGCCAAAAATATTGTCGATTTACCAACACTGCATATAGAGATATACCTATCCGAAGGAGTCAAACCTGAACTTAACGGAAGAGGAAATAGTGATAGAGTCTTTAGTGATGGTCTTCAACTCATCTGTGAACCTAATGATGAGTTAAGTCATGAAATACAACAGGTTTTAAACTGTGATGGTGACAACTTCCCATATGAGTTCTATGTAGCCAAATTCACTACATTTAGTGGAGAAGCGTATTCAGGCTACCGTAAGTTTATGAGACACCTATCCATAGATAGCACTCAAATTAACAATGAGTATGCAAACAACCAGTATATAAAAGCTATGTATGAAGCCGAAGTGGAGCAACCTCAGCGTTATAGTTTACAAAATGAATACAGGCAACAAAAGAAACAGTTTAAAGATACAAAGTTAAATGTAATTAATGCCGGCTTGAATGACTACGATTTTGCTATTCGTTCAGGATCCAAGTTCAATTTGGAGACAGACTTAACTCTCACAGAAGGTGGTATTCAACTTGAGAATAGAGGTAAAGGTAAGCAATGCTTTATAAAAACAGCGTTCGCCCTCAGGGAACGTGAAGCCAATAAGACTCTTGATGTATTACTCCTCGAAGAGCCTGAGAATCACCTCAGTCATACCAGTATGAATAAACTAATCAGTCATATTCAAAAAGCTCATAACAACCAGATCATTATTGCTACCCATAGCAGCTTGATCAGTTCAAGGTTAGACCTGAGAAAGGCGATATTACTAAATAGTTCATCAAGTATCCCTGCGATGCTTAACGACCTTTCAGATGAAACGGCAAAGTTTTTTATAAAGGCACCTAATCATAATATATTAGAGCTTGTTCTTTCTAAGAAAGTAATCCTGGTTGAAGGTGATGCTGAGTACATTCTCATGGAATGCCTCTATGAAAAAATTAAAGGTAATACGCCTGCAGAGGATGGAATTCATATAATATCGGTTGGAGGTACTAGCTTTAAACGGTACATGGAACTTTCCAAACTCCTAAATATTAGAACCGCTGTAATACGTGATAATGACAAAGATTATCGGAAGAACTGTATAGATAACTACGAAGAATATCTTGCGGACTGTATTACTGTATATGGAGATCCAGATGATACTAGATATACATTTGAAGTCTGTATGTATCAAGACAATAAAGATGTATGCGACGAATTATTTTCTGGTGGAGGAATTAGATTAGCTCCACAAGATTATATGTTAAAAAATAAAACCACTACTGCATTTAAGCTCTTAGCAAAAAAATCAGATGACTTAGTAGTTCCAGCCTATATTCAAGAGGCTATCGAATGGATAAGCGAGTAATACTTGCTGTAGCTGGGTCAGGAAAGACTCAGCATATTATCAACAAATTAGAATTAGTTAGTCGTGCCTTAATAGTCACATATACCAATAACAATGCATGCAATCTAAAGAAGCGGATTTTAAAGAAGTTCGGTCATATGCCAGAAGGTATAAGGGTGTATACCTATTTTTCTTTTTTAATGACCTTTTGTGTACGTCCTATTGTTGGTAACGACATTAAAATTAAGGGTGTTAGCTACAATGACCCGCCAAAATTTGCTAAACGAAAGAATATTTCTCATTATATTGATAAATGCGATAGGATTTATCACAACCGTATAGCAAAATTCATGATGGACTTTGATGGTGTATCAGACATATCAGTGCGCATAGAAAAATACTTCGACTTTTTTTGTGTTGATGAAGTACAGGACTTTGCAGCCAATGATTTCAATCTACTTTGTGAGTTGTCGAGAACAAAAGTAGAAATTCTTTTAGTTGGTGACTTTTATCAGCATACCTTTGATACAAGTAGAGACGGTAACACTCAAAAAAATCTGCATGCTCAAATTGGAACCTACCAAGGTAAGTTAAAGAGTGCTGGTTTTTTTATCGATACCGAAACACTCTCCCATAGTTATAGATGTAGCCCATCAATCTGCAACTTTGTAAGCGAGAACATTGGTATTCCAATTGAATCGCACCGTGATGATGATGTAGTAATTACCTTCGTAGAAGAAATTAAAAAGATTAACGAACTCATGGAGGATGATTCAATAGTTAAACTTTTCTACCAAAAGAGTCACACCTATTTGGGTTGGACTGACAATTGGGGAAATACAAAAGGACTAGATGACTTTACGGACGTTTGCATTGTTCTCAACTCTACTACTTTAATAGCCTTTAAAAGCGGAAAGTTGAACGAATTGGCTTCATCAACAGCTAATAAGTTATATGTGGCATGTACCAGAGCTAAAGGCAGCTTGTACTTTGTCTCGCAAAAGGCTGTTAAAGACTTTGAAACAAAATAAAGTAGAGACAACAGAAAGGCAGAACAGCCTTATCTTTTCTACTTTGAACAAGGGAGTCCTCTACTAACCTTTAAGTTACCTCTAATCAGTTTTTTTCAGGATAACGATTGTGACTTCACCTCTAAGCACATGATTATTAGAGTAATAGCGATGCAGAAATGACTCCCTTCTATCATATTCTAAATCACTGTACTAACTAAAAGAGCTTTTCTGTGTAAGGAAGGAAAGCTCACAGGTAAAAGTTACAAATATAGGTTTGGCTAGAGAATTCAACTCTCAATCCCTGAGAAGAACGACTCCCAATAGTATCAACGATATTAACAATGCCAAAATTAATAATTTTTTCTCTGTTGTTCGTTCTACAAATTCAATAAAAAATCGAAACTGCTCCATTTTCATACCTCTCAATCTATTTAAACAATATTTATGTCGTAACCACAGTCTCATAAAAACTAAAGGGAGTAAAATCGTAAGCCTCTGACAAACAAGGTGAAAGTCACTTATTTACTACTATATAAGTAAACTCTCAGGTATAAGTTTATCTAACAATTCATTTGATTTTAGAGGCTTATAACTTTTTAAAAAAAAGTAAAAAAAACAATATCTTTAGCCTAATAGCTCTAAACACCGCCGCAGACTACAACCTCAGCCCGTTGGGTAGCCATAAGCTCATGAACTAGAAGCATGGATTTGAATAAATATGTGGGGTCAGAGTCTGACCCCACATATACCATAACAACCTCTCACTTAAACTCATCATTAAAGCTTAGTAAGAGGCGTGAACATCTGCCACTGAGTGTGGCTAGCACCGTTAATTCGATTACTATCTCTGTACGAGATCACCTATGCTCGAGGCATTATCCAGAGTGAGCTCACCGTTTAATATCACTCGGTTGTCAATGTTAGTAGAGATTAGCTCTAGGTCACCGCGGACAATGACACTCGTCTCGCCAGTGTCACCAGTAAGGCTTGAATGACTGATGAGTACATGTCCGGACTGAAAAGCTGTTGTGCCCTGAAGTGGGGTTTTAGCGACACCAATATTGGCGGCGTTAGCGGCTTTATTGCCTGTAAAGGTGCTACCCGTTATGGTTAGAGTTATCGACTCTTGCAACGCCTTAGCATAGTTGTTAGGCGAGCAGTAGCCATCGTAACCCCGGATGATGTCGGTTTCACAGTCATAGAATCCAAGGTCTATGGCACCACCTGTATCCGGAGCCTGGTTATCCTTAAATATCGAGTCTTTGATGGTTATCAAGCCGCCGCCAGCAAACCAGTTATCAATAAATAGCGCTCCACCTGATTGACAGTCCATGGTGTAGTCGTTGCATTCCTGTTGATCATCGAGTACTTGGTTGCCAATAAACTGGCTGCCTATGATGGTTAGATTTCCATGGCGGGTCAGTACTGCGGCACCGCCGTAGTCTTGGGTGCGATTATTTTTAAATACTGAATCTATGATGGTTAGTTGTCCTGGAGAGGTGCCACCGAGTACCTGTAGGCCTCCGTGTCCTTGGGCAAAACCTTTATATCCAAAATTATCTTCGAAGGTTGACCTGATTATGTTGACGTCATAGTCGGCATAATTACCTTCCAAACAGATACCACGATGGATACCACCACCGTGGTTATTTGAAATTATCGAATCGGTCACCGTCAAGCGACCACAAACGCTAATGGCTGTGCTACCTTCGTTACCACTCACCACTACTTCGGTGAGAGTCGTATGACCTGTTCCATTGAGCGCACTGCCTTCATTGAGATCATAGTTGTTGAGCAGGTGTACTCGAACTAAATCGGTATCATAGCGTTGCACATGTGCTCCAGCGCCGCTGTTACCGTACCTGTCAGAGCAATCACCAATGCATTTACCATTTTGAATGGTGAGATCCTGTATATGTAATTTTGGATTTGGCCCTTGATGCACCTTAGCTTCATCGATTTTAGGACCATCTTTATAGAAGTTAAATATTCGAGTTAAGTCACCACCATCAAATATGGTTTGATCGACGCCACAACCGTATAGAGAAAGCTTCTCCATCGCTTCGCCATTGTGCGTTTTGAAGTCATAGGTTAACGGTTGGGTCACGCTATAGGTGCCTGCGGCAATATAGATGATGTCATCTTCACCGTTGTTCGCCAAAGTATTAAACAGTGCATCGAGTTCGGCTACAGAGCTGACGAAATAGCCATTGGAGGTATCTTGAAAAGCACAGATTTTCTCAACTGGCTCGGTCGGGACTTGTGGTTCTGTAGGCACCACGGGATCGATCGGGGCAACAGGCTCAGCGGTGTCACCGTCACCGCCGCCACATCCACTCAGCAGGGAGATCAAAATAACAGGAAGTATATAGTGGGTGTTCATGTCGGTCCTTAAATTAGTTAGAAAATCATTGGGCCGGTGTCCAGCAATGAGCAATTCCCTAACATTAGAGTAACTAAATTTGAGGTCCGGATTATCCATGAACAACAATAAGAAGAATGTGATTAACATCAATTGTTTTGTTCCCACATTCATGTTCTCAGTGCACAAGTTCAAATAATCTACATACTTCTACTGGTGTTTAGAGATTTAGTATTTTTCTTGGCCTGCTATTTATTAAGTTGATAATCTTGTCTACCTGCTCACTTGAGAGGTTGAGAAGTCTTCTCCCTTAGGAAAGTAAAAAGATGTAAAAAATGGGACAGCCATATCTTTTGTTGGATGCCAATAGAGCCCTCAGCGTCTATTTAATAAAGAGCCCTTTTGGCGAAAAGACGAGACTGCCATATCTTTACAATGATTTTAAACTCGCGCTGATCAATAAGGTTACTACTCCGAATACCGTCGAAGGTTACAACCATTCCCTGTTGGCAGGTGAATAGGCGTAGCCATAAGCTCATAAGCGAGAGTTAGGGATAGTGAGTTGGCAAGAAATCCTTTCGCGGCTAAAGCCGCTCCTACATAAAAGCTAGATCCCGGCCAAAAACATCGCCGGGATGACGGTAGTAGTCAGACGAAATAAATCCCGCCCATAAATCCCACTCCATCGCTTTCCCTGCGATCGGGGATAAGTACTTCCATGTACAAAAAAGCGAACCATAGGTTCGCTTTAATCACTTCTCGGCTGAAGCCGCTCCTACATAAAAAGAATGGAAGCCGATAGTTTTCGCCGCATTATCTCGCCCAATAAATCCCACTCCATAGCTTTCCCTGCGATCGGGGATAACTACCTCCATGTACAAATCCCCTCATTCACCATCCATGGCGATCACGGATAACTACCTCCATGTACAAAAAACGCACCTCTAAGGGTGCGTTTCATCATAATTGCGTCACTGGCAAGCCTAAGCAGCCATTATGTAATTGCGTCGCTGGCGATGCTAATGCAAGGCGAGCCGAAGGCTCTAGCGCGGAGTTGACACCAGTCAATGAGCACTGGAG
>JABSRB010000073.1 GCA_013215375.1 Oceanospirillaceae bacterium | reverse complement strand
CACCAACCGGCACTAGCACTGGATCGCCGTTGATATCAATTAGGTTCACTGTGTAAGTAAGTTGCCCCCCCTCTTCTACAGAGGCCTTATCAACACTGATCTGCGCACGTACCACATCTTCATTAGGAGTAGCTTCATCGGTAATGGTGGCATTAGCTTGGTTTTGAGTACCGACTTCTAGCTTTTCAAAGGTGTCATCAACATCGTCAACTGAGGTAATAGTGGCAACTAAAGCTTCTGGATCTTCTTTATAGACATCATCAATTGCATCGACAACAAAGGTGGTTTGGCTGCCACCGGTGATAGTCACCGACAATGGTAATACTGCTGCATCACTTGGGTTAGCTGCAGCCCCTGTCCAATCAAGTACTACAGTAACCGAGTCACCAACCGGCACCAGCACTGGATCACCATTGATATCAATTAGGTTTACGGTGTAAGTGAGTTGACCGCCCTCTTCTACAGAAGCCTTATCGGCACTGATCTGCGCAAACACCGAATCTGGGTCTTCTGGTTCATCTATAATAATGGTACTAGCTTGATTGGCACCGCCTATTGCAAGCACTTCAAAAGCACCATTTACATCTGTTACTTGGGTAATAGTAGCGACTAAGTCTTCTGGGCCCTCATTGAAAGCATCATCGACAGCGTTAACGACAAATGAGGTCTCGCTACTACCGCTAAAAGTCACGGATCCAGGAAGCGGCGAGGCATCGGATATATTACTAGCATCACCCGACCAAGCTAAATCTATGGTGATGGCGCTACCAGCAGGTACTATTACTGGATTTGCGTTTTCATCAACTAAGCTCAAGGTAAAGATGAGCGTCTCGCCTTCTTCAACCAGTTGTTTGTCCACACTAATTTGCACAAATACGGTATCTTCAGAGCCGGGATCAGTTTCATCGTTAATCGTGGTTGTAACACCTTCAGCATCTGATAATAGCCCATCTACTGAGGCTAAAATCAAACCCGTGGTGCTACCTGGCACCAAATTAACACTGAATTTCTCGCCGCTATCACTAAATAAATCATCAAGTGCTTCTGTTTGAAAAACCTCACCAATTGCTACATTTAGTGATGTCGATACATAGTCTACTTGGCCTGTTGCGGTAATATCGGTAAAGGTGATATCGACAAAACCACCAGCAGGTAACACAACTTCGGTGCCTGTGTCATCGACTAAAATCACCTTGTAATATACCGCAGCTCCCTCTTCTACTTCACTGACCGTTAGCCTGACACCATCAATATCTGTGGCAACAATTTGCAAAGTTAAAATAAAGGGGGTTTCGGCCACAGAAAAAGTCTGAGGATCAATGATTGGAGGCACTAAATTCACCTCGGTGCCTATCGTGTCGTAACCGGCACTTGGGTCAACTTCACCCGCTGTTCTCGATGTACGCACAAAACTTGAACCACCACCATCTGCAGCACCAAAGGTACCAGCCCCTGGAGCACCCGCGGCTGTTGCCTCACCAACTTGCGTGGGGTCAGCCCCTGCAAGTAAAGCTTCTTGTAGCGCTAAGTCTTCAGGACTTAATGTGGCATCAGAGGAGGGAAAATCTTGTGCACGTGTGAAAGTTTCAGTAGTAGGAGACCAAGACTGCCCATCAGCAATGACAATTTCATCACCTGTCAACATGCTAATTTCGATGGTAGCGCCGGGGGATGTTATAATTTTATCAGTGTCTAATATGTTATCGCCAATAGCGAGAACTCGCTGGTTACCAGCAGCATCTTCTGCCACTACCCGCCCTTGCAACAAACTAACTCGTCCGATAACAGCCATATCATTCACCTATCCCTTAGTAAATTTATGTCTGGTTATTAATACATAATTAAAACAGGTTAATTAGTGTACTAAAGTACAGTTTATTCTTTATCACCAACAGCTTAACGGTTTATTAACATAAACTTTACATAACATTAATAGTCTCTATAAATAGATAATTATAAAGACATATATGCTGATATATTTCTTCATATAGTAAGAAAAACTCTTTTTAAAGCTATTTTTAGCCGCTTGAAGTATTAACTTTTTAGCGCTCAAATATGAACGAAAAGTGCACTTTACCAAGCAGATAAAGCTCTCTTGCAACAATAATGAATAAGAAATAGTGGTGTTAAACTCAAATGTTTTATCGGTGTGAATGCAGCAATATCAGTCGTTTGCTCAATATTGGCATTGGTTAGGTAGAGTGCTGGCGATGCCTCATCCACAGTTGTAATAAAACTTGCATCAAATCAAGCGCACCGGCAAAACGTTAATCTCTCTGCATTACGCCTACCTGAGGTAATTTTTGATTAAAAAGTGACAACCTTAATTTAAAACTTGCGTATGAAAACCATTCGATAGTGGGTTATCTCGAATGATTCTCGCAATTTTTCCGTTATCTGAATAATCAATAAAGGATATATTCTTTTATAATCCATTAAATTCGCTATGCACAAATTAAAGATAATGACACTTTCGGCAAAGGCAATATGGTAGATTCTAGCAGCGTTGATGATCTGGCTAATACAGTCGCTTTTGTCTAAACCTACCTCAAAACATCTGTATGCATGATAATCGTGGTTGCCACCCTTAAGCAGCCGCCTTAAAATCTATTTCCAACAGAAAAATACGTGAGTAATATGAAAACATACACACTGACTACAGAGCCCGATAAAAAGTCCCCAGCTGGCGCCGATGTTCGTTTTATGATGTCGAGTGATACTGGGGGTATGATCCATAGCACCGTACCTCCAAAGCAAATAAATAAGGCGGTGGTGCACACTAGTGTCAATGAAATTTGGTATATTTTAGAAGGACATGGTGAAATATGGCGCGACGACAAAAGCCACAACCAAGTCACGACTTTACTGCCCGGCACCTCAATAGATATCCCTGCGGGAACTGCGTTTCAATATCGCAATGTATCCGACCAAGATTTCAAATTCATTTGCGTCACAATGCCACCTTGGCCCGGTGAACAAGAATGTACTTATGTCGATGGCCACTGGCAGCCTACTATTTAATAGAGATGTCCTAACAGCTACAGTGATGGCAGGGCTGCTCCATCACTGCATTGGGTATTCTTAGGTCACTCTTTTATTCAGCTAGCTACATTTTAAACGGTATATAAAGTGCTATATCAGGTACGAAGTAGATCGCTATAACCGCAGCAAACATAATAAAAATAAACGGGTAAACCCCCGCGATCACCTCGGTTATATCCGCTTTACCCACCGCTTGTATCACAAATAGATTAAGTCCTACTGGCGGGGTGATTAGGGCGCACTCAATCATGATCACAAAGATGATACCAAACCAGATAGGATCTATGCCCAAAGCAGATAGTGATGGCAAGAGCACGGGCACCATGATCAGCAGCATTGAAATCGACTCTAAAAAGAAGCCTAATATTAGCAGTACTAAACAAATCACTAGTATAAATAACCCGATATGATCGATGTTCTGGGTAATTAATGTCGTGATATCTTGTGGGATGCGATAGAGGGTTATTGCCTTGGAGAAAATCTTCGCACCGGCAATAATCATAAATATCACCACGGTGGTTTGCAGTGACTCCACTATGGCTCTGTGCAAATTTTTCAAGGATAGCGAGCGGCGTAGAAACACGATAAGCAAGGCACTAATTAAACCGATAGCGGCACTTTCTGTGGGGGTAAATACACCGCCGTAAATGCCGCCTAAGACGACGGCTGCCAAGATAAAGATTGGGCTGGCGCGTAGTGTGGCACTGTACCTATTAGCAAAGCTTGCTTTGTTCGGACGCTGCTGACTCTGCCCTGTTGATTCTCGACGCATGGCAAAAAAAACGCTGTAGGCGGTGAACATTAATACCAAAAAGATCCCCGGGCCAATCCCCGCCATAAATAGGTCAACGATAGACTCTTCAGTAATAACCCCATAGACGATCATCGGTATCGATGGCGGTATTAATATCCCCAAGGTGCCCCCTGCTGCGAGTAGGCCAAAGACAAAATGGCGCGGGTAACCTCGAGCGATCATTTCAGGAATAGCCACGGTGCCGATGGTAGCGGCTGTCGCGACAGAGGAGCCGGAGATTGCGGCAAAAAAAGCGCATGATAAAATAGTCGCTATGCCCAGACCACCAGGTAAGTGACCCACCCAAGATTGCACCGCATTAAAAAGATCAGTACCTACACCACCTTTCAATAATACATTCGACATCAATAAAAACAGCGGTACCGATAATAAAATAAAGCTATCGATACTACCCACTAAAGCTTGAGAGGCAATCAGCGGTGAAAAGTCTGCCAGTATTAACATAGCTAATCCCATACCACCTAAGGTAAAAGCTATCGGTACACCGATCAACATTAACGACAACATGCACAGTAGCACCAACACAATAATCATATGTCGTGCTCCGTTTTAAAGCTGATATTCTGCTGCTGTAAAGTCGTGACAAATTCCACCAGACACTGCACTAGCAACAATACAAAACCGACCACGATGGATGCATCAAATAACCAGGAGGGAAGGCCTAACATGCTCGAAGTATGACGATCGATCGCGATCGACTCTAAGGTGATGATACTGGCGTAATAGACCGTAATGGCACTAAACACGCCAATAATCACAATCGATAATAGTTCGGCAAGTTTGGCCGGTGTGGCTGATAATCGCTCTAATAAGATGCTGATACGTATCATTTTACGTTGCTTTAACATCCAACCCATGGAGAGATAGCAGCCCCACAATTGTAACACTCGGGAGACTTCTTCCACCCAAATAGTGGGCATGTTAAATAGGTATCTGGCCGCGACTTCATAGGCGATAATCAAGCCTATAGCAAAAAACAAATAGGCGCCCAATAGTGCGCTGTACTTGTTGATACAATTAATCCAATCTTTCATTACTTACCTGTAGAGCGCCCGGTCTAAGGAAGCAGCGAACAAGTCCCAAGCGCCCCTGGCGAACAGGATAATTTGTGATTGAGGCAATGGTTACAGGCGGGCTGGTTGCCCGACGAAAACCATTAACAAAGAGCACGAACTATCCTGTCCGCCCCGTAGGGTGCTTACGTTTCAAAAGAAAGCTAAGCGGCCAATAGAGATGAAACTTGTTTCATCTGCATTTCCTTTGTCAGAACGCTTGTAAAGGACTAGCCATTCACTTCGCATTCTTCCGCGGATTTGACCGCTTAGACTTACGTTATAAAAAACGTACAGGGAAAATCTTGGGACTTATTCGCTACTTCCCTAAGCGAATTGTTATTATTGACCGATAAAAAAGAGGAGAACAACGCCCTCCTCCTTAGCGGTAAAGTTATAGTGCTTTGGCCGCTTCCACTAACTGCTTACCTAGTGCTCCTGAACTTTCAATATAGCCATCCACCACTGAGCTAGTGGCTTTTTTCCACGCGGCTATTTGCTGGTCATCAAGCTCGAACACGTTCATTTTTTTCTTCGATTCAACCAGTGCATCCGCTTCAATTTTAACCATTTTCTCGCGTAGATCCGCCTCGACTGAACGACTAGCAGTGGTGATGATGCCGCGCTGGGTATCATCTAAATTGTTCCACACTTTATCATTGATGATCACCACAAACTCTATGTCTGCGTGTTTGGTCACGGTTAAATTATCCATCACTTGATAGAGCTTGCGTGGCATTACCGCAGAGACTCCGGTCATACCGGCATCGACGGTACCGCGCTGATAGGCGAGGAACTGCTCAGACCCCGACATCACCACTGGTGCGCCACCCACTGATTTAGTGAATTCACCTAAGGTTTTACCAAATACTCGTACTTTTTTTCCCTTCATGTCTTCTGGGTTAACAATAGGATCGCCTTTAGACAGTAGTGCAACGCCACCGTAAGCCTGCCACCAGAGTACACGCGCACCGGTTTTTAAAATCGCATCATCTAGCGGCTGGCGGATAGTACTGCCAGGCGCGGTGGCTTTTTTTACCAGTGCTTCAGAGGGAAACATAAAAGGCACGTAAAACACATCCACCGCAGGCACTGTACCAACAAATCTAGCCAGTGATGCCACGCCCATTTCGATGGCACCAGAAGACACTGCACTCGGTACTTGCTTGTCTTTATAAAGTTGCGCAGACGGATAAATCTCAATTTTAAGATCGCCCTTGCTGGCCTTCTCGACCTGCTCTTTAAAAGCTAATAGATTTTGCCCCAAGTGATGTTTAAGCGGCAGTTGTAATGAAATACGTAAGGTTGTCTCTGCCATCACCGGCAAACTGATCACTGCACTTATCATTGTCGCAGCCAAGGCTGTTTTAAAAGTTTTCATCTAATTCCCTCTATTTTTTATTGTCATTAGGCATCAGCTGATGCCTCTCTTTTTGATCTATTCAGTAGACGGATCGAGCCGCCCAATTGCGCACCTTTTATTTGCTCGGCCAGTGCAATAGCCTCTTTGAGTTTTTCACTATCAACGCCAGTGCTAATACCGGCGCTTTCAAAAAAATACACCACATCTTCGGTGGCGACATTACCGCTGGCACCCGGGGCAAAAGGGCAACCGCCAAAGCCTGCCACTGCGGTATCAAAACTTCGTACTCCCACCTCAAAAGCGGCTGCTACATTGGCGATGGCAAGCCCATAAGTATCGTGGCAGTGAAAAATCAATTGCTCTGGCTTAGCGATCAGCGCTAATGCACGCTCAAACAGAGAGCGCACGGCAAAGGGGTGGGCCCGCCCGGTGGTATCACACAGAGCCAGCTGCGCATCTGGGCTGATATCAAGTACTTGCTGGAACAGTGCCAAAGTGTGCTGTGCGTTCACTTTGCCAGAAAAAGGACAGTCAAAACTAGTCGCCAAGCTCACTCGTAGCGAAAGCCGCTCACTTCTCTCTACCACAGATTGCACTTGTCTCAACTCAGCCAACGACTGACTCAAGGTTTTATTGACGTTATTTAAGTTATGGGTCTCACTGGCTGAAAATACAAAATTTAAGCGCTGACAGACGTGTTCTGTCGCGAGCTGCGCCCCGCGTCGATTGGGCACTAATACTATGCACTCAAAGCTTTGCGGTAATTGTGCAACGCCCTGTAACACTGGCGCTATATCAGCCATCTGCGCTATCGCTTTAGGACTGACAAAAGACCCGACCTCAATATGTTGCAAACCCGCCCTCGCGAGGGCCGCAATGATGGCCAGTTTGTCACTGGTGGTAATCATCTCTTTAACTGACTGAAAGCCATCTCTGGGAGCGACTTCTATAAGGGTGACTTCCGTTTCCATGACTTAAATCACACCTTGTTCGAGGTGCTTTTCTAATTGCTCAGCGCTCAGCCCTAACATTTCTCTATAAATATCGTGATTGTGCGCACCGACCGCAGGCCCAGGCCAACTGATACCTGGCTCCTGGCCGATAAACTTGGGCACTACACCTGGATGAGTAACCTCTCCAAAGCGCGGATCCGCCACTTGCATGACCATCCCCCGCGCCTGATAATGCTCATCTTTAGCACAATCTTCGATGTTAAAAATTCGCCCAGCCGGGATATCATTCGCCAACAACAGTTGTTCTGCTTCGCGCGAATCTTGGGTGAGGGTCCAGTTTTCTATTAAGTTGTCTAACATCGGTGCGTTGGCGACTCGCTTGGGGTTAGAGTCGTATAGCTCGCTCTCACCTAACTCGGGACGATTAATGATAATGCACAAGCGCTTAAATATTTTGTCGCCATTAGCGCCAATCGCCAGCCACATGCCATCGGCACAACGGTAGGTATTTGATGGGGCCGCGGTGGGAATAGCAGCTCCCGTTGGATGCCGAACCGCACCGAACTCTCCGTATTCGGGCAAAGCTCCCTCCAGTAAACTAAACACTGACTCATATAACGCCACATCAACTTCACGCCCTACTCCGCTACCCGCTACATCGCGCTCATACACCGCACTTAGCGCACCTATCACCGCAAACATACCTGAGAGACTATCGCCCAAGCTCACCCCTGTGCGCACCGGCGGCAAATCACTCACTTCCTTGGGATAACCAGTTAAATGCCGCAAGCCCCCAAACGCCTCACCAATGGCACCAAAGGAGACGCGATCACGATAGGGACCACTCTGACCGTAACCCGATATATGCACCAGGATTACCCGCGCATTCAGCTGCTGCATCGTACTAAAGCCCAACCCCCATTTTTCCAGTTGGCCAGGGCGGAAATTTTCCACCACAATATCGACTTGCGCTATGAGTTGCTTGGCCAGTTCAATGCCTTGCGGGTCTTTCAAATTTAGCGTGATGCATTGCTTATTGCGACCATGCACTGACCACCACAAAGTATTGCCTTTAGTACTCATGCCCCAGCTGCGCACTGGATCTCCGCAGCCTGGCGCTTCTACTTTAATGACTTGCGCGCCCAAATCCGCCATTAACCGACTGCAGTGTGGTGCTGCTATAAAATGGCCAAGTTCCAATACGGTTAAACCCGCCAGTGGTTTGTTGGCTTGCTTAGCTAACAGGGCCTGCTCATTCATTCCTATCTCCCGCTGATCAAATTAAGACAATGACCAATGCTTAAATTATTATTGATTAGTTTTTGCAAAGCAGAATCTAAGCCAATGTTATTAAGTAATTGAAAAATATAATGTTATATGTTTTTCCAATGATTTAAGACTTATGCATGTTTCACAGATGAAACACTAATTGATTCACTGACACATAACTGTGTTATTTTTAATCAACATAGGCACTCTCAATGACGTATCACTCTAGGAGATCAACTGCTGTGAGCATTAAACTCGCTTTCATATCTCAATCGAGACTCAGTAAGTTATTAAATTTAGAGCGACGCCAATATCAGTGGCAAACGGATATTGAACTACATGAGTTCATCGCTGAGCAGCACCGAGAAAAGCTGCTGGCACTGGATAAACGTCGCGATATTGAAGTGATAGTGGCAGGTGGCGGCAATGCAGCGATGATCGCCTCCATGGGGCTTGAAACGCCTCTAGTGAAAATTCAAATATCGGGCTTTGATGTCATGCAAGCGTTGTGGCGCGCCCAACAAATCGCTAAAAAAGCAGTGTTCATTAATTATATCGAACCTATAGAGCAACTAGAGCGCTTCGCCAGTTTGTTTAACATCGAAGTACAGCAACATACCTTTAACAGCGTCGCGCAAGTGGTAGATACCGTGCTCAGCGTGTTGCAGCAACCGGACAGTGTCATTATAGGCGCCAGCCACGTTTGCGATATTGCCGAGTCGATGCAGGCCAAGAGTGTCTTTATTTACTCACAAGATGCGATACATCAAGCACTGCGCGCCGCAGAACAACTGGCGCTATCACTGCAAGTTGAACGGGTAAAACGCGAAAAATTAGAGGCTATATTACGCTCCGTACACGACGGTATTATTTATATCGATGCCAATGCAACAGTTGAAGAGTTCAACCCAGCGGCAGAAACCATTTTAGGCCTAAAAGCTAGCGACACTCTCAACCAACCGATCGCCAAGGTAATCCCTAACTCCGGGCTTGAGAGAGTATTTCACTCCAAAAAATCACAATACAATCAATTATTAAAAGTGGGCAATACACAGATATTAAGTAATCGTATTGCGGTGTTTAATCAGGGCAAGATAATCGGTGCTGTGGCCTCTTTTCAAGACGTAAAAAGCATTCGCAAGGCAGAGCAGAGTTTGCGCTTAAACAACTTTGCCAATGGTCTCGTCGCCAAACATTCCCTCGATAATTTCATCGGGGAAAACAGCAAAATTAAAACCTTACTCAACAGAGCCAAACACTTTGCCAATACCGATGCGGGCATCCTTATTCAAGGGGCCACTGGTACTGGCAAAGAACTGATCGCCCAGGGAATTCACTTAGCCAGTAAACGTGCCAGCGGGCCATTTGTGGCGATCAATTGCGCCTCTATCCCCGAGTCTCTGTTAGAGAGCACTTTGTTTGGCTACGACGAAGGGGCATTTACCGGCGCCACTAAAAGCGGCAAAACAGGTCTGTTTGAGCTAGCGGATAAAGGCTCTATTTTTCTCGATGAAATAGGCGAACTGCCCTTTAGCTTGCAAGGGCGATTACTACGGGTATTGCAAGAGCGGCAAATCATGCGCTTGGGCTCAAACACGTTACTCAATATTGATGTCAGAGTAATCGCTGCCACCAATAGAAATTTACTGGAAATGATTAGTCAAAAAAGCTTTAAAGACGATCTCTACTATCGACTCAATGTACTAAATCTCTCTCTCCCCTCGCTACATGAGCGAACTGAGGATATTCCATTGTTCATCAATCATTTTTTTAGGCGCCACAAATTACCACGCGAGCAGTACAGCACACTTATCTCCCATACCATGCCTGCATTGTTAAGTTATAGCTGGCCTGGAAATATTCGAGAGCTAGAAAATTTAATTGAAAGAGTGGCAACACTGCTGAAGGCTGGTATAGACAGACATGAAATAACACAAGAGATTAATCACAGTTTGGGTATCAAGCTTAATATTGCACTGGCCACTGAAGAAAGCGCCCCTCTAGACATGCAACAAATAGAGCGGCAACATATGCAAGCAGTATTGCTAGCTTCAAATAACAACCGCAGTATAGCGGCAAAAAAATTGGGTATTAGCCGTAGTACGCTGTGGCGAAAACTGAAGTATAGCTAAACCTAAATTCAGCAGCTGAATCCGATAAGTAAACATACCGGTACCTCACATCTTGCTCGATAAAGGATTATTAGCTGGCAATGAATACTGTATTTTCGGGGCAATCCCCCTATACTCATTTTTTATTTATAAACTGGAAACAACGTTGGCAACTGAACAATCAAAAATCTGGATAAACCAAAATTTTAAAGGGATTGAATTACTCAGCGCTAACTATCAACAGTTCGAATTTTCTAAACATTGGCACGATGAACTGGCTATTGGGATCATTGAAGAGGGAGCCGAAGGCTTACTCTATCGAGGCGAGAACCTACTCGTTCCAAGCCAACATATTGTGGCGATTAACCCCGGTGAAATTCACACCGGATTTGCCGGTACTGAGCGAGGCTGGCGCTATCGCATGTTCTATTTTGATCTCAACACCTTGACTGATTTGTTTGCTAATAGCGATTTAGCTATCGAGCCTATTATCGAACAGCCAATAATATTTGATGCCGAACTTTATCAACAACTATTAGCCCTACATATTTCCCTGGAAATAAGCAGCCTGCAAATAACTAAAGATTCTTTATTAAGCATCGCCTTAGAAAATTTATTTTCTCGATACGGCGCTCTCAGCAGCCATGAAAACCAGTTTCAGCCCGATACTTTCAGCGCAAAAATGGCCAGAGATTATATTAATGACAACTGGCAGCGCAGCGTATCTCTTGCTGAACTAGAGAAACTCACCGGTTGCTCTAAATTCAAGTTAATCCGCAGTTTCAATAATGTGTACGGCCTCACTCCCCACCAGTACATGCTGATCATAAAAATCCGAAACGCTAAAACATTACTGACCAAAGGCCTAAGCTTGATCGAGACCGCTTTAAGCTGCGGTTTCTACGATCAAAGCCACTTTCATCGTAATTTCAAACGCGCCTTTGGCATTCCCCTGCCAATTATTTACCCCGTTAATTTTTGCAATTTCGTACAAGAGAAAACTTACAACAGCGATTAACATGGTCTTTTAACCAAAAGGACCTGAATATGAGTTTGTTTTTAATTTGGCTTTCAGTGATGTTTCCCCTGGTATTTAGCCCAGGACCCGCCAATATCATCTTTGCCGCATCGGGCGCTAAAGTAGGTATTCGAGCCTCTATTCCGCTGTTGGTGGGCATCGATAGTGTCTTTATCATCAAATCCGTCATCATTGGCTACGGGTTAGGTCAATTAATGCAAGAACATCCGCAAGTGATGAATATAT
Source organism: Oceanospirillaceae bacterium (assembly GCA_013215375.1). Lineage (GTDB taxonomy): Bacteria > Pseudomonadota > Gammaproteobacteria > Pseudomonadales > Balneatricaceae > Rs1. Next base: position 1,542 of record JABSRB010000073.1, on the reverse strand, counting down.
TACAACTACTTGGCGCTATGTATTTGATTTATTTGGCACTTAAATTCCTACCTAAAAGTGTCATCGGGACTAATCATCCTCATAAACCTATGGGCTTTAGCGATGGGATTTTGATTCAGCTGCTCAATAGTAAGGGCTGGCTAATGCTGTTCTTGATGTTTAGTTTGTTCACCGAACAAGCGCGTGATGACTTTGGCGAACAGGGAGTATTAGTACTCATTGCATGGTTAGCAGTATTAGATATCTCACTGCATTTTGTGTGGGTGATTGGCGGGCAGTTTATCGGCAAGCTATCAAAAAAACCAAGCTATGAACGCGCCCTCTCCATTTTTTACGCCAGCTGCCTAATGGCTGTTTCAATTTGGCTATTACTGGACAATCCGTTATGGGCTGAGATTACATAAAAAAGCCGCTAATTTCGATGTTAGCGGCTTAACGTAGCAATCTTTAATGTGTAGCAATAGCGCTATTTTTTAATCCGGTATTCAGCAGAGCGTGCGTGAGCCGTGAGGCCTTCACCACGTGCTAGCACTGAGGCAATCGGTCCTACATCAGAGGCACTTTGTTCACTAAAGAATACGATAGATGAGCGTTTTTGAAAATCGTATACACCTAATGGTGACGAGAATCTCGCTGTCCCTGAAGTCGGCAGTACATGGTTGGGACCTGCACAGTAATCGCCTAAAGCTTCAGCGGTGTAACGACCCATAAAGATAGCGCCTGCGTGACGAATATCATCCACCAGCGCCTCGGGATCTGCTACCGATAATTCTAAATGTTCGGGTGCTACCAAGTTACTAACTTCAACCGCTTGGGCTAAATCATTCACTTTGATAAACGCCGCACGATTGTTGATGGATTGCGCAATAATGTTTTCGCGCTCCAATGTAGGCAGCAGCTTTTGCATAGAGGCTGCCACTTTATCTAAATAGGCAGCATCGTGACAAACCAAAATCGCCTGCGCCTGCTCATCGTGCTCAGCTTGTGAGAACAAATCCATCGCTAACCAATCAGGATTAGTTCTACCATCGGCAATAATCAATATTTCAGAGGGGCCGGCAATCATGTCGATGCCCACCAAACCAAATACTGATTTTTTAGCCGTGGCGACAAAAATATTGCCAGGGCCAGTAATTTTATCAACCTTAGGAATGCTATCGGTACCGTAGGCAAGCGCGCCGACGGCTTGTGCACCACCGACAGTAAAGACTTGATCAACCCCTGCAATAGCAGCAGCGGCGAGCACTAAATCATTTAATTCGCCATTGGGTGTCGGTACTACCATGATAATTTCGCCAACACCTGCCACTTTCGCGGGGATAGCGTTCATCAATACTGAGGAGGGATAACTAGCCTTGCCGCCGGGAACATAAATGCCAACCCGGTCTAGTGGGGTCACTTTTTGCCCCAATATAGTGCCGTCATCATCTTGATACTGCCAAGAGGTATCGGCCTGGCGCTTATGAAAACGTTCGACCCGCTCTGCAGCCTTAATTAAGGCATCGCGTTCAACATCAGAGATACGGGCTAATGCTTGCTGTA
>JABSRB010000072.1 GCA_013215375.1 Oceanospirillaceae bacterium | reverse complement strand
GGGCCCACTATGCGCGGTAAGTACTCTTCGCCATCACCTGGGTTGGCGTAAAAAATCAAATCGAGGAAGTTGGCAGCGCCAGGTAGCAGTGCGATTGAAAATAGGTAGTTCGCGACATCAACACCGTCGATGGGTTTAACCCAAGGTTGGCCCGAACAGAAGGGGTCGCCTGTTTGTTCTCCGGCTTCTATGTCGGCTAGAAATCGGTTATAGCCTGCGCTAAATCCATCCATCAATGCCCGTGAGTTATAACTGAATTGTGGATACTGGGCCTCGGCCATAGCTCTGATCTTCATCGCTTTATAAGCAAAGTCTGAGACCAGATTACCGTTATCTTCAGCCGTGGGTAAACCCGTTGTAAAATCGATTGAGGCGTGTGGGCCGAAGTACATTGAGCGCTCAGAGTTAGCCTTGATAAAGCCATCGGCTAATACACATAAATTATCTTGTGCTTGGGCGTAACCACTACCAAAGCCCAGGCTTTCTAAGTTATCCGCTTGAATGTGGGGCACACCAAAGGTGGTACGACGGATTTGTGCCTTAAGCAGACCGCCAGGTGCGAAGACTTGTAAAGGAGGAGTGACTTCGGGAGCTGGCTTGACCGTTGGGGTTTTTGAATAGTCGCTATCGTTACCACAGCCCGCAAGAAAAACTGTTGAAGCAAGGCCAACAGTCAGCATGATCTTGTTTAATTCCATTGTGAGGTCCTAATTATTGTTGTCTCATAAAGCCGCTTGTTTATGAGTGAGTCTTACCATCCATGTGCCTCAATTTTGAGCCATTAGCTTGTCTTAGAAGCGCTAAATCGTCTGCGCCCAAAACCAACATGTTCAAAATACAACAAAAACACCGGAACCATTTAAGCAATCATTTAAACGTTTGTCTACATTTTTACCGGGTATGTTAAGTTTGTTTAAATGCGTGAGCGGCTCTATTCAAAAATATTTATGAGTGGGTGGAGCTTACTTTTGTGGAGCAGCCATTCTTATTTTGTTTTTACGATCGTTGGGCTGCTAATGACTAATAGGCTCCAAATTTGGCTGACGATGTTGGCCGGACAAAAAGGTCAACAGGTCTCTACCTTGTCTCATTTCTATGCAGAGCAACTATAATTTGCATTAATAGGTTTGTTCTAATATGACGCTTTAATGAAGTGTTCAATGACAGATAAAAAAGAGTAGGTAGTGACGATGACAGTACTCAAGATCCAAAATGTGGGTAAAGGCTTAGGGTTGCAGTTACCACAAGAGGTAGTAGAACGGCTCCATCTTGGTGCCGGAGACAGTATCTGTCTCGAGAAGATGGCACATGGCAGTTATCGCCTCGTCACTAAAGATGATGAATTAGTCGAACAAATGACACGGATTGAAGACTATATGCATGAAGAGGATGCGTGAAAGCTCGCCCTCATTAGTGATACCTGTTAGTACAGAGCCTGTTCAGCTGTGAGTGCGATAGGCTGAGCCTTGATAACCTAATAAAGCTCTATATATCCTTGATAATTAACGACTGTACCTGTTCTATGTCACAGTCAGACTATGAAAAGCTTGCCATAATCGAGGCGCTGGTGATATTGCCAAAGGCCTCGAGGAAGTCGCTATGTTGACAGGTTCAGTATTAGATCTCATCGCATTTATCTGTTTTGTGGTGAGCTGGATCGGCTACACCTACTTTGCCAAGTGGAAAGCGAAAAATACCAACTGTCTCGCTCGCTGCCTGCATCAGCACCGAATTCACTGGATGAATGAACTGATGCGCTATGAAATGCGGGTGGGTGAAGCTGCGCTTATGGCAAACATCGAGCGAAATACCACCTTCTTTGCTTCCACGACTATGTTAATACTTGCCGGTGTGTTGGCACTCTTTGCACATGTAGAACGATTGGAGTCGGTGATCGTTTCTATCCCCTTTACTGCTACACCTAGCTATGCGTTGATCCAGATAAAATTGAGCCTACTTACCTTTATCTTCGTGATGGCGTTTTTCCAGTTCACCTGGTCGATGCGCCAATATGGTTTCGTGAATGTGATGGTTGGTGCCACCCCACTGCGAGGACGTGAGACTAGTGATCATATGAAAAACTACGCAACTCAGATGGCGATTGTTCAAGATCAAGCTGCCCACTCCTACAACTATGGCATGCGTGCTTACTATTTTTCCATGGCGGTACTAAGCTGGTTCTTCCATCCGCTACTCTTTATTGTCTCTAGTCTACTGGTTGTCTACACCCTCTATGCCCGAGAGTTTAAATCTAAAGCCGTTGTGGCTATCACCTGTGGGATGATCATGTTGCAAAAGGAGGAGCGGGAGCGAAAAGAGAGGGAGAGTCAGCCGCGATGATTACCTAATTAGTCGCTTGAATGTCGATCACCAGATAGACGAGTGGCGTGCGGTTAATTATTGCTAGTCTATCTAGTTGCTGAATCATAGTTATCTCCTAGTATATCTAAAGGAAACAATCTAGTTGAGCCATTTATATTCGAATGAATTTCACTAAATCCATATTGCTTAGTACTCAGTATTCATGTTAACAGTTTTAAATTCTATTAACAGAGAATGCCCATGCCATATAATTAATAATGACGTTACTTTTATTGTTTAATTAAAAGGTGTTTTAGTGGTTGAGGGGAATAGTTAAATATAAAACTATTGGCTTGTCACTCAATAAAAATTAATTTTAGTTCTGTTACGTTTGAAATTTGTTTTATATGTAGCCAGAGTGTGGGTTGACCATATTGATTGGGTGTATTGTTGGTTTGGTTTTGTACCGTTGTTTTTTATTTGCATTAATTGTTAATTGAATTCAGCTGGTGGAGTACTATAGGAATAGGTGTATTGTGATTCAACTCAAAGAATAAAATAAGAAATAATATAAATATTGATAATGGCTGGTAATCCATTAGGATGACGTTTTTATTTTTAAAGATGGAACTTGTTAATGAAAGTCAAAGCGTTAGCCGCAGTCATGTTGTCGGTGTTATTATCTGGTTGTGCAGGTCAAATGGCTGTAAGCAATGCAACAATGAAATTCAATATGGATGTTGTAGATAATCGTTATGCCAGAGGTAGTCTAACAATACTTATGGCNCCNGTGTACGCCGTNACTACAGTTGCGGACTATGGATTATTTAATCCTATTGAGTTTTGGACTGGGGAAAATATCCTCACGGATAAAAAATCTATCTATGACATGGAAGGTAAAAACTATATAGAGATAAATGATGATTTAGACGAGTCATTAAAAACTGCTCCGATTAAGTTAAATTAAATTATATGCAGTGCAAGTGGATCTGATATATCGGTCCACTTACTATTACTAAAATATTTTCACAATGGTTAATAGATATTTAATTTGTAAATAAAGGGGTGGGGATTAATATAGTTACAAGTCTTACATTCCATCATTTTAACATCCAAAACACCTGCTACTCGATTTCACTCTGCCTCGTTAATTATGCTTTATGTAATATAATGGCTATCGCCGCTGTTTTGTCATGGGACCCCCACTGGCCCTGCAGCTGGATCACTAGTAGGTATTCCTATATTAGTTGTAGCTGAAAATAATATAAAACCTAGATGCCAAATAAAATATTAATTTTAAGCAGCCCTTTAGTCTAAGCCATTTAAAATCAATGGCAATACAAATTTCACTATAAATATAAATATAAGTATAAACAGCTAGACAGCTTGTATACAGATGGCTATCTTATTTGGTATAAAAATAGGCGCAACAAGAATAAAACCAAAATTCTCTGGTGGTTAACACCGCATAGAAAGCTGAGCTTTGGTAGACTCTTGCATTGGGATGATGTCTCACGAAAAGTAACGTTTTGATATCAATCAATAATAAAATCCTACAAAAGCGTATACTTTCCCTATCATTAATTATCAGTTAAGTTGATTTTGAGCTTTCTACAGCTTTCTACAGCTTTCTACAGCTTTCTACAGCTTTCTACAGCTTTCTACAGCTTTCTACAGCTTTCTACAGTTTTAGCAGTGAGTAAGGTGCCTGCGGATCACCGAATACTTTACGCTGCGATCACTCACAAAACATACAAATATTGAAAATCGCATTGTGATAACGACACCATAACCATAACTATAACTACAGGAGCTAGTCTGTTTGAAATTATTGCTTTCTCGGAGTAAGAAAGCATAAGAAAAACTATGGGTGTCTTGGTTATTCCATTTCCGCAGTTTTACACTGACAAAGAGGTGATATTTATAACTTTCTAACTAATTTTAATATTTTAATATTTTAATGGAGAAAAAATGATAATCACCATAATTGGAGCTGGTAATGCTGGTTCTGCTTGTGCGTTTATGGCTGCTGAAGCAGGACATAAAGTAAGACTATTGAAGACTTCGAATCGTATTACCCATGATGACCACTTTGAAGCTATGGTCAGAAATAAGGGAATATACTGCATCGATAACACCAAAAAAGGGCATTTTACAGATAGTGCCGATGATGCCGAAAAAACCTTTCAACCATTGGAATTGATTACCCGAGACCCTAAAGAAGCGATTGAGGGGGCGGATGTAGTCATGATTTTCATTCAAACCACATACCACCGGGCTTTGGCTGAAAGAATTGCAAAATACTTCCAGGATGATCAGTTGGTTATCTTGATACCTGGCTATGCAGGTAGTATCTTCTATAATCAATATTGCGATAATAATCCGATATTTGCAGAAGGGGAATCCACCCCAAATGACGCAAGAGTGGTTGAACCTGGGACTGTGAAAGTTCTATTTAAAAATGTCAGAAATTCGCTGTCATTTTTTCCTGCCATAAGAACAGCAGAAGGAATGGCCATCGCATCCCGTTTATTCCCTGCCTACAACATTGAAATGAGCAGTGTTCGAAAACATATATTCGAATCGGCACTACATAACCCCAATATCATAGTTCACACCGTGGGGCAGTATGTTATGTATCCAATGCTTGAGTATTGTGCCAAGCATCATCCTGATGAAGTTCCATATATGTATAGGGATGCTCTTTCGACTAAAATGGCATGGCTAATGATAGAAAAATTGGATGCGGAAAAAATGGCGGTGTTAAGTGCGCTAGGATGCGAACCCATTCCTTATCTAGAAGCATGTTTATTCAGAAATGAACAAGACATCAATCAAGATCCTAGAGAAGTTTTTGAAAGCTATAAAATCTCATCACCTCCAGGACCTGACAGTTTCGACAATAGATACGTCACTGAGGATGTGCCTATGGGGTTGGTTTTATTATCATCACTAGGTGAAGCATTAGGTATTAATACGCCTGAGTGTGATCGTTTGATCGAGATGAGTGGCGGTATCTTAGCGAGAGATTTTTATGCAGAAGGCAGAACATTAGCTTCGTTAGGGTTAGGTGAACTAACGAGGGAAGAGTTATTGCATTTTGTAGAAAGAGAAAAAGTCGCGAGCGAACATTTAGGCGTTCCAGTGTAAGCATTGAGCATTAGGTTTTAGAATCTGGGGGGCTGAGTCTGAGGGAGCTATAAATTCCGGCGGTTGCGATCACTCACTCCCCCTATTTTTAGTCTAAGTGATCGAATTGCGCCAGTTGTCTTGTCGCGTTCAACATGCAAGTGCAGCGTTATTTATGGCTTATATTGTATTGCGCTTTATTGATTTCATTCAAAATTGAGACTGCATGGCGAAGCCCCACTTAGTCTCCTCTTCATTATAAGTCTCATATTGATTAGACTCATAACGGTATCTGATCTCCCAGGACCAGCGCTCGGTCACACGGTACCCAAGTGATAGCCTAGCATAAGTTTCATAACGTTCACTGCCATCAATAGCCGCGCTGCCCTGCACAACCAATGTGTTGTACCACCTGTCACTCCAGGGTTTGAGAATTGTCGCACTGGAATTTGCGGTAATACTGTCACTACTCGAGTTATCTTTTACATTCAGGTAATTTGCCCCTAATTCAGTAAATACGGCGGTATCCATCCAACCATTAAATTCGCTAATAATGCCAACTTGATATTGGTAATGGTTAAAACGGCCGATTTCTGTATCCGTTTTCCCATGTTTAATTGCCGCGCTCACATTCCAGTTACTTAACGAGCTTTGAGGAGAATAGAGATAAGACAAGTTCCATTTATCTCCGCCAAAGTTGGTGTTTAATTCAATTTTCTGATTTTCCCACCCATAGCGTCCAGCGACTTTTAGTACATCGGCATCGAAACCAGCCCCTAAGGTTGTGGTTAAATTGAGAGGGTCTGCAATGTGGCGAATGGTTTGTGCGTTTACAGCACTGGAGAGGCAGAGAAAAGTGAGGGTTAGGGGAAGCAGCCCTTTATTATTGAAGTGCATTTGTAACACCTGAAAAAAATAGCATTATCACAGTCAAAGTAAGGCTGCTCAACATATTTTACTAACTATTACAGTGTCTTAAATAATTTGTAATATATAGACCAAAGACCAACAAAGGTATCAATCGGTATCCTGGGTACCGGCGCCTTTATTGGAACAATGCATCAATAATTATTGGGGCCATGCTATTTTGTGATTAAGTCGTCTTTAGTTAAATGTAGTGCCGAGTCACTCTGCGACTATAACGTTGCTGAAAATTGAAGGGACTCATTTTCATGGTGCGAAAAGCATCGACCCAGCCAACAATCATCGGCACTAACGTCCAGCTAAACATTAAGTACAAACTGCCCTTCAGGTATTGACCTAAATAGAACTTATGTAGGCCCAAACCGCCGAATATAAAGCTAAACCGTATTGCGAGTTTTTGATTTTTAATATGAATGCTTGGATCGATTCCTGCGAGGGCTTCTAACCCTTGAGCTGCATGACATTGGGGGCAGGTGACCAAATTAAGGTCGATCTTTTGGCTGCACTCTGTACATTGAGAGCATGGGCGAGCACTACGTTTCATTGCAAACTCCAGTTGTCACTCGTGAGTCAATATTACTAATGACTCATTATGCGTACAAGTGTGCGCTGAAACCTAGGTGCACAGTTCACAAAAATAAAATAAAGCTATGGCTGGCTTCGCTTTGGGAAACTCTAGTGGCTAAAGGTTAATATCGCTGTTATCGATTTGTAATTTTTACTTAGATCATCTACCCTATTTGTTCATTTTAAGGCCATTGCACAACGGTTTAATTAGTATAAAAAAAGTCAAAAAATCTAATTATACTCATAGCAAACAGGCACAGGAGAAGCATGTCAGATTCTGATATATCACCTCAATTCAGTTCAAAAATGAGCATTACCGATTATAAAAAAGTAATCCAAGATGCCGACAATTACCTTAATGAAAACTTTACCCACGTTGCTATCGACGAAATCGTAAAGTTGCGCGCTGATTTTTTTGATGCCTTGCTTCTCCATCTCTGGGAATGTGCCGATCTCACTAGCGAAAACTTATCTCTCAATGCCATAGGCGGCTATGGCCGTCAAACGTTACACCTACACTCAGACATTGATATTTGTGTGTTATTTCCCGAAGTGCTTAGTCCTCATCAAACCACCCAAATTGGCCTTTTTTTTACCCAACTATGGGATTTAGGTCTAGAGCTAGGCCATAGTGTTCGAGCACTGACTGAAATTGATAAAGCGTGTAAAGAAGACATCACCATTGCTACCTCACTATTTGAAATTCGCCATCTAACGGGTCCTGAGTCTCATGCTAATCAGGTCTTAGACAGACTTTATGGCGATGATCTCTGGAGTAGTGAAGCCTTCTTTAAAGCCAAAGTTAGTGAGCAAGACGAACGCCACCTAAAGGCGCAAGGCAGTGCTTTTAGCCTAGAACCAAACTTAAAAAATAGCCCAGGTGGTATGCGTGATATCCAAACCCTGATTTGGGTAACCCGAAAGTATTTTGCTGCTGAGGATATGGCGGCGTTAAGACGGTTCGGCTTCTTTACTAGCGACGAATATGCAGAACTATTAGAGTCACAACATTTTATCTGGCGTGCACGTTGGGCATTACACGCCGCGGCTCAGCGCTCTCAAAATCGATTACTTATCTCTTTGCAAAGTGATGTGGCTAGGCTGATGGGCTTTGGAGACAATAGTCACTTAGCTATCGAAAAAATGATGCGTCAGTTATACCGGGCAATGAGGCGGATTAGCGAACTCAATCAAATGCTATTACAGTATTTTAAAGATGAAATTCTGGAGCAAACAGATAAAAAATCGACTCCATTAAATCAACACTTCGAAATAAATGGTCGACTGATCAATGCTCGCCATGATGATGTATTTGTCGATCGCAAACAGCTAATCGCTCTGTTTATCCATATAGCAGAAAACGCGAACGATATTGACGGTATTACCCCGCAGACGATTCGATTAATACGTCAGGTCAGGCGACGATTACTGGGTGATCTACAAGATTTCCATAGCTGCCGCAAAGAGTTTATCTCGCTATTTCGCCATCCTCAAGGCATGGGACTGGCGCTATCATTAATGCACAAACATGGGATCTTAGCCTCCTATCTTCCGCAATGGCGCGAAATTGTGGGTCAGATGCAATTCGACCTATATCACGTTTACCCCGTTGACGAGCATACGCATAAGTTACTAAAAAACTTATATTCACTCAGTGGCAAACCTGAATCTCCCTCTCTTGCACAACCTAGTGCCGTTTACAAAGCGATAGAGAATAAAGAGGTATTGTTGTTAGCCGCCTTGTTCCATGATTTAGGCAAAGGACGCGGCGGTGACCACAGTGAATTGGGGGCTGTCGACGCGTTGCAATTTGCTAAATTTCATGAACTAAAACCTTCACAAGCTAAGGTGATCACCTGGTTAGTTAAAAACCATCTATTGTTATCCTTATCCTCCCAAAGGTTAGATATATATGACCCTTCGGAAGTTAAGAGTCTTGCTAAAGCGATAGGCACTAAAGCCAGACTCGATGCTCTGTACTGTTTAACGGTTGCCGACATTAAGGCGACAAATGATGACCTGTGGACCAATTGGAAGGCAACCTTACTTCGAGATCTCTATTTGTCGATAAGTTTCGCACTGCGTAATGGCTTAGAAAATGTGCTAGAACAGCGAACTATCGTTCGTGAACACAAAAATGAAGCGCTAGAGCTGATGGGGATGAGTGAAACGCCTGATGTGATTAAACAGCTTTGGAAACGCTTACCGCTATCATTTTTCAGCAACGCTCAACCCAGTGACATCGCCCGTTACTCCCAAGCCATGATGCAATATCCCACTGAGCACGCACTTATTTTACTCGATGAAAACAGCACTAAAGGTAGCAGTGATCTGTTTGTTTATATGAAGGATAAACCCGGCCTGTTTGTGACACTATTTAATACTTTAGCCTCACTACAAATCTCGGTTCAACAAGCGAATATCTCCAGGACTAAAGATGGCTATGTGGTGGAGTCTTTAAAAATATTGGATTATGACCATCACCCAATAAGAACCGCTGGGCGACGTGAGCGTATCAAGAAAAGACTGAAACAAGTATTGTTTGAAAATAGAAAAGTGCCTAAACAACGCCTTAATAGCAACATTGGCTCATTCGTGTGCGAGGCTAAAGTTGAGTTCTTGCACTCTCGTAAAAAGGATAGAACGCTTATCAGTGTTACTGCACTCGATAATCCACAATTTATGAGTCACTTCTGTAACGGTTTCAGGCTGTTTGAACTCAATATTCACTCTGCAAAAATAACCACGGTTGGTGAGCAAGTCGACAATGTATTTCTTGTCTCTGACAAAAATGGCCAATCATTAGATGATGAGAGTAAACAAGCGCTAAAATCCTTCTTTGTCGATATCATTAAAGAACAGGTTCCGGTTTAATTCTTCATTATGTGCGCAGGCTGATAAGAAGGTATAAATATAGGAGTACATATGGATTAGCCATCGTTAATCTGTCTTAAGTACTGTGAGTCGTTTAAATGTAAGGGGATAGCTAAGGGGATTATTAATTTCTATCGGCTCTACGGGCTATCTCTTTATTAAGGCTGCACAACTCAAAATTAAATCAAGAGCACGAGATACTAGATAGACGTTCGTTCCACTCAACCAATAACTCATCAAGTAGTAAAGGCTCAGCCTCGATTAAGGCATCGCCATTCAAGTATTTAGTCGCCACATCATGCTAGTAATAACGGACTGTCTCCGATGAAGTTAAAAAGGACGTTTTTGAGAAACTAAAAAGTGTCTAGAATACCTAGAGGTGCGGAGTTATTCATATGGTTAATAGATTGGTTTTAATCAGTAAGAATGGACATCCAAAGTCCTTGCTCAAAGTAGAAGCGCACCTCGACTCTATGGATGTCCCGACTTAACGTCTTGTAGACATGCGTCTATTATACCTGTGGAGGTGTACCTTCACAGTTAGAAGCAACGGCATCAATTTGTACCAAAGCATCCATAGGGATCGCTGATACACCAACTACAGTTCTTGCTGGGAGATCGCCTTTGAAGAATGTGGTATAAACTTCGTTTACAACATCTATATCTGCGATATTTTTAACTTGGATATTAATTTTAACTATATCGTCCATAACGTGGTCGACACTTTCAATAATTGCCTTGATATTGCTTAGGCATTGTTCAGCCTGCACTTTTAAATCACCAGCAACAATTTTATTCGTTTTTGGGTCTACAGGTAATTGACCTGAAATATGATTGTAATGAGAAAAAGCGACAGTGTGCGAATATGGTACTTTTGGCGCATTTTCAGTATTGCTTGCTTCCATAACGAGTAGTCTAGTGTCTTCAGGCAGTTGTGGAGGCGTGCCATCACCGTGCGACACCGCTGTATCAATCTGTACCAAAGCGCCCATAGGTAAAGCTGCAGCATTAACCACTGTTCGTGCTGGAACATAGCTTGGGAAAAATGTTGCACAAACGTCGTTTACAGCTTCAGCATCCGAGATGTCTTTAAGGAAGATAGTTGTTTTAACAACATCGTCCATCACATGGTCGATACTTTCTAAAATTGCTTTAATGTTATTTAAGCACTGTTTAGTCTGCTCTTTTACACCACCAGTTACCACTTCGCCAGTTTTTGGATCGATAGGTAATTGAGAAGAAAGGTTATTGTAATGAGAAAAAGCGGCAGTTTGTGAGTGTAGACCCTTTGGTGCATTTTTCGTGTTTCTTGAAACTTTTATGAGTTCGCAAGGAGCTTGTGGAGCTGTACCTTCACCGTTTGAAATAAGTGCATCCATTTGCACTAAGGCGTCACTCAAGGGTAAGGCTGCAACTGCGACTGTCGTCCGTGTAGGAAGAGCGCTTTGGAAGAATGATGCATAAACTTCGTCTATCACGTCAATATCGGAGATATTCTTAACGAATATATTGATTTTAACAACATCGTCCATAACGTGGTCGATGCTTTCTACAATGGCTTTAATATTTGTTAAGCACTGCTTTGCCTGAACTATTACATCGCCAACGACAATCTCACCCGTTTTAGGGTCTACGGGTAATTGAGCTGAAATATTATTGTAATGAGAAAAAGCGACAGTTTGTGTCGATACAGAACTTTTTGGTGCATTTTGCGTGTTTCTTGAAACTTTTATGATATTGCCACTCATGTTGATATCTTTCCTTTATTTAGTAAGTGTTTAATTATGTGGCTTTTAAAATATTCTTTTTACTTAAGAAAATAATCTGGCTATTAATTCCCATAATTTAGACGACAGAAATGTTCATCTTGTAGCTCAGGAATTACAATTGAAGAAATAAATTGCGTGCTGTAAGGAACGCACAATTTTATTTCATGATCTAGAACGGTATCTTCAGACCGTTTAATGATGTGCTTATTTAGTGAAGTAAACTAAAAATGTCATTTGTGCTAGTCAGACTAGACATTGCGCACGTGATATAGACAATTATTTTGAAGGTGATTAGCTACACATTAATTAAAGATACGTTTTTGGCCATGAATTATTTTAAGTGTGAATAAGAATGTAATATGAAATTTAAATAGTGAACCACCCAATTAATATGACATGGAAACTAGCTGGTGCTCAATAGATAATCAGCTTAATTGTATTTATTGTGAACTACGTCACCTAATAATATCTATTTAGGGGTATTGAGCAAAATTAACGGTGCCTGCCACACTCGGTACACTAGATGATAGTGGTGGTTATTCATCACCGCATAGGCACACACATCCAAAAATAGCAGACAGGTCTTTAACTTCAGCGACAGCCCCGCTGCGTCTATGCTCTAGCTTATCTTTGCCACATAGAAAGCCCTTCTCGGAGTCGTTTCTGCATCGCTACCGCCCTAACAATCATGTATGTCGAACTGAAATCATAATCGTTATCCTGAACCAAACTGAGTTGAGGTGATTTAAAGGTTGGTAGAGGATGTTCTAAAGTGCAAAGCAGATGTATTTTACTAAAGCATTACTCTTACTCCACTTGTTTAACCGCTTGCTCAGCCACTTGTTCACTTATTTCTTACTTTTTAGTCCAAAACACGACCTTAATTTCATTAATGTGCCCGATATTCGAATATTATCAGCCTGGTGTTTTTACTCTAATTTTGGCGCCAACCTATATTACAGCGTTTGCCCAGTTAAGCAGGGGTCACTAGGCCTAGTGCATTAAGTCTAATTCGACCAAGCGAATTCAATAAACCAAGTTAAATAAGCTCGTAAAGGGCAGGAGTTAAAGGGTCGTAATCTATGAGAAAGATGAGTCGGTGGAAAAAAACAATCATTATTGGCGCAACGATATTGTTACCACAACAGGCATTATGTGCCGGCTTTCAGCTAAATGTGCAATCGAGTGCAGGCCTGGGACGCGCATCTGCCGGGGATGGGGTTATTGCCGATAACGCCTCCTCTCTGGCGCGTAATCCCGCCACCATGGCGCTGTTTAATGAGATCGCATTGTCGGCGGGAATCGTCAGTATCACTTCGATGGTCGAAGTAAAGGATGCGCTTTATACCCGAGAGTTTTATAGCCAGGGGGCGCTTGTCGATACGTCTGTTCAATCTGCAAATTATGATGATGCCGGTGGCAACGCTATCGCGCCCAATATTTACCTTATCGTGCCTATTAATGACAAATTCGCCTGGGGCATTAGTGCGTATACAAACTTCGGCACTAAAACTCAATACAGTGATGATTACATTGCCAGTGAGTACGGTGGTCTGAGTAAAGTTGAGAGTTACAACCTGGGTTTATCCGCTTCTTATCGAATGAGCGAGCATTTCAGCATAGGTGCAGGGCTGGATATTATTGCCAGTACAGGCAAGCTAAACAGAAGCCTACAACCTACAGACACTACACTATTGACGATAGATGCCACCGGGTGGGGACTGGGCTTTAATCTGGGGGCCGTGTATGAGCTCGATGATAACAACCGCTTCGGTTTGTCCTACCGTTACAGTCCGGAAATGGAGACCGAGGGACAGGTCGACTACGCTGGCTATTTAGCCGAATCCGGCCCTATCGACGATACTGTGTTGATCCCCCTGCCGGATATGGTTGAATTTTCTGGTTTCCATCACCTAGAAAATACTAAGATCGCGCTGCATTACAGTATTCAATGGATAGGTTGGAGCGTGTTTGAAAGTCTGGATGCCGAGACCAGCGGCACTATTAATCGTTATCAGTGGCAAGATGGTTGGCATTACGCTATTGGCACGACGTACTACTTAAACAACGCCTGGACACTTAGAGCGGGATATCTGTACGATACCAGCGCGCAAGATCAACTCACCTCTATTTCGGTGCCGGATTCCGATCGGCAGTTCTTCTCAACTGGTTTCACTTACCAGTTAACACCAAATTCCAATATGGATTTTGGTTTTACCTACG
>JABSRB010000071.1 GCA_013215375.1 Oceanospirillaceae bacterium | reverse complement strand
AATCGAATCCCCGAAGTCACCATCGGCTTTTCTGGATCAAAGGGGATACCATTTTTGTTACAGGTAAGGCCCGCACGTTCCAGCGCTTGCTCCGCGATGTTGCCAGTTAATCCCTTGGGGCGCAAATCCACTAACATTAAATGTGTATCGGTGCCGCCTGACACTATATCAACGCCGCGGGCAACGAGAGTACTCGCCAGTACTTTGGCATTGCTCACGACCTTTTCAATATAATCGCTAAACTCTGGCTGTAAAGCCTCGCCAAAGGCAACGGCTTTAGCCGCAATCACATGCATCAGCGGCCCACCTTGTAAGCCTGGGAAGACTGCTGAGTTGATCTTTTTACCAATGTCTAAATCATTCGATAACACCATGCCACCGCGCGGTCCACGCAATGTTTTATGGGTTGTGGTAGTGACTATATGTGCATGCGGCAGAGGCGATGGATGTACACCAGTAGCGATCAGACCTGCGATGTGTGCCATATCAACCATCAGGTAGGCACCGACTTTATCGGCAATTGCTCTAAAGCGGGCAAAGTCCAACTCTCTAGGTATCGCTGAGCCACCAGCAATAATTAGTTTTGGCTGACACTCAACGGCAATCGCCTCTACTGCATCGTAATCGATACGCTGGGTTTGCTGATCCACACCGTATTGCACTGCATTAAACCATTTACCGGATTGCGCCGGGCGCGCGCCATGGGTTAAATGCCCACCCGCATCCAAAGACATGCCCAAGATAGTATCGCCAGGCTGTAGCAACGCTAAAAACACCGCACCATTAGCCTGCGCGCCAGAGTGTGGTTGCACATTGACAAATTGCGCATTGAATAACTTTTTAGCGCGCTCAATCGCTAGCACTTCTACTTCATCGACAAATTCACAACCGCCATAATAGCGACGACCGGCATAACCTTCTGCATATTTATTGGTAAGCACTGTCCCCTGCGCTTGCATCACCGCTTTAGAGACGATATTTTCCGAGGCAATTAATTCAATCTGTTGCTCTTGACGATTAAATTCTCGAGTGACCGCCGCATCGATAGCACTGTCAACGGAAGCTAAATCTGCGCTAAAAAAATATTCTAAATTACTCATATGCTTACCTTATCCTTATTTTTCTATTTGATAGCGCTGCGCCATCGCGTTTTTGTTGTTGATCTGTTGCAGGTTAAAACCCGCCTAACAAGCCACTGCATTTACCGCCAGTCCACCGGTAGAGGTCTCTTTGTATTTATCTTGCATATCCATTCCTGTTTGACGCATCGTCTCTATCACCGAGTCCAGCGACACATGATGTTCACCATCACCCCTTATCGCTAGGCGCGCCGCATTAATCGCCTTCATCGAGCCCATGGTATTGCGCTCAATACAAGGCACTTGCACTAAACCGGCAATAGGATCACAAGTGAGCCCTAAGTTGTGTTCCATACCAATTTCAGCGGCGTTTTCCACTTGATAAATACTGCCGCCCATCACGGCGCACAAAGCACCGGCTGCCATAGAGCAGGCCACGCCTATCTCACCTTGACAGCCCACTTCAGCGGCTGAAATTGAAGCATTCTTTTTATACAACATGCCAATAGCAGCGGCAGTCGCTAGAAACTTAACGATGCCATCCTCATTTGAATTGGGAATGAATTTTACGTAATAAGCCAACACCGCTGGGATAACACCAGCGGCGCCATTTGTCGGCGCTGTCACTACTCGACCACCAGCAGCGTTTTCTTCGTTGACCGCCATCGCATACAAATTCACCCAATCCATTAAAGTCAGTGGGTCTTGTAAAGATTTTTCTGGGTGATCAACTAATTCTGCTCGCAGCTTATGGGCGCGACGACGCAGCTTTAGCTCACCGGGTAGTACTCCTGTCTGCGCGCAACCTCGATCAATACAGTCACTCATCACCTGCCAGAGATGCAGCACACGCTGACGAATATCCTCACTGTTGGGTCTTACTGCCTCATTGGCCAAAACCAGATCAGCAATACTAATACCGGCTTTTGCTGCACTATCAACTAGCTCTTTAGCCGTATTAAAAGGGTAAGGTTCAACAAAACCTAAATCGACGGTTTCACCCGTTTTTGATATTTCATCTAAGGATAAAACAAAGCCGCCTCCCACTGAGAAATACACATCGTTTAATAAAATAATACCGGCGCTGTCATAAGCGGTTAAACGCATACCGTTTGGGTGCTGTTTTAAAGACTCGCCAAAGTTCATCACTAAGTCTGTCTCTGGATCAAATTTAACCCGTTTCTCTCCCGCCAAATTGAGCTGTTTATCACGCTGTATTTGCTGGATGAACTGCTCGACATTATCAGGGTTTACTTTATCGACTTTTTCACCAAGCAAACCTAACATCACCGCAATATCCGTGGAGTGGCCCTTGCCTGTCATCGCTAGTGAACCGTAGAGGTTCGCCTTTACTCTAGCGACTTGCGCAAAATACTGATTCGCTTTTAAGTTATCAATAAAGCGATTAGCCGCAATCATCGGCCCCACGGTATGCGAGCTTGAGGGGCCTATGCCTACTTTAAATAGATCAAAAATACTTAACGACATAGTTAGAACCTCTTTCTTATATTTATTTTGCGCAGCGTAAAACTGAAGTTTGCTTGATAGCGAGAGATTAGCAACACAAATCATAAAACTCAACCAAAAGTTTCCAATAGGAAACAAGATTTCTTTATTTACCTATCTCTCACTCTTAATCAAGCCTAATAAGTCTTGTTTAACTCAACATCATCTAGGCTTCTAGCTACGCTACAACGTAGACCAGTACTAAGGTTATCACTTAGCACCCTGTTAAAACAGTTAAGGAGCGACACACTCAGTCTCGCCATCGACAATAATTTCCAATAGGAAATTTTTTCCTTTTTAAAAAAAATACTGTTAACATGGCCAAGCATTAACTCGGATATTGCATGCAATGCCGTGATGATAACGCCGCTAGTTGTTTTTACTGGCTTTTTTTCGATTGAGCGCCGTACTGGTGCGTCCGGTTGATTGAGAAAGAGAAGTCAGTAAAAACAAGGAGCAAGTTAGGGCACGAGCTATTGGGTGCAATATTCGGGTTAAGTGCTATGAATACTATTTTAGTATTTCTGGCATCATTTTGAATAATACAATGCCTACTTTTACAGGCAGCAAAAGCCACAGTGGAGAAACCTATTATGTCTGACAACCTTTTACGCACCCCTCTATACGATTTACATCTTGAATTAGGTGGAAAAATGGTACCTTTCGCCGGTTTCGAAATGCCTGTGCAATACCCGCTGGGTGTAAAAAAAGAACACTTACAGACGAGAGACTCAGCCGGTCTGTTTGATGTATCTCACATGGGGCAGGTAAAGTTAGTCGGTAAAAATGCGGCAAAAGCATTGGAGACACTCGTCCCCGTCGACATTATGGATTTACCGGTCGGTAAACAAAAATACGCTTTTTTCACCAATGACGCCGGCGGCATTATGGATGACTTGATGGTTGCCAACTATGGCGATCACCTCTATGTGGTGGTCAACGCTGCTTGTAAAGCACAAGACATCGCACACATGCGCGCCAATTTGGGTGATGATGTCAGTATCGAAGTTCTAGATGATCGCGCCCTAATCGCTATTCAAGGCCCTAAAGCTGCCACTGCGATGGCGCGTATTCAACCGGCGCTGCAGAGCATGGTGTTCATGGATACTCAATTGATCGATATTGACGGCGCACTTTGTTATGTCTCTCGCTCGGGGTATACCGGTGAAGACGGCTATGAAATTTCTATTCCCAATGCGGATGCAGAGCGTTTAGTAAAACTATTTTTAGCCCAACCAGAAATCGAAGCGATTGGCCTTGGTGCCCGTGACTCACTGCGCTTAGAGTCTGGATTGTGCTTGTATGGCCATGATATAGACACTACTACTACCCCTTTAGAAGCCAGCCTTATCTGGGCGATCAGTAAAAATCGCAGAGCAGACGGAGAGCGCGCTGGCGGTTTCCCAGGTGCTGAGGTTATTTTGAGTCAAATCACCAACAAAGACTGGACCCGCAAACGCGTCGGTTTATTGGGTGAAGGTCGCGCGCCGGTACGCGAAGGCGCTGAATTGTTCAATGAAGCGGGTGATAAAATTGGTGTGGTTACCTCTGGCACATTCGGCCCAACGATTGGCAAACCTGTCGCGATGGGATATGTCGAAACGGCTTACTCAACTCTAGAAACTAAAATATACGCCGAAGTGCGCGGTAAAAAACTGGCGATGATTGTATCGCGAGCACCTTTCATCGAACAGCGTTATTTTCGCGGCTAGTCCCTCATTGCAACAATGACCTTGGTTAGTTTTTGCATGACCTGGCCCGAATGATTTGTACACTGCTATGATGATATCGGGCTCGGCATCTCTCATCTGATAGGATCAGGCTGCTACTGTCGCTCTCTGCTTATTGGCTGAGAGCTGCTAGTCTTTTCTATCGATTAGTGTGCTATTTCCCCGTTATTAATTTCACTAAGAGCTTGCATATTATGGCGCTAACAGGAAACTTTTTAATCACAGGCGCAGCCAGTGGCATAGGAGCCGCTATTGCTAAACAGATCGCTGGGCCTAATTGTCGATTAATTTTACAGACAAAATCGAACATGGTCGGGCTACAGGATATTGCCGACCTTTGCAGCGCCAAAAGCGCCACTGTCTTTACCATCCAGGGAGATTTAACCGATCGCGCTGACACCCAAAAAGTCATAGATTATGCGCTACAACTCGCCCCGCAACTCGATGGTATTGTCGCAGCAGCCGGCTATCCAGATTGGGGAGATTTTGACAGCTTATCGGTTGAAGACTTAATGCAATCTATACACTTAATGCAGCGATCTACTTTTATGCTTTTACAACAGTGCACTGTGTCATTACAGAGCACCCAAGGCAGTTTTATTGGCATCAGCTCTTTTCTGGCGCATAAAATGAAGGTAGGCAACAACATCACACCGGCGGCAGCATCGGCCAAAGCAGGCCTTGAAGCGCTGATAAAATCTTATGCGGTACAGCACGCCGCCGTGGGAATTCGCTGTAATGCCATAGTACCTGGTTACATTAAGAAAGATGGCGACAACCACCGCCCATTGAACACTGACGCCGTAGCGAAGATAAACGCCCGTATCCCCATGGGTCGATTGGGCCTCCCTGAAGAAGTTGCCGCGCTGGCACAATTTCTATTGAGTTCACAGAGCCGTTATATCACCGGTCAGTTGTTACATATTGACGGCGGCCTACTGTTAACCTAACAAATAAGACAGCGTTTAACATTGTGCATCAATTTTAGGTTGATGCTTTTGCAATCTGCTATTTGACTGTAGTATCAGGCTCTACAAAAGGATTGATACAATGACTGAGATAAACTACACACTAATTTTAATCGCCTCTTTTCTAGCGGTTGCTAGCCCTGGGCCTGCCACATTGGCCATCGCTGGTACTTCCATGAGCCAGGGCCGCTTAAAAGGCGCTGCTTTAGCCACGGGTATCAGTACCGGATCACTTATCTGGGCATGTTTAGCAGCACTTGGCTTAAGCGCTATTATGTACACTAATATTTGGCTGTTTGAGATGATGCGTTATTTAGGTGCCGGTTATTTATTATATCTCGCCTACAAATCCGCCCGTTCAGTACTGTCAAAAAAAGAATTGCTGATCAAAAAGACCACTAACCTCTCGGTGAAATCCGCCTACTTTAAAGGCGTAGCGATTCACTTAACCAACCCCAAAGCGATATTCTTCTTTGCCTCTTTATATGCCATTGCCATACCGGCTACCGCGCGCATTGAAGACGTATTACTGCTCAATGGCTTGATTCTCTCTCAGGGATTTATCGTATTTCAGTTTTATGCACTGATCTTTTCAATAGAGAGCGTGCGTGATTATTACACCCGCATGCAGCGTGGCTTTGAGACTTGCTTCGCCGCCGCATTTGGCTTCGCAGGCTTTAAGATTTTAACGTTGGAATTGAGTTAGTCGATAGTCGATAGTCGATAGTCGATAGTCGATAGTCGATAGTCGATAGTCGATAGTCAGTTCACGCCAAGTGAACTGTTTAAACCAGATGTTTGTCATTAAATAGTTAAATCGCACTAACTTTTTTAATCTAAATGACACTGGTCTTTTCTTTTCTCTGTGTAGCGCAGCGCCTCTGTGTCCTCTGTGGTGAAAAAGTCTTTAGTCTTTAGTCTTTTAACTCACGACTAAAGACTTACGACCTAAGACCTAAGACCTCCCTGCTAATCTTTTATCAAATACAACAACGCATCCAGCCCCAAGGTCGAGATACTATGCGTCGCTTGCTCTTTGACTAGTGGTTTAGCATGAAATGCGATGCCTAAGCCGGCCGTCGCCAACATTGGTAGATCATTAGCACCGTCACCTACCGCAATACTCTGCTCAAGAGAGATCCCTTCACGCTCCGCTATCTGCTTTAAATAAGCCACTTTGCGCTCACCGTTAACTATTTCGCCAACCACTTCGCCGGTGACTTTGCCATCGATTACTTGCAGTGTATTTGAAAATGCATAGTCGAACTTATACTTCTGTTTAAGATGATCGGCAAAGTAGCTAAAGCCTCCAGACAAAATAGCGGTTTTGTAGCCACGCTGTTGCAGACCTTCGATCATCTCTTGCATGCCTTGCATCATCGGCAGGTTCAGACAAATATCATCCAGTACTTCACTGCTTAAACCTTTAAGCAGCCCCAAGCGCTTGGCAAAACTCTCGTTAAAGTCTAATTCACCGCGCATTGCCGCTGCGGTTATCGCCATGACTTGCTCGCCGATACCCGCTCTTTTAGCTAACTCATCGATGACTTCGACTTCAATCAAGGTAGAGTCCATATCAAACACTGCCAACTTGCGCTCAATGGTTTGTTCACTCACACTTAGCAGTACCAAATCGGCTGATAGCTGCTGCGCGAGTTCCTTTAATAACACTCGCGCATTCGCCACTTCGGTAGCTGCTATTTGTATTTCAAGCACTGTGCAGCGGTGATCAATAGTGGTAAAGGGATTACCCGGTATTAACCAAGCGCTACTTGCACAGAGTTCAACCACACTGATTTGACTAGATTCAAGTACCATCGGCTGCATTAAAAACAACTTATATCTTTGTAAATTAGACTCGCTCAAAATCATCTCTCACCGTGATTAAAAAGCCATATTATAAATTCACCCCAAAATTACTCAAGCTCTATTCATCTACGAACCAATCTCTTAGCTCTTAGCTCTTAGCTCTTAGCTCTTAGCTCTTAGCTCTTAGCTCTTAGCTCTTAGCTCTTAGCTCTTAGCTTTTAAACTAACGACTAACGACTAACGACTTCTTAACCTACCCTTTATTATTAGCCCGCTTCCAAGCGGCAAAGTCGTGCATGGTTTGAGGGTCAGTGGCCGGATACAACCCCACAATACTGCGACCTGCCAGTACAGCTTGTGATACAAAGTTCTCAAACAGTGTCATCAAGCGCGCTTCCTCGGCAATTTCATCGGCAATCGCAGCTGGAATAACCACCACTCCCTCACCATCACCAACCACGATATCATCGGGAAATACTGCAACCCCACCGCAACCAATCACACCGTTGACTTCAATCGCTTGATGCAAAATTAAGTTGGTCGGTGATGAGGGGCGTTGATGATAAGCCGGTATGGCTAACTTGCTGATCGCGGGGCTATCGCGAAAGCCACCGTCAGTGACAATTCCCGCACCACCGCGCACCATTAATCTAGCGATCAAGATATCCCCAGCCGATGCCGCCCTTGCATCGCCGCGGCTATCCATGATCAATACATGTCCAGCGGGACAAGTTTCTATGGCCAAACGCTGCGGGTGTTCGGGATTTTCAAACACTTTTAAGGTATTTAAGTCTTCCCTGGCAGGCACATAACGCAAGGTAAATGCCGGCCCTACCATGTTGCCTTCTTTGGTGGATAGCGGATTTACATTTTGTAAAAACACATTGCGCAGTCCCCTTTTAAACAGCGCTGTGGTTAAAGTTGCACAACTAACTTTTAACAGTTTTTCTCTCGTTTGAGCTTTCATTTTTTCTCCAATTAGATTCAAAAAATATCGGGGTCAGTGACTTCTAAAGCGTCTATCCTCTCTAAGAAATCAAAATCACAGCCTAAATTTGCCTGGGAGACGTGGGCTGTAAACATTTTTGCATAGCCGCGTAACGCTCTAGCCTTTGGTGGCACCCAGGCGGCTCTGCGCTTAGCGAGTTCTTCATCTGACACCAACATGTCGATGGTGCGTGCCGGCACATCTACCTTGATAATATCGCCCGTTTTTAACAGCGCCAACGGTCCGCCAATAAAGGCCTCGGGGGCTGCATGCAAGATGCAGGCTCCGTAAGAAGTACCGCTCATGCGTGCATCTGATAGACGCAACATGTCGCGTACTCCCCTTTTAATTAGTTTTTTGGGGATGGGTAACATGCCCCATTCAGGCATTCCCGGTCCACCTTGAGGGCCTGCATAACGCAGCACCAAAATATCATTTTCCTCGACGTCTAGGTTTTCATCTTCAACCGCGGCTTTCATCTGCAGGTAGCTGTCAAAGACCAGTGCCCGCCCCTCATTTTGTAAAAACTTTGCCGAGCAAGCCGAAGGTTTAATCACACAGCCATCAGGGGCTAAGTTGCCTTTGAGCACCGCCAGCGCTCCCTCGGGATATACCGGATTAGTCAAAGGCCGGATCACATCGGAGTTGTAAACTTGCGCATCTTTAATCGCCTCACCCATGGTGATACCGGCCACAGTCATGGCGGTGCCATCAATTTTATCGCCCAAGTTATTCATCAGCGCCGGCAAGCCTCCGGCGTAATAAAAATCTTCCATTAAATACTTTTCACCACTGGGGCGGATATTGGCAATAACCGGTGTGCTGCGCCCCAGTGTATCTAAATCCTCTAGATTAAAATTAACCCCAGCGCGGTGTGCCATGGCAATTAAATGCACCACAGCGTTAGTCGAACAGCCCGTTGCCATCGCTACAGTGGCGGCATTTTTTATAGCGCGTTGATCTATTATTTGCGCGGGAGTGATATCTTGCCACACCATATCGACTATACGTTTGCCACAGGCACTAGACATCCTTATATGATTGGCATCCGCAGCGGGAATTGAACTGGCCCCTGGTAGTGTTAAACCCATCGCCTCGGCAATGGCGGTCATGGTGCTGGCGGTACCCATGGTCATACAATGCCCATGAGAGCGGGCAATCCCCCCCTCAACCCCAGCCCACTGCTGATCTGAAATATTGCCTGCACGGCGCTCATCCCAGTATTTCCAAGCATCTGAGCCAGAACCTAGTGCCTCGCCTTTATAGTTTCCCCTGAGCATCGGACCTGCGGGTAAAAAGATAAAAGGTAAATTAGCACTCACGGCACCCATCACCAAAGCGGGGGTGGTTTTATCACAACCGCCCATCAATACCGCGCCATCAATGGGATGTGAGCGCAGTAGCTCTTCGGTCTCCATCGCCAACATATTGCGATACAACATAGTGGTAGGTTTTACTAAGCTTTCAGAAAGGGACAGTGCTGGGAGCTCCATCGGAAAGCCACCGCGCTGAATAATGCCGCGTTTAACGTCTTGCACTCGCTCTTTGAAATGCATATGACAGGGCTGTGCCTCCGACCAAGTATTGATGATTGCGATAATCGGTCGGCCTATCCAATCATCAGCCTCCAAGCCCATCTGCATCATTCTTGAGCGATGACCAAAAGATCTTAAATCATCTTGAGAAAACCATTTTGCACTGCGCAGCTCAGATTTATCTTTGATTTTTTTACTATCCACTCAACACCTCAAAATTTATATTTCTTAAAACGGTTGACTTTTAAACAGTAAAATAATTAATATATTAATTCAACTAATATATTAATTTAACAATAATAATTTTGAGGGCATGACAAAATGAAAAATATAATTAAAGGCCTAAGCATTGCCGCACTATTAACATCGACAATTGTGCTGGCGACTAGCAGCATGGCAGCAACCACTTTGCGCATAGGTACGGTGTTATCTCCCAACGATCCAATGGGTCAGGGCTTAGATAAATTTAAAGCAGATGTCGCCGCTGCCACCAAAGGCGCCGTTAACATTGAAGTGTTCCACAACTCACAATTAGGTGACACTACCGAGATGATCGATCAGGCACGTGCTGGCGGTAACATTGGTACAGTCACTGATGTGGCACGTCTTTCAAGCTTTGTTCCATCGCTGGCGATTCTCTCTGCCCCCTTCCTGTTTGATAACTATCAGCAGGCCGATAAATTTGCATCATCAAGCGAGTATTTAGGTTGGGCTGCACAGCTGGAAGAAAAAGCAGGACTGGTGATGATTGCCTCTAACTGGTATCAAGGTGCCCGCCATGCACTCACTCAAAAAGCGATTAAAGATCCTACCGATTTAGCCGGTGTGCGCATGCGTACTATTGGCGCACCGGTATGGATTGAAACGATTCGCGCTATGGGTGCAGAACCTACGCCTATCGCTTGGGGTGAAGTTTATTCAGCACTGCAGTTAGGCACTATCGATGCGGCAGAGGCACAACCTACTGCTATCTGGGGCGCCAAGCTTTATGAAGTGATTAAAAACGTCACTAAAACTGGGCATATTCAGCTAGTCACCGCCATCGTCGTCGGCGCTGATAGCTGGAATACAATTTCAGCGGATAATCAAAAAATTGTACGCCGTCTGGCGGTTGAAAACGGGCGCTTCGCCTCTGATTTAACCATCAAGCTTGGTGATGAAGCACTGAAAAAAGTGGCAGCTTCTGGGGTAACTATCAGTGATGTGGATCTAGCACCGTTCAAGAAAGCAGTGTCATCGGTTTACACTTTACTCAAGTTGGAAAAAGAAGCGGCTATCGTGAAAAGCGTACTAGCTAACTAAAACTAGTCGCAAAGCTGCAGGCAGTGGTGAATGCACCCCTGCCTGCTTCACTTCAGCTATCAGTATTAGAGTTTGCAATATGTTCCATAAAATAGAAATCATGACATCGATGGCGCTGTTAGTCGCCATTGTTATATTAGTTAGTATCGCAGCTGTGACACGCGCGATTGGCATGCCGATTATTTGGTCGGTAGAGATCGCCCAGCTATTGTTTGTCTGGCTGTGCATGTTTGCTGCCGACATTGCCCTGCAGGAAAAACGCCATTTTGGCCTGCTCATTTTACTGGACAACCTCAATCCAAAACTGCGTCGGTTAGTTGAGATATTTAACTTATTGGTGCTGATGAGCCTATTAACGTTACTGTTTTTCTACGCCATCAAAAATGTGCAACTAATGCATCCGCGCTTGGTGGGTGCCACCCAAATGCATGCCTCTTTAATTCACGGTTCAATGGTGGTGGGACTAGCGCTGCTATTTCGCACTATGGCCAGTCAACTCAACACGCTTATCCGCCACCGAGGTAACAACTAATGTTATTAACTATTGGAGCATTGTTTGCCATTTTCCTGATTATTGGCATGCCGGTTGCCTTTGCCTTAGCTCTCGCCTCAATTCCTGTTTTTTTATTTACGGGTACTATGCCAACCACTATTGCCGTGCAAAAAATGGTCTCCGCTACTCAGAGCTTCCCATTGCTGGCGGTACCTTTCTTTATTTTTGCCGGCAATTTAATGAATGCCACAGGCATCACCGCACGTCTGGTCACTTTTTCTACCTTACTTACTGGTTGGATTGCCGGTGGTCTTGGTCAAGTATCCATCATGTTAAGTTTAATGATGGGGGGTATTTCAGGATCTGCAGTCGCTGATGCCTCAATGGAGTCGCGTCTATTAGGCCCTGATATGATTAAACAAGGTTACTCCAAAGCGACGACTGCCGTGGTGTTAGCATTTGGCTCAATTATTACCGCGACGATTCCCCCCAGCATTGGTCTTATATTATTTGGTTTTATCAATGAAATTTCCATCGGCAAGTTATTTTTAGCCGGGATCATTCCAGGCGTAGTGCTCACTTTATTATTAATGTTCACCACTTGGGTGATTGCCAAGAAAAATGGTTATGCACCGCAAAGACCTCATTTACCCACAAGAGGCGAGCTGTGGGCGAGTTTTAAAGACAGTATTTGGGCACTCGCATTTCCTATTATCTTAATTGTTGGCTTTAGATTTGGTTTTTTTACCGCCACAGAGGCGGGCGCTTTTTTAATCTTTTACGCATTGTTCATCGGGCTATTTATTTATAAAGAGCTGAGCTGGGACAAGCTCTATCAAGCGATGCAAAATACTATCAGCGATGTTGGTATGGTGATGTTATTGATCATGATGGCGGGAGTTTTGGGCTATGCCATCACTATTGAGCGCGCACCTCAGCAAATCACTGAATTTGTCACCACATTGACCAGTGACCCAGTGTTAATTTTGCTCTTGATTGTCGCGGTATTAGTGATTAGCGGTATGTTTTTAGAGGGCGCTGCCAATATTCTACTGATTACCCCGATCGTTTTACCCGTACTTATCAGTGCAGGTTACGACCCTATCCATATGGGTATATTAATTGTCATCTTAATTAACTTTGGCGGATTAACCCCCCCAGTTGGGGTCATCATGTTTACCGTTTGCGGGGTTTTGAAAGTAAAAACGGGGGAGTTTACCATTGCATCTTTGCCATTTATCGCCACGATGTTACTATTCTTTGCCATTATGACAGCCTTCCCGTCACTCACTCTGCTGTTACCTAACTCAATGATGTAGTGCAATTTTTGATAAGAGATAATTATTAATATGCGTGTAAAAAATCCATTTACAGCAGGTATGGAAAACTCCGGCGATGACAACAGTAAAATACGTACCAGTATCACCGCCTCTTCACGTGTCTATGAAGAAATAAGAGAGCGCATTATCTCTTTGCATATGCCGCCAGATACCACCTTGGTACGCACAGAACTCGCGCAGCTGTTTAATGTGAGCCAATCACCACTGCGCGAGGCGATTATTCGTCTAGAAAAAGACGGACTGGTTATTTCGTACCCGCAATCGCGCACTATTGTCACTAAAATTGATGCCAACAAGATCCGTGATGAACTCTTTTTGCGCTCGGCGGTGGAGTGTGAGGTTGTCAGGCAATTAACCTTAAACTCTGACTCAAGATTTATCACCAAGGCGAAAGGTTTGGTAAAAATGCAGAGCGCGTTAGTCGATGATATTGAGCAAGTGGATTTGTTTATGCAGTTAGACGAAGCCTTTCATGAGGCGCTGTTTGCCAGTGTCAATCAAGGTGAGTTATACCAGTACATTTCCACCCACGGCGGACACTTAGCTAGATTGCGCTCCCTCGATTTGCCACGCACTGAAAAGCTCGACTCAGTTCTCAGTGAACACCAGGCTATTATTGATGCGATTGAACGGGGAGATGTCGATAGCGCGGTGCAAAACATGCGTAATCACTTATCGGGCACCATCAACCGCTTGCCGCAAATTATCGAAGCACATGCCAACTTATTTAACTAAAAACAGCCACTAAGGATAAAGCTTGAATATTTTAACCGCTGACACACTTTTACACTGTCAAAATTCACTGGGAGAATCTCCGGTTTGGTGTACCGAGCAACAGGCTTTATTCTGGATTGATATTCGCCAATCCTCGCTGCATCGCTTAAAAGATAAAATTCACAGCAGCTATTCACTTACCGATTCCGTCACTGCCTTTGCCGCGGCAACTAACGGTCAATTTATTGCCGCTACCAATACAGGATTTAACAGCTTAGCGCTCACCGATGAAATTGCTGTGCAGCAAAGCATCCAGCCATTTTTAGAAAACAGTAATGACTTTCGCATGAACGATGCAGCCCTAGACAGGCAAGGTCGATTTTGGTCTGGTAGCATTCAAGCACCACCTGGTAATGATGATGCCACAGGCACACTCTACCGCTTGCAACACAACCAACACTGTGCTGTCTTAGAGGGATTTTGCTCGCAAAACGGCCTTGCTTGGAGCCCCGATGGCCGCATTATGTATGTTTCGGACTCACACCCAAGCACCGCCTCAATTTGGCGTTACGATTTCAATATTGAAACCGGCACTCCCACCAACAAAACCTTATTTGCCGATCAATCACTGCTAAAAGGCAGGCCAGATGGTGCAACCGTTGATACCGATGGCTGCTACTGGATAGCGGCCAGTGATGTAGGCCAAATCTTACGCCTGACCCCTGCGGGAGAGATTGATGCCATCGTTAACGTACCCACCAAACACGTGACTAACATCTGCTTTGGCGGCCCCCAGCTCAAGACCATGTTTATCACTACCCAGCGCTACCTAAATCCCAACGAGCAAGCAGGCAACTTGTTTGTGCTAGAGACGGATTATCAGGGTATTGCGGAAACGGCGTATAGAGGCCGGTAGTTGGTCGTTGGTCGTTGGTCG
>JABSRB010000070.1 GCA_013215375.1 Oceanospirillaceae bacterium | reverse complement strand
CAAAACAACTTGATTAAAACCTAACCAGAAATCAGTTTAAACGTTATAAAGCAATGCGTTACAACAATTAAAACTCATTTTCTCTCGCGGTGTTGTTCGGGTCACCCCGTTGCGAGGAGGCGAATTATATACAGATCAGCGAGGGCGTCAACTGTTAGTTTGATTTAATGTGAAATTAGCTGTTTCTGCTTAGTTAACAAGCAATATTCAATGATTTCGTCTGTTTTTTGAGCTAATCATACTGATACAACTACCAAACCGATAAACATAACCATCAAGCCAATTAACTTAAATGAACTTAAGTGCTCTTTGAGATACAAAACGCCAATCATCACGCCGATTGGAATACTTAATTGGCGAAGTGCGACTAAGTAACTGACTTCTACTACCATTGACATTGCCACCAGAACGGTCAGATAAGTCCCCACCAATGCAAAGCCTGTTCCAAACATAAATATTGGCTTAGCTGGCCATTCAATTTTTTCTTTAAAGACAATTTTCACCAGGGGTACCATAAACAGCAACACACTCAAGCACTGCAGTATTGCGAAACTGCTACCAGCCTCAAAAGAACCCCAACCTGACTCGCTCATTATATTAATAGCCGCGCTATCAACTAACGAATACCCCACTGTGCCCAATACGGCCAAAGACGTCCATGCCATGGTCACATTGTAGTAGTTCTTTATGCTTAAATTTCTTAGCTTTGTGGTTGGTATTAATAGCGCACCTACTACTATTAGCAACATGCCAAAACAATCTGCCAGCGTTAGAGATGACTGACCGTATATAAAAAAATAAAACAGTGGCACAAACAATACGGGGAAAGAGCGCAATAGCGGATATACAAGGGACAAATCCCCTGACTGGTATGCTTTAGCCAAACCTATTAGATACATCGATTGAAAGGCACCAGAAACAAGTAACAGCCCCCAGAACTGTATTGGTAACGCACTCAGTTTTGGATAGGTAAAAAGTAATAATGGGCTATAAATGATGAAGCCAAAGGTGCTAGCCCAAACATAGAAAGAGACATTAACCGCACTGCGCTTGCCCAACGAATTCCAAAGTGCGTGGGTAAGCGCCGAAAAAACGATAAGCATTATCGGCAGTGTAGCCAAAAACAAGCCCCTTTATTAAGGATATATCATGAAAAACAGTGCTTAACTATTATAAAATACCGCAGCACATCTATATGTTCGTCATTCTCTCATTAATCTGATTAAACCTTAAACTTATTCAAACCAACGGCTAAAAATAGGACTAATTTATTTTAAATTTTGAGCTACTAAGGTGCAAGGTCACCGCAAGTTCAGCGAGCTCTTCACTGGCCAAGGTTGTATGTTTTGTTGTCTCAGAGTTTTCTTGCGCTATCGTTCGTATACTAGATACATTATCACTAACTTCTACTGCAACAGTGCTCTGTTCTTCAGCTGCACTGGTTAACTGGATATTTAGATCAGTGATTTTGGACACTGCGCTGCCTATTTCAGTTAATACTTGATCTGTTTCTTTCGCTTTATCTAACATATCTGAAGCACACAGCTGGCTCTGATCCATAATTTTTATGGCATCATCAGAACCTGATTGTAAACGGCTAATCAAATCGTGAATGTGATCCGTTAACTTCTGCGTTCTTCCGGCCAGATCTCTAACTTCTTCTGCTACCACGGCAAACCCTCTTCCTGACTCCCCTGCTCTCGCCGCCTCTATCGCCGCATTTAGGGCAAGTAGATTGGTTTGTGCCGCCACTGACTGAATAGTATCCAATGCGATGGATATATCATTTGAACTGGTATGCAATTTAGCAATCACAATTCCCGCTTCGCGCACATGCCCCTCAAGCTCTCCCATCCCCTGTAAATTTTTATTAACAGCTTGCATTCCCTTCTCTATCGCGATGTCTGCTTCACTTGCTATTTCACTGGCACTCGTTGATGCCCTAGCCACTTCTTTAGAGGAAATAGTGAGCTGCTCGATTGCTGTTGCGACTTGATCTGTCTGCAAATACTGCTGTGCAATAGCTACGCTGTTTTGAGTAGAAATGACCGACAACTCTTCAGACGCAGAAGTTAACTGCAGTGAGCTATCGACCACGCCTGAAATACAATCTGACAACGTATCGAAAAGTGTATTTAAATCTTTTGACAATTCAGCGATTTCACTGCGCCCTGTTGTATCTAAGCGTAATGTTAAATCAAGATTATCTGCAGCACTGGCAATAATTACCCTCGCCCGGTCAATAACTCTTACGATAGAACTGGCAATCAAAAAACCCAATAGAGATATAATCAACACAGCCACGACGCCAATTACTATCAATTGGGTTATCGCTGCTTGTTCATGCTCTTCCGCTCTCATTCCCGCCGCAGCAGTGAACACTTCCAACTCTTTTAGCAGCGACTCCACAGCAGCGTTTAACTGCGCTTCTTCTTCTTCAACTTGTTCTGCGCGCTGATTTAATCCATCTAACTGCTTTTCTTTTAACGCAGTTAATACATTATATGCATGCTGTTCATATTCTTTGTGATGTTTATCAACCATCAGAAATTGCTGATCAAAGTACTCAAGCTTCGCTCTATCTTGCTCTGTCGTGGCATGAACCGCATTTTCTTCAACAAAATGCTCTGCTTCTATAAATATCTCATCTGCTTTATCGCCCAGCAATTTAAACTCATGCATTGAATGCAAAAACTTCTGTTTTATTTCTGTATTATCCGCCTCTGTGAGGAGCATCATTCCATAACGCAAGCCCCTTTCAAACTCTATAGATTGCTCTAATTGCTTAAGCGCTATCTCAGTGACCATTTCCGTGAGGGGTATATCCTCTTCAACGACAATGACTAACTCCTTTTTGATATTTAACAGCTGCATGATAGTGCTGGAAATTATCAATAGAAGGGCAAAAATAGAGATTAGGCACAGTGAGATCAATTGCTGTTTTATACTAAGTGATTTAAGCATGTTTAAATAACTTTCCCTAGGTTGATAGACTCATGGTTGAGGACACAACAAATTCACATTAACGATTATGAATGCGTATGGTAATGATTATAAGAATTGGTTATAACATAAAAAATCTTGGTAATATCCACACTTTCGATTAGTAGACGCGGGGGTTTTGAGAAACTTTCTTAAGCTCAACTTACTATTTATTTTAAATTAAGTAATTATATATCAATGAGATACAAATTCTCAAATTCCCAGACAAAGCTGAATTTCGATTTTTTATATTCAGGAAAGTAACAATCAAGTATCCACCAGCCAATAACACTCAACTGTATTCAACGTTGATTATGCGCTCGAGGGACAAATATGGATTAGATAAGCGTGATGTAGCTGCTAGCGCACTGATAATTATTGATGAAAGCTTTTTACACTATAAAATATTTATGTGAGATTAATTTATACGCTTGTATGAAAAACAAACAACAAAAACAAAATTAATTTAATTAATACTCTTATTAATTAATAGATTACGCTGGTTATTTGTTTTACACCAACTCGTCTAGTCGTCAAACTCGTGGCCTTTAGATATAGAAACGTCAGATGAGTGACTTTGACAACAAGCCGCTATCATTGACTAGAAGCTTTGATTCAAGGAAAACTTTACCAAAGCTTATCCCCCAACAAAACACCAACCTCGCGTCTCTTACTTTGATATATAAGCGCTAAGCTCATTGATGGACCCCCTTAACGAACTCCTTTATACAGCCTGCATACAACAACGTTTATACTTCTTTTTGCTACCGCAAGGACAAGGCGCATTCTTACTAAATGTTTTATCATTGATGATTTCCTCACTGTTCTGTCGATAAAACTTCTCTAATAAAGCGCACAGCTCTGGGTGTTTTCTTTTAAGCATGGCAGGACGCTCAAAAAAGTACTCCGTAGCCACACTCAAGAACTCGGCACTGTTTGTCGCCCCATAATCTCGAATATTACTTTGATTACTATTAATCTCGTCTATCTTCTTTTGCACAAATTCAAACCAAGGAGCTGCATAAGAAAACTCTACTAACCTTTCAGGAAAGCCGTCACAAATACCATCGGCCATATCTATCAGGTGCACAAATTCATGTATACCCACATTGTGTTTGTCGCGGGCATTTTTAAAACCTAAATGTAAGTGAGGCTTGCTCAATGCTAACTTACCAGCCATAGGGCCAGTACCCACCATACCGCTAATATTTGCATTAGCAGTACCGCAGCAAAAATCCTCATCAAATGCAGCCGGTAACAAATACACAGATTGTAAGTTGAAGTAATGCCATTTTGGGAATGCCCACACCGGTATGACCGAACTCGCCGCAACCAGCAGCCTATCTTCATCAGTTACCTCAACATCTACACCACCTTCAATGCGAGTCGAATGTAAAAATAACAGTACCCGATTCTCAAACGTCTTTTTATCTTGTACAGATAACGTTTGATAAAAACTGACATGACGCAACAGGAAATCAGACCATGCTTCGCGCCACACAATGCTGCTTTTTCTAGCCGTTTTAAAACGAGTAAACAGCTTCTTAATTGTTATCAGTAATCTGTTAAGTAAGTGCATTATTGATAGGACCTGCTGATTGATGGAAGTAGATAGCAAATGATGCAATTTGCTGGATATCTTTACTCAGCCACTTTACGTCAACTCACCTACATAAAGAAATACCATAAAACTCATAGCCCCCTACTTCGATGGGAATTAATCACAATTCAATGACTGATTCATATTTGATCTTTCGGTCTCTCGACTGTCATTTGAACATTTTAATAACTGCTTGCTTCATCCTCCCTTAGGATAGTTATTCTCCCATGGGATAAACCAATGAAAACAATACAAAACTTAAATCTAAATGATAATTATTACTTTCTAATCATTGCTAGAAGTATATAATGACTGTTTCTTGATCTCTACCAATTGATGAAGAAAAGGAACCTCTCACTACACTGAATAAGCTGCACTGATAATATTATGGATCTGCTGAAGAAAAACCCCGCTGTATCAACAAACGCCAACGGCATAGACTTACAAGATGTCTGCTTACATATAGAGGGAAGACTTGTATTAAACCATCTCTCTTTGCACACCAACGTTAAACGCTTAGGAATCATCGGCCGTAACGGCTCCGGTAAATCCACACTCTGTCGTGCACTTTCAGGTTTGATCGAAATCAGCTCTGGTCAACTACAAGTCGCGGGTATTAACCCCTACAAAGATCGCCGAGCAGCGCTATTAGAAATCGGCATTTTATTTCAAAACCCCGACCATCAAATCATTTTCCCCACAGTGCTCGAGGAGATCATCTTCGGCTTGCGACAGCTTGGCCAAAGTAAAAAGATGGCAGAGGACAATGCTCTACAAACACTGGCCTCTTTTGGTAAAAGCCATTGGGGCAATGCACATACCTCTGCGCTATCTCAGGGACAAAAACACTTAGTTTGTCTGATGGCAGTGGTTGCCATGCAGCCTAAATTAATCATATTAGACGAACCATTTGCCGGCTTAGATATACCGACAAAACGGCAATTACAGCGCTATTTGGATAGCTTTACCGGCCGTCTTATTCACATTAGCCACAATCCCGCGGATCTTGAAAATTATCAGCAGTTACTATGGCTCGAAGCAGGTAAAGTCGCAGGCCTAGGCTCTGCAGATGAAATATTAGCGGCTTATCTTGAACAAATGCATAAGATTGGGAACAGTGATGATATCTCTAACCTCTCCGATTGAAACGCGAGCTCATAGCTGGAGCGCAGGCCTAAAACTCACGGTACTGTGCCTATCCACGGTATTTTTATACTCGATCGACAACCTCTATATCGAAATCGCTTTCCTAGTAATTGTCATTACCTTGTATGCCTTACCCGGCAACATCTTCCTGCGCTTTGGATTATCGAAACTACGCATTTTATGGCCATTTATACTGGTTGTACTACTTTGGCACTGGTGGATTAGCGAATTGCTGTTGGGAACATCTATCATTATCAGGATGATCGCAGCCTTCGCTTTAGCCAACCTTGTGACTATGACCACTAAGTTGTCAGATATGATCGATGTAGTACATTTTCTAGCACGCCCCTTAGAGCGTTTTGGTCTCAATCCTCGCATTCTAGAACTCGCTATTGCTTTAGTGATCCGCATGACCCCTGTTTTATTGCACAAAGGCCAAGGCCTAACGCTAGCATGGCGAGCCCGCTCTAGGCGCCGCCCTGGCTGGCGCATCATATTACCTTTTACCTTACTGGCACTTGATGATGCTGATCATGTCGCTGAAGCCTTAAAAGCCCGCGGTGGCTTAACCAACCTGGAGAAAAAATAATGGAAAAAAATATCGCCTATATAGCTCTGTTTGCTGCGATGATCGCCGCGCTTGGCTTAATCCCAAAACTCACCCTAGCTTTTGGGGTGCCTATCACAGCCCAGAGTTTAGGCATTATGTTGTGCGGCACTATTCTCGGCGCCAGACGCGGCGCATTAGCGGTACTGCTATTCCTGTTACTCGTCGCTCTTGGACTACCGCTATTATCAGGGGGACGTGGCGGTCTTGGTGTCTTTGTATCTGCTACTGCAGGTTTCTTACTGGCCTGGCCGCTATCTGCATTTGTCACCGGCTTTATCGTGGAAAAATGGCGCAGCGCTTCGTTGACCTTAGTAGCTGCAATAGCCTCAGTGATAGGCGGTATATTGGTCATGTACCTCTTTGGCATTATCGGTATGGCCATTGTGCTAGAAAAAACACTCATTGAAGCAGCAGGCTTTATAACCGCCTTCATTCCAGGTGACATCATTAAAGCTATTATGGCCGGCTTATTAACCTCCGCTGTGGCAAAAGCTCGCCCCGCCAGTGTACTTTCACGACCAGCATCCAATATTGCCAGCTGATTCAATAACATACTGCATAACACAGGCTCGGAGCTTATTTTAAGCGACGAGCCAATGAATAATCTGGCCGTTAACCAACGCAACAACGCGTACAACTCTACTGTTCAACAAACATGGCACCCATAAATTTTTAAAGCTGAATTCGGATCATTCACGCATACCCCATGCTCATTATGGTTATACTTGATCAACAAATTGAGGAGTAACATATGAAATTATACGGCATGGGAGTTTCACGTTCATTCAGAGCATTGTGGGCGGCACAAGAAGCGGGAGTTGAATTAGACTATATCATCGTCGCGTTTGGTAGCACCGATAAAGGTGGCGCCCAAAGTAATGACTATAAACAGCTAAACTATCAGGGAAAAGTACCTACTCTAGTAGATGGCGATTTAGTATTAACTGAAAGCGCAGCAGTCATCAATTATCTCGCCAATAAAGCACCTCAACAAAACCTTATCCCCAAAGATGGCACTTCAGATCGCGCCAAGTATGACCAAATGTGTTATTTCATAGTCACAGAGCTAGAGCAGCCACTATGGTCTAAAGGCAAACATAAATTCGCCTTACCAGAGCAGTATAGAGTCCCTGATTTAATTGATAGAACCCTCGCTTTTGAGTTTGCAAAAGCGCAATCGACACTGCTGGGCTTAAAATCAACATCTGAGTTTGCCGTAGGCGACCATTTCACCATGGCTGATGTCCTTCTTACCCAAACCCTAAACTGGGCCCAACGTTTTGAATTTGAGATAGATGCAAGCTTGTTAGATTATAAAGAGCGTATGATGCAACGCGAAGCTTATAGCGCTGCTATGCAAAGAACAGCAACATGAATATTAGATCGAATCGCAACCCCTGTTATATTCTTAGGCTGCACTTTTCCTTTTAAGGTACAAGCAAGCTTTACCCTATTTACCTCTTTGACAAAAGTTTTAGATCGTCCCATATCTTGGTCGCTATGGGGCCGATTGGTCTGCCTAATTTACGCACTGCTTGCATTTCTACCTTCACTGATTGTATGTTTTGCATCTTTAACACCCGCAAACTCCCATTTTCTAATTCATCCTCAATCATATGCAAGGGTAATCTGCCCCAGCCAAGGCCTTCTAATAACATCTGTTTCTTGGTCAGAAAATCATTCACCAACCAAATCCGCCCACCCTCTAAAACACCGTGTGATAATTTGTTGTCCTCCTGATGACTGCTATCTGTTACAACCACTTGCACGTATTCTTTGATCTCATCTAAACTCAAACCATGGCTAGCGTGCACGGGACAAAATTCGGGAGCAGCAACTGGAATCATTTGAATTTGGGTTAAAGGAATAGATTCAAGCTTTGAATCTTCTCGCAGTTTTGCAATGAGGGCTATGTCAGCCGTTCCATCTAAAACCCGCTCTACCGCGCCATTAAGATACTCAGAAGATAAATACAATTTAGTGGCTGGATGGTCATTTTCATAATTTTTAAGCAGACCTGAAATGACTGGCAACGGAAAAACGGCCTCAATGGCTATCCGAATTTCAGGCTCATTACCAATTGAAAGCTGCCTAGCTAATAATTCTAAATCCCTCGTTTGCTCTAATACTCGTTTGCTCTTCTGATAAAAAACCTTTCCAGCAGGCGTTAATACTGGACGATATTGATCACGAGAAAACAGTTTTAAATTGAACTCGTCTTCTAATTTTTTAATCGCGACACTGATTGCCGGCTGGCTGGTAAAAAGGCGCCTAGACGCCGCATTAAAGCTACCCTCAGTAATAATAGCATCGAGCACTTTCAGTTGATCATAAGTCATCAGCTTCAATCTATATAGAAATTAGTTATTAAGAGTATAACTTAATAATACTTTTTTATAATACTGCTGAGTACTATCCTTTTGTTTCTTTAACAAGCTTACAACCACAAAGGGTCGTATATTCGCTTGACAGCTGTACCTGAAAAATAGGACAACCCTCTTAATTAAAGGAACACATGATGAAAACGCTACACAATATAACACGCACTATTTTCATACCGACACTGTTGGTAATGTCGGTCGGATCAGTATCTGCAGCAGAGCCTGTATGGGATGCCAACAAAGTGACACTTGTCTCAGAGAAACTCGCGGATGGCGTTTATGCCTATTATTCAAGCGAAGCTAAAGCAAAGGAGGTAAAAGGTTTACCGGTCGCGACAAGTGGTGGCTTTGTTATCGGTAGCGACGGTGTTTTACTGATTGATACCATGCTCAATGAAAGATTAAATAAACAAGTGCAACAACTAGTACGAGAGGTAACAGACAAACCTATACGGCACGCGGTCAATACCAGTTTCCATGGTGACCACTCCTATGGAAACATGTACCTTCCCGCAGCGACCAACATTATTCAACACGTTAATGCCAAGGCCTATATCGATCAGCACTTCAAAGCTGACACCGAATTTATGATGCAGAATTTTGGCAAAGGCAGAGGTATTGAGCAAATAGTCCCTACTACTGGCGACACCTTAATTCCCGAGAGCGGAAAACTAACCATAGATCTAGGCGGTAAAGTAGTACAAATTATTGATTTTGGCTTTGCCCAAACTGGCGGTGATCTGTTTGTATGGGAGCCACAATCAAAGACACTCTGGGCCGGCAATCCAATCATCACGGTTAAACCGTCATTACCATGGTTACTAGATGGGCATTTATTGGAAACCTTAGCAACACTCAACAAAGTATATGATTTCTTACCCGAGGATGCCAAGGTGATACCCGGACACGGTTCAATGATGAGCAAACAAGACATCAAATGGCATATCGACTATCTGGCCACCGTAAAGGAGCAAGTGCAAAGCGCTATCGACCAAGGGCTAACGCTTGCACAAACCGTCGCAAAAGTGACCATGCCTAAATTCACCGGTTACGCCCTGTTCGGCTGGGTACACCCCGCTCTAAACGTGCCTGCAGCTTACAAAGATCTAAACAAGCTAAAATAGGCAGGATGATTTAATTCTGCTCGATTAAAACTGATCGAGTAGGATTTTTAAATGAGAGTAAAAAAACAGTTCCTGCAAGATATAGGCTGATCGGGCCGAGCTTTTAGACAAGCCTCACTCTAACTCCATTTATTCTATACACACCTCAACAAAATCAGCTTGAGCAGCCCCTTGGTATTCACATACTCTGAATTTATTTATTGATTGACAGGGCAAGGCAAGGCAAGGCAGCACTGACTACCCCTCTGCACTTCAATCTAAAACTTTATAATCAAAGTCCCATATATGATCACCATTTTTAGAACAGCGAACAAATGTTTTACTGAAATTTGGCGCCACCCTCAGTTTGCTAAGCTTTAAGCTACCCTCACAATTAGGACAACTGCCAGACATTTTTGTAACAAATATTTCACCATCACTGTTAGATTCTAAATTAAACCACTTTAATCTTAAAAAATTGGCTCTCCATAAAATGATACCAATTAAAAACATACACATACTTAACAGGATAAT
This sequence comes from Oceanospirillaceae bacterium, assembly GCA_013215375.1. Classification (GTDB taxonomy): domain Bacteria; phylum Pseudomonadota; class Gammaproteobacteria; order Pseudomonadales; family Balneatricaceae; genus Rs1. The sequence continues at coordinate 4,344 of JABSRB010000070.1, read as the reverse complement.
AGTCAAAAACAAAAATTTCCAAGAGTCGCCAAATCCACTAAATACTGTTGCCCAACTTCCCACAAACCCTATCAAGCCAAAAATAATTAACCACAATGTTTTTACAGGGCGCTCCCCGAGTCTAATAGACTTAACCAATGTTCTCTCAATATTAGCGGCTGCGGTTGTGTTTTCGCCCTGCCAGACATTACTCACATGAAGCTGGTTATTAGCAAGAACCTGACTTGCTGGCATATCTACGCTGCCATTTTCCGGTGCTATATTTTTAGAAACCTGGGATTTCCCACATTTTTCACAATCACTCTCAGTAAGCTCCATTCCACATTCTGTACAGTTCACTATGATTCCCTATTAAATTTAACTTTATACATGACATAAGATGCCAATAAATACCTCTTTGACTACAAGCGTCAAACCATCACCGCATCCATCAAAACAAGACCGACAAAGCCAATTTTGGCTTCTATATTGCTATTTCTTACCTTAAAATGGCAAAAGTTAGGAAGAAAAACCCCTGTAAGCAACCAGTATCATAAAGTTGTCACGGGAATAATAGCGATTGTTAGAACGGCATAATAGCGCAATCATTTTAATCGAAAAATATACACTAACCAATGCCCATCTCCCTGCGAATACATAATTCGACAAGACCAAGCCCATAGAAAAACAACCGTTGAAGGTTGAATAAGTAGGCTACACCTATTCAACACTGAGCGGACTTTTCAAGCACTTATCACAGAAGAATAACTAGAAAATCATATGATTATATTGATAACGTTTTAGTTTGGGGGCAAAAGACAAAACATCACCCCCTTGGTTCTATCGATTTAGTTCAGTGCACTGGCTTCTCTATAGGTTACTCATCATTAGTCACAATTAGCTCCCCAGTGATAGAAAGCGCCATTGCCTCCGCCACTTTAATGCCATCAATCGCCGCTGATAATATGCCTCCCGCATAACCGGCACCTTCGCCTGCTGGGAACAATCCTTGGGTGTTAATGCTTTGGTAATTAACTTTGTCGCGCTTGATACAGATTGGCGATGAGGTGCGGGTTTCAACAGCCGTTAATGTTGCATCTTCATGAGCGAAACCTGCTATCTTCTTGTTGAACGCCGGTATCGCTTCACGTAAAGCCACATTACAATATTCGGGTAGCAAACCCGTCAGATCCGTTAGCTTCACACCCGGCTTATAAGATGGCTGCACAACACCAATGTCGGTCGTCGCATTGCTCTTTAAGAAATCACCCACACGTTGCATGGGAGCATCATAGTTTTCGCCCCCCAACTTAAAGGCGGCGCGCTCAAGATCTCTCTGCAAATCAATGCCAGCTAATGGGCCACCGGGATAGTCAGATGGATCAATCCCTACCACAATCGCGCTATTGGCGTTACGCTCATTACGCGAGTATTGACTCATGCCATTGGTCACTACGTGGTTTTCTTCCGAAGTTGCCGCCACTACAGTACCCCCTGGGCACATGCAAAAACTGTAGACGGAGCGTCCATTCTTAGCGTGATGCACTAACTTATAATCGGCGGCACCCAAGATTGGATGCCCAGCACTGTCGCCATATAATGCTGCATCAATCACTGATTGTGGATGCTCGATCCTAAAACCAATAGAAAATGGCTTAGCTTCAATGTAAACGCCTTTATCATGCACCATTTGGAAAGTATCACGCGCACTATGCCCAATGGCTAAAGCAATATGATCTGAGACGATTTTATCGCCGTTGGATAACGTGAGCCCTTTAATTTTACCATCGACAATATCAAGATCGTCGACCCGCGCACTAAAGCGGATTTCGCCGCCTAGCTCAATGATCATAGCGCGCATCTTCTCGACCATCGTCACTAACTTGAACGTACCAATGTGCGGCTTTGATACAAAGAGTATTTCCTCGGGTGCGCCCGCCTTAACAAATTCATGCAGCACTTTGCGACCATAATGCTTTTTGTCTTTAACTTGACTATAGAGTTTGCCGTCCGAAAACGTACCCGCCCCACCTTCACCAAATTGAACATTAGATTCGGTATTAAGCGTACGCTTCCGCCAAAAGCTAAAAGTATCTTTAGTGCGCTCACGCACTTCCTTACCACGATCGAGAATAATTGGCTTAAAGCCCATTTGCGCCAACACTAAACCGACAAATAATCCACAGGGACCAAAACCAATCACCACCGGGCGACTACCTAATTGCTCAGGTGCTTTAGTAACAAATTTATAGGCCATGTCTGGGGTCAAACGTATCGACTGATTATCACTATACTTGGTTAACAACGCCTCATCGTCACTCGTTTGCACATCGATGGTATACAACAACAAGATGTTACGTTTTTTACGCGCATCGATACCCCGACGGAAAACGCTAAAATCCAGCAGTTGCTCAGCGCTAATCTTAAGTGTGGATATAACAATATTTTTAAGATCATCATCGCTGTGATCGAGGGCGAGTTTAAGATTAGTCAGACGGATCATGGCAGGCTTCCAAGGTTACTTAGTTATAGTAAAAAATGTAGCCGGATTATACGCAATTTAACAACGTAATAGTCAGTGTTGCATAGAAAATACAACATAAAATCCCAGCAAAATCGGATTGATTTAACTTTATCGGCACAACAGAAAGTTTAGATTGAAAGACATAAAACACATGAGTAGGCCTAAGCAGCTGCAATGATCATCCCTGAAAAGAACGCTCTAAACTTCAAGCCAATATTTGTTGGATAAATTACAGAACAAAATGTGAGGTAAGCAAATAGAGGCATGTAAGAAGCAATTGCATGTGCAGCTAAATAAGTATTTGGATGTTAGAATTATCCTATTAAGTGCGAATTATGGCCTACAATATTTATATAATCTGTTGTCATGGTATGATCTGCGCCAATAATTTTTCGAAGAGAGTTTGGCTATGGCATTTGTTGTTACCGACAATTGTATTCAATGTAAATACACCGACTGCGTATCCGTATGCCCAGCCGATGCCTTTCATGAAGGCCCAAACTTTCTGGTCATAAACCCAATAGCCTGCATCGATTGTGATTTATGTGTACCTGAGTGCCCAGCTGATGCCATCCATCAGGAAGATGAACTGCCAGAGGGCCAAGAACAATTTCTTGCACTCAATGCTCAACTAAGCGAAGTATGGCCCATCATCACCGAAGTAATCACTCCCCAAGCAGATGCAGATCAATTTAACGGTGTTCCCGATAAACTTGAGCATTTAATTTTCGAATAATCTCTATGGTCATAGATATTTGAGGGGAATAAAGATAACTGATTTATTTTTTAATGTTAAATTCAAAAGATTTTAATGCAGTTTCGACTACGTCGAGTTCATTTCTTTTTTGCGAAAAAAAAGAAACGGAACCAAAGAAGCTCTTTGGCATCCCTGCCACCGCCGAATACCGTACATCCTGTACATAAAAAATTTCGCCCCAATATTGCCGAAAGACTCCTCCGCAATTCACAAAATTGACGGCCGCTCAGATTCGCCATCCATGGCTCAACTTCGCTTTCCGCGACGTCCTGTCGCTCCACTCGCCAATTTTGTAAATCGCTCCGGCGGCAATACAAGGGGGATTATGGCTCCGTAGCTGGCTCTTAAGTGTTACTAAACTTTAACTCAACTTAGCTTAAAGGCAAAAGACAAGACTTGACCCCATTTGCCCCTTTTTTTTAGTTCCGTTTAAACGCCTTGTTAGCTCTGCTGGCTTAGGAATTGTGCTTTTTTGGCCTCACTCATTTTTCGACCAAACGTTGATTTCTGAGAATTGATAAATTTCCCTTCAATAGTCTTGCTTGAAACATCGCACTCAATCCCCCCCAATTCAAAATAACCTACTGCTTTAGCACCAAATTCGTCAAGCGGGTCTATTGACTCAAGCTCTACTCGTTTAGCCCCCCCCCATTCACAGATATGTATGATGCACCAGATTGTTTAGATAGATGAGGGTTTACATTAAACTTGGACCCCGTATCTTTCATATTTTGATTGTTTTCTGATTCTTTGTTATCAGAGACTTTCATAAGAACTTTCTTGGATTGATCTCCTAAATAAATATTATATATCATGTATGGTGAGAAAATCACTGGATTGCTACCGATATTGTACAGCTCTACCACAACGTATAATTTTGCATGTTTTTCAAGAGATGCTCTAAGCCTTTCTCTAAGTTTTATCAACCCGTGAATTATTCCAGCACAATCTTGAGAGTAGTGTTTCAATAAGAAAAATATATTTTCTTTAATTCCTTTTGAAAAGGACATGGCAATAAGATCCTGCTGTAATTTTTCTTTATCAGAAAAGTTCTCAAGGTAAGGAAGTCTCAAACCTGTAGCAC
>JABSRB010000007.1:39178-61020 GCA_013215375.1 Oceanospirillaceae bacterium | reverse complement strand
CGGGTTGCGGGTGATTATAAATACCCCGGCACCATTAACACCAAGGCTTTTGGTTCTCATAGCGAAGCAAGCACTGCTTTCTGCAGTCGAATATTTTAAAAAATTTTCCCACCACAGCGAAATAATCTAAAAAAAAGGATGTTAAGGTTTTTTGTTTTCTCTGTGTAGCGCAGCGCCTCTGTGCTCTCGGTGGTGATATATTTTAGCTTTTAGCTCGTAACTCGTAACTTTCAGTTTTCAGTTTTCAGTTTTCAGTTTTCAGTTTTCAGTTTTCAGCATACTCATCCCCCTGCATTTCTATAATACGACTTACAGTACGCTCAAACTCAAATACCACCCTACCGCCTAAATACAGCTGCGAGAGCTCAACCGCAGCGCTTATCACCACTTGACGCTGCTGATCGTAAAGTTCATCAATAAAGCTGATAAATCGGCGCGCCTCATCATCCCCTTGCGCTAACACAAATGGCCTATCTGCTACTTTTTGGTTAATGTTATAGGTATCTTCTGTGCCTCTAGCGACCTTGCGCTCATTCAGAGCTCCGCCCATTTGCGGTACGCTCAGCAAATACACACAATCCGCTATTTTTGACAGCGCGATGTAATCATTGGCAGATCTAGGTCCGACAAAAAGCTGCTCAAAACTAAAGCAATAAAGCCTCTCACTGACAGCAAGGCATTTAATAACTCGAGACTCTATGGTTAGATCAACATCTCGCTGCACAGTCGCACTGCCACTATCCGCTATAAACCTATGAAAAACCGGTTGCTGCTCATTGAGCCCAGGCTTAGCATCGGCCTCTATCGCTTCTATATAATAATTTGGAAAGCCACTGGCCTTAGCCAGGCGGTGATCTTCCGCGCCACTCATGTGCAATACTTGTAAATAGTGCTCCAGAGTCGCTATCGCTGGCAAAAACCTATCGCGCTGCAAGCCATCTTTATACAACTGTGTCGGCTCAACGTTAGAGGTAGCAATTAACACTAACCCTTGTTCAAACAACACTTTCATCAATCGCCCAAGCAGCATGGCATCGGCAATATCCGATACAAAAAACTCATCCAAACAAAGTATCTTATACTGCTTAAGCAAATCTTTAGCGACGTAGACTAACGGGTCTTTTTTCCCTTGGTGAACTTTTAATTGACGATGCAAGTACTGCATAAAGCGATAATAGTGAATGCGCTTTACCTGAGACCCTAACGCGTTAGACAAACAAGCATCATAAAAACAATCCATCAGATAGGTTTTACCACGCCCCACACGCCCCCATAAATACACACTTGAATGCGCAGTTATTTGACCTTTTTTCAAATCGACAAACAATTGCTGCAAGACTTCAATCGCCTCGAGCTGCGCATCGTCCTGTCGGTAACCTTTATCTTGGATATTTTTTTGATAGATTTGCAGAGGAGTAGACATATAAGTTCATGCTTTAGTTAGGAGGCTGCCCGAGAACAGACTGATCTACTGCGATCAAGCCTATTTGACCAAAATTAACGCTCAGTGTCGTTAAATAGCACGCTATTCGCCTCAAATGATCGCTAATTTTGCCTCAAATAGTCTTGTTCTCGCTACGACCGCAGTTCTAGGACAGCCTTCAAGGAGCCTGACAGGCTCCAGGGATATAGATAAATTTCCCACTACACAGAGTTGCATAGTGGGGATAAGCGTTCACAGCTACCGCTCTGAGCGTTTTTACGACTAGTGGTGATGACCACCTGCGCCATGTGCATGGCGGTGTGATATTTCATCTGCAGTGCCTTCACGTACATCGATAATATCCATATCGAAGGTCAAAGTTTTACCGGCAAAGGGATGGTTACTATCAACAGTCACCATAAAACGGCCTAATTTAACCACTGTGACCTGATGCTGGCCTTTTTCAGAGTTAACTGTCGCCACCATACCTGGACGCCATTTTTTGGCTCCCTGCAGATGTTTCATCGGGATTTTCATTAATGCATCTTCACGTACATTGCCATAAGCTTGCTCAGGGGCCAAAGTAACAGTAACAGACTCACCTTTTGCATGTCCTTCAAGCGCCTTTTCAACACCTGCCAGCATGTTGTTATGCCCTTGCAAATAGGCAATTGGCTGGTCCTTGTCGGTCTCTTCTAAAATATTACCATCAACATCTTTGAGCACGTAATTAAACTGTACGACGCTATCTTTTGCTATATTCATTACTTATTCCTTAAAGCTTTCATTTCAATTTTTACAAACTCATTTAGCTGTTTCGATCTAAGCGAGTTTTTTAATTATTTACAGCGTAATACGCTCATAACTAGGATCTAGGTTCTGCGCTGATTCCACGCTGGTCACTATCACGGTACTGGCTTTGTCGGCCACCATATAAGTGCGGGCAACTCGCTTTAAATCAGCAATACTCACCTTCAGAATCTTCGCTCTAATGGCCCGACGCTGCTCTGGAGTACGGCCGAACAACTGTGCATGATAAGCTTGTTTTGCCTCACCAGCGGGTGACCCAGGCTTATCAATAGAACTAACCACACCTAGCACTGCCTCTGATAGTTTCTCCTCATCGTGATCGGTATTTTCCAACCACACTAAAGATTCATCAAAATCAGCTAACGTTTCTTCAATACGCGGATCGCGGTAGGAGAAGAATCTAAACACCGCATCACCACTATCTTGACCAGCGCCAGAGCCATAGGCGCCGCCCTGCTCACGAATAGCGCGATGCAAATAGCCGTTGCGCAAGAAGTCACCTAACACTGACAGTGCCGGAGCATCTTCATGATCAACACTGACAGTTGGATAAGCTTTGGCACTAAAGTTAACTTGGGTGCTGGTCAGCCAAATTTGCTGTACAGACTTTCTGGTTGCGGCTAAGTCAAAACTACCCGCCTGAGAAACAGCAACATCGCTCCACAGTTTTGTCAATGAGGAAACAAGATCTGACTTTAGCTCAGGCTCTGCCACTAACAAGAAACGCCTGCGACCAGCGATCAGCTTTTGGTGCATCAACTTTAACGTCTCTGCTAATTGCTTTAAGGACTTTTCATCATTCAAACTATCATCTAGCACTTTCGCGGCTGCAATACTTGCCAGACCACGTGTTTGGTGCGCCAGTAACGCTGCGGGAGCAAACTCCGCACTAGCGGCCATCATCGCCAAGCTGTGACCACTGCCGGTAATACTTTGCTCCTTACGACTGCGGATCTGCCCCACTAACTCTCTAATACGCCCCAGCTCATCAAAGCGACTTTCGAGTAACGTTTCTTTGACCAATTTAAGCAGCGAATCTTGATGGCTGGTTAAACTTTTGCCCGAGACCACAAAATAACCACTGACCTGCTGTTCATCTGATAAAGAAGCACGCACTGCTGAATATGCACTAACTCCACCGGTTACTTGTGCCAGATACTGCTGGTTTTCCTGATAGCTACGCTGCGCACAACCCAGCTCACTCATACAATGACTGAACAATGGCAGTAGTTGTTTTTCCGCATCCGTAAAATCGGGCATCTCGATGATAACTTGTTGATAAACTAGACCGTTAGTACCCTGACCATACCAATGTAGTGACTGGCCCGATAAATCAAGGGTCTCACCCTCTGCAATAAACTGCTCGGTAGGCACATCAGCTAAGGTGACTTCCGGCAGGATACTGGCATCATCAACTTGTGCCTGGCGCTGCTCTAAAGCCTCTGCCTGATCAACAATTGCCTGCTTTTGTGTTTCACTCATCGCATCGCGCATTGCAGCAAGTTTTTGCTCATCTGATTTAGCTCTACGTTTTTCCAACTGCTGATCAGGTCGCATGGTCAAACGTACATAGTGTGAATTATCGAGTAACAAGGTACGAATTAGACGCGGGATAAAAGAGGCATCTTTAATGGATTCACGCAGCTCTTCCAAGACGGGATCCAAATTCAACAGCGCAATAGGATCGCCGCGATGAATGGCACTAGACATTGAAGCCATAATTAAATTAAGGCCGTAGGGATAACCATCACCACTAATTTCACGCTGGCCCAGCTCTAGCTGATGCAGCTGCGCCTCAACCACCGATAACTCCACACCGTCACGCTCTACTTGTGCTAGCACATCAAGCACTAGTTGCTCAAACGCCGCTGCTGATTCTGGCTCCGATCCTTCCAAACCACACATGAAAGACATCTCACGGTTAGAATCTTCTAAACCGCACAGTGGTGAGGGCGCCTTGCCTAAATCACTGGACTCTAACGCCGCTCGCAGTGGCGAGGCACTGTTATCGAGCAACACTCTAGAGAGCAAATGCGCCTCTAATTGCTGCTTAAGATCGATAGACTCACCGAGCAACCAACCCATCACATGGTGGGTCTTTTCAGTAATATCTTCCTCATCTAAGTTGTAGGCTTCCTCTACCCTCACCGGTGAGAAATAACGTTTTTCATCGTTCACCGTGACGTTAATATCCAGTTTTTTGAAGTCTTTGAGCGCATTTTCTTCAAAGCGCTGCTGCAAATCAGCGGCGGGAATATTACCAAAAGTCATAAACACCGCATTGCTGGGATGATAGTGACTGGTATAAAAATCTTTTAATTGCTGGTAAGTCAAATCCGTAATAGATTCAGGATCGCCACCGGAATTAAAGTGATAGGTTTGCGTGGGGAACAAATGCTTAGAAAAAGTTTGCCATAACACGGAAACGGGCGAGCTCATCGCGCCTTTCATTTCATTGTAAACGACGCCTTTATATTCCAGTGGAGAATCGACATTGCCTTTTTCTTTAAACTCAACGCGATGCCCTTCCTGCAAGAAATCAAGTTCAGCCAAACGCGAATGGAATGTCGCATCTAAATAAACATCCAGCAAATTATAATAGTCTTTGTTATTTTGACTGGCGAACGGATAAGCCGTCCAATCTGAGCTAGTGAACGCATTCATAAACGTATTCAATGAACGTCTGGTCATCATAAAAAACGGATCGCGAACCGGATAGCGATCGCTACCACACAATGCAGTGTGCTCTAGTACGTGTGCGACTCCGGTTGAGTCCATCGGCACGGTACGAAACGCCACTAAAAAGACATTTTCTTGCTGATCGGCATCTATGTGGTAGTGCATGGCACCGGTCTCGCGATGGCGAAACTCCAACATGGACACGTTCAGTGATTCAATTTTTTGCTGACGTATAAATTCAAAACTACTGTGGCAATTAACACTTGTCATAACAACTAAAACCTTTGCTAAAATTTAATTGACTCGTACACGTAAATATAATCCTGAATCAGTGACTTCACTGCACCACATTGCGCAAGCTCTTGATTCTACACTGGTTAGAAAAATACCCACTGAACCTAAGGGTGCAGCTAAGATTTTTCTATTCCCCTGTAAAACCAATATCTTACACTCTGTTCTCACTTTGAAGTCACGGATTCAGGATAGTGATTAGAGTTCATCTAAGGAACATGTCGAGCATTGTATCGAGAAAACACGCAGATGCGTAGCGCACTCAAGGGTTTTCTATAAAACCTTATTGAAAACAGTCACTATCTTTTGGCCAGCTCGGGTAACGGCCCCTCTAACCCCATCGCCAATGCCATCACTTTCTTTTTGGCCGGCGTTAAGTGGCCTGCAATACCTAAACCTATATTGCGCAAAACCTTTAAGGGTCCATTGTTATTAGTAAATACTTTATAAAAACTATCCATTAACTGCATCACCAATAGGTTATGGCGACGTCTTAAGCGCTCATACTCATTTAATACTGCCAGCGAGCTAATATCAGCGCGAGTACTATGCGCATATTCATCTGCACTACTCATTTGCTCACCACTGGCCGCCAGTAGACACTGAGCGAGCTGAGCGGCATCTAACAGACCAATATTCACCCCTTGCCCCGCCAGTGGGTGAATCATATGGGCCGCATCACCAATTAAGGCAACTCCCTCTTTGATGTATTGCTGAGCATGCTGACGCTTTAATGGGAACGCTCCCTTACTGATCACTGCCGTCACTTGATCTAGCGCATCCGGGAAACTCGCTTGTAACTCTTCTAGAAAAGCCACTTCATTGAGCGCCATCAATCGCTTTATCGCAGCGGGGTTGTTGTACCATACAAGAGACGCGCTATTCCCCGATAAAGGCAAAAATGCCAGCGGGCCAGTGGGGGTAAATTGCTGCCAGGTAATATCTTGCTGTGCAGTGCTCATCGTCACGCTAATCACTAATGCACTTTGAGCGTAATCCCAGCTGTGAATACCGATACCCGCGGCATCACGCACTAGAGAATTACCGCCATCTGCACCGACAATCAATTTGCCGATTAACTGCTGATTATCCTCTAGCTCAACTAAGGTCGCACCGGGCTGGACATCGATAGAGCGGGTCTTTTGTACAAAGAGTTTGATGTTGTTCGCCTGGGACATTTTTTCGAGCAATGCCTGCTGAATAACATTGTTTTCTACAATATGCCCTAAATGATCCACCCCTTGCTCAGTACTATCAAATAAAGTGGCCCCGCGCTGCGCATCCAACTCCCAAGTTTTGAGCCGTCGATACACACAGCTACGCCTACTGATAATCCCCTGCCAAACACCTATGTTTTTAAAAATATTTTCAGAGGCAATGTTAAGCGCAGAGACCCTTAAAGCATGTGCTTGGTCGAGCGAGAACGCTGCGGGGATATTAGGTTCAATCACGGCAATTTGTAGCTGTGTATCGGCGAGTGCACAAGCGAGCGTTGCCCCGACCATGCCGCCACCTACAATAATTAGATCGAATTTATTTATCATCTGTAACTCCATTAATGTGCTGGCATTATCCTTGATTATAGGGGCTTAGGCAAAAAAAGATCAGCTCATCTCAATGATTAACCAATTAATAACCTTAAACTTTGATGATTCTCAACTGCAGCTTATCGCTGTTATTTTTCTGTATAGAATTAATTGAAGCTTACTGCCTTAATCGGCACATTACAGCTAAGCTGCTCTCAAAATCACCGGCACAGATAACACTTAACAAATCGCCTTTCTGCATATTTGATCTACATCAACCTTTAATGACTTATCCCTATCTCATGACTCCTCCCCTTGTATCATTGACTAAATAGCGCTCTATCAAGCTGTTACTTCAACACCAAATCAGGACGATAAAATGGGAAATTATAAAACTACGTTCACCATCAGAAGGCTCTGGTGGATTCTATCTATCACTATGCTGATAATGTTCACCACTTTGCTGTTATTTGGCCGGGAAATATACCAAAAAGCGCCGCCTATTCCGGAGCAAGTGATAACGACTGACGGTACGGTATTATTCACCCGCGCAAATATTGAGCGCGGACAGAATGTATGGCAATCCATTGGCGGCATGCAACAGGGATCCATATGGGGACACGGCAGCTACTTAGCGCCGGACTGGAGTGCCGATTGGTTACACCGCGAAGCACTTTTTCTGTTAGCGGCAATCACAGCGCGCAATGACTTAAATATTTCAGCTGAAAATGATGCACGTGATGAGGTCTATAAAATTGCATTACGCGAGGAGATACGTAAAAATACCTATGACTCCAATACTGGCACTATCACGGTCAGCCACGAGCGCGCCACTGCTATTGAAAAAGTCGCACAGCATTACCGCGGGCTATTTAAAGGTGATGAAGAATATTTAGATCTGCGCCGTGATTATGCATTTCCACTACACTCAGCCCTGAGTGAAAGAAATGCCAGAGACCTAACGGCATTCTTCTTCTGGACTTCCTGGGCTACGGTCACTAACCGACCCAATAATGACATAAGTTATACCAGTAACTGGCCCCATGATCCTTTAGTCGGCAACACGCCTGCTGCTAGCATCCTTATGTGGAGCTTATTCTCGGTCATGTTGTTGCTCGCGGGTATCGGTGGCTTGGTTTGGTATTACGCCAAACAATATAATAGCTGGCAGCTGGACATGGAACCTGAAGGCGGATTTTCAGAAGTAGATGTATTAGCCACCGCCAAGATCACCCCTTCGATGCGCGCCACTGCAAAGTACTTCTGGGTGGTGACGGCGCTGTTCTTAGCCCAGGTATTGCTCGGTATTATCACCGCTCACTATGCAGTCGAAGGCCAAGGTCTCTATGGACTTCCCCTGATAGATTACTTGCCATATGTGCTCACCAGAACCTGGCACACCCAATTAGCCGTTTTATGGATAGTCGTTGCCTGGCTGGCAACTGGGCTCTACGTCGCACCCTTACTCTCAGGGAAAGAGCCTAGATTTCAAGTTTTTGGCATTAACTTTCTTTTTTATAGTTTATTAATCATTGTCGTTGGGTCTTTCATTGGCCAATGGTTCTCTATTCACAACTTTATCGAAGATCTTGGCTTAAGCTTTTGGTTTGGCCATCAAGGCTATGAGTATATTGATCTTGGCCGCTTCTGGCAGATCTATCTATTTATTGGCTTATTGCTCTGGGTGGTGTTGGTGTTACGGGCACTCTGGCCGGCACTTAAAGACAAAGTGGTTAATAATTTAGTGTTACTGATCGTTATCGCCACCATTTCTATCGGCTTGTTGTACGGCGCTGGTCTTATGTGGGGCCAAAACACCCACTTGAGCGTGATGGAGTACTGGCGATGGTGGGTAGTTCATTTATGGGTCGAAGGGATTTTTGAAGTATTCGCTACTGCGATCATCTCGGTACTGTTTGTTCGAATGGGTTTGTTGCGTGCATCCATCGCCACTATTATGGTGCTGTTTGCAACCATAATATTCCTCACTGGTGGCGTACTGGGCACTTTCCATCACCTGTATTGGAGTGGCACCCCCACTGCAGTATTAGCCGTCGGCGCTTCCTTTTCAGCCCTTGAAGTGGTGCCGTTAATGGTGGTCGGATTTGAAGCTTACAACCACGCTAAAATGGAAAATAAATACATGTGGGAGAGCGCCTATCACTGGCCGTTCATGTTTTTTACGGCGGTATTATTTTGGAACATGTTAGGCGCTGGCGTGTTCGGGTTTTTATTAAACCCACCGATCGCATTATATTATATGCAGGGACTTAACATTACTGCGAACCACGCTCATGCCGCTCTCTTTGGGGTCTACGGAATGCTTGGCATTGGCTTGATGTTGTTCTGTATGCGCGGCCTAACGGACATTGCGCAATGGAATCAAAAGCTATTAAAAATATCCTTTTGGTCGCTCAATGCAGGTTTGGCGATGATGACCTTTTTCTCACTGCTACCGCAAGGGTTATGGCAAACATACATCGCCACTAACACTTATTATGCAAAAGCACGCTCTGCTGAGGTTATTCACGGTGACGTCATGGAAGCATTAGTCTGGGCGAGAGTTCCGGGTGATATAGTCTTCGCCATTGGCGTGTTAGCCTTTGCTGGCTTTGTCTTTCTCGCATTCAAAAACACTAAGAAAACCGTAGCTGATAAAGTGGAAACTAAAACAGGGGAACCAGTAGAAGCAACTTAAACTTCTAGCCAATCGATAAGACCCAGGGGGCAGCTGCCCCCTGGGTCTTTTCTATCTACTAGATCATTTACCTAAGCAGTAACATCACTCATTAGCGAACAACCAACGCTTCAACAATGAAGCGAGTTCCGACCTCTCCTGTGGTGTTAAAGGCTCGAGCATCCGCTCTTCATTCTCCAAGTGCACGGGATAAGCTTCCTCAATCAATGCCCAACCTTTGGCGGTTAACTGTATGTGACAGCTTCGCCTGTCCGTATCGCTGTATTGACGCTCTAACAGCTCACGCTTGACCAATTTATCGAGGTTAGTTGTCATCGCCCCTGAGGACAACATCGCAGCCTGGTACAATTGAGTAGGTGTTAACGCGCAGTTATTACGCCTAAGCGTCGCCAAAATATCAAACTCAATCGCACTTAATGAAAACGGCGCTATCCCCGCTAAAATTTGCGGGCGCATTATTTTCTCCATACGCGAGATACGACCAACAATGGCCACCGCAGAACAGTCCAAATCTGGACGCTGCTGTTGCCACTGCTCTAAAATATTTTCTACATGATCATTTGCCACAATTATTCTCTACCATTGAGTACTAGGAGCCTGTCCGCGAACTAGCTAATCTACTGCGACCAAGCTTATTTGGTTAAAATTAACGCTCATCCTCGTTAAATAGCACGCTATTCGCCTCAAATTACCGCTAATTTTTCCTCAAATAGTATTGCTCTCGCTACGATCACTGTTCTCGGACACCCTACTAGCATTCAAACACAAAATTACCTTTTTGAAAAGATAGTTGCCAATTCCCATGCAAAAGTTTATATTACTTTCTTGAAAGTATCTTTTATAAAAGTTAAAATAGGCATCAAAGCATGAACTATCTTATCGCCCTGAGCGTTCCCATTTTATGGGGCACCAGTTACGCCGTGATCGGCCTCTATCTAACAGACATCCCCGCACCTTGGTTGGCATTGCTGCGCGCCCTGCCGGCGGGACTACTGCTACTGATGCTTAGACCCAGACGATTCTCACTGCCGTTTACTAGCATGGTGCTTATCAGCCTAGGTAATATAGCGCTGTTTTTCCCCCTGCTAATGACCGCTATTTACCTGCTGCCAGGCTCTGTTGCCGGCACCTTAGGGGCGACTTTCCCGCTAGTAATGATGTTATTCAACTGGCTGATATATAAAGTAAAACCTAACCCTAGAAAACTGCTATGTGCACTAGTCGGCTTAGTCGGGGTTACCTTATTGCTCAACCCTGAGGCCAACGTCAACTACTGGGGCGTGCTCGCGGCCTTCGGCGCTATTAGCGTTATGTCTATTACTTCTATTTGGATGAAACGCTTAGTCATCAACGACATTCTTAATGTATCGGCCTGGCAGCTGATTATTGGCGGTACGTTAATGCTGCCGTTTGTCTATTGGCACTCAGGACCCTTGCCGGTGCCTGGCGCTGACACATGGGTGGGACTAGCCTGGCTAATTATCTTAAATACCGCGTATGGCTATTGGGCATGGGTCCGCTCTCTTAAACTACTCGGCACTGAAACCATGGGGATTTTCTCCCTACTGAACCCATTAGTGGCAGTATTGCTCGGAGTCTTTTTAGTTGGCGAACACTTAGACACCAAACAGCTCTACGCAATAACACTGATTTTTGCAGCGCTACTGCTTTCAAGTGCCGGTGCTAAACAAACCAGTGTTAATCTATGGCGATTATTACGAGGGGAGAGAAAATCCAAGATATAACAGCATATGTTATACGGGGGTGGTAATAGGTAGAATCAGGCAAGCCTAAATAGAAGACTTGTCTTGAGCACGACTAAACAAGCGATAGTAGTTTGCACTGGTTTGCCTGGCCACTTCTTCAAGCGTTACCCCTTTTAGATCGGCAACATACTGAGCCACTTCTACCACGTATTTTGGCTGGTTCTGCTTACCTCTAAAAGGCACAGGTGCCAGATAAGGCGAGTCAGTCTCTACCAAAATTTTATCTAAGGGGAGCTGTCTGACCACTTCTTGTAGTGCTTTAGAGTTTTTAAAAGTGACAATGCCTGAAATAGAAATCAAGTAACCAAGCTCAATTGCCTGCAGCGCCATTTCCAACGACTCTGTAAAGCAGTGTAATACGCCCGCTGCCGCTCCACCATGCTCTTTAATCAGTGCGATAGTCTCATCGGGCGCTCCGCGAGTATGCACTATTAATGGCATATCCAGTACGGCACCGGCCTGTAGGTGGTTGATAAAACTCAACCGCTGAGATTCTTTGGAATCCTCGTCGTAGAAATAATCTAACCCGGTCTCACCAATGGCCACTACTTTGTCGTGTTCTTCTACCAGAGCCAGCAACTGTTCAACACTGGCAACACCCGAGGGATTTTTTACATGCAGTGGATGTACACCTAGAGAGGCATCAACATGGGAAAAAGGGGTAATCAATTTATACATGGCATCAAATTCATCTAAGCCAACGCTGACACAAAGCATTCTGGAAACTTTGCGATCGGCACATTCATCGAGCAATACAGCAATACTATTTTGGTGGTTTTCTAAATCGAGTTTGTCTAAATGACAGTGTGAATCTATCAGCATAATATACTTAAAATTGGATTGGGAATTTAGAGAGGTCGTAGCACTATACAAGCACTACAAGGTCTGCGTTTGAATACCTGCATCTACCCCGGCGAGATATGTCTCTATTTTTTTTGTCAGAGACTGATCTTCACTGGAAATTTGAATGCCTACTCCTTGCTTCTTACCGTTTTGCGGTGACTTAGGCGTCATCCAGATCACTTTACCGGTGATCGGCGTTTTGTCTACTTCATCCATTAATTGCAAGAGGGCAAAAACCTCTTCGCCCAAATGGAAGTCTCTATTCGTTTCAATAAATAACCCTCCGCCTTTTACAAACGGCATATAGGCATCGTATAAATTTTGCTTTTCAGGCAAAACTAAAGTCAAGATACCATGGCTCATCCGCGGTCTAGTAGGCAGCGGACTGCTAATACTCTCTACATTCAGATCATTGTTCGATAAAATTATTGCCACAGCTAAAAATCCTTAATTTTCATCAGCGCTATCCATAAATATGCCGCTAAACTAATAACAGACGTATTTAACCACTTTATATTAATTTTTTCCAATCTATTAATAGATCTTCCAGTAACAATTGCTTGTTCGGATTTTGATGCGCGAGCAAAGCACTGCGCTGCCACTGAACTTTATCTGCCAGTGCATAAACTTTTTTCGCCTGGGAACGCTTGGCTAATGCCGCTAACATTTTGGCCATATCGGCATTCGCTATCGACGATCCCTCACCAGCCACCTGCAGTTTGGCCACATCAACCAACAAGCTATACAGCCACGAGAGCAGCAACTTGATATCTTTTTTTGCATACTGTGGGGCCAGAGCAATCGCCGTTGTCTTGCCCTGCAAAATGCTTTTCAAACCCACAAAAAACTCAGCGCGTAATTCTTGCTCCCCTCGCTCTTTAAAGGTAAGCGCAAGTAGCGGCGCGCCGTGTACTACCTTTAATAACTGACTAGCGACGCCCGCCTCTATGGATAATTTTTGCTGCAACCAATGAACAGCCAAATCGCGCTCAGGGATTGGACAATCCACCCGCTGACAGCGACTTTTTATGGTCGGCATTACCTGCCCTAATTGATTGGACAACAACAATAGCAAAGAGTTTTTCCCGGGCTCTTCCAGCGTTTTTAATAATGCATTCGCCGCCGACAGATTCATCGCCTCAGCCGGGTCTAAAATAACCACTCGGTAACCACCTTGTTGCGCAGTGCTTTGCATAAAGCTACTCAGGTCTCTTACCTGATCTACCTTTATTTGCTCAACACCTTCCTCTGGGGCCAAATGATATAAATCAGGATGGCCACTTGAGGAAAATAACTGACAACTGCGACACTCACCACAGGCGGCACCATTTGCATTCTTATGACAGAGCACTAACTGCGCTACGCTACTGGCAAAATGTAATTTACCAATGCCCTTAGCGCCATTAACCATCAAAGCATGGGGGAGTTTTTCCGTGGCAAAAAGCTGCTTTATGCGCAGCCACTGTGGCTCGAACCATGGATAAATTTCAGTCTTTAAAGCATGATATCGCGAAGCTACATCCATCTTATATTCCCAGTTTAGTACGCAGCACTAGACCCACCTGCGATTTTACTGCCGCTAAATTTTGACTAGCATCTATCATTGCAAAACGAAGAGGCTCTCGCTCCATTTGGTAATGATAGCCCTCTCGGACTTTTTCAAAGAAACACTGTTTCTCTTGCTCTATACGGTCCAATTCTCCACGGGCAGAAGCTCTCGCTAAACCTATCTCTACCGGCGCATCTAACAATAGGGTGAGATCGGGACGCAAACTGCCCTGCACAAATTGCTCTAACTGTTCGATTCTCTGTAAATCGATACCGCGACCAAAACCTTGATAAGCATAAGTAGCATCGGTAAATCGGTCTGACAACACCCAAGCCCCTCGAGCCAATGCAGGCAGAATGACGCTGTTAATGTGCTGTGCACGCGCTGCAAACACTAACAGTAATTCGGTGTCGACAGACATTTTTTCAGCGCTCGGCGTTAACAGTAAATCTCTTATCTGCTCAGCGAGTACTGTGCCGCCAGGCTCTCGGGTTAACACTAACTCGAAACCAGCGGCTTCGATACGTGCTTTAACGAACGCGACATTGGTACTCTTACCAACGCCCTCAGTCCCCTCAATAGTGATAAAACGACCTTTGTGTGACTGCTCTGTACTCATTTTTGACATCTCGATAAATAAATCACAATGAAGCTCTATTAATTCGCAGGCGCTGAACGATAAGACTTTTTACGTCTAAGCTGGTATTTACGCACGGCATTATTGTGCTCCCGTAAACTTTTGGAAAAATAGTGACTGCCATCGCCTTTCGCGACAAAGTACAAATATTTTGTCTTAACTGGGTTTAATGCGGCTTTAATTGCCTCAGGACCCACCGTTGAGATAGGCGTTGGCGGCAAGCGCTTAATGACGTATGTATTGTAAGCACTTGGGCGGCGCAAATCAGCGCGAGTGATATTGCCCTTGTACCTGTCTCCCATGCCGTAAATAACCGTTGGATCTGTTTGCAATTTCATGCCAATTCTCATGCGATTAACAAACACGCCCGCAATCACCGGTCGCTCTTTAGAGGCACCGGTCTCTTTTTCCACAATAGAGGCCATAATCAGCGCCTCATAAGCATTTTTATATGGCAGTTTTTTATTTCTGCTCTGCCATTGCTCGTCTAACAGTTTGTGCATCGCTTTATAGGCCCGCTTGAGCAGCGCTATATCACTAGTGCCGCGCTCAACCCTATAAGTCTCAGCCAGTAACAGCCCCTCAAGCTTACTCTCTTTAGCACCAATCGCTGCCAGTATTTGCTGCTCGGTCATATCGGTGCTTTTAAGCTCTATCACCGATCGGTATTTTAGTAGCTGAGCGCGCAACTCTTGAATATTAGACCCCTCGATAAAAGTGACATTGTGACGCACCACTTTTCCCGATGAAAACAGCTTTAATAAATCAATGGGAGAAGCATTAACATTAATTAAGTACTCCCCAGCCTGTATCTTCTTTCCATACTGATAATACTTGGCATACAGTTTAAAGTATTGCGCATTATCAATTAATCCCTGCTCTTTCAACTGCGCTGTTAAACGATTAAAACCGGTGCCACGTTTAATTATAAAATTTTGTTGAGACAATTGTGCTTGGTTTTCCTGCGCCATTATTTTATGGATATCAAGCCACAGATAATAACCTGCGGCTGCAACAGTTACGCTTAAAAACAACAAGGTAATAAAGACCTTTTTCAAACTGGCGATTTCCTTAAATAATATTGTTGAAGTAGCGCTTGCAGCGCTCTAGTAATGGGTCCAAATTTAAATATTCGCGGAGTAAACATAATGTCCTGGGTACTATAATCGGCCTCGACATTGACTACCGCCAATATATCAAAAACACTGTTGGTAATAAAAATCTCATCGGCATTCAGCAAGTCTTGTTTACTATAAAAGCCACTGCGAGTGTCTATTAACTGATGTTCTTTACAAAGTTCAATGACCTGATTGCGCATTACACCTTCAACCCCTGACAAACTTAAATCGGGAGTATGCAAAATGTTATTTTTCACCCAGAACAGATTACTCATACAACCCTCAATCACGTAGCCTTGAGTATCGCAGACAATTCCCTCGGTAATAGAAGTTGCCTGCCATTCGCTGCGTGCCATCACTTGCTCTAAACGGTTTAAATGTTTGATGCCCGCAAGCAATGGCTGCCTAGCTAATTGCGTTTGACAGAGCACTACGCTGATACCATCACGGGTTAATTTGACGAGATTAGGTGCGAGGGAAAGTATCGTGATGCGGGTGATAGAAGCTTTAGGATCAATTTTGTAACCGCGCTGCGTTTCACCACGGGTCAACATTAGCTTCAACACTAGAGGCGCCGTAGAGCCGTTACATAATTTTTCAAAATCGTTAAAAAAACTGACTTCAAGAGACTCGGGAAAATCTATTTTTAAACGTTTGGCGGATGTACGCATCCGCGATATGTGCGCTTGCCAAAGCAGCGGCACAGCATCGCGAATTTGAATAGTCTCAAACAGACCATCTCCATAGTTCAAACCTCGATCGGAAATACTTAATCGATTATCACTTTGGCCATTGACCAGATGCGCAGACATGCAATAGTTAGATTTTTCGGAACAACAAGCTGCCGTTAGTACCACCAAAACCGAAGGAATTGGAGATAGCGGAGTCTATTTTGCACTGCTGAGCACTATGGGCGACATAATTTAAATCACAACCTTCAGAAGGGTTATCTAGATTAATCGTCGGCGGAGCCACTTGATCTCTGATTGCCAGTGCGCAAAAAATAGCTTCTACAGCCCCTGCTGCACCTAACAAATGACCAATCATTGATTTGGTAGAACTCATGCGCATATTGGCGACATCTTGCCCAAACAGACGCTTCAGCGCATTGGTCTCAGCAATATCACCAGCAGGCGTTGAAGTGCCGTGAGCGTTGACGTAATCAACGTTATCGAGCTTGGCTGTTTTATTGGCATCTTTAAGCGCATTTTCCATCGCCATGGCCGCGCCTTCACCCGTTACAGGTGGTGCGGTGATATGATGCGCATCATCACTCATACCAAAACCGGCGAGTTCGCAATATATTTTTGCACCGCGCGCTTTGGCTCTCTCATATTCTTCCAATACCAAGATACCGGCACCATCACCCAACACAAAACCATCGCGATCAGCATCCCAAGGTCGACTCGCCGACTCTGGATCACTGTTACGTTTAGACAGCGCTCTAGCAGCGGCAAAGCCACCTAGACCCAGCTGGGTAGTCGCCATTTCGGCACCACCGGCAACCATTACATCGGCATCTCCGTATTGAATCATACGCATGGCCTGACCAATGTTGTGTGTGCCAGTAGTACAAGCGGTAGTGATGGCTATATTAGGGCCTTTAAAGCCGTATTTAATCGCCAGATGGCCAGCGATCATGTTGATGATGCTGCCTGGTACAAAAAAGGGCGACACTTTGCGCGGGCCACTGTTTTTTATAATATCGTAGGTGGTCTCTATCATCGACAGACCGCCAATACCTGAACCTATAGCACAACCAATACGCGGCGCATTTTCCTCAGTCACTTCAATACCACTGTCACTGACAGCCTGAATCGCCGCAGCCAAACCGTATTGGATAAAGAGATCCATACGACGAGCGTCTTTAGGGTTCATGTAACTGGAAATATCGAAATTTTTAATAGAGGCCGAAAATTGGGTGCTGTAACTAGAAGCATCAAAATGTGTAATGGGAGCGGCACCACTTTGTCCCGCTAAGATTGACTTCCAACTATCCTCGACAGTGTTGCCTACCGGCGTTAATGCACCTAATCCGGTAACTACCACTCTTCTTCGAGACATTGTACTTCTCCCATTATGCACTTAATTTATTATTGAGGGTTTTGTCAGCTATTTGACAAAAGAAGGGCTAACAATAGCAGAGAGCGAGTTTGCCTATCATATGCTACTTACAGGTTAGCGATTTTTCAGCACAAATAATTTGTAGCTAAAAAAAGAAAAGCCGTTCTAAGCAAATAGTAACGGCTTTACATTGATCAAATCGACTATAAGGTCAATTCTTAATTACTGATTGGAATTTACGTAGTCAATTGCCAATTGTACAGTAGTGATTTTCTCTGCTTCTTCATCGGGAATTTCAGTTTCGAATTCCTCTTCAAGAGCCATAACCAACTCAACGGTGTCTAGAGAGTCCGCGCCTAGATCATCAACAAAAGAAGCAGCATTAGTCACTTCTTCAACTTTAACACCTAACTGTTCAGCAACAATTTTCTTAACGCGATCTTCAATATTACTCATAACTTTTCCTATTATTAATCAAATAGAATCATACAACAGTATGTCTTTTGATGTTTTATCTATCACTAGAGCACAAACCGCTCTAGCAATTTTTTAAATATCCAGATGAGGCAATTATCAACAAATTCATGAAAATATCAATCACAAATGTCTATTTTTGCAAAATATCAGTGCTGATAAGCTACTTTTCATACAGCTTATTCACTAAGCCATATACATACCACCATTAACTTGGATAGTTTCACCCGTCACATAGGCAGCTGCATCGCTCGCTAAAAACCCTACTACAGCGGCGATTTCTTCTGGTTGACCCAAACGCTTGAGCGGAATTTTAGATTGTAGCGTATCACGATGCTCTTCACTTAAATCTTTGGTCATATCCGTATCAATAAAGCCAGGTGCTACACAGTTGACAGTCACATTACGCGAACCTATCTCACTAGCTAAAGCTCTAGAAAACCCTTCCATACCCGCTTTAGAAGCCGCGTAATTAGTTTGACCCGCGTTACCCATTGAAGCGACCACAGAACTAACACTAATAATACGGCCCCAGCGCTTTTTACTCATACCTCGTAAACAAGCTTTACTGACACGATACAATGAAGAGAGGTTGGTGTTGATGACACTATCCCACTCATCCGTCTTCATCCGCATCACTAAGTTATCTTTGGTGATGCCGGCATTATTAACCACGATATCAATCACGCCGAATTCTTCATTGACCCGTTTAATCAGTTGCGTGACTGACTCATCACTGGCAACGTCTAGCGCCATGCCAGCGCCTTTGACACCCGCTAGCGCCAAATATTCACTAATAGCATTAGCACCCTTATCACTAGTCGCCGTGCCTATAACAATAACCCCTTGGCTGCCTAACTGTTGTGCTATCGCCTTACCAATGCCGCGAGTAGCGCCCGTCACTAGAGCGATTTTTCCTTCAATACTCATATTTTTATAATTCCTATCACTTAAATCATTACACAAGCGTGCGCACAGTCTACCTTGCCCAAAGCTTTAGATACAAGGCTGCGGCACAATCCTGTCGAACTAACACTTGTCTTGAAACAACAAGCACTAGCTAGATACTTTTTCCCATCCAGCCAAGTCTGCCAATGATGCAACCAACAATGGCTTGTGAATTTTCTTATTGAGACCTGACAATACTTTTCCAGCGCCGCATTCAATAGCCACTTCATCGCTTAATGCAATTGCCGCACGCATTGAATTCGTCCACAAAACGGGCGAATACAACTGCGCAATCAAGTTCTCTTTTATCTGTGCGACAGATTCAGGCTGCGCTGCGCTGACATTTTGTATAACAGCTATATTCGGCATTTGCAGCGTGATAGATTCTAGCTTTTGCGCTAATTTTAACGCCGCTGGACGCATTAACTCGCAGTGCGAAGGCACACTTACCGGCAACTCAATCGCCCGCTTAGCGCCCTTTTCTTTTGCACTAAGCATCGCTCTAGCCACTGCCGCTTTTTCACCGGCAATAACCACTTGCCCCGGGCAGTTATAATTAACTGCCGCCACGACATCACCTTCGGCCGCTTCAGCACAAGCGGCTTCAACTAGCTCATCAGCCAACCCTAAGATCGCCGCCATCGCACCAGTGCCCGCAGGCACTGCCTGCTGCATGTACTCCCCACGCAAACGCACTAAATCAATAGCATCATCAAAGTCCAGCGCTCCAGCGCACACTAGCGCAGAGTACTCACCTAAACTATGACCTGCCATAACAGCGGGCTCAGCACCGCCTTTTTGCAACCATAAGCGCCATAGCGCCACGCTAGCACACAACAGCGCAGGCTGGGTTTTATCGGTTTGATTTAGCGCATCGCTCGGACCTTCCTGTACCAGCGCCCACAAATCATAACCCAACACTTTAGATGCTTGCGCAAATGTCTCTTGAATAACAGGGTTATCAGCTGCAAGCTCTGCTAACATTCCCACTTGCTGAGACCCCTGCCCCGGAAAAACGAAAATTGTAGATTGCGACATTAAAGGCTCCATTGTCTTAACAGACATTCTATAAATAGATTATTCTTAATTTTTTGGCGATTGATTGACGGTACTACCCACTATTGCCTGCTCTTTTTTCATTCCACGTTCAATCATGTTTGGCAGATCACAATGAATGGCAACTGCCGCCTGATTAATCGCATTTTCAAAACTTTTCTGATTTGCCGCACCGTGTGATTTTACCACCACCGCACGCAACCCTAATAACACCGCACCGTTTCTTCGTGCAGGATCAAGCTGCTCTCTTATCTCCAGCAAAACGGAACCAGCCATCCAAGTTAAAAAACGGCGGAACAGACTCTTTTTTAAATTCTTGGCAACTTTGAAATTGATAAACTTCGCCAATCCTTCACTGGTTTTAAGCAAGATATTACCGGCAAAGCCATCACAGACAATCACATCCATCTTGCCCGCATAAACATCATCTCCCTCTATAAACCCGCGATAGTTGATACCTGATTGAGCTTGCAGCATCTCGCCTGCCTCTCTGACAGGCTCTAAACCTTTATTGAGCTCAGAACCAATATTAAGCAACCCCACTTTAGGATTCTTAACACCGAACACACCTGAGGCCAAAGCAGAGCCCATCACCGCAAACTGAAACAAGTTAAGTGCCTTACAATTAATATTGGCACCCAAGTCCAGCACCGTACAATGCCCTTTCATGGTGGGCAGGCTAGCGACAATTGCCGGACGCGAGATTCCATCGATAGTTTTAATCAACAGACAGCTCATCGCCATCAATACACCGGTATTTCCCGCACTGACACATGCCTGCACTACACCATCACGCACCAGAGAAAGCGCTATATACATAGAAGAATCACGTCGATGACGTAGGGAGTATGAAGCTTTCTCATCCATAGCCACCACAGAGCGAGCATCGACTAATTTGACACGCGCCAAACAATCTTTACTAACAGGGTTAGAATCTAAATAGAGAGAAATTGCAGCAGTATCGCCGCAGAGAAACAAAAAGAGATTTTTTTTACTTGCCAGAGCGGCAATTGAAGCGGGGAGGATAGCGTGGAGACCTAAGTCTCCACCCATCACATCGATCGCAATTGAAACGCGATCAGACAACGATTACTCGCTGTCAACTGCTGTGATTTGACGACCACGGTACATACCGTCAGCAGTCATGTGATGACGACGGTGAGTTTCACCGGTAGTCTCATCAACTGTTAGTGTTGGACCTGTTAGTGCATCATGTGAACGACGCATGTCACGGCGTGAACGTGACTTCTTACTTTTCTGTACTGCCATTTGATATAACTCCTAATAACTTATTTCTTGTCGGTCTTGCCCTTCAAAGAGGCCAACACACTAAATGGATTTGGTTTTTCAGCTTCTATACTAGCCGCTGTATTTCCATCACCAAAACTGGTTTGTATACTGCAATTTGAATGATATGACACTATGGGTAAATTCAGTATCAACTCTTGTTCAATTAACGGCAGTAACTCTAAATCATCATCCTCTACGACCAGAGGCTCATAATATGAAGGAAGTGTTTTTGCCTTTTCCTCGCTGTAGGATATCGCCAAATTAATATTTGCCAAAATCTCTACCTCAACCGGCTCCAAACAGCGCTGACACTGTATTGCAACAGTGGCCTTCGCACTTCCTATAATCGTTCTAATTCTCAGTTGATCCCTTGAGAAATTTAATTCTGCTATCACTTCAGCACTGGAATTATCCAGTAATGAGGATAGCTCGGTCATCTCTGAGACAGGTATAACCCCTGCCAATTGTACTTCCCGATCAGCAAGCTTTCGCGGGTCTACAACTTTAGGTAATTTAACATTTAACATAAGCGCGCAATTCTATTTACCTTAACCCCTTCTGTCAAAGGGAAACGTATGTTTGTGGTTAAAAATCGCGTATATTGTACGCCTTTTCAACTAAAGCTAAAGTTTTTTTAGCTATTCTACTTTTCTACCAGGATTTTACACAT
>JABSRB010000007.1:0-39168 GCA_013215375.1 Oceanospirillaceae bacterium | reverse complement strand
CGCCTCTAGTTCACCCTACAGGCGCGATATTCTAAATAAAATCGGCATCCCTTTCCACTCAATAAGCCCACAAATTAATGAAAAAGCGAAAATCAATGAAAGCTGTCACGATTTAGTGCAACGCTTAGCACTGCAAAAGGCCCAAGCCGTCGCTAAAGAGCAGACTAACCACTTAATTATCGGCAGCGACCAAGTGGCCTTCTTGGAGGGCGAGATACTGAGTAAACCGCACACCCAAGTTCGCGCTATTGAACAATTGAGCCGCTGTTCTGGCAAAGTTGTCAGTTTTCATACCGGACTCTGCCTATATGACAGCAGCGATGATAGCTACCAATTAGAGGAAGACATCTTCAAGGTACACTTTCGAGACTTAACACTGCGTGAAATAACCCACTACATTGCACTGGAAAAACCTTTAGACTGCGCTGGCAGTTTCAAAGTAGAAGGCCTGGGCATCAGTCTATTTAAAAAACTTGAAGGCGATGATTTCAACAGTTTAATAGGCCTGCCACTGATCCGCTTACTCGCCATGTTAAAAACCAAGGGGATCTCACCCCTACAAGCCAACTAAAGCCGATCCTCTCGCTGTTGACGCGCTTGTATTATTTCACTCTTTAATAGATACGTAATTTCATCGAGTAATTTTAACTGTTTCATTTTATCAAACAGTAATTGTGCGTGAGGATTTTTAACACGCATCATATTCAACCACTGCTTCACCCTTCCCGGCACAAAAGGCGGCGGTAATTGTTGCTGCACATTGACATAATAAGCCTCAATCAACAGCAGGTTATCCAACCAGTCAAAAACCGCTTCCTCTCCACCCGCAAGACGCTGTTTTATGCTTAACGCTAAGGATGGGTCAGCTAATAGCCCACGGCCTATCATCACATCTTCACAGCCACTGACCAAGCGGCACTGCTGGTAATCTTGCCAATTCCAGATATCGCCATTGGCAATAATTTTAATATCAACGGCGCGCCTAATCTTATCGATCCACTGCCAGTGCGCTGGGGGCCGATACCCTTCAATCTTAGTCCGCGCATGCACTACTAGTGACGACGCACCACCTTCAGCAATAGCACTGGCATTTTCCAGCGCCAAGTTTTTGTCTTTTATTCCCAAGCGCATTTTGGCGCTCAAAGGAACCGTTTCAGGTAACGCATCACGTACTTTTTTCACAATATCAAACAAAGTATCCGGCTCACCCAATAACGCCGCTCCACCGCGATGTTTGTTGACCGCTTTAGAGGGACAACCAAAATTCAAGTCGATGGCACTGGCACCGAGCTTAACCGCCAGTTGAGCATGGTAGGCCAACATCTCAGGGTCGGAGCCCAAAAACTGCACCACCACTGGCACACCAGCGCTAGTAACACTGCCTCTAGCCAACTCTGGCACTTTTTTAATTAGATCTCGCTCAGGTAGTTGCTGTGCAGTGATGCGTATAAATTCGGTCACGCAAGTATCAATACCCCCTACTGTCGTCAGCAAATTTCTCATATTTGCATCAACGACCCCCTCCATCGGGGCCAGCATGATATTAGCCATTATTATTCTCTCTTTTACCTTTCTAAAACACGCTCTTAAACAGCCATGTCATTTACGTTTACCGTACATCCTGTCCATAAGCACTCTTTGACATTGCCTGCACGGATGCAGGTACTTATAATTTGTCGGGAACAAAATTCTGCCATGTCACTTACGCATTCCGCACATCCTGTCCATAAGCGCTCTTTGACATTGCCTGCAAGGATGCAGGTACTTAGAATTTGTCGGGAACAAAATTCTGCCATGTCACCGCGCCATACCGTACATCCTGACCATAAAAAAGCGCAGTAACACTGCGCTTTATAACCAACATTCCACTCAAAGAGTGCCTGAGGATAATTAGTGGATTTTATCGTGTAGATCTACCGGCGCATTTTCACCCGCCTCAAGCTCATCATCGTCTGACTTTGTCTCATCATTACGTTGCAAATCAATCCGCTGCAGATACTCTGCGGTGATATCACCGGTGACGTACTGCCCATCAAACACTGAGGTCTCATAGCTATCAAAATGTAAATCACCCGCCACCGCTTCCTTAAGATCTTGCAGGTTTTGATAAATCATCCAATCAACCCCTATGATATCTCCAATTTCTTCCTCAGTGCGCTCAAAAGCAACGAACTCAGAGGGGGAAGGCATATCAATACCGTACACATTAGGATGCCTTACCGGCGGCGCAGCTGATGCAAAGTAGACTTTCTTGGCACCCACGTCTCGTACCATTTGTACAATCTGCTTAGAGGTGGTGCCACGCACAATTGAGTCGTCAACTAACATCACCACTTTACCTCTAAACTCAGACTCTATCGGGTTAAGCTTGCGACGCACAGATTTCTTACGCTCTACCTGGCCCGGCATAATAAAGGTGCGGCCAATGTAGCGATTTTTAATAAACCCTTCTCTAAAGGGCACACCTAACTGCTCCGCCATTTCCAATGCAGAGGTACGACTAGTATCCGGAATAGGAATAACCACATCTATATCGTGCTCAGGACGTTCGGCAACCACTCTTTGCGCTAGTTTAACCCCCATACGCATCCGCGCTTGATGCACATTGATGCCATCGATCACAGAATCCGGGCGGGCAAAATAAACTTGTTCAAAAAGACAGGGCGATAATTTTGAATGCGCCGCACACTGCTCAGTGTGAACTTGACCATCGAGATCGATAAAAATAGCCTCGCCAGGGGACACATCGCGCTCGCGTTTAAAACCGGCTATATCCAGTGCAACACTTTCAGAGGCAACCATCACCTCTTGCCCAGCATCCGTCTGCTTAAGACCATAAACTAGCGGACGCAACCCATCGGGATCTCTAAAAGCCAAGACACCAAAGCCTGTAATTACCGCCACTACCGCGTAACCGCCACGAATGCGCTTATGCACACCTTTTACCGCGGCAAAAATATCGGTCGGAGAAGGCGTCAACTTTCCTTTGATCTGCAATTCATGAGCGAGGATATTGACTAGAATTTCCGAGTCCGAAGAAGTGTTGATATGACGCAAATCAACTCTGCGCATCTCCTCTGCAAGATCTCGAGTATTCGTCAGGTTACCATTGTGCGCCAGGGCAATTCCATAGGGCGCATTCACGTAAAAAGGCTGCGCCTCAGCGGCAGATGAACTGCCTGCTGTTGGATAGCGAACATGACCGATACCGATATTACCTAACAATTTTTTCATGTGACGAGTACGAAAAACCTCATTCACTAAACCGTTATCTTTTCGTAAAAAAAATCGATTACCCTCACAGGTAACCATCCCGGCAGCATCTTGTCCGCGGTGTTGCAACATTGTTAACGCATCAAAAATTGTCTGGTTAACCAGTGACTTGGAGACCAAGCCAACTATTCCGCACATCTTTACACCTCAAGGATTCACATTTATATAATTAGAATTCAACCAAAAACAGTAACTAGCTAGTTGGTATTACCAACCTTCCATATTACCTGCCCAATGTCCGCCGCAATATCTCTCGTCCAAGACTCCATTAGTTCAAAATGAGGGATTAACTGCGACTGCCCCCACCAAGTATCTTCCACCGCGGGCGTCTGCGCTGCCAAAGCAACCAGCACCACCACCACCAAACCGCCTCTAGCGACGCCAAAGCCCATGCCCAACACTCTATCAGTAGCACTTAAGCCCGTGGCATTGACTAGCATCTCAAACAGATTGGCAATAATAGCCCCCAGTATTAATATTAAAACAAACAGCAGCGCAAAAGCGACCGCCATACGCACCGAGGGGGTTTCTATGTATTTCTCAAGCACCACTGAAAGCGCTCCAGAAAATAGTCTAGCGACCACAAAAGCCGACACCCAAGTCACCAGTGACAGAGCCTCTTTAACAAAACCGCGACGCAAACTAAATAGCGCAGATATTGCCAAAATACCCAGAATGACCCAATCAGCCCAATTCATCAATTGCTTAATCCCCTACTACTGTTGTGTGGTAAATCTAACTAACAAACCATCCAGGCCAAAATCTTTCTTCAAACCTTTCTTCAACGACTCTAAACGCTGTTTTTTCATTTCAGGGCCCACATAAACTTTGACTAAAGAGCCATTTTTACGACTATAAACTTTATGGCCTGCTTTGATTAAAGCCTTACGCAGCGCCCTTGCATTCGCTTCATCTTTAAAGCTAGCCAGCTGCAGTGTCCAGGCCACAGCTACTCCCTCTTGATCGAGCTCTCCAATATGTTTATCAACAGCCGTGCCCGCTTCAACTCGGGTTGTTTTAAGAGCGGCTACTTGTACCGTTTTAGGCAATGGCTTTAATACTGGCGCTATTGTCTGAAATGTCTGCGTGGCTGGCTGGGGCGGAATAACGGATGGTAAATGCCGCTCTTTGTAACCATTGCCACTAAACACCAGAGGAAAAAAAACCAATAAAACAAAAACTAACGCCAAAGCGCCAATAATTTGTTTTTTAACGACTAATTCCATTTATTCATCCCTTTTAATTATCTCTAATACTTGCGACACCGTCACAAAAGAGCCAGCCACAACAACCCGCTGCGCACTGCCTACTAGGTCTACAGCTTTTAATAGAGCCGCTTCGACACCAGCATGACAGCTTACTGTTTGCTCATCACTTGCCAAGTACTGCTTAAGCTGTTGCGCACTTTGCCCACGATAGACATCGAGGGATACAAAATGCCAATGAGAGACAAGGGGGGACAGCGCCTCAATCACACCGGCACAATCTTTATCACCAAGCACTCCAAGCACTAGCTGAATTTTACCTGCTAAGCCACGTTGTTGTAATGCCTGGGTTAGATACTGCGCTGATTGGGGATTGTGTGCCACATCGAGCAATAGTGGCGTTCCTTGAAAATTGACTTGCTGCAGACGACCCATAGCACTCGCCTGTTGCAAACCCTTTTTAATCGCCGTGGTGTCACAGGGCATACCTAAAACACTAATCACTTGTAACGCAGTGGCAGCATTTTGCACGGGCAGCGCTGGCAGTGGTAACTCGCTAAATTCAACCAGCTCACCTGTCGCTGAGCGCCCACCCCAAGACCAACAGTCACGCTCTTCCTGACAAGCAAACTTATAGTCCCTATTAATTTGATAAAGTTCGAACCCTTGCTGCGCACTTAACTCAGCGACACTGGCAGGAGGCTGTAACTCACCACAAATTAGCGGCTTACCAGAACGGGCAATACCTGCTTTTTCCCGACCAATTTGCTCTATATCGTCCCCTAGCCAGTCGACATGATCGACAGCCAAAGTGGTAATAACCGCCACATCGGCATCTACAATATTAACCGCATCTAAACGACCACCAAGACCCACTTCCAACAGAGCTATCTGCGGCTTATGCTGAGCAATTAAGAACAGTGCAGCCAAAGTGCCAATCTCAAAATAGCTAAGAGAAATACGCTCTGAGTTTTGCCCCATCGCCAGATCTATGGCATTGAAAGCAGTGATAAAAAGAGAGTCTTCTGCATTACCTCCATCTATCCTGACACGCTCATTATACAAAAGCAGATGCGGAGAAGTATAAGCCAGTGTACTGTAACCACTTGCCAAATAAATTGACTCAAGCAACGCGGTGGTTGAGCCCTTACCATTAGTGCCGGCAATGCTAACAATTTTGCTGTAAGACAAATCCAGCTGCATTCGCGTAAATACTTGCCCTACTCTCCCTAGACCCAAATCTATCTCAGTTGGATGATTTGCTAACATCCAATCAAGCCACTGGTCCAAGCTGTATTCTTTGCGACTCATCATACTATTCATCATAAAAAAAGCCGTCAGTTTTAGCTGCGGCTTTAGATTAATATTTTCTAACTATTTTTCTCATCTAGCTCTTTGCTGTCACCTTCTAAGGTGACGGCCTCTTCCCTGCCATCAAGCTCTTCCTGACTCACCGGCTCTGCTTCGACTTGAGGGACTGCAAACTGTTCGACCATCATCGACAGTAAACTGTGCAACCTATCTCTTAGCTCTAAGCGCGAGATAATCATATCAACCTGACCATGCTCTAACAAAAATTCAGCGCGCTGAAAACCTTCAGGCAACTTCTCTCTCACTGTCTGCTCAATAACTCGAGGTCCTGCAAAACCTATTAATGCATTTGGCTCCGCTACGTTTAGATCACCTAACATTGCCAAACTTGCAGAGACACCACCATAGACGGGGTCCGTTAATACAGAAATATACGGGATACCTTTTAAACGCATACGCTCAAGCACAGCTGAAGTCTTCGCCATTTGAAATAGCGAAATTAAAGCTTCTTGCATGCGCGCACCACCTGATGCTGAAAAACAGATCAAGGGGATGTTTTCTTTAATAGCCACATTGGCAGCCTGCACAAAACGCTCACCGACCACCGCGCCCATAGAGCCGCCCATAAAACGAAAATCAAAAGCGACTGCTGCAATTGGCATTCCCTTCATTTCGCCACGCATAGCAATTAGCGCATCTTTTTCACCCGTCGCTTTTTGCGCCGCACTAAGACGATCCTTATATTTTTTGGTATCTTTGAATTTCAAGCGATCAACAGGCTGAAGATCAGCACCTATTTCGGTAAAAGTACCTTCATCTAAAAAATGCTCTAATCTAGCACGCGCTGCTAAACGCATATGATGATCGCACTTAGTGCAGACGCTTAGATTTTTTTCTAGATCGGGTAAGTAGAGAACTGCTTCACACTTAGGGCATTTTTTCCACAATCCTTCAGGTACTGAAGCACGCTTAGATTCTGAGCGAGCCAGCGAAGGCACTATTTTGTCGAACCAATTACTCATATGTTTAATCCGTTTCTTGTACCATCTACGATCTGATGGAATCATTCTTGAATAGCCTGCAGCAGCTGCGGCCCAATAATTTGTTATTTATTCATGCCGCTCAATAGGCTGAGCGACATAAAACTTGTTATTTATACCTAGCAAAGACACATAAGATACCACGCATCTGTCTTTAATAGTGTCTGTATCTATTTAACGACTCAAGCGCATGTTAAAACAGTTTAATTACTATTCGCCTGTGCAACTTGACTCATGAACGCCTCTATCTTTTGCGAACATTTAATGCCTTTTTGCCCTTCAACACCACCACTAACATCAACCGCATAAGGCCTCATTTGCTGTATCGCACTGGCGACGTTTTGCACATTCAAACCGCCTGCTAATATAATTTTTGAGCGTAACTGCTGGGGTATTAACTCCCAGTTAAAGGCCGCCCCTGTCCCACCAGGCACTCCTTTGACATAGGTATCTAGCAAGACAGCTCTGGCGCTTGCATATTTATTGACTAAAGCATTGAGATCGAGCCCCTCTTTTACTCGCAGCGCTTTAATGTAAGGTCGATTAAATTGCTCACAATAAGCCGCTGTTTCATCGCCGTGAAATTGCAGCAAATCCGGCTGGACAGTTTCTATGATATTGGCGACCACTGCAGCTTCTTCATTTACGAACAATGCAGTAACCGTTATAAAAGGGGGAAGCGCAGCAATAATAGCCGCAGCGATAGAGGGCTCAACATAGCGAACACTAGGTGCGTAAAAGACAAACCCCAGTGCACTCGCCCCTGCTGCTATTGCAACTTGCGCGTCTTGCAACTGAGTTATTCCGCAAATTTTTACTCGAGATATCATTAAATTCAATGTCACTTTTAGCGAATAATTCTAGAGCCGAATTCTAACAGCAATGCACCAGTGGCACTATTATTTTCCACGCTTTTTGCCATTAGACAAAAAAGACAAAGAACGCCTTCAAGCACCAATAAAAAACGGCCCTAGCTTTGATGCGGGTAATGCATATTGCATCGGATATTTTACATCCACAAAATACAGACCATGGGGTGGCGCTGTCACTCCGCCTTTACGCCTATCTTTAGCCTCTAACACTTCCAAGGCCCATTCAGGCGCGGCTTCTTTAGCACCAATAGTCATTAACACCCCCGCTATATTGCGAATCATATGATGCAAAAAGGCATTAGCCTGCACATCCAACACAATTAACTCTCCGTGCTTGAAAACTCTGATAGCACTAATAGTTCGAGTCGCGGTCTTGGCCTGGCAAGCCACCGCCCGGTACGAGGTAAAATCATGCTCACCCAATAAATACTGTGCAGCACGCTGCATTAACTCAACATTTAATGACTTATGCGTCCAAGTAACCCCTTTCGCCAATACAGCGGGCATCACTGGATTCGAATAAATAATATAACGGTAACGTCGCGACTGCGCTGAAAACCTCGCATGAAAACTATCGTCGACAGTAACCGCCCATTGTATGGCTATGTCTTGCGGCAATTGACTATTGGTACCCAACACCCATGCGCGCTCATCGCGAGACGCATGAGAATCAAAGTGGATAATTTGATAAGTACCATTGACACCGGTATCTGTTCTACCTGCGCAAATAACAGTGACCGGGTGATTAGCCACTGTTGATAAGGCTTTTTCAACATGCTCTTGCACTGTTGGCAGAGAATCATACTTTTGCTTTTGCCAACCTTTATATTTCTCTCCTGCATATTCAACACACAGGGCTAAACGACGAGGAGCGACTTGCGCCGCTCCTATTTCTTTAGATTGTTTTGCACTATTTGACAAACAACCTTCTCCTCAACTAAAAACACATTCACACTAAGCCGAACATCTGCTCGGCCACTTTTTACAACCTTATGGCCGTTACTAATATCGCTTTCTATAACCCGAATACTAAACACAACACCCAGGAAAAAATCTCACATCTGACAATATTTATTTAGATTTCAAGCTCTCTAGTAATTCTTGGGCTTCTCGCTTCTGCTCCTCATCGCCAGCCGTCATAACTTCATCAATAATATCTTGTGCACCTTGATCATCACCCATCTCTACATAAGCACGGGCTAAATCCAATTTCATGCGTACACCATCCTCGCCCGAGAGCAAATCGATACCCTCTTCATTATCGGCATCAAACTCAGGCGCTACAGCATCCAGCGCAATATCATCATCAGTGCTAGACAACAACTCATCCAACTCCTCATCCAACACTTTAGTGTCAGCTTCAGCATTCGTTTCGGTATCAGCAGAATCCTCAGCTACAACCTCATCACTTTGCGACTCGTCATCGTCATCGTCATCGTCAGCATCCGGCTCAACACCTAAACCCAGAAGATCACCAAGTGCATCATCCATAGGAATCTGCTCTTCCTCTTCTTCGGCATCCATTGCCCCACTGTCTAAGGATAGCTCTTCTGGCTCTTCATCTAATTCTATTTCCAAATTTTCATCAGCGGTTAAATCGCTTTCAATTAACGACTCAACACTAGCATCCTCATCCACACCATCCTCAGCAGGCTGCTGCTCATTTTCAAGTGCTTCTGCCTGCTCCATCTCCTCAAGGGAGGCCACCGGCTCATCGATATCCGCAATGTCCATTTCCTCTTCTTCGACAGTGCTAGCTTCAATATCTGGCATCTCAATTTCTAGCTCATCTTCCTCGGGAAAATCACCAGTGTCTTCATTCTCTGGCAGCTCATTATCTGCTGCAGGAGGAGCATCATCCTCTGACGGAGCATCCTCTTCCATTGCACGCGCAAATTCAGCAAGCGCCGCCGCCTCTTCATCAAGCTCTGGCTCAGCGTCTATTTCGAGATCAATGTCTTCATCTTCATCGACTTCGCCCAAATCAAACTCTAGGCTATCGATGCCATCAAGCATGTCAAGATCATCATCCTCAGGATCTTCATCTACTGTATTTAACTGTGCCTCTAACTCAGCCGCCAAATCACTATTATCGGCACTATCATCAGCACCCTCAAGCGCTTCAGGATCAAAGCTTTCGTCTAAGTCCATGTCCATATCTAGATCTAAATCAAGATCAAGATCTAGCTCATCGACATCAGCATCTAAGTCCCTATCTATTTCAGAACCCTCATCAGCCTCTAGCTCTTCGACATCGTC
This sequence comes from Oceanospirillaceae bacterium, assembly GCA_013215375.1. Taxonomy (GTDB): domain Bacteria; phylum Pseudomonadota; class Gammaproteobacteria; order Pseudomonadales; family Balneatricaceae; genus Rs1. Next base: position 29,208 of record JABSRB010000007.1, on the reverse strand, counting down.
ATCCATCATCTCATCTGGCAAGCTGATGGTTGGCTCTGATTTATCTTCTACTAGCGCCAACTCATCATCTGGATCTTTTTTCTTACGTCTAAGCAGTAAAAACACACCGGCAATAATGGCTAACAACCAACCGACACCCGCGGTAATTAATCCGAGAGTATTATCTAACAGCTTGTCGAGCCAGCTTTTATCGTTCTCTTGCTTAGCTTTGTCCTGCTGATCTTTTTCTGACTCTTGACGCTCATCTTGCATTGCTGCCAATTGCTCGTCTTTTAACAAAATCAATCTATTGATATCTTCTAGCTGCTTAACAATGGTATCGAGTTTTTTATTTAACTCGGTATTATCACGCTCTAACTTATCGATTGATTCTTGCGACAGCGCCAACTTAACATCTAGCTCAGCATTATTTTGCAGCAATTGTGCAATTTTGTCTGAATCCTTACTGGCAGCCAGCGCCATTGCCTCAGCTTTAGCCTGTAATTCAAGCCTAGCTTGTGCCTCCTCTGGAGTGACAACATTAATCATTCCTTTCTCTGACGTCACCGGTTCGCCAGGAGCCGCATCTTTAACAGCGTCTTTATCCGCCATCTTTGGCTCATCTGTTACAGACTTAATCTGAACTTTTTCGCTCTTATCACCAGAGAGTTTATCCGCATCTTTTGCCATACTTTTGGCCGTATCAGCGGCACCTTTCTTGGCGACCTTTGCCGCACTATCAGCTTTACTGCTAGCTGCTTTGTCTGCAATAGGTGATATTTTTGGTAATTTACCACTCTTCCACAAATTGGTTTGGCGAGCCACCTCTGTTTGAGCATCTTTAGTACTTAAACTGTCAAGATCCTCCTTGGTTGGCAAATCGATTACCTGCCTTGCTCTCATGACATTAATATTGCCATTGGGGAATGCCAGAGGATTTTTTTGCTGCATCAAGACCATCATTTGCTGAGGAGTCACGCGCTTGTTCGGCCTATTGGCGATGGCGATATCCCAGAGCGTATCTTGAGGCGTTATATAATATTGACCAGGCCCTACCACGACACCAGCGGGTACTCTTTTCGCTGCGACTTTTTTAGGCTTAGGTCTTGGCTTTGCAATAGGTTTTGTAATGGCATTCGCAGTGGCAACAAAAGGCCTACCATTGAGCGAAGATTGATAAGAAGGAGGATCTAAAAGTAACGTATATTCACGAATCAATCTGCCACTGGGCCAGTTGACCTCAACCAGGAAATTCATAAAAGGTTCTGTGACAGGTAATTTAGAGGTCAAAATAATGCGACCAGTGCCGTTTGATCTCACCCGAACCTGAAATCTTACATTGGATAGTGCTCGCTGTGTTGCCAACCCCGATAACGCAAAATCATTGAGATCCGCCATACGAGATTTTATTTGTAGCGGACTTAGATTTTTTATTTGAAATAACGCGATCTCCGCATGAAGCGGCTCATTCAACGCTGATTTGACACGAATTTCACCCATGCCTAGAGCGCTTACTTTAGCTGCCAGTAACGCACTGGCAATGGCAACACTAAAACCAAATTTGCGAAGCATTTCTTTTCCCTTTTACCCGTTTAAAACTTATCACTGAGAATAACAGTTACTTAAAAGCATGATTTAAAGGAACTTTCATACCTTTGTATACAACTTACTGTTTCGGCTTATACAACAAAGTATTTAACACAATTTTCACATCCTAGTGATTAAATTCAAAAACACCTTACCAAACAATCGATTACCTACAGCATAGTAAATATAATGCAAAATTCAATTTAGCATGGAACATTTTCGTTCTAGTCAAATCAAAGAGTTATCAAGCAAACTTAGATATTGAAGATACCTATTTCGCCTCTAGAGGTCAACGAAATAGATATCATAGGGCTTTAATTAGCCTTTAGAGGGAACAGTCGAGCGCAGCACTACCAACTTATAGATATTTTTCTATTAATAACTCACCTATTTGTACTGCATTAAGCGCTGCGCCTTTACGGCCATTGTCACAAACCACCCACATATTAATGCCGTTATTACCCGCCAAATCTTCTCTGACTCTAGATACATACACCGCATCAGTGCCGCTGGCATTGGACACCGCTGATGCATACTGCTGCTGTTGAGGGGAATCTACCAGCTCAACGCCTGGCGCCTCTTTCATCAATGCTCTGACTTCAGCAGCGCTAATATAACCTGCAGTATCTATATGTAAAGACTCACTGTGGCCGTGAAAAACAGGGACACGCACACAAGTGGCATTCACCGCAATAGACTCATCTTCCAAGATTTTCTGCGTTTCCCACAGCATCTTCATCTCTTCACGGGTGTAATCATTTTCCTCAAAAACATCAATATGTGGCAGCACATTAAAGGCAATTTGCTGAGAGTAAACATTCACCTCAACATCTCTGGCATTCAATAGCGACGTAGTCTGCTTAGCCAACTCTTCCAAGCCCGCTTTACCTGATCCTGAAACCGCTTGATAAGTGGATACATTGATGCGTTCTATACCCACTTCACGATGAATAGGCGCCAGCGCTAACAGCATTTGAATTGTTGAACAATTTGGATTGGCAATGATATTGCGCGCACTGTAATTTACAATACTGTCAGGATTCACCTCTGGAATAACCAACGGCACATCAAAATCATTTCTAAAGAAGCTAGAATTATCGATCACCACACAGCCTGCATCGGCAGCGATAGGCGCAAACTTTTCTGAAGTGGCGCCACCTGCACAAAACCAGGCAATTTTCACCTGTGAGAAATCAAAATCTAACAGCAGCTCCACCTTAATGGTCTTACCCTTAAACTGTATTTTAACACCGACAGAGCGCTCAGACGCTAGTAGATAAACACTGCCTACCGGGAAGTTTCTCTCCTCTAAAATAGACAGCAGTGTTTCACCCACTAAACCAGTTGCCCCTACTATTGCTACATCGTATGTCATATCCATCAATCACCTAACCTACGCAAGACCACTATGTGTCTGCGACTATTATTTATTACAAAGAGACCACGGCATAACGTAGCAAAAAAATAGTTATACTGAGATTTCACAAAAAAAAAAAGCCCGATAAATCGGGCTATTAAACACTAATTCATCTATTACTTACGCGTCGAGTAAAATTCGCAAGGTTCGGCGCAACGGCTCAGCAGCTCCCCATAGAAGCTGATCACCGACACTGAACGCATTAAGATATTTTGCGCCCATGTTCATTTTTCTCAATCTGCCGATTGGAATATTCAAGGTACCAGTCACTTTAGCCGGTGTAAGATCAGTGATTGTCGCTTCTTTTTTGTTGGGAACAACATTTACCCAGCTATTGGCTTGAGCCAACATGTCTTCGATTTCAGCCAGTGGTATATCATTTTTTAATTTAATGGTAAAAGCTTGTGAGTGGCAACGCATTGAGCCAATGCGCACACAAGTACCATCGATCGGGATCGGCTGATCAATTTTCCCTAAAATCTTATTGGTTTCAACAAAACCTTTCCACTCTTCTTTAGACTGACCGTTATCAAGCTGAACATCGATAAAAGGTATCAAGCTACCCGCCAGTGGTACTCCAAACTGATCCACAGGCATCGTTGAGCCAGAGATAGTTTGTGAAACTTTTTTGTCCAGCGCTAAGATAGCCGAGCCACTGTCTAATTGATCGGCGACACTACTATGAATAACACCCATTTGGCTCACTAGCTCACGCATATGCCTAGCACCGCCACCTGAGGCTGCCTGATAAGTCATCGACGTTAGCCATTCGATTTGACCTGCTTTAAACAGACCTCCGAGCGCCATCAACATCAACGACACAGTACAATTGCCGCCGGCAAATGTTTTTATGCCCTTGGATATACCTTTATCAATAATATGACGATTGACTGGATCTAAGACGATGATGCTATCGTCTTCCATGCGTAACGTGGAAGCGGCATCTATCCAATAGCCCTTCCAACCGGCATCGCGCAACTGAGAGTAAACCGCTTTCGTATAATCGCCACCCTGGCACGAGATAATCGCATCCATGGTTTTCAGCTCATCAATATCATTGGCATCTTTTAAGGTGGGAATCGTCTTACCAATATCCGGACCTGTTTGACCTACTTGTGATGTGGTAAAAAACACCGGCTCATCTATGTGCTTAAAATCGCCCTCTTCTACCATACGCTGCATTAACACAGAACCAACCATTCCGCGCCAACCGACAAAACCTACACGTTTCATTGCTACTCTCTTTAGTTAGCGAACCTACAACAGAGCCCTTTCTAACTGAGCCGATTTAATTGCATGTTCCTTAGTTGAATCCCCTTTAGGGGCCTATCCTCAACCATAAAAATAAGGATTGGGCATTATCCGCGATAAACTATCAATAGGCTACGAATATATTTCCTTAATCACTGCTATTTGTCGCTATTTTCTCTGGCAAGACATTTCTCTTCGCTCTGATGGTACAAAAACGCTAAAATCACCTTTTTTATCTTTTCCTAGGATTATTCATGAGTTCATGCCACTGCGGTTCCTCCGAAAAATTTAAACATTGCTGCGCTTTGATACACAACGGCACTCACATCGCGCAAAACGCAGAACAGCTAATGCGCGCCCGTTTTAGCGCCTATGTCACCGGTGATATGGATTTTTTACTGGAGACTTATCACAGCAGCTGTAACGCACATTTAGAGCGCAGACAAATACAAGAAGCGACCAAAACTGCGTGGGTTAAATTAGACATAATCGACGCACCAGCCACGGCAGCGGATGCTAAATATGCCTTCGTAGAGTTCAAGGCGTGGTATATGGATGAGAACAAGCTTAGCTGCTTGCACGAGCGCTCACGTTTCACCAAAGAGCAAAGTGGCGGACAACTGCAATGGCGCTATTTGGATGGCAACTACCCAGAAGCATCCAGCAGCACTGCTAAAGTGGGCCGCAATGACCCATGCCCTTGCAATAGCGGTAAATGCTGCGCGCTAAGCTAGCTCCGATACAGGATCAGAGCTAACTAACCACTTGCAGACGAGAGCCGCTCTGATCTGATGTGATATCAATACGCACTGGCATCTGTTCCTTGAGTTCCGCCACATGTGAGATAATGCCGATCATTCGTCCACCGCGCTGCAAATCCACCAGCGTTCGGATAGCCAACTCCAGTGATTCGGCATCTAAACTGCCAAAGCCTTCATCAATAAACAACGTATCTAACACTATCCCGCCCGCATAGGCCTGCACCACTCCAGACAACCCCAGCGCAAGGGAGAGGGCCGCCATAAAGCTTTCTCCGCCAGAGAGTGTCGCTACCGAGCGCACTTTGCCGGTGTAGGCATCTTCCACTTCCAACTCCAAACCTGAAGCTTTATTGCCCTTAGCGCGCTCTTCTTTGCGCAGTAACTGATAGCGACCTTTACTCATAACATGCAGGCGCTGGCTCGCTTCAATCAACACATCATCCAACAGCGCGCTGAGCACAAAGCGCTGCAAGCTTAACTTGTCCCCAGTAGCGCCATTGGCTACATCACTGAGTGTGCCTACCACTTTATATTTCGCCTCAAGTACCGCACTTTTTTTACGGGCTTGGGATAATTGTTTAGCGCTGTGCGCCAAGGCTGCCAATTGCTTATCCAACGTGGAAAAATGCTGCTGAGCCTGCTGTTGCGCTTCTAACAATTCTGTTAATGCTGTGGTGAGCTTGGGTAAATCAGGCGCCTCGGCATCACCAATTATTAACTGCTGTGCGCTAATAGCCCCTTCTAATTCTTTGCGTTGCAATTCATAGCTGCTGATTTCTTCGCGCAGCACGGACTGCTGTTGCAACTCAACACTGGATTGTAAAAACGCTAACTGGTCCGTAAAGAAACTGCCTTCAAGCGCAGTAATCCACAATTGTGCATGCACTAGCAATCTTTGGTTTATTTCTTTAACAGCGAAATCTTGTGCCTCTAGCTTTGCCTGTGCCCCTTTGCACTCACCTTGCGCCGCTACATACTGCGCCGCTAACTCATCAAACTCCTTCTCTAATGCTTGTAATGATTCACCACACTTTGCCTGCGCACTCTGTAGCGCTCCCGCCTCTCGGTAAAGTTCAGGTAATTGCTGCTGACAAGCAGCAATAGAGCTTTGATTGATTGCGAGCACTTGGGACACCTCCGCCAGTACTATCCCTTGCTGGCGATGCAATTGCTCGGCCTCTTGATACAGCTCATTTAAATGCTGAGTCTTCTTTTCAGCATTGCGCATATGTATTTTATGATCACCTAACAGAGTGATCTCTCGCTGCGCTTGCTGTTCTTGCGCGCACCAATAATCAAGATCCGCCGTATCAGCATCTCCCTCAACTAACAGGTTCTGCTGTGCCTCTTTGAGCCTTACATTCAACGCTTTACACTGCGCGTTGGCGCTGGCATAGGCATCGCGCTGTACGTCCAACTGACTCTGCCACTGCTGCGCCTCTACTTTAGCTTGCTCTATTTGCTCCATGCTAACTAAGGCTTGCTGGCTAGATGCTATCTGCGGATGCACTTTGGATCCACACACTGGGCAGGGCTGATCCTGCTCCAACTGCTGTGCTAAGCGCTGCGCCTGAGACAAATGCCACTGCATCTCAAGCTGCGTCACTCGCTGCTTTTTATTTTCCGTATCTTTGCTGAGCTTTATACCTGAAGCCTTAAGTGTCGTCAGTTCTAGCTGGCCCTGTTGCAATGATGCCTGCAGCACTGCTAACTCTTTTAGACGTGTCACTTTTTGCTGCGCTTGTAGCAGCTTTACTCCGGGGTCAGCCAACGCTTCTATTTGCGCTTTAGCATCAACAATGGAGCCAGCCAACTTCTCTTGCTGCGTTTTCAAACTCACTAAATGCCCTTGAGTCAGCGCTACATTTTTAGTGGCCTGTTGCTGCTCATTTAATAAAGCGAGTTGTTTGGTATCTAGCTGATTGAGTTCAATAGCACTTTGTGAAAAACGATTAAAACTGATTAGCTGCGCTTTGGCGGCATCTATATTTTGTCTAATAACCGGAGCGCGTTGCTGGGTAATTTCAACTTGCTGTAGATGAGCTTTAGTACTTTTTAGATTAATAGTGCACTTTGCCAACAACTCCTCAGCAGTTTCTAAATGTTGCTGATCTTGTTGCTGCTTTTGATAGGCAGCGGTTATCTTTTGTGCCTCTTCTGCCCTTAATAAACGATTTTTCACCGCCATCATATGGCTTTTTTGCAGTTGCATCGATTGCTGCTGATCTAACAGTGCCTGCAAATCAGTAAAAGTGCGCGCCAAGCTCTTTGCTTGTTCCAATGACGTTGTCGCAGCGAAAGTCTGCTGTTCGCTGCTATTTTTTAATAGCAGCGATTCACTGACTTGGAGCTCTACAGCGGCCATTTTCTCGTCCAACTGCGCCACGGACTCCAATGCATTATTGCTCAACACATCTTGCTGCAAACGAATCAAGTCCCCTACTTCCCGCTTGAGCAGCAGCGCTTGATCCTTAAGCTGGTTTTCAATGCGTTTGTAAATATGGGTCGAAAATAATTTGCTGAAGATAGCCTCTCTATCTTTAGAGTCAGCCATCAACAGTTTGCGAAACTGACCTTGAGGCAACACCATAACCTGTCGAAATTGCTCGACATTCAACCCCGTCAATTGTTCTATTTCACGCGTCGCTTCAGTGACTTTTTGCGAGACAACAATACGTAATTGCGTGCCGTTTTCATCTACTTGCCACAATTGAGCTTCACCGCTTTGTTTGGTAAAGCCGTCACCTTTTGCCTTGGGCCGCCACTGTTCGGGAACACGTCGAATTTTATAATGGGCACTGCCAATGGAGAAATGCATTTCTACTGCACTGAGCACATCACTGGCGGCATTATCACAACGCATCTGGGTCGCATCGCGCTCATCCCCCGTGGTCTTACCGTATAAGGCAAAACAAATAGCATCTAACACCGTGGTCTTACCCGCCCCTGTGACACCGTTAATCAAAAACAGTGGCTGGGAGCCAAGTAATCTAAAATCGATAAATTCAGTCCCGGCAAAAGGACCAAAGGCGGTGATTTCTAACGTAATAGGCTTCAACCGCGCTCTCCCGAATCTTGATCTTGGTCTTTATCTAGTAAGTCCAAAATCACTTTATTGACTAATGCCGACTCGTCCTCACTAAGCGCTCTATCCATCACTTGGGTAAAGAAATCACTGAACATCACACTCTCACTGGTATTATTTTTCTTTGGCTGCTTGCTCTGACTGCTCTTAGCCGCCATCAACCCTGGGCGCTCTAGGTGCAATATATTGGGATAAAACTCCCGCAACTTGCCCATCACATCGAGAATAGCGTGAGAGTCGGTTAATTTAACCAACAGATAGTCATCTTTGTTAGGATCATTGATTGCCGCACTTAAAATTTCATCCAGCTGGCCGATTATGCTGCGCATATTACGCAACGGCGTTAACACTAACTGTTCTATTTCACACACCCCGTCTTTATCAAGATCGACAATCACTACCGATTTAATATGTTTCTCTTCAGAAAAAGAGTATTTAAGGGGCGAGCCACAATACCTAATGCAATCTTTGCCTTTAAATTGTCGACCGTGCAAGTGCCCTAATGCCACATAGTCAAACAGCTCAAAGTGCTGCCAATTGACTCTATCGGCACCACCAATAGACAGCGGTCTCTCCGATTCAGACTCACTGCTGCCATCAATAAAACAATGACTGAGCACTACGTTACGCTGGCCCTTAGTGAAATTCGCGGTGATCTTTTGGCACAACAGCTGTATCGCGGCATCGTGACTGCTGACATTGGGTGTATCTTGCTGCTGGTTGATTTCAAGACAAAAAACACTGCGCACGCTGGCAGGATCTGAATAGGGGATGCCCCAAAAAGCCACCTCTCCACTGTCGTCTTGTAACACAATAGGCGTGGTGATGGAGGCGAGGTCACCAAGGATATACAAACCGCTGCGCTGCAATTGACGCGAGGCAAAACCTAAACGCTGTGCACTGTCGTGATTGCCTGGGATGAGAATCAACGCAATGTTGAGAGTATTAACGATCTCATCAACGACCTTATCTAATAGTTCCACCGCGGTTGCAGGCGGTACTGATCGATCGTAAATATCACCTGCCACTAAAATAGCATCGACCTTTTGCTCTTTAGCGATCGCTATTATTTGTTGCAGAATATGAGCTTGGTCTTGCAGTAGTGACACATTGTGAAAAGCCCGACCAATGTGCCAATCGGAGGTATGTAAAAAACGCATTGATAGTTAACTTAGCTCCCGCATTGTTGATGGTAGATTTGTAGAAAATCTTTATATTGCTCTATATCTAGCACTCTCGGAGGAGTGAGTTCTTGCACGACGACATTGTCAAAACATCGAGAATTCGCTGCGATTTGTTTACGTGATTCATCCCGGGTAAAAGCGACCCGAGAATACTGCATTTCACTGGATATCAAGTCATAAGTTTTGGTGATGATACCGGCACAGGCATAGGCTTGATAATTGTCAGGCTTAAGGGAAATATCGGCAGTATTACTGCTTGGCGAATCTTCCAAAAAAGTAAGAATTTGATCGACCGTTGCATTCACGTCTACCTCAAGCTTTGAGGCTGAAATTAATCTTGCCGCATTGACGCCGCCCAGACAACGATCGCCACCATCTTCTATAGTAGTTAAAAAATCGCGGGTCAATGCAGCGCCGGGAATGCGCCCTAAAAAATAGATAGAGGTAAGAGGGTTGGCAAGTTCTTTATCGTAGACTAATACCAAATCCATAGCGTTATCTAGCGAGCCTATCGGCTTATAGGCCAAAAAACCGCTATCGCCATTGGCCCGCTTTGCATAATAAACACCCTCAGCTGTTTTAATCACTTCATTACTGCGCTGCTGATAGGCACATTCCTGCATATCTAATGCCCCACCATCGAGCTGCCAATCCCTTAAAATCGACAGGCAAAGCGGATGAAATTTAGCCACTGATTCAGGCCCTGCAAAGCTTGGTGCCGCCACCGTGAGGGCTGGCGCGATTAATAGTGTGCAGATCGCACTGCCTATCAAGTTCCTTAATGTATAGCTAATATCCATGTATAACCTTAGATCGGCAAGTAAAAAACACATCATACCTGTTCACTTTAATTTGATCACCTAAATTTTATCGTCACAGACGGTATAATCGCAGCTATTTTACTCACTATTTTATAACGATCACTTCTTTAATTGTTAACCCAACTAGCGGTAGGTGATGGCCAATGACTAGTGTTATAATTTTGCCGAAAAAAATGAATTATGACAAATCGATTAAGAGTTAACTTATGAGCCCTGTATCTATATCTCCACATGAAATTGTCATTGTTGGCAATTCATCAGACAACCCATTTGCTATTGATGTTGCATATGCCATGGGGCAAAACCAGGACATTGCCGACCTTATCGGCATGAAAGCTTTTACCAATACCGAGTTTTGCCCGAGATTCATCTCTGATGAACTCGATTTTAGCGCCATAGGAAAGAGCCTACAGGGCAAGACGGTTATTATTGTCAGCACCAGCAGTTTGGTTAAAACCCGCCAAGAACTGGCGATGCACAATTTTTTCATCGCTCGTGCCGCTAAAGAAAACGGTGCTCTAAATGTCATTTTACTGGAACCCGATTTATTCTTTAGTGCGCAAGACCGAGGTGCCACAGAAGATTTAGGCGAAACAGAAACACCACGTACCGAGCAAGATCTCAAAAAGTTTGATGGTCAACCTTTCACCTCAAAACTTTACGCGCAAATGCTCAAACTCTCTGGTGTCGATAAAGTGATCACAGTACACAATCACTCCCATTCCGTTCAGCGCATTTTCAGTGACGTCTTCGATGGACACTTTCATAACTTAATCCCCTACAAAATCTATGCTCACTATTTACTAAACTCCAATATCATTAACTGCGGGCCGCGCGGTGAAGGACTGGTATTATGTGCACCCGATAAAGGCGCTAGAGCCTTCGTAAAAGAGATGTATAAAAAGATGGGCTTGGATAAAGCTAAATTCATCTTGCTCGATAAAGAGCGCTGTTCGGAACACAAAGTACGCATCACCTTACACCCAGAGAGTGAAAGCACCTTTGAAGAATTAGAAGGTTGCAGTATCGTACTCTTTGACGACATGGTTCGCACCGGCTCTACAGTGGTCAAATCTTGTCAGTTTTTACAACAGCTCAGCCCACAGCGTATGATTTTCGCCGTCTCACATTTTTATGCATCCGATGAAGGGCGAGAACGCATGGCGAATAACGCCATCGATGAAATCCTCACTTTGAACACCCTACCGACCATTCTCAATAGAGATGTCCAAGGGCGTCTACGCAAAAAACTTGTGGTCCTAAAAATTGAGAAATGGCTAGCGCAAGAACTTGGCAAAATTTTAGAACTACCGCTCGCTAAAGAAGACAATCCCTACAAGATTGACATGTCCTCGAAAAACCCTAGATTCACCCGTAAGATTTGGTTCGCCGATCAACTGGATTCATTGAAGTCCACCAGCATCAGCTAACTAATTTTAAGTTTTAAGCGCACTAATAATGAGCTGCTAAAGGTTAACAGAACCGTTATACCTTTAGCCTTATTTTAAAGATGATAAATTCGTTCAAGCTCAATCTTCTACCACGGGTTTCGCCCTGAGATTCTCTGTTGCCAACATATCACCAATATCCCACAAGCGCCTTAATTTGAAAAAAACAGGTAAACACTCTCGTTCTTCCTTACTTAAAGGACGCTTTGATTCATACCCCCTAAGCATTGAGTCACGCTGCGCATTAGGCAGAAAAAATGATATGGAGATGTCATACGCACGCCACCCAAAAGCACAATGATCAAAGTCAAATATCACCAAATCATTATTGAGAAAGTGAACGTTGCCCGTATGTAAATCAGCGTGAATAATACCGAATTCGTCCTGATTATCGCTAAGGTTTTTAACCGTTTCCACCAGACTTTCAATTGACCCCAATGACGTTACTATATTTTGCAGTTGCTCTTTATCTTGATCGTTAATTAACTCAGAATCCTTTGCGTTAATTTTAGCTCCAATCAATCTTAGTGGCTCATCGACTAGATACTTTAGATCTAGGTGGTAGCGTTGGTATTTTGAATGAAAGTGATTTGCAGATAAGTGTAGCTCTGCCAGCGTTTTTCCAAGCACAAAGCATTGCTCTATGGTGATTGTACCTCTTTTAAGCTCATTACCCAGCGCATAAGGGAATAATGCAAAGGCTCTGTCACCATAATCTGTCGACATGCAGCCGAGAAGTTCTCCACTGTTCAAACGAATAACATTAGCCACAGGTACACCGTCGTTATGCAAATGCTCAAGCAAATTCAGCTCGAACTGAAACGCTTCAAATGACTCTATATAATATTTATCATTTAGATAAACCCGCAGAATGTATTTTGTGTCTCCCATTAAAATTAGGTAGTGGTCATTAAATCCGCGCCTTATTAAACTACACTGCTGCACCTTTCCTAGCGAATAATGAGTATTGACCAGGTCCAAAATGTTTTGTGTACTAAGTAGAGTATTAATGGTTATGTTTCTCCGCTAATAAATGACACTCAATCAAGACTGATCAAGTGCAATATTATCGATTCAAAAAGAGCATAAGGCCCCTTCATTCATAGCTCTAACGTTAAGGATTCAATAAACTAAAGCTCTTCTCATGTCGATGTGCCCTATCCTACCTAGTACATAACAGCATTCTCAGCAAGAAACCTATATCAAGGCTCTAACCTACTTTTTTCAACATTAGTCTAAAACCATAAACTGGAAATCCTTTCTGGGAGAAATCCAGATCGTTTGATCGCTTAAAACCTATTTTTATGTAAAGACTCCACGCAACTTCCATGGCTTGCGTTGTATGCAAGATCACTTGTTGGTTACCACTGGCTTTAGCTAACCTGATACATTCATTCGTCAAGGCCTTACCAATACCCATTCCAGTACATTTTGGATCAACACATAACAGGCGAATCCCGGAAGCACTCAGCTCCTGTGTCGCCGTACCTCCAGATCCATACATAGACATATCATTGTAATAAACTACGCCTCCAATAATGCCTTTTTCAGAGCTCTCAACGACAAGCACTGTCGTATGATCCTGCTCGTTGAGGTTACCTATTTCACTCAGGTTTTTGTAATACTCTGGCTGCTCTTCTGGGCTGGGAAATCCGTCTAGTTTGGAGTAGACACCGACCATTAAATCGCCAAGAAGCGTATATTCGCTTTGATTAATCTCTCTAATATTTACAGTAGGAGTCACAACATCTTTCCTGTTAACGCCATTGTTTGAGGTGGTTTTCTAGAGCGAGGAACGAGTGGCGTGTGCCGTTCCAGCAACCGCAGGTTGCTAACAACACAATCTTATAGTTATTCCTCTAGATACTCAGACAAACCATCAGGGTATAGTATTCTCTTATTGTTTAAGAAATCTTTTACCTCAATCCATTTTGATTTAAACGGTACCTCACCTTCAATACACATAATTTCATCCATTGAATATAGAGTTTTATCTGAGAATTCAGCACTAAATAATAAAACTATCTCATGACCTGCAACACCCTCACATGTGAAAATATTTTCAAAGGTAGTGACATATTCAATATTCACTAGGCCAGCATTCATTTCTTCCTGAAACTCACGCTCTAGTGCAATATACCCCAACTCTCCAAACTCTATACCGCCACCAAGTGGTCGATAAAACTCTTCATTCTTAATTTTATCGAAGCACTCCATTACAAATATTCTACGTTTGTTTTGTATGAGAGCTAGGGAAAGAGATCTAATTTTCATATGTACCCAATATAGCTTAATTGTACGCTGACGCATTTAGCCGAAAGTGATATTCTCTAAAATTTGGCCAGCCTTAAAATTTAAAAGTTCTTTCTATATTGCAATCTGCAGTTTTTGACCCGGATCACTATTTACAAATTATCGGCACAATAAAAACCATCTAAATATATGAATTTAATAGAAATCGACGATATCACTTGGTAGTAAAGCGTGCCATCACAGAGCAAAAAAACAATCTAAAAAACAGACAGCTGTTGATAAACTATATTTACATGCATACAGACAAAACCTAAAGTAATATCACTCAACTCAAGCCATTTAGCAATGGCGCCAACGCTGACATATGCTCAATCTTATAACTACTAGGAAGTGCGCAATAGAGCCCTTGAGGGTCAAACAACACCGATTGCATGCCCGCTGCATTTGCCGCACTAATACCCACCGGGCTATCTTCAATAACAATGCACTCGCTCGGGTTAAAACCCATTTTATCCGCGGCATATAAAAACAATTCAGGATCAGGTTTCCAGCTATTTACCTCATAGGCGCTGTAAATATTACCGTTGAAGTATTCTTTAAGCGAAGTGGTAGATAACGCTAAATGCAATTGTTCGGTCGGGGCATTGGAGGCCACACACATCGTTAGCTCTATTTGGGAAAGCGCACTAGCCACCCCTTCAAAAGCTTGTAAATGCAATTTGAATTGCTCTAGGACAAAGGTGCGATACTCGGTGACAAAGTTATCGGCAAACTTCACTTTATACTCACGCTCTAGACGCTTGAGTACATCGACAAATTTAGCGCCTCGATTTTCATCGGTTAGCTTGACCGCCTCTGCCGTTATGTTGTAATCCAACAGTTTTATTGCCAGTGCTTGGCTGCCCAAGTACTCACTATCGACCAAGGTTCCATCACAGTCGAAAATAACACATTTTATCATTACACATTCCCTTGAAAATAAGAGTTAGTTATTGCTATGCAAGTGCTGGTTAATACCTCCCCACACTTTAGCATTGGTACTGATCACTTCAACTCCACCACTGAGGCTGTTACGTCTAAACAGCAGGCCATTTTGGCCTGATAGTGCCAGCGCTTTTACTACTTCCCCATCGGGTAGGCGCACCTTAGTTCCTGCTGTGACGTATAAACCCGCCTCGACAATGCACTCATCACCCAGCGATATACCAATACCCGCATTTGCGCCAAGCAAACTGCGCTCACCGATACTATTCACTTGTTTCCCACCACCTGATAGCGTTCCCATTATTGAGGATCCCGCCCCCACATCGGAGTTTTTACCGACTATTACCCCTGGGGTCACACGCCCTTCGACCATACAGTCACCTAAAGTGCCCGCGTTAAAATTAACAAACCCCTCATGCATGACGGTTGTTCCCGGTGCAAGATGTGCGCCTAAGCGCACTCTATCTGCATCCCCGATGCGTACCCCTGGCGGGATAACATAATCGGTCATGCGCGGGAACTTATCGATACTAGTGACCGTTAAGTGATGGTTCTCTGCGCTGATTAACTGACGTAATGTATTAATACGCTCTGGCAATACCGGCCCCGCTGATGTCCAGGCAATATTGGGTAATAGCGCGAAGATACCCTCCAGATTCATACTATTAGGTAATTGCGCACACTCAGAAAGTAGGTGTAAACGCAGATATGCATCTTCAGTGCTGTGCGGTGCTTGAGTGATATCAGGGTAATCGAGCTCTACTTTCTCAGCTTTTAATAACCCTACTTTTAACGCTAGACAACTTCTGGGGATATACTGCCCATCACTGGGAAACCACACATCTAATGTGACGCCTGTTTTAGCATCACTATAACGATGTCCTACTCTTTTCATAATCACCTCTATATACCTGGCCAGATAAACTCTATGCGCAAACCGCCTGGCTCTGTACACATCATATGTTTTCTAGGGCCAGCACCTAACCATTCAGGTGCAAACTCAATACTGACCCCAGGATATACTTTTGCCTGATCATACAGCGCATCTAATGCCTGTTCAGAGCTCATTTCTAGCGCTAAATGGTGCAGCCCTAAATGTTTACGTCTTGAAAAATCGGCGACCTCAGCTGGATTTTGTACTTGCCATAAGGTTAACTTAAGCGCACCGTCACTCACGGCGCAACGTGGATAAGTTAGATCAAGTCCCGATTGCTGCCAGCCTAGTAACTCAACAAAAAAAGCACTGGTTTTGTTTAAATCCTTAACAGACAACCCCAAGTGGTTAAGCCCTTTAGTGATTGCTTGATTATTCTCGCTCATATTTACTCCTTCATATATGTTTACTGCTTAGTCTTTATTGGTTGTTGTACCTATTTTTCGAGAATATTAAACGCTACCAAAGCACTAGCTATTTCAGCCCCTAACACTTGGTGTTGCGCTTTATCTAAATGAATACCATCGACATAACTCGAGTCTGTCACTGTTGCGGCATCAAAGAAATAGCATTGCTGGGCATCTGCGAGTTGTTTTAGCTGCTCGGCCAAGCCTAAACTCCTAGACTGACCACCACGAAACTTTTGCACTAACGGCCCCTCGGGGGCCTGCATCAATGGCGGTGCTATTATTAAGATGTTTGGAATGGGCATCCCAGGCTCTATCGGAGCGCTGCGTACAATATTAACTAGCTTCGCCATTCCCTGAGCTGACAACCATGCATTGTGATCATGGGTATCTTGAAAATCATTAGTGCCTAACATAATGATTACCAGCTTAAGAGGCGCGTGCATCTCTAATACTTGTGCAAAACCTGCTGAACCATCGCGCCCTTCTTTGAAAGGGTCACTCCAAACAGTGCGCCGACCGTTAAGGCAATTTTCCAGCACTTTAACCGGATAACCTAATGCTTTGAGACTCGCCTCAAAAACCCCTGGCCACCTTTCTTCAAAGTTAAGCCTGCCACGAGTACCTGGGATAATCCCCCAAGTTAAGCTATCTGAATAAATTAAAACATCTTGCATATCACACGCCCTTCAATGATAAAAATGAGTTTATAAAATGATTGACTAAACTTGCAGTTTCAAGATAAAAAACCTATCTCGGCTTGCGCTAAAGAATCAACTATTTGATGCCCCCAACTAATCACCTCTGCACTGGGGGCGATTAAATTAGGTACTTGCACCACTTCAATACCCGCATCTAGTGCTGCGCGCACGCCATTCACTGAATCTTCAAAAGCGATACTTTGGCTGACAGGACAGTTAAGCAAACCTACTGCTTTTAAATAGATTTCAGGAAAAGGTTTGCTCTGTTCAACTTGATCGCCACCGACTACCACGCCAAAATAATGCAAAATATTAGCATTTTCTAACTTTTTCAAAGCGAGTTCATAGGAGGTGGAAGTGGCGACTGCCAACACAATATTTGCCCTAGTGAGCTTTTCGAGTAACGATATCACCCCGGGCATTAATGGCACCGGTTTATCGTAGGCCTCTGCAACGTAAAGCTGATGCCAAATTTTCTTTATCTCTGTGTAGGGAAAATCTGCTGGGTGGCCCTCAATTAAAATTTGTTTGGATCTCTCTTGATTACAGCCAATGCCCTGCAAATATACTGCTATATCTGCGTCATAACCCACCTCTTTACAGGCTTCAATAAAAGTATTTAAACAGATAGTTTCTGAATCTAACAGCAAACCATCCATATCAAAAATTGCTGCATTCACCTAATCTCTCCTTGATTATCTTGTTGTTAAGAGCAAAAAATATAACAAAAAAAACCGCCATCTGGAACAGATGGCGGTATCAAATATCTACAAAGTAGATGAGGAAATAGAAAATGGGTAGTTGTGAAGTGTTTCTAACGCACTAATACCCTGGATTCAGCAGTGAATAACATGCTGTGGGTAATGACTGGTCCATGCTTAGCGATGCGAGCCCAATAGCAGTTCAAAAATCAGACAACTTAAATGCTATTATAAAAAGAGTCGGGCATAAAATAAAGTAATATAAAAGAACATTAATATAACAAAAAGGAATATGAGATCAAAGCTATTGATTTGAAACTTTTAATTGCTTGCAAAGTCTCATTCACAGAGTCAATTTTCACTATCCTTAAGCTATTTACCTCAGGTTTATATGATTTTTAAATGGTTAAACGCAAAACAACTTACCGATAACACGCGCTCAGAAAGCTCTAGTCATTACCATAATGGTAAGTTTCAAAATCTACAGCAACATGCGCGCAAAGGTAAATGGGCGTCTATCAATTACTTCAAACGTTTATTATTCGAGCGAAACCTAAATTCAAAACCAAAAGTTGCGCTACCTGTTGAGGGTATTGATAAAGCAGCGCTGGCACTACTGGATGCACAAAACATCCATTTAATACGCTTAGGTCATTCCAGCATGTTGTTAAAAATGGGCAGTGGTTATTGGCTAATCGATCCCGTTTTTTCCAAGCGTGCCTCACCTTTTCGCTTTATCGGTCCTAAGCGTTTTCATGCGCCGCCCATAAACATTGAGCAATTGCCTGAGATCGAAGGCGTCATTATCTCGCACAATCACTATGACCATTTAGATAAACGCAGTATTAAAGCGCTTATCGATAAAACAAAACATTTTTATGTCCCCCTTGGCGTCGATGGGGATTTAATAAACTGGGGAGTAAAAGCTGAAAAAGTCAGCACTTTTGACTGGTGGCAGCACCAAGATATAGGTGCAGTGGCATTGCACTTCACCCCAGCGCATCACTATTCGGGACGCGGTCCCGATGATAATTGCAGTACATTATGGGGATCTTGGGTCATTCAGTTTAAACAACAATCTGTGTTTTTCAGTGGTGACTCAGGCTACTTTGCAGGTTTTAAAGAAATTGGAGCGAAGCTTGGCCCCTTTGATATATGCCTGATAGAAAACGGTGCCTACGACCAGCAATGGCCATTAGTACATATGCAACCCCACGAAAGCCTACAAGCATTTATAGACTTAGATGGTCGCAGCTTGATGCCGATTCACAACGGGACTTTTAATCTGGCATTCCACCCTTGGCAACAACCGATGACACGCCTTAGCAAGCTAGCAGGTGCCTCCAATATTGATATTTTATTACCTAAATTTGGTCAAGTAGTCACTATCGGCCAACCACTAGCAGACACTAAATGGTGGCGACAGGATCTATAAAGCGCAGCAACTTCAGCAGCGCTATTTTAAAACATGGTTATCTTAATCAAATTCAGAAAAATCCACCGCTACACGTTCACCTGTTGCATGGCTTAATTGGGCAAGCTCTATTAACTTAATCACCTTAGCGCCCTCATAGGCATTTACAGGAGCATTTAAGCCAGAGTTTATTGCCATCTCTAACTGCGCATAATACTCAGTGTAGCTACCTTTAATAGTCTCTATCTTGGTAACAGACAAAGACTCACCACTTTCATTGGCTAAATACTTAACCCCGTAATTAGCCGGCGGCTCAATTCCAAAGGCTGGCGCACTAGGTAACACACCCTCGCGCAACTGATCTTCCTGCGGATCTAAGCCGTATTTGATATAACTGCCCTTTGTGCCTTGTAGCTGAAAGCGAATATTAGGCGCTGCTGCAAAGGGACTAGATTGCAAAACTACTTCTAAGCGCGCGTAGTGTAATTGCAGTTGAAAGTAATCTACCGTCGTGGCATTTTCACGTAACTTTGTACAATTAGCTGTCATCGATTCAGGAGCACCAAACAAACACAGTGCCTGATCAATTAAGTGCGATCCCAAATCATATAATATACCGGTACCAGCACCTGGCTGTTCACGCCATCTGTCTCTTACCTGGGGCCTAAAGCGATCAAAGTTTGAATTAAACACTTTAATTTCCCCAAGCTCACCCGCTTTAATTAACTGCTGTAAGGTTAAGAAATCACCATCCCAACGCCTATTATGATAGACAGACAGTACCAATGATTTTTGTACCGCTAGATCCGCTAATTCAAGCGCCTCCCCGCAAGTGGCAGTCATCGGTTTTTCCAACAGCAAGTGCTTGCCGGCATTTAATGCCAGTTTAGCGAGTGAAAAGTGGGTGTGATTGGGCGAGGTAATAATGATTAAATCAGCATCACATTGCTGAATCATTTGTACTGCATCATCGTAAACATCAATATCGGGGAATTGGCTTTGTACTTGCCCAATTTGACTAGAGCTAATAGCTATCAGTGTAAACTCAACTGAGTGAGCGATAAATGGGAGATGAAAAACCTTTGCCGAGAGTCCGTATCCTACAACTGCTACTTTGATCAACGAAATGCCTACCTTTAAAATATTGGAAAAGACTATGTTAATTGATATCAGCTAGACGAAAGCTGAATAAAAATTAAAAATAATTACATTTAGCAGGAATTATCCTTCAAGATAAGCTATAGATCATAACCTTATATTAAAACGGTTGTTTAAATTAATTCAGTTTAATACGATACTCCACTTTCCCCTGTTTATATTATCGACATAGAGGAAAGGTAAATTAAGCAATAAACTCTTGGTGCCCACTTGAGTTTGATAACAGCAGACTTCCTCTTTATCGCTATCCACAATATGCCACTGTTGCCATTGACCAGCTTCTTTAGCGCAATTTAAAGAGAGCTCTTGATAACTGCAATTACTACCGATGTGAAATGAAAAATTCTGCCAACGCGATGGTTTTGATTTGGGAAAAGCTTGAGCTCGATGGAACTTAAATATTTCGTCGTGACATAACAAGCTATTTCGAATCATAGGCCACAGCTGCATTCGCAAAAAATGCTGGTCTATAAAGTGTTTAGATTGTTGATGAGCACTGCAAAACTGCTCCATTAACAAGCCTATTTTCGGCAAAGCGCCCCTGACACCCGCCCACATACCGGCCAATAGCAGCTCTGTATGGGTAAAATAATCACGCATATGATGAAAGTGATATTCAGAATCCAGCCAGCTCTCAACCGCCGCTTGCTCTTTTTCAGAAAGCAGGGAATCTGCATCACGAATAAGATAAAAATCAACATTTTCATCATCGACCACTAAAAAGCGCCACATCAAAGGATGTATTTTAGACTCTTTAGTATTGAGATGAATAACTTGTGCACCCAATTTCACCAACCTGGAAGCGACCTGGGTTGGTACATCTTCAGCCAGATAAAATCGGCAGCGCCAGTTGGGGAAAAGCTCTGTTGCCACTTGCACGTTCAACACTGCGCTCTCGCAATACTTAGGCTGGTCGCCAAATAGCGAAAAAGAAATTATATTGCGTTTCGGTTGTGCTGGATTAAAATTAAGCCGTTTTTGGGGCTGGTGAACAATCGCGGCGGCTTGCTCTAACACTTCTTGATCGGCCCGCTTTAGGGACAAACAGCCAATGCGTTGTAACTCTTGCTCTTTACCTAACCAACCGCACACTTCAGCCAGGCCATCTAACCAGGTTTTTCCCGCATTAGACCAAGCATCTTCACCCGCGTGAAAGATTATTTTGTATTGATTATAGGCCGCCTGATACTGTTTATCGCGCAGTAGACAGAACGCGAGATCAGAACGTACCATAAGATGATTAGGCATGATTTTAAGCGCATTTCTGGCATGTATAATGGCACTTTTATATTGCTGCTTCTGGGTATTGCTACGAAATTTAGCCGCTAATTTTTCAAACTTTTGCAGCTTGGCAGCACTATTGGTTTTTTTGATATTCACCCGACTGCTTCCTCCTTGAATATGTCGATACCGCTGATAAAAGCGTAAATAATTTTACCCTATCAGCATACAACAACTTCCTGTTATTGCTGCAAATCTGGTTAAGCAAAGTAACAGCGATTTTAGAAAAAAGGGGGGAGGTTATTTGAATTAAATCTATGCCCGTCACCTGACGAGCATAGTAGGGCGATTAATCGAGAATTTTATTGACGTAAGTCGACAATACATCAATCGCTACTTGGTTTTCTCCGCCACCGGGAATAATCACGTCAGCGTGTTTTTTGCTCGGTTCTATAAACTTATAAAACGAGGGACGTACAGTATCTTCATACTGATTTATAACCGAGTCCATAGTGCGACCACGCTCACCAACATCACGCTTTAAACGTCTGATAAAACAAAAATCGAGGGCGGTATCCACATAGATTTTCGCGTCGAACAACTTACGTAATCTTCTATGGGTGAATAGCAGTATCCCCTCGATAATAATCACTTTCTTCGGTGCCTGCTCGGTATACTCAGTAAAGCGGGTGTGATTCACAAAATCGTACTGCGGAATCTGTACCGTTTCACCGGCAATAAGTGCTTCTAGGTGATCGCACAACAGATCAAATTCTTTGGACTTAGGGCTATCATAATTAACCAGAACACGCTCTTCCATCGAGAGGTGATCTTGACTGTGATAGTAAGAATCTTCACAGATTAAGCCGATATCATCATTCCCAGAGGCACTTACACGCTCAATTAATGTCTTTGCTAGCAGGGTTTTACCAGAGGCTGAAGCGCCTGAAATACCGATGATGATAGTGTTATTTGTCATTCAAATTCCAATCGTTATATTTATGGTGATGCCTGTGTAGGGCCAATATTCAAAGCTAAAAGCAGTACTGCAAACTTCCCTTTCAGGAAAACACTTAGCTTAAGGTAAGCTTAGCTACACATAAAAAGTGTATTTTAACATAGCCTCTAGGATTAACACGGCTATTTACCCGTTTTAGCTAATTGCTGAACCTTAAATATAACGGTAAATACCCGCCACCAGCTTTATCGAATCTGTGACGGTTACTCAAACGTGCCCTTTATACAGATCTCTCCCGATCGCTTATGCCACTTCCCCAGCGCCATCACGTCAGTAATGTTCATTTCGCTATCTAAAACCACTAAATCGGCATCAAAACCTACTTTTAATTGTCCTTTAGTTGCAAAGCGTAACAGCTGCGCTACATTACGGGTCAACATCGGCAGGATTTGCTCCAGACTCACCGCTTGTTTTTGTGCCGCCACTATTGTTTCCAGTAATGTTTCTGCCCTGCCAAAATCCATGTGTGTTAAATTGCCACATTCGTCAAAATCAGGCAGGCAGCCACCACCGTCAGAACTGATGGTGATTCGCTGCAGCGGCAGTTGTTTTTCAATGGCAATACCCACCGCCTGCGCAGCTTCCCATCCCCCTTCAGACATCCCCTCTGGAAAAGCGGTGATATCGATGTAGCAACCTTTTTTTATCAGCTCACAAGCACTGTTAAACAAGGCTTTATTACGATTTACATGTGTGGGATGAAAAGTCCGTGCAGGGATTTCTGTTTCAGCTAAGGCGCGCTCTATCAGTGCTAGCTTACGATCACCATCGCCCAGATGAAAATGCATCACCCCGGCCTTTTTAGTCATTAACCCCGCCACATGCGCCTCACTCGCCAGGCGAATTACCTCTTCAAAACTAGGCTGGCTAGAGCGATGATCACTAATCGCAAACTCCCCTATGCCAATCACAGGATCGAGAAAGACAATGTCTTGCTTAGCACTGCCCATAAGCGTCGTCAGCGGATAGTGATAACCTCCTGTCCAGCAAAAAGCACTGATACCCTCCTCGCGTAAAGCGTAGGTCCTTGCCACTAAATTCTCGATACTGCGCGTAGTATCATCGGTGCCCAGTAGGCCTACCACCGTTGTTACACCAGCTGCAGTAAACTCTGTCAATCCTACGGGCGGCACTTGTGTGGAAAAACCAGCTTCCCCACCACCGCCTGTGACATGCGCGTGGGCATCTATAAACCCCGGTACCACCACACTTCCCTTGAGATCGATTTCTTGCACTGCCAAGCGTTTACTAAAACTGATCGGTTTTGAGTCGATAGTAATAATTTTTCCAGCGGCCACCAATATATTTTTCATTCCCACGGATGCGGGATCATAAAGATTGGCGTTTTTCAAATAAATCAATTCGACACTCCTTCTACGTCTAACGAAAAATTATGCGGGTGATTCTCGCTACAAATAAGGCCTGATAATTTCGGCGTTAGATATAGGGGCCTTTAATGCGATGTATGGATTTAGTTTCTCAACGTCCAAACTACTTTGCACCCTTGGATAACGCGGTACTTGACGATCGTTAAGCATCGCGTGTTGCCAACCTTGGGTAAGCTGTACAAAATCTTCACAAAACTGCTCTGAATACTCCAAACAGCCCGCTAATATGACATCAAGATAGCTAAACACCACGGGGAATTCTTCACAGGGGTTATTAATTTTCCGGGCCTGATATAACCATACAACAGACTCTTGAGTATCATTGGTCAATGCAAAGCCCGCTTGGTAAAAACTGAGCTTAGTGCTATCTACCTGTACTCTTTGATAGCCCCTCTCACGTAGATCAAAGCTGGCAAATTCTGCTTCATCGACTTCCACCAACACCCCGTTGCAAGCGCCATTTTCATCGGGGAGCACTACCACTGAACTCATGCCAAAATCAGTTGAAATACGCGACCAATGGCGCACAAAGCCACTGATTTTAACCGCCACTGCAATGCCCGTCTCACCGGTAACACTGCGCGAGATACTATTGATTAAACTGCCGTAGCCAAAGATAAAATGACGCGGTTTTCTCTCTCTATTTTCCTGCAAAACTCATCCTCTTTAAATTAGGCAAACCAAGCTTTATACAGCCCCAAAATACTAATCAACAATAATACTGAACCAACCATACGATAAAAAATCGGGGTACTGGCATCTACTATTTTTTTATGAAATTGCAGTCCTAAAAAATGTCCTATAGTGACTAAAGGTAACAGCCATAAGTGCTCACTCCAATTAAAATCGATACCCGCTAATCCCAATCCTAGTACTTTAATTAATACCAAGATAAACCAGAGTACAAAAAGCGTATCGCGCAACTTCTCTTTACTGACATGACTGGCAAATACCGCCACTATTAAAGGCGCTCCGATTAAAGAAGTGCCGCTGACATAACCGCCTAAGATTAAAAAGACACAGTCTAAATATTTGTTATTAGATTGAAATGGTCGGTTTAATACGTAGCCAACAGCATAGACAAACACAACCACAAAAATGATAGTTGTCATAATCTTAGGTGGCATAGTTAATAAACCAAATACACCTACAATCTTCGGCACAATCATAATAGCCATAGCATACTTAAGGTACCGCCAATCAACGGTGGATACCTTTTCACCAGTACTGCTATGGCGATTTAATTTTCGATAATTAGTGATGGCCATCCACGATGAAAAAATCAGTAACTGTATCGCCATCAACGGCATAAACAACAGTGGATCATTGTGTATTAATAACAAAAATGGCAGCGCTAAAACTGTGCCTCCAAAGCCTAATCCGGAGCGGACAAAACCGCTCCAAATAAATACCAGCCCCACTAAAATAAGCTGTATGGTATCCAACTGCCCCATTACTTCCCCTTAATATTCATCCGATTTTGCTAGCACATTATTTTTTCACAGACTCGATAGTGCCCATTCACGATAGGAAGCTAAGTCTATATCATGCAAAAATACCACCGCGCAATCAAATACTAATCAGCTTTATATGATGTTCGAACTGACAATTTTCAGGGAAAGTTAGTACTATGCGACATCATTTAAATGTGGACACTTTAGTGAATGGCAAAACCCAATAAAAAAGGCCCTACAAAAACGGTCGACATTAGCTGTACTCGCTGCAAGGCACCGCTATTTAAATATCGAAAAGGCGGTAAAGGGAGTTTGATAAAGTGCTTTAAAGAGAGAATTGTTAAAGATTTTACTCAGGATCAGCTGCACTGTCCAAACTGCGAACAGCTTTTCGCCAGAGATACGCTTATTAGAGGCACCCCAGCGCTTAAAATCATCGGTAACAAAGTTACCTGTAAATAAGGCGTAACCAACTATTTGTTAGTCTGCTAAAGAATGTTAGCAGACTAACTTGAAATAACGTTAACCCTTTTGCGTGCGCTGCGCCTCGCGCAACTTCAGCTTTTGCTCTCGACGTCGATTGATAGTTTCCACAGCATCTCCCCCTAAATGCACATCGCCGCGACTTTCAGCTAGCTGCATTTGCTTCTCGCGCTGGGCGAAACGCTCACGTTGCTCAGAAGTTTGATTATCAAAACAAAATTCGCAACTAACACCTTTGGCATATTTTTCATGCTGCATCTGTTCAACGGTTAAAGGCAAGCGACAGGCATGGCACTGATCGTATTTTCCCTTTTCTAGATTGTGATCAACCGTCACCCGATTATCAAACACAAAACACTCGCCCTCCCACATTGATTCTTGCTGTGGGACCTCCTCTAAATATTTGAGAATACCACCCTCTAAGTGATATACCTCTTCAAAACCTTGCTCTTTTAAGTAGGCAGTCGATTTTTCACAGCGAATACCACCCGTGCAGTACATGGCAACCTTCTTGTGTTTCACCGGGTCTAAATTATCTTTCACATACTGAGGGAACTCTCTAAAATTGGTGGTTTTAGGATCTAATGCTCCAGTAAAAGTGCCAACTTTAACTTCATAATCGTTACGGGTATCTACCAAGACCACATCAGGGTCTGAGATCAGGGCATTCCAATCTTTAGGTTTAACATAAGAGCCTACGACATGGTTGGGATCAATGCCCTCAACACCCATAGTGACAATTTCTTTTTTAAGTTTAACTTTAGTACGATAAAAGGGATTACTCTGGTCAAACGATTCTTTGGTGACAATGCCCTGTAAACGCTCATCCTTTTCTAACCAAGCCAACAGCGCATCAACACCGGCACGCGTACCGGCAACGGTGCCGTTAATACCTTCATTCGCTAACAGCAGAGTTCCTCGTACTTCATTAGCCACCATAGCGGTGTGTAGAGGCTCACGTAAGGTTTCAAAGTTTTCGAGACGGACAAATTTATACATTGCACAAACGACAATAGTCGACATAACACTTCCTCGGCGAGCCGGATCGTAAATCCGGAGCATTTATAAAAAGGGCGCATTATAAATCAATGCAAAAAATTTACAATCACTAGGCGTCTGCCGGGCTTGACCGATCGTAGCGAGAAGAGCAGATTGGAGACAGGTTTTCTGTTCTCTTGAGGCTAATAGCTAGCTATTTAACGAGAGAGAACAGCAAAAATGGCCATAATCTGGTTTTTCGCAGTAGATTAGTGTTTAGTCCGACAGGCTCCTAGACAATGACGCTTATATTTTTTAATCTTAGCAAAATATATATCTCTGATTAATTACCGCCATGACTGATGCAAAGCTCTGCCTTAAAAGCTACCAGCCCCTTACCAATACTCACCAACACGATTTTCACCAGTTGGTGCTGCCGGTGACCGGAAGTTTAGCCCTTGAAATTGGCACTTCCTCTGGGCAAGTGAATACTCAACAAGCCGCGATTATATGCGCCAATGAAAATCACGCTTTTGAGGGGTGCGGAGACAACCAGTTTATTGTTGCTGACATTCCCGTGCAGCTCGCGCCGGCTTTTTCTAAGCTACCGGTATTCATTACCTTAGATGACAATATTCGTCGTTATATTGATTTCCTACAAGGCCAGCTAAGTTCGCCACAGACACAACCTAACCCGTTGCTGCAGCGTCAAATGTTATTATTACTGGTACAATTACTCGATGATAAACACAGTCAATACCCGCTATACGATAAACGTGTCGAAACAGCCAGGCGCTACCTAGAAAATTCTTTTTTTACAAAAACAGCACTGGCTGATGCCGCCAGTCACGCAGGGCTTAGTCCTCGCCATTTACGCCAATTGTTCAATCAGTATTATGCAATAGCTCCCTCCCAATATCTGCTTGAGCTAAAAATGCAGGCCGCATGGCAACTTTTAAGTAACAGTACCTTGAGTATCCAACAGGTATCAGAGCGCTGCGGCTATTCAAACCTCAGTGCCTTTAGTGACAGGTTCCAAAAACATTTCTCGCATTGCCCCTCAAATGTTCGCCGTTTAAGCAAATAATTACACCGTAGCAGCAAAGATTAGCGGTACTGCACTCTCTATACTAATGCTGATAATCCAGCCTGCTTAAAAGAGAGAGAGAAATATGCACAAAACAATTTCATCAGCGACGGCTATTGGCTGTATTGCCATCTTCCTTTGGGGTGTTTTGGCACTACTATCTAAACTGGCTGGCGACTTTCCGCCGTTTCAGTTGTTGGCGCTGTGTTTTAGCATCGCCTTTGTGTTCATGTGTTTTAAGTGGATGGTCTATGGTCAATCTATACGTGCTTTGGCAAAGCAGCCTATGCTCGCCTGGATAATTGGCTGCGGTGGTCTATTTTTCTACCATGCCAGTTACTTTTTGGCACTCGCCCATGCACCGGTATTAGAAGTCAGTCTGATTGCCTATTTATGGCCGCTGCTAATCGTTCTTTTTTCAGCGCTGCTACCTAACCAGAAACTCTATTTCAAGCATATTCTCGGAGCTTTGATCTCTCTGTTCGGCTGCTGGATTTTGTTAGGCGGTGCACAAAGTAATTTTAATGGGGACTATTTAACGGGCTACCTCTATGCGGCGGCCTGCTCCATTATATGGGCAAGTTATTCGGTGAGCTCACGATTGGTGGCCAAAGTACCGACTGATGCCGTAGGTTTGTTCTGTGGTGTTTGCGCCGTATTGGGCTGGATCTGTCATTTTGCCTTTGAGAGCACTTATCTGCCCCAGCAAAATAGCCAGTGGTTAGCCGTCTTAGGATTGGGCTTAGGACCTCTAGGCCTAGCCTTCTTCGCCTGGGACTTTGGCATTAAAAAGGGCAACATCCAATTGCTCGGCGTGCTCTCTTACGCCACACCGTTAATCAGCACTATGCTGCTCATTGTGTTCACCGACATCACTGCAACTGCCGGTAT
This sequence comes from Oceanospirillaceae bacterium, assembly GCA_013215375.1. Classification (GTDB taxonomy): domain Bacteria; phylum Pseudomonadota; class Gammaproteobacteria; order Pseudomonadales; family Balneatricaceae; genus Rs1. Next base: position 603 of record JABSRB010000007.1, on the reverse strand, counting down.
TTATATTGCCTGTAGCGCCATTGTGTTAGGCGCTCTGACTGCCAGCATAAATTGGCGAGGTTGTGGGCGAGTAATAAAGACTCGTACTCAACGCCTCTACAAGTGCTAATTTCAGGCATTCAAAACCATGAATAGAAAAATAAAGACTCATACTGGATTCAACAAAGCTTGATTTAGCGAATAGCTCCGGGGCAATACAAGGGCTTAGTGGCTCCGTAGGGTATATGAACAAGACTGGTATATCTCACTATAAATCACCTATTAACATAGTAATAACCACTCTAAGCGTTCACGCCATTTCTCAACAATTTCGGATATGAGTTCGTGATGCTCTTTAGAAAGTTTTTCACCATTCATAAAACGCTGAATAATATCAGGGCCTGTATAGATCGTTCGCCAACGTTCTATCACTTCCATATCTGTTAAGTTATCTACCTGTTTCTTATTGATAAATAAAACAAGATGATAGTGATTCGACATAATGGCATAAGCACAAATATCGATACAGAAAACAGCATCTATTTCGGCCAGACGGTCTAACATCCATTGGCGTCGATGTTCAAAATCTTGTTGAGTGGCTTGGTCAAAACCACAAAGAAAAGC
>JABSRB010000069.1 GCA_013215375.1 Oceanospirillaceae bacterium | reverse complement strand
CCTGCCCAACTTCTCTCGTCTGTCGTTTAGGCGACTAGCGAATGGGGATCGATAACGTATTTTTTAGCTGCACCGCCATCGAAGTCTGCATAGCCCTGAGGCGCTTGATCTAGGGAGATCATCTGTACGTTGACCGCCTTGGCAATATCTATTTTATCAAACAAAATTGCCTGCATTAACGAGCGATGATAGCGCATTACCGGGCATTGGCCGGTGTGCAACGAATGCGATTTGGCCCATGCCAAACCGAATCGCATACTCAAAGCTCCCACTTTAGCTGCAGCATCGACCGCTCCTGGATCTTCAGTGACATATAAACCTGGTATGCCAATACTGCCACCAGCGCGGGTAATTTGCATGGCCGAGTTAAGTACTGTTGCAGGCGCCTCAGTGCCGTGATTACAGCCACAACCGTGCGCTTCAAAGCCGACGCAGTCAACAAAAGCGTCCACTTCGCGCTCACCTATAATGGCTTCTATCTTGTCTTCCATAGCGCCCTCTTCTCGTAGATCTATCGTCTCGCAACCAAAACTTCTCGCCTGTGCTAGGCGATCTTCTATCATGTCGCCGACTATCACACAGGCGGCACCCAATAGATGTGCAGAAGCCGCTGCCGCTAAACCAACAGGACCGGCGCCGGCAATATAGACGGTTGATCCAGGGCCTACACCTGCTGTGACACAGCCGTGAAAGCCAGTTGGAAAAATATCAGATAACAAGGTTAAGTCTCGAATCTTTTCCATAGCCTGATCTGAGTTAGGGAATTTCAATAAGTTGAAGTCGGCGTAGGGAATCATCACGTATTCCGCTTGGCCTCCGACCCAACCACCCATGTCAACGTAACCATAGGCTGCGCCTGGGCGTGCTGGATTTACGTTAAGACAGATACCTGTCAGCCCTTCTTTACAGTTACGGCAGCGCCCGCAGGCAATGTTAAAAGGTACCGACACTATATCTCCAGCTTTTAAAAACTCGACATCGCTGCCACATTCAATAATTTGCCCGGTAATTTCATGGCCTAGCACTAAGCCGGGCTCAGCGGTTGTTCTACCACGTACCATGTGCTGATCCGATCCGCAGATATTCGTTGTCAGTACTCTTAGAATCACCCCGTGCTGGCATTTACGATTACCGATCGCCAATTCTGGAAAGGCTATCGTTTCAACAGCTACTTTACCGTCTCCTTGGTAAATAACACCGCGATTACTTGGATTTATCGACATACAGGTATTCCTTTTATTATATTTGCTACAAACAAACACTTTAAAAGAGCCACGTTTTTACAATTGCCTAATATAGTCATAGACAATGTCAAAAATCGCACCAGTGATTTCGAATCGATAAATATGAAATGAACGGGGCAGGTTTTACCTTTTACCCCAAAGCAAAAAGACCAAAAAGTGAAGGGGGTCAAGTGAAGGGGGTCATGTGACCGGGGTCAGGTCTTGCCTTTTGCCCCCTCACGCTTAACAATCCGACTTACTCGCGAATAATGAAGTCCATAAAAACCGCCGATTTCCTTTAGGCTATAACCGCCACTTTGATACGCAGTAAATATCGCACCATCCCTGCTATTGCCATTGTGATCGTAATACTCCAATGTCTGCGGAGTTGGTTGCTTCTGAGCCATTGGTATTTCCGATAAGTCCTGCCTTGTATCTATCTTATAAAGAAGATCTTCTACGAAATTGTCTTCTCCCAAAAAAGTAAACGGGGTCAGGTTTGTGTGTAACTGAAAGATGAATTATTAGCGACATTCATTAATCAAAGGCAAAAGGCAAGGCCTGACTCCGCCTCCTTCACTTCCTGGTCAAAACTCATGTCGATAGCTAAATCTACGCTTTCTTTTTTGATGAGTTCAAGATTACGAGCGCTTTTTGACGGGCCATGTACAGAAATTGTATACCCTTAAAAGCCAGTCCCATATTTTATTGCTTCGGCGCTAATCCTCTTTATAATCTCTACTTTGATACGCAGTAAATATCGCTTCATCCCTGCTATTGCAACTTATAATTAATGGAGTCAGACACACTTCAAAACACAGGGAAAATCCTATAAATTCAAATTGCTACATTATTTATTGCGACTAACGATACGAATGATAGACTGCCTTATTTTACTACGTTGATAGCGTCTCCAGTTTATAGAACATCGATAAAACACCTACGGAGTAAATATCAACTATTGATAAAATCACAAAATTATCGGAGCAAAATGTGGAGCACGTTTCACCTCTTTTAGAGAATAAAAAAAGCATAATTCATCGCGCTAGCAAACGCGCTCCTACAGATAAAGAATTGGATTATCTATTACCGATAGAGCGACATTTCAATCTAAAATATACAACGATAATCTTCATGCTTTTCCTGAGTATCCTTTTATTTTCTCCTGCGGCTGTTTATTTATTGCTCGCTGAGGAAGGGCCCGGCTCTATGACTGATTTGCGTTCTATAGCTTACTTAGCATATCAAATAGTCAGTTGTGTATGCATTTTTATGGGCATTGTTACTTTAGGAAAACTAATACATAAACTAGCAACAAATATAACGCAAAGCCAATGTGACGCTGTGTATAAACTAAAAGTTCAGTTTGATACTCCTATAATAAAGAGTGATCGGTATATAGTGATTGATCAACTCATGGTCTTTATCCCTCCTCATTGGCATAAACAGCTTTCTCATATGAAAGGGCGCAGAGTTAATATAACTATTTGCGAAACAAATACCCCTTATACTATTGTAGAACATAAAAACTACAACGGTGCTGTTGCCTCTACCATTGGCTACAGCGTGACTACTCCGTATGTATTACTTAAAGCTGACGAGTTTGACATACTGGCTGAAAAAAATGCGGGATTTAAACTGTCGTTTCTAAAATATAATCCACTTAGGGTCTTTTGCGGGCTAGTAGGGGTAATAAGCACTATTGCACTTGCGTTCGGAGCCGCTTCTGGCTGGAGATATTTAACTTATCAAATCAGCCCTCATCAAAATATAGTAAGTGATATTTATCAAAAACATGCCCATAAGCCAATACAGCAATTAAATGATATTAATAATCCTGACATTACTGTAGGCAGAGTTGCGATGAATAACATTTATGGCCTACATAGTCACTTTTTTGATGATCCTGACAGGTCTTACTATGTATTAATGAGTAGCCAGCTCAAAGAGGACATACATTTCTTTATAGAAAAGAAAAAAGAAAGAAAACTACAACTAATGATCAGAAGAAAAGAGCCGGGCGAAAGAAAGCTTACTAAAGCGTCAATTAAAAAAATCAAAAACAGTAATGTAATATACTTTTTCAAAAACACTCGAGCTCTTATAATCTGTAATAACTCATATACATCATATACTTGCAAGAAAAACAGAAACAGACCTTTAGAAAGTGTAAAAGGTTATTTTTTTATTGATAAGTCAGGGAAGAAGATAATTTTTAGTTCCGAATATTTAAAATCAATTCTGTATCACATTGAATATCAAAAAAACAAACAAGTAGATGCTTGGCAATGGGTAGCCAGTGTATTTTTTATCTTGCTGAGCTCATTTCCAGTCTTCTATTTACGAAGAAAAAAACTGCTTAAAATACAGTCATGGTACAAAAAATCACGCATCGAATTTAATCTTTAACCTGAATCAGAGGCTCCCATAGTAAACGGGTCACCCATTAGAAGTTTCCGGTCAAGCAGCAATAAGGATTCCCTTGCATGACCGGGGTCATACTCATGACCGGGGTGTAGTGGCATACTCATGACCGGGGGTCAAGTGAAGGGGGGTCTTGAAGGGGGGTCTGGTCTTGCCTTTTGCCCCACAGTCAAAAGACAAGACCCCGCCTCTCGATGATGGGCGAGTTGACATTGTTGTTGCTACCGCTGTTGGCGGGCTGCTGTCATTAAAGTCCTATGATTTTCAAAAAATAGTTTCTGTTCCGTCAGGACTTAAAGGCGCTTCTCTCTATCATTACTTGAATGTGAAACATCGACAGTTAGTGTCTAAAATAAACCAAGTGTTAGTAAACATGACTAGAGAGGGGGATAATTGAACAAATCAAACGGGAATACATAGAGGAGTTAACGGGGCTTTAGCAATAAATGAATTACAGAGTTCAAATCAAAGCAGTTATCAGCGCCGCCTGATTATCTAGGTATGCTTTATCATCGAGTGTTGTGGCCCCTATTATTAGCTGTGATGTTTGATACATGTCAATAAGCTTACTGCGAATAAGCGTAAAGTAGTAATCGATGATTAGTTAATAATATGAGGGCAATTTTAATGAGTTTAGTAAAACACGATTTAGTACATGAATTTCCAGAGCACCGTGAGGCCATTCACAATTTAAAAATGAGTGATCGTCACTTCGCCAAACTATTCAAAAAGTACCATGAAGTTGATCACGAAGTACATCGTATCGAAGAGGGAGTTGAAACCCCGAGTGATGCTTATACTGAGACACAAAAGAAACAGCGCTTACATTTAAAAGATCAGCTGCACAGTATCATCTTAAAGCACTGCGCATAAATACCACCAATTAAAAAAGCAGGAATGAATGGGGTCACAATGAATAGGGTCAAATGAATAGAGTCAGGTCTTGCCTTTTGCCCCCTTCATCTTAATAATCCGACTAACACGCGAATAATGAAGCCCATAGAAATCGCCTACCTGCTTTAGGCTATAGCCACCGCTTTTATACGCAGCAAGTATCGCGTCATCCCTGCAATTACAATTTTGATCATAATATTCCAATGCCTGTGGAGCTTTTCGCATCTGAGCCATCGGTATTTCCGATAAATCTTGCCCTGTATCTATTTTATATCGGAGATTTTCTACAAAAGCTTCATTACCCAAAAAAATCTGATTTTTTAAGTCCTCAAAGGGTGATGGCTGATTTAATCCACCAGCGACGAAGTCACGGTAATTACTACATGCGTCAGTTTCATTATCCCCAAAACAAGATAATAACCAATGATACTGTTGCTGAATCTCATCTATTGCGGCACAGCTTCTATAACTACTCCAAGGCCATTGATCGGCACTTCGTACCATTCGGGCTCGCACTGGGTTTAAAACAATATAACGAGCCAGCTCTAATAAATACGTCTCACGTTGCACTATGATGGCTTTGTAGCGACCTTGATAGATATGGCCAACACGATTATGTAGGTGGTTAAACTTTTGCGTGTAGACACCATTTAGCTGGCGCATACCTTTACAAAGATTACCGTCAGGAGTCTCGACGAGCAGGTGATAGTGGTTTGTCATCAAGCAATATGCATGTACAGTCCAATTAAACTGCTGGCAAACTTTATCCAAGATATTCAAAAAGGCGTATCGGTCTGCATCTATTAAATAGATATTCGATCGCGCGTTACCCCTTGAAGTAATATGGTATAACGCACCATTAAATTCGATTCTTAGCGGCCTACTCATCCACTAAGACTACTCCTTTATAAACCAAAGGCAAAAGGCAAGACCTGAATCCATTTTGGACCTGACCCCGTTTTGAACCCCGTTTCATGCAGACTTTTTATACTCATCAATATAGAGGTCTCAAGGTACCAATACTATGGGAATCCCCGCACAGTGAGCAACTTTGTTAGCAGTACTGCCCAACAGTAAATCCGTTAATCTCGATCTACCTCTGCGGCCCATGAATAGCATATTGGCATGATGACTTTTCGCTTGCTCAAGCAGTACTTCAACGGGATCTCCCCAGATCAGTTCGCTACTTAATTCCACTTCATCGCTATATTTTTTTATTAATGGTGTTACATCGTTTTCTAGAGTTTGCCTCTCTTGTTCTTTGATATCGAACTCTGGCATAGAATAACCATATGTCATCATTCCTGATTGATAACTGGGTTGAAAAGTCATCACTGTCACAAATTTAACACTCGCTCCAGTATCTTTAGCGATAGTGACAGCTCTTTGAGCAGCTCGAGCGGACCATTCACTCCCATCGATACCCACTATATATAAGATCTTTTTCATACTAACCTCCTTAGGCTAAACGTTAATAATATTTAAAGATAATACTAAAAAAATTGTATGCATAAAGCATGACGATGCTGTGCAGTCATTTTGTTAATCCAGTAAAATAATTATAGAGCAGGCAACAGAAAACACAGTTGATCTGTATCAACAACCTGTTAAATCAATAGGGTCAGAGTAAATTGATTTTTACTCATGTAACCTTGTACCCATTCTCTCCTGGTATTTCTCAGATTTATGGTCGCCACCACGCTGATACGGACTGCAGCGTCTATCAATTCATTGATCGACTGGCATACCAAAATAAAACGGGCGGATTATGCGATGTATGCTGCGAAGAAGAGCGGCAGGAATACTTGGGTGGGCCTGACCATCAACCCACAGTCTCCATTAATTGTTAATTACCAGTTACCAGTTACCTGGCGATGTTGATTTGTTAATGGCTGATATTAATATTGGCAAGTTGCTGGTTTTCTCGGCACAACAAGGGGCTGAAGCTATCCAGTGGTGATGATGCGTCTCAGTAAAAATTGTCGGCCATTGTCACCCTACCCTCTATTGATAATTTGTGGATGTATTGAGGGAACAGTAAGCTGCTGGCTTAATCTAATTCTGCCAAGCTAAAGTCATCGCCAATTAATGCTTGAATAATACCGTTTTTATATAGTTTTAAGTATGCCGCATTAAACTGATCTACAATTTTTTTGTCTGTAGAAACCTTCGAGAAGGCAATGAAATAATTTACCCTTTGATGATCAAAAGCGTATCTAACGTTGCCAAGCCCTAAAGATTTAATGAGGAACTTACCAATATCCTTATTTAGATAAACAGCATCTACTCTACCCCGAGATAGCTTTTTTAACCCCGCTTCCTGGTCAAAACTCATGTCGATAGCTAAATCTACGCTTTCTTTTTTGATGAGTTCAAGATTACGAGCGCTTTTTGACGGGCCATGAACAGAAATTGTATACCCTTGCAAACCTGAGATAGAGCTTGGCTGGCGCACATCATTAGTTCTTATAAAAAAGCCATAGCCAGATTGAATGATAGCAGGCGAAAAATAAAGCCAACTAGTGCGCTCTTCACTCCAAGCCAGTGTTGAAACACCATTGACTTTTTTCTGCTTAAAGATGCTGCCCATTCTCACCATATGTTTAGCTCTATTCCAGCTCTCGACATAATCAATACTGCATGAAATTTTCATTTCATCACAAATTTTCTGGATGATGCTGATGAATGGCCCGCGCATTCCTTGCTCTGTTTTGTATTGGAACGGGGCTGAATTCGGAGTCACAAAATTTAGTTCTGCACTATAGAGGGTGTCAGTAGATAGCGAAAGAAATAGCAGTGGCAGCAAATGCCGAATAACAAATACTTTCCTCATAGTGTTTCCCCAAAAGGTAAACGAAAAGTCCTTAATGTTAATATAATATAGGAAGTGAGATTTAGCAGAATAGGAATAAAGCTGGTTCATTGCCGGTATTTGGTTATTTAAAATTTGAAATCAAAAATCAGAATCAATAGGGTCAGAGTAAATTGATTTTTACTCAAGTAACCTTGTGCCCATACTCTCCTGGTATTTCTCAGATTTATGGTCGCCACCACGCTGATACGGACTGCAGCGTCTATCAATTTGTTCTTCTATTTGCCGCTTAAAGGCGGCGTCGCCTAGAACCCAAGACTTGTTAGTCGCATCTCTAATTTCTTGAATTGTATGTTTACTTAGTTGTTGATCGAACAATTGAATATAGGCCTGCAGCCGCTCTATTTTTTGTGACGCTAAAGCTATATATATCGGATGGCTGGTGATTAATTCTATTTTCTTTCCAAGGCCATTATGCTGAAAGCTAGACCAAGGATACTCAGCAACCAACGTCGCCATTTGTGCACGCACAGGATTTAATTCTATATAACGCATAACACTGAGAAAATACAGATCAGACTGTACAAGCGTCGATTTGAAGCGGCCTTCCCATAATGTACCACTACGCTTGTATTTCACATTAATATAGCGCACATAGTAACGACCAAGAGACTGCATCACTTGACTAATACCGGAGGCTGTTGAGGGTGTCGCTAGTATATGAACATGGTTTGTCATTAATACAAAGGCATGAACGGCTACTTTATATTTCTCGCTGTATTCTAAAAGTTTAACTAGATAGACTTTATAATCTTGCTCTTCAATAAAGCACACTTGGCGGTTATTACCGCGTTGAATTACATGCTGTGGAATGTCTGCTAAATTTAGCCTTGGTAAGCGAGCCATAAGACATAAACCTTTTTGGTATCGATCATGACACTGATCATAAATCACTCATGTGGGATTATCAATTTACTCTGACCCCATTGATCCCATATTCTGCTCGGCCTAAAACTAAAAAAGGGCTTACTTGTTAAAGTAGGCCCTTTAAGTGACTACGAGTGATTACCCCTAGTATTTTTTATGCCCAGGTATTAACCGGGCGGTAGCAGTCTATTAGATAGCTACGATGTTTTCAGCTTGTGGGCCTTTCTGCCCTTGAGTGACAACAAACTCAACGCGCTGACCTTCAGCTAAAGTTTTGAAGCCGTCACCAGCGATAGCGCTGAAGTGAGCAAAAACATCAGCTCCAGACTCTTGCTCGATGAAACCAAAACCTTTAGATTCGTTGAACCATTTAACCGTACCAGTTGTTGTATTAGACATAATATTATCCTGTATTTTAAAATATATAAGTGTGCCTGTTAAGGCATATGTATGATGAAGCAGACTGAAATTTTGTAACACTTGGAAACTACAGGACGTGAACTTACGTAATGGAGACTTCAAACAAGAGACTTTCTTTCTAGCTGCGGGCACTATATAGAAGGCACTCATTGAGGTCAAATTATTTGTGTATTTTTTGATCGTCTTGTTTTTCTGTCGAACCTTCGAATGTGCTCTGATATGAAACTGACAGGAAATCCTTCCCTTTATCATTGAATTAAACAGCAGCAGTGAAATGTCTGTATATGGCTTTAAACCACCTCGTACATCGCCAGTAAATATTCTAGGGAAAATCGAATTCAGTCGTTTGAGTGTAGGTATGGACCGGGTCGGAAACCTTAACTTGCCAGTTCTAGCTAGTTCGGAACGGAACCACTACTTTGACTGAATAATTAAAAACAGAATTAAAATAACTCAAGTCAATATGAATAATTTTAATCTTAAATATTTGGCATTTATAGCATTATAAACCACAATTTATTAGAATTTTCTGCTAATAAAATTAACTTTACTGGCAAATAATAGTGATTAATTGTTCTAACAATTACATACAATATGAATGAAATTCAACAAAAAAAGGATCGAAAATGAGCAGTAATAGATTTCATTTAGCAATAGAAGCTGGAGATTTAACCAAGACAGTTAATTGGTATAAAGATGTACTTGGCTGTGAACTAGATATGGCAGAAGAAGGTAAATGGCAAGACATCAATTTCTGGGGGAATGAACTAACACTTCATGCATCTGAACCAAAATTGTCTAAAGGTGATGAGCGAAACCGACATAAGGTGGCTATGGGAGAAGTGTGCGTTCCTCATTTTGGAGTTCACTTATCTATCGCTGACTACCAACAAGTCAAAGCTAATGTAGCGGCTAGCAACGGCTTTCTAGATGAGCCATATATACGATTTGAAGGCACTAGCTATCAACAAGAAACATTTTTTGTTGAGGATCCCAATTTCAATGTCTTAGAAATCAAACACCTGGTTTCTGATAGGAATTAGAAACTCAAATATTGGTAGCAACTTTACGCTAAGCAGCTAATTTCTTAAGATGTAAGACCTGTAAGTTTTCCTATCTGTAAGACCGTATTTAGATAAACAAGAGCTTACAGTAGACTCTCTACACTATTTTCCTGCTAATGACTGGAGCCGACACAGGCTATGTGAAAACTCCGATCAGATCAAAAACTCGCCGTTCTAAAGAGTTTACGTATTCACTAAGCTATTGATTTTATTAAATGAAAAATTGATAAAGTTCTATAAAAATCAAAGTTTCCCTCGGTAGTTTTCACTCAGTCTGGACAGAAAGCGGACATTGATTAACGTTGAATTATCATGGTGTGAGGCTTGGATTAAAGTGCAACATCTGTACTAGCCCAAAAGCAGAGTGTTGCAACAAGTGAACGGGGCTGGCCTTACCTTTTGATTGGTACTTCTTCCAACTGGCAAAAGGCACGATCTGACTCTCAACATTTCTCTGAAATTGTCGATTCTCTCTCACCCATTGACCTCATCCTCAGGAGATAAATAATCAGTTGTGATAATGTTTTTCGAAACGACCGATTACTCTAGTTTCATCTATACTAATACTAATACTAAGTATTGTAGTCAATATAGAATCTGGCTTTAGTATGCTGATATATTTCGTAAAAAATTCAACGTACCTGTGCATTCAAAGGGTGATCTATAAACGGCTATATATTAGCCACAAGTGCAGCTAAAAAGGGTTACAGCCTCTTTAGCAACCCCGATCAATTCACTGCTGTTGTAGGTGCCATGCAATTGTTGCAGCTATTTTCATACTTATTTACAGGTTTACAAACATGAGACATGTCTATTAGAGGTGATTTGCAATGCTATTTTATAGAATGGTTCCAAAGATGCTCTGTGTTTTAATGTTGCTAAGTCTATCGATTCCAGTACAAAGCAGTGAGACAAAAGTCCTTGTTATTGAAAGCTATCACAAGGAGTTTTATTGGGATGCTGGCTATCGAGCGGGGATTAGCCAAACACTTGGCAACCGAGCTGCTATTACTTTTTTTGAAATGGACACTAAACGTATCCCCAAAGCGGAATTTATAATCAGCGCAAATGCTGCAATAGCCAAGATAGATGAATTGCATCCTGACATTATCATGCTTGGCGATGATAATGCGTTGACCCTTGTGGGAGGGGCGGTATTAAACAGAAAAATTCCCTTTGTATTTTTAGGGATCAACGGTAATCCAAGGGATTATTTCAACAGAAAAGTGGTCGCTAATATGACAGGAATTTTGGAGCGCCCCCTGCTAAAACGAAGTTTAATGTTTGTTAGGGGAATCAACCCTGACTGGAAAGAGGTATTAGTTCTTTTTGATGATTCCAACACATCAAGAATTTACAGAGATTCTGATTTTTTCTTTTCAGGGAGTAACAAAAAAAAGATACTCGGCTTAAATGTCGAAATATTTCTCTCCAATAGTTACGAAAGTTTACAGGCTAAAGTCCAGCAAGCACAAACAGATAAGCAGGTTATATTTTTGGGTGGGTTGAATGCACTTAGAGATAAACACAACCAATATATCAACACTGATACTGCGATAAGCTGGATATACCAACAATCAGCAATCCCCATGTTTAGTTTTTGGAGAGGGACTGTGGGTAAAGACAAGTCCATTGGCGGTTATGTCATAGACGGTTTTTCAATGGGCGTCCAAGCTGCAAAGCAGGTAATTGATATTATTGATGAAAAAAAATCTGGCAAACTCAATATCAAGTGGTTAAGCAAGGGACACTTAGTTCTAAGCACTGCTGCTCTTAAACGATGGAATATAGAAATCCCCAAGTATTTGAGCAGTACAGCAGAATATATTGATTAATAGCCCCCATAACAGCATTTTGTCTTTTGCCTCCTTTCAACTTAACAACCCAATATTAAAATCAATGAGTCAGTATTCTGCTCAGCGTAAATTGATTTTTTATCCAAAGCAATCTTTGCCCCTACTCTTAAGATATCTCTCAGATTTATTCGCCACCGCGCCAATGGAGATGATGTTTTGGATGCAGCCTGTGATAAGAAAATCCTATCTCATGTCTTTTTTAGCGTATAACCAAACTAGCAGTAACCAGTACAAAGCACTTAATCTGCATAACCATTAGCTAGATGCATTTTTACCACTTCTTGAACAAATCCCTCTTGTTCTAGTTTATCTAACGTCTTGTTAAATCGTGCTATCCATTGTTCACTATCGGGGTTGCTCTTGGAAATTAGCAAATGCAGCTGATAAGTTTCAATTTCAGTCTCTGATAATGTTCGAAATTCATCCGTTAATGCAAACAGTTTTTTGATGGTGAACCAGCCAGTATGTACATTGCTTCTTATAATTTGTACCCTATCCAAAGCCAGCATTTTAAAACAATTTTCAAGATTAGGGGCGCGGAATACTTCGATTATTTTTTTATCTATTAGCGGCTGAGAATGTGGCGAAATATTCCACCCTATAGGCCTGCAAAGTATTTTCCCCTGTAGGCTCTGTTGATTAAAGGCATTAATTGCCGAATCTTTTCTGACAAAATATAAAGCTTGGGTAGTAATGATAGGCCTACTGAAATTAAAATCTTTGGCACGTTTCTCATTTTTCACCCAGGGAAACGTGCCTAAATATACGTTTTCCTTCGCCCTTTTATAACCACGTTTCCAGGGAAGAAAGTCTATTTGTGTATCATACCCAAGCTGCGTAAAGACCTTTTTAACAATTTGGGTCGCTATCCCGCCATTGAGTATCTCTTGATCTGAAAAAGGCGGGTACTGGTTACCGGTATTTAATTTTAGGGTTTGCGCAAAGCTATTAGTGGCGACTATTAGTAACAAGAGAGCCGAACAAAAATTTAATAAATAACTTCTCATAACTTCCCCTTTGAGTTGCATATGTCCTGTGATTAATTTTAGGTCAGGATCACACGACATTCAAACCGACATCACAGATATTGCCTTTTGCGAGATAGCTAATTACCTATGACTAGCTCCATGAGGATGGCCGCTACAAAACTTTAGCTCGACGCTCTATCACTCACTGAACCAATAGGATCACCCATTGATTGTTAATCCCCCCGTCTCACGAAAGCTTATAGCTAATATCTCTGCATGATCTCATCAAAACTACCGTCTTTTTTTAGCATTTTAATGGCTATGTTAATGCGTTTAAAAAGCGGCTCATATGTTTTAGGAAAATCTTTACAATAGACTAAGTAGTTATCAATTTTGGCTAAAGGAATATTGGAGACTCTTAACTTATTTAGATTAATTCCAGCGGCTTTGGCAGCAAATTCTACGGTGGCAAATCCTGGGTTTAATATGACTAAATCCACTCTTTTAAAAGCCAGCAAACGTAACATCGTCGCAGGGCTCTGCTGAGTTTCTTTATCAAGTTTAGGCTCTATCTTAACAAAAGCATTGCTAAAGGAAGCACCACGTAAATAGGAAATCTTGTGGTTCAAGAGGTCTTCTAATTTTTTATATATAAAGTTGTCTTCAAGACGACTAACAACCACTGCTTTATCCGCCACTATAGCTTGGGAGTAGTTTAAGAACATCTCTCGTTGCTCGGTTTTAAAGACACCCGCCATTATTCCGGCACATGATTTAGTCATTTCTATGCCACGCTTAAAAGGGACTGCTTTAGCTGTAAATTCGATCTGCGCTGTCTTTAAAATAGTCGCAGCGGTTTCGTAGGCGAATCCATTGGGTTGATGTTTTTCATCTATCCAAGCTTTGGGCTGTTGTTGGGCGTTATAGAATAATACAAGGGGAGCTGCGTGTAGCAAGGTACTGCTAAGCAGCAGAGAGACACCACAACTACATGCCCATTTCGCGGGGTTTATTTTGCAGGCGAATGGCAGTCCAATAGAGGCCATAAAACATCCTTATATTTTATTATTCAGTTAGCAGCACTAATCGTTAAAATAAATATAGACTAAAAATGGACTTATATATTTGTAACGCTTTTTTATTACTAGTCAGTAATATGTTTAAAACGGTTAGCAGGGGCAGGCCTTGCCTTTTTCCTCATAGTCAAAAGACAATACCTCGCTCCCAAAAAAGGTTATTTCAGCGAGAAGTAACCCACTGAGGTATGTAGCTCTTTTGCTAGTTCATCTAAGTCAGTCACAGTCTCTTTACATTGACCGATAGATTTGACGGTATCTTGAACCATGCTTGAGATGTTTTGGACGTGCTCTGTCAACTCGTCTGAGGCTTGTTCTTGCTCAGAGGTAGCACTGGCCACTTCTCTTATCATCTCCAGCGTATCTGTAGAGCTGCCTTGCACTTCACTGAGCATTTTCATGACTTTAGTAGAGCTCTCTACACTCTCTTCTACTTTGGGCAGTATAGATCCTAGGGCTTTGGATACGACGTCGGTATCACTTTGAATAACTTTAATGGTCTCCGTTATTTCGGTCGTCGCTATGGCGGTACGAGAAGCTAGCGTTCTAACCTCGTCGGCAACCACGGCAAAACCTCTGCCTTGATCTCCGGCACGAGCAGCTTCAATGGCAGCATTTAATGCCAGCAAGTTTGTTTGTTCTGCTATATCTTTGATAACCCCTACAATGCTACCAATTTGGTGAGTTCGCTCTTGTAAGGTTTGAAAATCAGCAATAGAACCGGTGATCTGCGTGGATATCTGATTGATAATCTCACCAGATTGCTCGACCAGGAATACCCCTTCTTTACACATTTCAAAGGAGTTTTCAGAGTTACGTTCCGTTTTGCCGGTACTTTGCGAAATCCCTTTAATGCAAGCTGACATTTCTACAATGGCTGCAGCTGTTTGAATTGAGGCGTCAGATGAGCCTTTTGAGGCATTGATAATATTACTAATCTGGTGATTCAACGCCTCGGTAGAAACCGTCAATTGAGAGGATCCAGCATGAATACTTTCAACCATTTTTCTCAAAGACCTCTGCATAACAGAGATAGAACCTAATAAGCTGTGTTGACTAAAATCACCTTGGATATCTACCGATAAATCACCTTGTGCTATTTTATTGGTGATTTCCACAGCATAGCTAGGTTCTCCTCCGAGAAGGTTGATAATTCGCTTAAACATCAGAATTGTTAGGCTGATAACCACGACAATAATACCCAGTGAAATCAACAGTAGATTAAGGGCAAATTCCCAGTAAGTTTCGTTGATATCATCCATGTATACACCAAAGCCGAGTGCCCAATTCCAGCCAGGGAGTTTAGTCACGCCATTTACTTTGATAACCCGCTTATCTGTTCCTGGCTTTTTGTTATTCTTCACGGTAAAGATAAACTCTTTACCTTGTAGAGCTGCCATTTGTACCTTGTAGGATTTTTGGAATTTATTGAGCTTTTCGGGACGGATATGTACTCTTGATATCGCATTATTGTCGTTTGACCAAATGTAAGATGAGCCAAATGAATAACCTGAAAGCACCTCTATTACTTTCTCTTCTGCTTGCTCGCGCGTTAGAAGTCCCTGGTTATGTTGATCTATATAAATCTTCGCGTGAGATTTTGCTAACGACAACACCGTTTGTATTTCGTGTTTCCTACCTTCTATCAAATTATTTTTTAAAGAGTGAAGCCCATATAGCCCCAAGGCGACGAAACCTACTGTTATTGCTATAACTAAGTAAATGAGTTGTCTAGACAGTTTCATTTTAATTTCCATGGAAGGGATAATGTATAACGGTTGAATAAACTATTTTTTAGTTAATCTTATTGCATACTTGAGTGATTCTTAAGTATTCGAAACCGATGACTTGATGCATATTTAATATACAATTTATTCATATGATGACACACAAGGAAATCATATGACAGACAAATCACTTACCATTATCCGCTCGATCGCTAGCCCAATTTATCGCTGAATATGTTGAATTTTTTAAGGAGAGTAGGGTAAGCCTAGATTTTCAATCAATAGAGCCAGAGAAATTGATTTTCTCAAATCAATCATTTCTCCTACCCTACTGATATTTCTAAGATTTATGATCGCCATCACAGTGATATGGACTGCGTTGCCTAAAAACAGAGACTTGTTATCTGACTTTTTCAGGTTCAATTTGAAGCGGTATTGCGTCTATCGCGCAAAACATCACTCATAAATAATCACGAAACTTTGGCATTTTAATCAATATAAATGATGAGATCAGGATTACCATCCGGGTCGTTTTGCGCTTGACCATCACTCGCCGGTATCCCACCTGAGAGCATGATTGCGGCACAGGCATGGGGGGCGGCCATAGAAGTTCCGGATATAGTATTAGTACCGCCATTCTTCCAGGTAGAAAAAATCGCTACCCCCGGTGCACTGAAATCGACTGGTGGCTCACCATAATTTGACCAACTAGGCATTTTATCATCGATGTCTACCGCTGATATTGTATAAACG
>JABSRB010000068.1 GCA_013215375.1 Oceanospirillaceae bacterium | reverse complement strand
CGGGGAGCGCCAATGTAAGATTAGGGGCGAAAACCGTGTTTGCATCGATTTTAAAAGCCACTGACCAGGCGCTAAAAATGGCGGGACTTGAACCCAGCATTTTAAAAAGCACTTACGCGGGCTTTGGTTTGGCCGGCGCTGTCTCCGAACCATTGAATCGTTCTATCACAGATTTCTCTCACCCCTTCGCCGGCATTTGCATCGACAACGATGCCGTCATAGCCTGTCTGGGTGCCCACCGAGGTAAAAACGGCGCGATATTAATTCTTGGTACCGGCTCCTGTGCCATGCTCAACAGCGATAATCATTTTCAGGTATTAGGTGGCTGGGGCTTAACCATTTCAGATCACGGTAGTGGCGCAAGATTAGGCCTTGATTTTGTCCGTGCAGCCCTAGCGGCTTTTGAAGGCCTCACTGATAGCAGCCCACTGAGCCAAGCATTTATGCTCCAACACAACAATTCGCCAGCGCAACTCTTACACTGGGCCGATAGCGCCAAGCCTAGAGATTTTGGAAAGTTAGTACCGCTGATAATAGATTACTATCGACGCAGCGATCCAATGGCTTTACAGCTGGTTAACGACAGTTTGCAAGATGTGGCGATAGTGTTGCAAAGACTCAAAAAAATGGGCGCGAAACGTATTTCATTAATGGGCGGCTACGCCAATTTCATCAGTCCGTTAGTGAGCGATAAATTTTCAGAGCTTATCGTACCCACCCAAGGTGACGCCTTAGACGGCGCTATTATCATGGCCAGAAATTTCGCCAATAGGAACTAACTATGCGCTATGTTTTAACCAACTGTAAAATATTCACCTCAGAAAAAATACTGACAGAACACAGTTTAGTTATCTCTGCTGGCAAAATATTAGCGGTGATAGCCGATCGAGATATCGATAATCAAGATCAACAAATTGATTTAAATGGACATTTATTAACCCCGGGATTTATCGACACGCAAGTTAACGGCGGTGGCGGAGTGTTGTTTAACAACAGCCCGACATTAGAGTCAATTGCAGCCATTGGTAAAGCACATAGGGCTTATGGCACCACAGGCTTTTTACCGACATTGATCAGTGATGATCTAGCGACTATGCAACTGGCTATAGAAGCCTCCCAACAGGCGCTGATTGCTCAAACTCCAGGCTTTTTAGGTTTGCACATGGAAGGACCCTACCTGAATAAGCTGCGCAAAGGGGTTCACTGCGAAACGAAGCTACACTCCCCGGATCAGCAGTCTCTCGCTATGTTACAGGCACTCGCCCAGATAGGCAGATCTATCGTCACTTTAGCACCAGAGGTAGTCCCAGCAGGATTCATTAAACAACTTTCACAACAAGGCGTCACCGTCGCTGTTGGACATAGCAATGCCAGCTACGAAATAATCAAACAAGCATTGCTTGATGGCGCTAGCGGCTTCACCCATTTATACAATGCAATGTCGCCTCTGACGAGTCGAGAACCTGGCGTGGTCGGTGCAGCATTAGAAGATCCACACAGCTGGTGTGGCATTATCGTCGATGGCTTTCACGTGCATCCAGCCAGCCTTAAAATAGCCATCAAGGCGAAACCCGCAGGCAAGGTCATCTTAGTCACTGATGCTGTACACACGGTCGGTGCTACAGGCTCAACCTTTGATTTAGTCGGGCGCAGCATCTACCGAGACAATGGCAAAGTGACCACAAAAGAAGGAACGCTGGCAGGGTCAGATTTAGACATGGCATCGGCGGTACGCAATTGTGTCAAACTGTTAGGGCTTGAACTTAGTGAAGCACTGCGCATGGCGTCTTTATATCCCGCGCAATTTCTAAATATTGCTGACAAAGTGGGTAAGATAGCCCCTGGCTGCCAGGCAAATTTAACCTTGCTAGATGACGACCTGCAGGTAATGGATACATGGATCGACGGCATTGCTAGCAACCCTTTAGCTTACCGCCGTTAGCACTATTTGAGTCGTCACTAGCGTTTTGACTGAATTGGCAATAAAGCACTGCTGGTGCGCGAGATGATGCATTTTTTCAAGCTGAGCAAAAGTCGGTTGCTTCGTCCCTGAGAAATCAATCGCCACTTTCAGCGTCACTTGCGTCATACTCACTTTGCCACTGCTGTCCACTTCCATAAGCCCATCGGCATCATCAACATAGCGCTCAATGACGTAACCTCTCTTGGCGGCAATAGACAGTAAAAACAACATATGGCAACTTGAAAGCGAGGCGATAAAGGCCTCTTCAGGATCTACATTTTCCTCTACACTGAAGGGCAGCGGTACCACTTGTGGTGAAGACGAAGCAGCAACCGTTAACCCCCCATCAAAACACCAACGGTGCGCACGTGAGTATTGATTATCGACAAAGCTTTCTGTCGCTGCTTTTTCCCAAACGATTTTTGCACTGTATTTAGACATTTGTTTCCCTTGAACCTAATATATATATGTTAGTAGCTGTCTGAATGAATCTAGTACATTGTACTTGCAACTATATTCAGAGGTAGCGATAATATTTCAAACTGTCATGAAATAAACTCACACCTATGTTAAATAACCTACCGCTGAATGCCCTTCAAACTTTTGCCATTGCCGCCCAAGAGGGAAATTTCACCCGTGCCGCTGACATATTGCACATTACACCGAGTGCGGTGAGTCATAGAATAAAAGCACTGGAAAAGCGTTTATTGGTAGTGTTATTCACCCGCCAAGCTAAAGGTGTGACTCTGTCTCAAGCGGGAGAAACACTACTCACTCATATAAACATTGGCATGAAGAATATTCATCAGGGAATGGAACTTTGTCAATTTTCTAGTACACGAGAAAAGCTCTGTATTGCCATTATCCCATCCTTGGGACTCTCATGGTTAACTAAACGACTCGACAGTTTTTATGCTAGCCACCCGCAGCTAGAATTAGACATAGTATTAAGTGATCAATTAGTGGATTTTAATGCTAGGCAGATTGATGCACATATTCATTTTGGCAGTGGCGATTATTACGCGTTAAAAGCAGTGCATTTGGCTGACGAAACTATCTACCCAGTCTGTCACCCTGACCTATTAGCTGCGAATAAAAATGTCAGCATCATCCAGCTCTTGCACAAACATCCACTACTGCATTACAAAGCGGGCTTAGAAGATCGACCTGGAGGCATTAGCTGGGCGCAGTGGTTTGAAAACTTTGAGCTAGTAATACCGAAAGAAATCCGCCAGCGCTGGTTTAGTCAGGTCAACATGTGCATTAGCGCCGCTTGTTACAAGCAGGGCATAACATTGGGCTGGGATAAAATAGTAACAGGGGAAATCGAAGCGGGAAATTTACAAAAGATAACACAGCAAGAGATGCGTTCAGCCTTTAATTATTATTTAGTGATGCCTCATAAACAATCTAACAATCCAAGCATGCAGCTATTTACTGCCTGGATCACCGAGCAATTCAAGCCCGGCTAGGAGGCTGTCCGAGAACTGCGATCGTAGCGAGAGCAAGGCTATTTGAGTCAAATTTATTGATCATTTGAGACGAATAGCGCGTTATTTAACGAAAATGAGCGTTAAATTTGGCCAAATAGCCTTGGTCGCAGTAGATCAGTCTGTTCTCGGACAGGCTCCTAGTGATTAATCCAATTGCTCCAACTCTAGCTGCATAATATCTAAGCGCTGTTCTAATTTAGACATAGCGCTCGTATCCCATAATATACGCTGCTTAGCAAAATCAATTTTATAATCCGTGCGGGCCAAAACATCCATACCCAGCAAACCGTCAAACTTAGACTTCCCGGATAAATCTATCACCATTACTTGCTTAGTACTGTAATTGTACGGGCCGAAAGTTAGTCCTTTAAGATTCAATAACCAAGTTTTAATGATTGAACCACCAGCTACTTTTGCCAATGATGACTTTAAATGCTCTTTAGTGAAGTTTCTCAGTGAACTTGAATGAATAACAGTGATAGATGCACCAGTATCTAATAACAAATTCAATGTTTGCGCGCTACCTTTGTATGTAACTTCCACAGGGACAATGACCTGATTGTCGCGAATCGCAACTTGGGTGCTAATCGACGCCTGTATTTTTTTTAGTTTTGAAATTTCACTTCGAAGGGTAATGCTGTTGGCATATTTTTTATTTTGCAAATTGTATACAGCTTGCTGGTCCGCAGAAATATCATTAATAACTTCTGCCCTGACTTTTAATTGCGATCTGTATTTGGCAGGCACCAGTGACAGCCTGTTTACATAAATTTTGCGCCCTTTATCATTCACATATTGATAAATTTGAGCGGCACTCACGGGGAGTATTCCCCCTAAAAATATAAACAATAAGCCATAGATTATTCGCCGCATTTGATTCTCTGTTATATTTCAGTTTGTGAAGACTAACTTATAAATCAAAAATTAAACACTGCCTCAAGACTAAATAAGGTTTGTTCTTAACCCTGAAGAAAAGGCCAGAAACACACCACTAACGATGTCGTTCGACTAAGGCATCGATAATATCAAAAAAGCGTTTGTCGCTAATTTCCTTTGCTATTAAGTCTCTTTGCATACTGTGCCCGATATACAAAGAGTAGTACTCATAGGCAAATAACTCAGAATCTACCTGTCCGTTGAATGCACCGCTGTCTTTACATCTCTCTGCTAAATCAGCTAGATAGTGCAGCAATCGCCGCTGTTGATCATGCATAAAATCATTGATCGCATTGGACCCTACGTCACTATAAGCGGCTGCCGCTTTAATAAAAGGACAGCCACCTTTGGCGCCAAATTCTAAACGATTACTCCAGTTTAACCAGTTAAGCTTGAGGCTCTTCAAGTTAGCTAAAGGATCTTGCGTGTAAGACTTCTTCAGTACATTGTTAACAAACAATGCTTCCGTGTATTGCAATATAGCAATTTGCATATCTTGTTTGCTGGCAAAATGTGAAATAACACCCGTTCTGGATAATTCGCAGGCTTTGGCGATAACACCGATAGTGACACTTAATAGCCCGAAGCGACTGGCGTGCGCTACGCCTTTTTGCAATATTTTATCTCGGGTAACCGCACGTTTATTCATATTAGGCACTTAACCTAAGACTTGAAAACTCACTGACTTTTGCAAATAACATAGGGTCTTTAAGTAATTTCAAATGCCCCAAATCATGAGTGGTGAAAAAATCATTATTCAATCCTGTCACTAAGGTTTCAACCTCTGGATAAGGGCATATTTTATCGGTGGTATCATGAATAAACAGAAAATTGCTGCTGATCTTATCTATGTTTTCAAAGGGCGTTAATGACTGCCAGCGGATATTATTTTTACTGGAGACGTCCTCCAATAAATTTATTAACATCGATTTGGCAATCCCGACGCTCTCTATCGCAGTATTCATATTCTCAAAAAACATCACTGGGGCGGATATTAAAATCACCTTTTTCTTCGCTAGCAACTCAGGGGGCAAATTCAATAGGCTTAATGCGCCCATAGAGTGGCCAACGATGGTCTCTGGACTAACACTCTTTTTTTCCAGATGCGCTAACGCGCAAGTAACTCCATCAATAAAAGCAAAAAGATGCGAGTAATTACCTGTAGACTTACCATGACCGTATTGATCCAATGACCACACTGTGTAGCTATCGCTTAAAAGATGATCGATTAACTGAGTAAACCTGGTACTGCTATCCCCCCATCCGTGGCAGAGAAAAATATTCTTCGTGGCATCGCTATCTGCATGACTAAACTTATGCAAACAAACATCACCGTGAGATGTGGCAATCATGGTTGAAATTGGCTGAACTTGAGTTCGCATTTCATAGACGCGCCGACTAAAAGGATTACCCAATAGCTTTGTTGCCATTTTCAAGCTTAGGCTGGGCGCCAATACGGTAAGCCAATGGCTAGTAAAAATAGTCACGCGCTTGCGCAAACTTGGTTTTGAAGAACCCGGTTCAAAATAGATATCTTTCATGTCAACTCTCTAAAATAGTACAATTGCACTATTATAGATCGAAATAAAAAAAGTACAACCGTACTAATTCATTATTTTGGATAACTTGAAAGCCGCTATCATTAATCGTCACGAGTCAGCACTTCCAACAACTCGATTTCGAAAAACAAATCCGAGTTCGGCGCTATTACGCTGCCCATTTTTCGTTCACCATAAGCCAATACCGCCGGTACCGAAAGTTTGCGCTTCCCACCTACTTTCATACCTATTATCCCCTGATCCCAACCTTTAATAACTCGACCCGTGCCAATCACGCATTGGAAACTTCTGCCCTTATCGTAACTTGAGTCAAACTGGCTTCCATCACTGAGCCAGCCGCGATAATCAGTGGTAATTAACGCGCCTTTGACTGCTTGCTTACCGGTGCCTTCAACTATATCTTCAATGATTAATTCAGTAATACTCACATTTCACCTATCTATAAAAAAGGCAGCCTAGATTACAGAGGCTGCCTTTAAACTTACGATTTCTAGCTTCTAGCTTCTAGCTTCTAGCTTCTAGCTTCTAGCTTCTAGCTTCTAGCTTCTAGCTTCTAGCTTCTAGCTTCTAGCTTCTAGCTTCTAGCTTCTAGCTTTTGGAAGCTTGATAAATTGATTCTATTGACGCGTCCATAGTCGCATCAAAATCAGCTTCAGATTGACTCGCGCTTAACCCCTGCGAAAGAGCTCGCGAGAAGCTGGCGATCATGCCATTGTTTTGTACCAGACGCTTATTCGCCTCTTCACGGTTATAACCACCAGAAAGCGCAACTACTTTGACGATATTCGCATGATCAATACATTCTTTATACTGATTAGCACTCTCTGGTAAAGTCAGTTTCAACATAACAGTTTGACCATCAGTTAATGCATCAGCCGCTTTAAGTAACGCTGCTTTTAATAGATCTTCAGCTGCTGACTTATCTGGGCAGTTGATGTCTATTTCTGGCTCAATAATAGGCATTAGGCCCGCTGCAAGAATTTGCTTGGCAATAACAAACTGCTGCGCAACTATTTGTTCAATACCTTGCGCATTTGCCTGCTTAATCACAGAACGCATTTTTGTGCCAAAGATATCATTGGCAACGGCTTTCTCTAACAATGGGGCCAGACCTGGAATATCTTTCATTAACTGCACGCCCAGTGCCTCTGCCTCAAGACCTTTATCAACCTTTAGGAAAGGAACAACCTGCTTCTCTTCCCAAAGGTAAGCAGCACTGCTTTTTCCTGCAACTTCACGATCCATAGTGTTTTCAAATAAAATAGCGCCAATGACCCGCTCGCCGGTAAAACTCGGACTAGTCATAATACGGGCACGCATTTGATGAACTACCGTATACATTCCCTCGTCATCTGACCAAGCATCATCATTCACACCATATAGAGCAAGGGCTTTTGGTGTACTTCCACCACTTTGGTCCAATGCCGCAATAAAACCATTTTGTGACTGTATTTTTGCTAGTTGATCACTGTAATTTTTCACAATATATCCCACTGATTATAGGTATGAGTTACTACTCGATCACAGCCTTGCTATCGAATAAGTTAACGTTTTATAAGCTCATTTTTAAACGCAGCAATTATGCCAGAGCCATCATTTTTTAGAAATATCTAGCGGTGTGATTTGATTAATTAACAATGGTTGAATTATTAGACAAACAACAATGCACCGCCAGAAAAAATGAAGATACCGATTATTTAATAGAGATGAATTAGGCGGAGCCTAAATCATCAAGGGTTTAATTCCCCGCTCCTCGGGAGGCGTGAGCTTGTAAGAACCAAAAGAAACTAGGAATATCCCGCATCCGTAAGTGAAGGCTCGCGACGCGAGAGGGCTTGCCCCGGGGATATTTATTTACGCTTGCTACATTCACAAAACGATTATAAAACAACCTTGCGATTGATGTTTTATCTACTGCGTTATCAAGCAACTTCCTTTTAAAAAGTATATTAGGTTTTATGAAATTAGCCAGCACAACAGATAGAGAGAATTTACTAGTTTTCTGTAACACTTATTCTTCAATTCAAAGGTACATTACTGCCAAGTGATTATTGATGTAGCGGTTAATTAATAATATTTTATATCAGCTTTTTAATGCAACTATGACGCACTTGTTTAAGTACCCACATCGAATAATTAAGCGCTGAAAACAAACTAATTTTTTATTGAATTTATTAACAAACTGTACTACCAAAGCGTAGCTAACTGCTTGCTTCTTACTGTTAACTTAAGTAATCTTTCCTCGAACCATAAACTCTATAAGTAACAGTTTTTAAAAGATAATTTGTTCATTTTATATTAACCAGCTAATGACGATTTTCTTTTATTGTTATATACAACCTCAGAGGAAAACCATGAGTCTTTCTGTTATACAGCGCATCAGCGCCGGCTTCGCTTTACTGTTACTACTACTACTCGTTATAAGCTTCACTTCATATCGTAACTTAACGGATATAGACCAAAAGATACAACATACCGCGCAAGAGATTACTCCTGTGATGTTACACAGTGCAGACATGGCTGTTGCACTACTGTTGGCGAATAAAGAGCTGATGCAGTTTATGGTTGCTTCAAAAAACAAGGATTTGACCAAACACGATAAGTTGTTTTATGAACAATATTCTATCTTCACATCACAGCGTGAACAATTGCTTCAAATCAGCAAAAGAAATCCACAGGTCAATGATGCCTTACAAAATTTGGCACAAGATTCTCAACGATTTTTCAAAATGGCCAAACGCGCATTTAAAGCTCACAGAGATAACTTAGCCCTGAGTCTACAATTAGTAGAACAGGAAGAAGACCTTAGAGACGAACTAGACTTTTTTATTCGCGATATCCAAACCCTTGCCAACAATGGTCAATCGACTGATGAAAAAAATACCGGTAAGTTTCTAGAAACAAACTTTGTAGTGATAACCAATGATTTAGACTACATACTCGCCAGCCAAGAACTAGAGGATGTTGAAATGTATGAAAATTCTTTCAGCACACCAGGCTATAGTTTGATGGCAATGGAAGAGAGTCTACAAAAACTTAAAAGCTCCGGCAATAAATCGGCTTCAGACCTTCTGAGAACGGTCGTAGTGCTTAAAAAATCATTAAGCGAGCCAGAGGGTCTAGTACAACAGTACAAACTACAAATTTCCATTAAGGCATTGGAAAGTGAATTAATCGAGCAACTGTCGACTGTTATTAATAGTGCCAATACTGCTTTGTACGATTTACGTCTTCAAGCCCGCGAACTTGCCACCTCTAACAACAAAGCATCTCAAGAAAACATCAGCGCCAGCAAGTTGACTAATATCATCATCGGTATCATCTCTATCTTGGCAGCTATTTTTACTGCTACTTGGGTAGCGCGTAGCATCCGCACGCCTTTAAAGAGGGTATTATCAGTATTAAAGGTAATCGCAGATGGAGATTTAAGCCAGCGGGTGAATATCATTACCAAAGACGAGTTTGGACAACTGTCGCTTTGGGTGAACGAACTCGCCGACAAACAGGAAAAGACCATCCGGGAAATACAATCGGCCTCGAAAAAAATCAGGCAATCGGCACAAGATGGCGCGAAAAATGGCGCGGACACTATGCATTCAATGAACGAGCAGCAACTACACAGCACCCATATTGCCGCTGCTATAGAACAGATAGTCACCACTATTGCTGAAGTTGCTAAGAGCGCTGAAACGGCGATGAATCAAGCCAATCAGGCAGATCAATCCGCCGTTGAAAACCGCCACTTAATGCAAGCAAACATTAAGGTTATAAGCTCCCTTGCCAATGAGATAGAAAGAGCGGCTACTGTCATTGAAAAACTACACAAAGATTCTTCAAGCATCGGCAGTATCTCTGAAGTCATCGAAGGCATTGCCGAGCAAACTAACTTACTAGCACTAAACGCCGCTATAGAAGCCGCTAGAGCCGGTGAGGCAGGCAGAGGTTTTGCGGTAGTGGCAGATGAAGTTCGCTCTTTAGCTAACCGTACCCGCAGTGCTACTCAGGAAATACAGACAACGATAGATAAACTGCAAACGGGGGCTAAAGACGCTGTTACCATTATGGAAAGCTCAAAGGCAGCAGTGCGCTCTAGTGTGGAACAGACAGAAAAGGCGGGTAATTCACTGGCAAAAATGGAAGAAAAACTCAGTGAGATCCGTAATATGTCAGCCAATATCGCCACCGCTGCTGAACAGCAAACAATTGCCAGCCAGGAGATATCGCTCAACGTGCAAAACATGGCGCAAATGGCTCAAAATGGCGCTCTAAGTGCCGAACAAGCCGCATTAAGCAGCGAAGTATTATCCAGCTTAGCTGAACACCAACAACAGCTGGTCTCTCAGTTTAATTTATCGAAAATATAAAGACTTAGCCCTCTGCTGCGTTGCACTTAAACAACGTACAAAGACCATGGATACGAGGGCTATAATTTTTTGAAATTTAAAGTAGATACAACTCAATATATTACTGTGAACATCTTTTGATGATGGGAATTATTAAGTACTAAACTCCCGATCGTAAATACAGTATGTTCCCCGCCCAGATTTCTTAGCTCGATAGAGGGCGGCATCAGCTTTAGCGATCAGGTCATCCCCTGCAGTAGCGTCAGTAGGATAAAAAGCGATACCAATACTCGCTCCAATAGTTGTATCATATTTTTCTAACTCGTAAGTATTGGCCACGTTTTCAATAATACTTATCAACCTATTTTTAATGCCCTTTATTTGTGAGATACCGATAGCGATAATGGCAAATTCATCCCCGCCTAACCTAGCGACAGTATCGTAAGGGCGCGTTTCTTTTTGCAGCACTTGTGCCACTGATTTGAGTATCGCATCGCCCACTTGATGACCATGGGTATCATTGACGCTTTTAAATCGGTCTAAGTCAATATAGGCTACTGCAAAATTGGTTCCAGATGATCTAGCGTTATCTAAAGCAATTTGTAATTGATCGTGGAATTCTCTCCTATTGACCAGCCCAGTTAGAGAATCTGTCACCGCTAGCTTTTTAATTTGTATCTCGCGCTCTCTAATAGTATCTAACATATGATTTAAGCTTAACGCCATGTCATTTATTTCGATGGTGTTATGCGGTATCGCCCTAGCGCTATGATCACCAGATTGTTGCTTGATCATCGCCTTTCGAATCCCTCCTATTGGTTTCAGTACTTGAATATGTAATAGCAAATAGCAGAGAATCAGCATCGTGATAATGCCAATTAAACTGGTAGGCAAGATGCGTAACAAAATGGGATTAACACCATTAGATATTGCACTTTTCTCAAATGTTAACAGCACCACACCAATAGGTTCAACACGCATTTGGTGTATATCAGGATCACTATTGGCCGATAAATTCACTGTTGGTTGTGACATATGTTGTGCATGTTGATGTGCCTTATGTTCACTATCGTGCAGCTTTATTTCTACAGGCACATAAACAAATAAGTTATCTTCACTCAAATAATGCGCTACGAAATTATTTTCTCTTGCAGCTAGCTGGCCTAAATTTTTTAATTGTTCAGCCAGCTCATAGGAATGAGCTTTGCTGTGCATTTCAAATAGTACTTTTTCACCGGTATTAGACAATATAATTAAAGATTCAATTACTGGGTTGTCTATCATCACTTGTGCAGCCACATGCTCTAATTCAGATTTTTCGTCGGCAATCATAGAAGCATGATGAATGGCACTGGCAAGCAATTGTGCACGGGAGAGAAGCTGCTGTTTAATCTCTTCTTTAGCCACTCGATAGGTATCAAAGGTGCCCAAAGACAGAGAAATTAATGCCAGCAGTGTTAGATAAAATAGAAAATTAGCTTTTAAAGAATACTTAGCACTGCTCTTTGTAGAGGATTTTTCATTCATACAATTGTAGTCTCTTTCCAAAAATTTAATCAACTGCCCTATATAGAGCCCTCTCGTTATGTAGCATTCACAACGAGAAGCAAGCATTGCCAATGCGTAGGAACTAACAACAACCACAGCAAGCTATATAGGTTCAACCCATCATGCATAAAGTATAGTGCTAATTTAGTAATTAATTACTTATATTAAAATTTGTCTTAATAAATCTTTAACTAGATAAAGATCATCGTGAAAAGAAGCTTGCCATTGATTGCTTTTCCTCCAATAACTCCCACCTTATTGAATCCATTACACCAGCAACAGCGTAAACCTATTTGATAAATGGATTAATTATTAACAAAAACAAAAAGGAATTGAACATGAAGATATCAACACTTTTGTGCATGGCCTTATTGGCTGTCACTTTTAATACTCATGCAGTTGCGGACTATAGATACCGGACAGCGAGTTTTGAAGTGACAATCACTAACCTGTCAAAGTCGAGTGCCCTAACGCCTATCATGGTTGCTGCACACCACTCCAAGGTAAAAATATTTGAATTGGGTAAACAGCCCTCCGAGGCGCTAGTGGTACTGGCAGAGACGGGGAATTCGAGTAACCTAACAGCAGCCTACAACGGCCAAAATGATCAAGTGGTGCTCACATCGGGCCAGCTAAGAGCAGGAGAGTCGGTGACGCTTAAATTCGATAATATTGCCAAAAATTCACGCTTTAGCTTAGCCTCAATGGTGCTGCCGACTAACGATGCTTTTATTGCTGTTCAATCAGTGAGATTGCCAAGCTGGAAGCAGCAAAGAACCATTAGATTAACTGCTTATGATGCCGGTTCTGAAACCAATGATGAGTCTTGTAATAATATCCCGGGCCCTACATGCGGTGGAGCAGCACTATCTCCTAATGACACAGGCGAAGGTTATGTTTATGTACACTCTGGTATTCATGGCATTGCAGATCTTTCAGCGAGTCAATATACCTGGCAAAACCCTATAGCAATCGTGACTATCAAACGTATAACCAGATAACATCGAATAAGCCTCCTCAATAGGAAGTGATAAATTTCACAAAATAATGTGAGTGTCTGGATAAACCAGACACTCTAGTCAGAAAGCGATAAACCTGCCGTTAACAGTACTGCCCTGAACATACACAGGGCATTTTATTGACTTGCAGCTTAGTTTGCCGCGGCTTCAACAAACTTGCTTAATGCACCACTAACTTTAGCAATCACTTCATCGCAGCCTTTAATTTGATGACGCTGCTGCAAATACTTGGGGTCATTATAAGAAATCCATACCTGCTGTTTATCGTCTGCAGATATTAGTGCTTTTTGCGGTAAGTCGATTGCCACTGTAGCGGCGCACTTCATCAACTTACTGCCTATTTTTGGATTTCCGAAAATAACCAGTGCCGAATCGCCAATAGTGACACCTATTTGCTCGGCAGCTTTAGAGTGCTCAATACGATTAAAGACGGTCATACCTTTTGCCGACAATACTTTAACCAATTTATCAGTAGTAACCGCCACTGAGTGCTGACTTTTAACGTGAATCAAACCATCTTCAGCTATGCCGTATGATGATATGGACAACAATAATGAGACAGCTAGCGCTTTTTTTAACATAAATCCTTCCTTGAATTATTTGTAATCATTAATTAAATAGCCGAGCACTAATGTAAACCTAATCTAGCTTGTTTTATATCTTGGCCAACAATTTCTTTGCAAGAATGCTGGATCAATTTTCAATATTGATTAACAACCCTTCTACAACTTACTAATAAATTTTTATGTCTACTTATCTAAACACTAATATTAATATATTTATCTAATCTCAAATAAATACATAACAATCTGATTTTGCTTGTTTTTATCTGATATTGTTAACTTGTCTTTATCGTTAATATATTACTTTGTGTATATTATCAGCTCGCAGCAACTACTTAGTTACACAATTATTTCTCCACTTGATTAAGAATAATAAAACAACAACATAGATCTATTTAAGACTTTTATAACAGAGTCTATTTTTGCCAACCTTTTCATAACTTTTTTGTTAATACGTTAATGACCTATTGAGAGAAACCACGAATGAAGATTAAAAGTAAATTGATTACAGGATCCATTTTGTTAGCCAGTGTCCCTGTTTTTATAGGGTGTTTGATCATTGGCATGATCGCAGTAGATTCAGGAAAAAAAGCGCTGCAGAAACAAGCCGAGAATCAATTAATTGCAATAAGAGATATCACTGCATCCAATATCACTTCTTATTTCGACACTATAGAAAATCAAATTCTAACGTTTTCCAATGACCGCATGATTATTGATGCTATGGGTGAGTTTAGTCAATCTTTCAATAGCTATGTAAATGACAATCCAAAGCTATACAACCAGGCCATGAAAGAAAGTGTGGCTAGTTATTACCAAAATCAATTCGATCAGCAATACCAAACCCTAAATAGTGGTAAGAAAGCACCAACTGGTGATTTATTAAGTTTGCTAGATAAAGAATCAATTGCTTTGCAATACGCATTCATCAGTAATAATAGCAACCCACTTGGAGAAAAAGACGCACTTGAGCGAAGTGCAAACGGCAGCCAATATGATGATATACACAATAAATATCATCGTCACATTCGGGACTACCTAAACCGTTTCGAATATTACGACATTTTTTTGGTCGACCATAAGACTGGGGACATTGTCTACTCCGTTTATAAAGAGCTAGATTATTCCACATCTCTAATCGATGGTCCCTATGCCAATAGCGGTATTGGCGAGGCATTTAAACAAGCCAATGCCGCCAGTAACCGAGATGCAGTAGTACTTAGGGATTTCGCACCTTATACTCCTTCCTACGAGGCTCCCGCTTCTTTTATTGCCTCACCTATCTTCAATGATAACGATGAAAAAGTGGGTATTCTAATTTTTCAAATGCCCGTTGATAAGATCAATGGCGTTATGACGCATAACGGGAAATGGAAGAACAGTGGTCTAGGTGATTCAGGGGAAACCTATTTAGTCGGTAGTGATTTCACTATGCGAAGTATGAGTCGATTCATGATTGAAGATCCATCAAATTATATAAAACTGATGGAAGATATTGGCCTTAGTAACTCATTAGTCTCGGAGCTAAAGGCGAAAGGCACTAGTCTAGGCCTCCAGCCTGTTAAAACATTAGGTACACAAGCTGCCTTAAAAGGGGAAACAGGCTTTCAGATTTTTCCTGACTATCGAGGAATAAATGTCCTATCCGCTTATAAGCCAATTAATATTGCAGGCTTAAACTGGGCCATCATGAGTGAGATTGACGAGGAGGAAGCCTTTCATTCAATCAATGAATTAAGTAGTTTAGTCACCACTACCGTGATTATCGCCAGTATTCTTGCATTGATTATTGGCGCCGTGGTTGGAGTATTCTTCGCCATGCAAATAATACGGCCTATTAATAAGACGGTATTAATGGTCAAAGATATTGCTCAAGGTGAAGGAGATCTAACTCAACGCCTTGACGACTCGAGCAAAGATGAAGTTGGCGAGCTGGCTCATTGGTTCAATTTATTTGTGAGTAAATTACAAGACATGGTCGCTGAGCTACATTTAAGTGCAGAGGAGTTAGCTGCATCTTCACAGAACCTTGCAATAGTATCCAACCAGACAAAAGACAATATAGATCAACAACACAAACAAACAGAACTAGCCACTAAAGCGATGAATGATATGTCTGTTGCTGTTCAAGGTGTTGCACAAAATGCTGATACTGCTGCAAAAACGGTGATAAAAGCACACAACATTTCAGGCGACGGTCAAAACATCATTCTAAGTTGTAATAACATTATGGAAAAATTAGTCTCTGAGATTGAAAATGCCTCCGCTGTGATAGGGCTCTTGCACAAGGATAGTGCAGAAGTAGGAAATGTATTGAGCGTTATCGAAGACATCGCAAATCAAACCAACCTGCTCGCTTTAAACGCAGCTATAGAAGCAGCCAGAGCTGGGGAATCAGGTAGAGGCTTTGCCGTGGTCGCTGATGAAGTTAGAAACCTGGCAAAACGTACCCAAGAGTCGACTCAACTTATTCAAAATATCATTGATCGCTTACAACAAGGGGCGACAAATGCGGTTGATGCCATAGATCGCAGTAAGGTAAGTTCTTTAGAGAGCATGGAAAAAACTCAGCAGGCAAACCAATCTTTTAATTTGATAGCCCGCTCAATCGATGAATTAAATACTAACAGCACCAATATTGCCAATGCATCACAGGAGCAACATCTAACGACAATAGAAGTCAGCGAAAATGTTGATTTGATCAGTATTGCGTCTAAAAGTAACCATCAGAATGTGGAGTTAATATCCCAAGCCAGCGGCGAACTTTCACTATTGTCAGAAAAAATAAAGACAATGCTGCAAGGTTACAAAGCTTAATTTTCTATTTATTGAGGAGTAGTGGGCTTATTTACAAAGTAAGCCCTAGTGATTTTAATCATGTGCTCGAAACATAAGATGGAGGTAAACCATCCATCGCTAAAATACTTAATATCAAATTGGCTGAGCTTATGGTGTTATTCCGCAACCGCTGTAGTGTCAAAGGTAGTATAAGGATGCGTTCAATATACTGGTTGTACTGTTTGAGTAAAATTTGGCGTGGGAATGTGCAAGCGCTCCCCGAATCCAGACAAAAGCCTCGCTTTTAAAGCGAGACTGGTTTCTCCCTACTATTAATACGCCCCTCTTTTGGGTACACATTGTATTCGCAGCAACAAGTCGCACTTGTTTTCCTTCCTCTTGTGCGAGTACCCCATCTTTATTAACGTCCCCCCAAAAAAATGGAATTAGAGAGCAGCGTAAAGTGGAAACGTGGTACTTCGCAGCTAAAGCTTGGCGTGGTAAATCTTAAGAGATGGCGCAAGCGCACTACGGATTTTTTGATACGAAGCTGCGCTTCTACAGCATCACTGAATAAATGAACGCGCAAGCGCTACCCGAAACCAGACACAAAAGCTTCGCTTTTAAAACGTGCCTGATTTCCCCCTACTATTACATGGTACTCGCAGCAACAAGTTGCGCTCTTTACCTCCCATGTGAGAGTTGGTCATCGCCTTTAAGCTTTAAACGAAAAAAAACCCCAAGCACGTAGTGCTTGAGGTTTCTTTACGTATTAAAGCTTGGCGATGACCTACTCTCACATGGGGAGACCCCACACTACCATCGG
>JABSRB010000067.1 GCA_013215375.1 Oceanospirillaceae bacterium | reverse complement strand
GCAAGATGAATTTTTTGCCTCGGCTAGGCTCGATAACTTGTTGAGCTGTTTTATGGGCATAAAAGCGCTGTTGAACGCAGAGTCTACGCAAGGTGTGATGTTAGTGTGTAATGATCACGAGGAGGTAGGCAGTATGTCTGCAGAGGGCGCGCAGGGGCCAATGTTGCAGCAAGTGCTGAATAGATTGAGTGAAAAAGGCGAGTCGCAGATGCGAATGATCGCCAACTCAATGTTGATCTCCGCTGATAATGCTCATGGTATACATCCCAACTTTAGTGATAAACACGATGCTAAGCATGGCCCGCTACTCAATGCGGGAGCAGTGATTAAAACCAATGCTAATCAGCGCTACGCGACCAATGATATTACCAGTGCCATGTTTAAAGAGTTTGCACATCAGGTTGATGTAAAAGTGCAAAGCTTTGTAGTGCGCTCTGATATGGCCTGTGGCAGTACAATAGGGCCAATTACCGCCAGCCAAATTGGCATTAAAACCTTAGATATTGGAGTGCCGCAATTTGCGATGCACTCTATAAGGGAATTGGCAGGCTGTGATGATGTCGTTAATACCATTGAAATTCTAAAGTGTTTTTTACGCCAGCCTAGTGTCTGATTTAGGCTTGGAAAAATAAGGAATAGTATCTCAAGGTCTGAATAGGAGGGATTACCATTTTATTTGCGGGGAGTGCTCAACTTTGCGGTAGGTAGTAGGGCCTGCCATGAAAACTTCCCATACGCCTAAAACAAAGTGCATGTAGGTTTTACAGTTTTGGCATTTGAATATTTTGCTGCCGGTTACTTCGCTCAGCAGTATCAAATCAGCGTGAGTGGTACCTGTTGTTAACAGTTTTTGGCAGGCATCGCAGCACTGATTCATTGAAGTTTTTCCTTACGTCTTTAGATAGTTTTAGCGGTTGATGAAGTGGTCGATTAAATATAGGACGAATATTGGAAAACGTGGATAGGTGTTATTCCTAATATCAAATAAGTAATGATAGAAAATAGCTATTAAGGCTAAAATTTGTGGTTAATTTGGCAGTTGTAAGAGAATTTAGGTTTATCTAACTAGATGATAACTAGCTTTTAGTTTTTGATTTTTGCAGGTTCTAAGTAAAGCCGTAGATAGAGGCTGTTGTTTTACCGATTGGTAAATTCAGAGAAATGATTAGAGGTAAATCGACACTGAATTATGCTCCTTTTACAGAAGACAAAAACTCAAAACGCCGCTTATAGAGAGATCAATTACTACCATAGCGTTAATTCCCCGCAGCTAACTACGGGGCTATTGATTTGGCCGCTGTTTTAAATAAGCGCCACTTTATCAATAAACGTTTGCTTGGCTCTTCCCCACACGCCGTTATCAATATCACCGAGTGTTTTAAGTGTCGGCATCAATTGATTACAAAAATCTTCACTGCTTTCCTTGGGCAGTAGTGAAGGTAAGTGATCAATAGCGACCAGGCTAACCTCGGCGCTATTATCTAAAATAATACTGGGATTATCAAAATGAGTACACTGCTGGTAGATAGGCAGTGGGTTGTAATCGCCAAAAGGATCACAGCTAACGTCACAGATAACTTGTAAAGAACCGGTTTTCTTAGCGAGCATCTCGCGAGTGATAAATGGCGGAATCATCTGTTGCACAAAAACACAGTTAACAAAGATATTGTGTTGTAGGATCTCCTCAAAAGGACCGCCTTTAGCAGTATCTGTTGCATCCCAAGGCGTCACAGCTATATCCAGTGCCCGAGCTAGGTCCAATGCGCCTGAGCCACAGCGGCCTCTAGCGCCAATAATGATGATATTGGGTTTACCAGAGACATTTATCAAATCACTTTTAAGGCTTTTAATCAGTGCTTCGCGGCTGGGAAAAGAACTGAGCGCGCCTAAGGTTTCGCCTCTTTGTTTGGCGATCCAAGTCATAATAGCCACCGCACAGCCACTGTATCCTGCCCAGTAACCAAATGCGGCCACTCGTCTTTGGTTCTCATCGACTAAGAATTCAATGTCATACAAAGTACCGTTACCGCGGGTAAATCTGCCCAATACATTTTTCCAGCCCTGCTGTTCTTTATAAGCGTGAGCGAATTGGATATGACGGTGGCTTAGGGGAAAGGTTTCCTGCTCAGTAAACTCTTTAAGCCCTAAGATGATGGTATCGGCTGGAGCATCGCTCTGCCAGCTGTGAGCGGTGCGTATTTCGCAACCTATTTCGCGATAGCTCTCGATATCAAATATTCTTTGCGGGCAATGCTCTACGGTAATTTGAAACCCCGCTTGCAGTAATTGTTTAGCATGTGCAGGGGGAAGTGCGGTGCGCTCTTCCATAGGTTTGGTTTCTGCACGTAACCAGAGATGAACTGACATGGAATATCCTGTGTTTTAAGGTTGAGTGCAGCATATCTAGCAGGGGAATAGCTGTCTATGGCAACTAAAATATTTCATGCTAAATGATTGGAAAAAAATAAAAATACTGAATATCAGATGTTTGTTTGATCTGTGGCCTGTTTATTGCATCTAAACGCGAAAATAATCAAATTGCTCCAGAATGCACAAAAATAATGCATGTTGCAGGAAAACCCTGGTGCGTTATAACCTTTTTGTGTCTTTTTGGTGCGAGCATAAGGAGAAAATATGGAAAATTTAATCGCATCAATTGATCACCTCTCTCAAAGTAGCAGCACCTTTTTTATATTGTTTGGGGCCATTATGGTCTTTGCCATGCACGCCGGCTTTGCTTTTTTGGAAGTGGGCACAGTACGGTATAAAAACCAGGTAAATGCGCTGGTTAAAATTATTACAGATTTTGCTTTCTCTGCGCTGGTCTACTTATTCATAGGTTATTGGATCGCCTATGACATTACCTTTTTTAGCGATGCCAAAACATTGTCACAAGCCAGTGGCTATGAGTTGGTCAAATTTTTCTTCTTGATGACCTTTGCCGCGGCTATTCCCGCGATTATCTCCGGTGGCATAGCTGAGCGGGCTAAGTTTTGGCCAGCACTCACCGCCGGCTCTATCTGTGTGGCGATTGTCTATCCCGTGATTGAGGGGGTAGTCTGGAATGGCAACTGGGGAGTACAGGATTGGTTTGAAGGCACTTTTGGTGCACCTTTTCATGATTTTGCGGGCTCAGTGGTGGTACATGGTGTGGGCGGTTGGATCGCTTTAGCGGCTATTTTATTGCTGGGTAATCGCAATGGACGTTATCGCAAGGGCAAGTTAGTGGCTTTTCCACCGTCTAATATTCCCTTCTTGGCGCTCGGAGCTTGGTTGCTCTCTATCGGCTGGTTTGGTTTTAATGTCATATCTGCACAGACCATTGAAGGTATCTCTGGTTTGGTGGCGATGAATACACTGATGGCCATGGTCGGTGGAATTATAGCAGCGTTGATTGTCGGTAAAAATGACCCGGGCTTTATCCACAACGGTCCATTGGCAGGCTTGGTGGCAGTTTGTGCCGGCTCAGATGTCATGCATCCGCTGGGGGCACTGGCCACTGGAGGCATAGCTGGAGCGTTGTTTGTATGGCTGTTTGTGGTACAGCAAAATAAATTAAAAATTGATGATGTGCTTGGCGTGTGGCCACTGCACGGTGTCTGTGGTTTATGGGGCGGTATAGCTGCCGGTATTTTCGGCCTTGAGGCGTTAGGCGGTATGGGCGGCGTTAGCTTCTTAGCGCAATTAGTCGGCAGCTTGTTGGGCGCATTGTGTGCCTTTATCGGCGGTTATATCATCTATAAAGTGATTAAAATGACACTGGGAATACGTTTGTCAGAGGAAGAAGAATTTAAAGGCGCTGACTTGAGTATTCATAAAATTGAAGCTAGCAGTAAAGAGTAAACCGGAAAAAGTAATCTGAGCAACGCTCTTGTAAAAAATCGAGAAACCCGTTAGCTTGGTTCTTAATTATAGTTAGGAAACAATTATGCAAAACTTCGCATTAGCGCAATACCAACAGTTAAGTAAAAAACCGCAGACCTTCTCTGCGGCTTTTGCTGGTTTGTGTCTATAACATAATTGTTATCAATCGAGCCCGGTCGCAGCGATGTGATCGGGCTTTTTTTTGCTTTAAAATTGATGATATAAGGGGATTAACATGTTTAGTGGATCATATGTGGCACTGATGACACCATTTCGCGCAGGTACAATCGATGAGGAGGCTTTAAGAAACTTAGTAGACTTTCAAATAGAGCAGGGAACACAAGGTTTAATTCCCGTTGGAACGACGGGTGAGTCTTGTGTATTGTCCAATAAAGAGCACAAGCGCGTGGTCGAAATAGTCGTAGAGCAATGTGCACAGCGTATCCCGGTGATAGCGGGGGCCGGCTCTAATAACCCCGCTGAGGCCCTAGAATACGCCCAGTACGCAGAAAGAATGGGTGCAGATGGAGTGTTGTGTGTGGCGGGTTATTACAATAGACCCTCTCAAGAGGGCTTGTATCAGCACTTTAAAATGATTCACGATAACACCGATATCGCGATGTTGATTTATAACATACCACCACGTGCTGTCGTTGATATAACACCAGCTACGATGGCTA
Source organism: Oceanospirillaceae bacterium (assembly GCA_013215375.1). GTDB lineage: Bacteria > Pseudomonadota > Gammaproteobacteria > Pseudomonadales > Balneatricaceae > Rs1. The sequence continues at coordinate 13,465 of JABSRB010000067.1, read as the reverse complement.
GATTAGCTAAGTTAGACCGGGTAGTAGGGGTGAAAGATGCTACTGCAGATCTGAATAGAATTAACGCTGAGCAGCCATTAATCACCCAAGAGTTTAGTTACTTCAGTGGTGAAGATGGCACAGCGCTTGCCTATCACGCATTAGGCGGTAATGGCTGTATCTCCGTAACTGCCAATGTTGCGCCAAGACTCTGTGCCAAATTACAAAATTTATGTGCCAAGGGAAATTATGCACAGGCCAGAGCTGTTCATCGTCAATTGTTGCCCTTGCATAGCGCCTTATTTCTTGAGCCGAGTCCTGCAGGAGTCAAGTACGCGGCATCACTGTTGGGAATTTGCCAAGAGCAGGCGAGACTACCTATAGTTGCAGTGAGTGAAACCACTAAAAAAACGATAGGCAACGCGCTGTTGAACTTAGGTCTAATCGATAATCTAGGATAATCCTAGAATCGGCAGTTAGGCGCGAAAAAGCAGTGTAAGAAATTGGTGTAGATAGGAAATTAGAAAATTTAGTGGTCACCTTATTGGTGATGAAAATATTTTTTAGTTTTCTGGATGCATCAAGAGCTTGCGCTGACTTTCGTGATTCGACTACCGAATCTAGGATAATATATGACTTGATAATTCCGCAGTTGCTATGGAATACTCAGTGCTCAATTTAACAGGGAAGGCAAGTATGCGCATCGACAGTGAAGAGCAATTGAGAGAGCTTTACGGCAACATTAGTGCCAGAGCACAGCAAAAACAGTTGCCCGCGCTGGAACAACACAGCATCCACTTTTTGAGTTTGTCGCCTTTTGCTACTATCTCCACCTTTAGTACTAATGGTGAGGTTGACTGCTCCCCTAGAGGTGGCGCCCCTGGTTTTGCCCGAGTGATCAGCGCAAATAGAATCGCCATCGCGGATGCTAGAGGCAATAATCGTTTGGATTCGCTGACTAACATTGTGCAAACCGGCAGGATAGGTGCCCTGTTTGTCATTCCTGGTATCGATGAGACGCTTAGAATCAACGGCTCCGCCTATTTAAGTATTGATCCTTTGGATCTAGAGCATAGTAGTGACGATAAAAACCCTGCCAAAACGGTGATTATCATTGATATTGAGGATGTCTATTTACACTGCGCAAAAGCTATCATGCGCTCTAAATTATGGCACCCAGAAAGTTTACAAAACCGAAGCGTACTGCCGAGCATGAGTCGCATGATTGCCGATCAAACCAACGATACTGGAGCATTAGAGTCTCAAGCTGCGATGATTAAAAGATTTCAGCAACAAATGTAATTAATAGAGACGCACGGGGCAAGCCCTCTCGCTTCACGAGCCTCACTGCGTGAAGAAGGGTATTCCTCGTTACTCTTGGCCTTACAAGTTCACGCTCCAAGGGAGCGGGGCATTAAACCTTTGATGATTTAGGCGGAGCCTAGTTCATCTTTATTGGATGAAAGGATCAATATAGTGAAATTTTATTACGCCCCTGGCAGCATCTCTTTGGTGGTGCATATTGCGCTTGAAATGCGTGGTGTAAATTATCAGGCAATAGCCATCGATTTTAGTAACAAACAGCAGCGTAGTGCAGCGTTTTTAACGATCAATCCACTGGGCAGGGTACCCGCTTTAGTAACGGCTGATGGGGTTATCACCGAAGCGTTAGCTATTTTAAACTACCTGCAAAACAGCGGCGAAACTAGCGTTGATCCCCAGTCAATGTACGCTGAAAAAACACCCTTTAGCATCGCAAAAATAGATTCCTTCAATGCCTTTATGGCCTCAACGGTACATGTCGCTCATGCACATTTGTGGCGCGCTGAACGCTGGGCTGATGCTGAGGTTGCCAAAGCTGCTATGGCCGATAAAGTAGCGCATAATATGATTGAATACTTTAGTCAGATAGAGCATCACTGGTTTGTTGGCCCCTGGTTGCACGGTGAGCAGTTTACCAGTTCCGACTTGTATTTATTTGTTATAAGCCGCTGGTTAAAAGGGGATGGAGTGGATATGCAACAGTTTGAAAAGGTAGCTAATCACAACCATAGGATGTTACAAATAAAAGCAGTAGCTGAGTTGGTCGATAAATATTACTCGTGATTCAAGGAGGAAAAATGAAAAACTTAACGGCGATGCGTGATGAAATAGATGTGATAGATGCCCAATTGATTGCCTTGCTTGGACAACGTTTTGAGCTAACAGAGCGAGTGGGCCTTTATAAGGCTGAACACGCGCTTCCCGCTGCAGATCAAGAGCGCGAGCAAAGCCAGTATCATAATTTTGAGATGCTCGCTCAGCAACAGGGAATCAGCAAGGGATTGGTAACGGGGATTTTTAAAAGCATTATTGATGAAGTTGTCACAAGACATAAACGGCTGATCAATTAATCTTTATCACATAGCATCACTGGGTCCATTAATTTGCTGTGGCTTTTGTGGGAATCTATTCAGGCTTTAACGCCTATCATCGCCAGTATTGCTTTGTTTGTTGCGCTGGGCTGGTGGGCTGCAGCGTCTCTGTTTAGCATAGCGCAGCAGCAGTTCCTGACTAAATATGTCTCAGTAGTTTTAATACCAATCTGGTTATTTGCTAGTGCCGTCAGTGTCGATCTGCAGCAATATTTTTCATTGACAATACTACTCAGTTATTTTATGGCGGCTGCATTGCTAATTTTTGTGTTGAATTGCGTTATAAAACAGCACAAGGCTGCGCTAACTTTAGCTTCAAGCTATTCCAATACTCTCTATTTTTCTATTCCCATTATTGAACTGGTACTAGGCAGTGGTGCCAAGGACTATGCGCTGCCCATTATAATGTTCAATACGTTATTTATATTAACGAGTTATGAGCTTGCTAAGCAGAGCGCGAGAGGTAAAAGTCTAACGCTGGCTCAGTTGCACCAGATAATGATTAGCAGTGTCAAAAATCCAATTGTAGTAGGGCTGCTGTTAGGGTTAATTATTAATATTACCCTTGTTGATAAAATAACTGATGAACTCCCCAGTATTGTTAGCATTACAGCTCTTATCAAAACATATAGTGCACTACCAGTGTTGGCATTAGCTTTGTTTAGCTTAGGCGTATCATTTCAATCCTTGCCTAGACAAAAGCAATCATGTCCCTGGTTAGCTGTGTTACTAAAAATGTTAGTTTTCCCGATGTTAGTATATATTTTTGCGCATTACCTTTTTGCTCTAACAAACTTAACTGTCTATGTTTTAGTCATACTAGCGGCCTCTCCACTGGCCATAAACAGCTATTTTTTTGTTAATAACGATAAAAAAGCGCAAGTATTAATTGGCCGCAGTATAATCCAAAGTAGCTTACTCAGTGTCATTAGCATCCCAGTTTGGATCTTGATATTAAATATGTTGCTGCCAATATCGTCTTAGAATCATTAGTGGATGATTTGTTTAGCGATCAATTAGCTTAGTCTAGTGGTGCGTTTGTTGCAGCATACGCACGGATTCTTCAGCACCGTAAGTCTTATCTAAAAGCTGACTAAGGTCGTTAAAATTAAGCGCTTTACTAAATAACCAGCCCTGCACCAGATCGCAGTTATGTTGAATAAGGAAAGTGTTTTGTTGTTCTGTTTCAACGCCCTCGGCAACTACTTTCATGTCTAGTTGGTGTGCCATGGCGATAATGGCAGAGACTAGCTTACTGTCGGCTTCGCTGTGCGGTAGTTCAGTGATAAATTCCCGATCTATCTTTAACGTATTAAAACGATATTTGCGTAGGTAGCTCAAAGATGAATACCCTGTGCCAAAGTCATCCATTGCCAAAGATACACCGCATGCTTCTAAACCTCTTAGTTTCTCATCAATGTCTGTGTAGTCTGTGAGCAATACACCTTCTGTTATTTCAAATTCGACAGCGCTATTTTGGAAAGTGTATTTGTTTAGAATTGAGGTGATGTTCGGTAATAAATCGTCATCATGGAATTGTACTGGAGAGAGATTTATCGCCATCGAAAAATCAATTTTATATTTTTGTCGCCATGACTCAAGGGCAGCTAATGATTGATTGATGACAAACAAACCAAGATCATTAATAAGGTCACTCTTTTCTGCAATGGGAATAAACTCCACAGGTGAGACAATGCCTAACTCCTTATTGGTCCAACGCAGCAGTGCTTCAAAACTCACTATTTTTTTACTCGTGGGTTCCAGTTTCGGTTGGAAGTAAACTTCAAGTTCACTGTGCTCTATTGCACACTGTAGGTTTTTTTCAATGCTGAGCTTTCTTAATACATCGTGATTGAGGCGTTCTGTATAGAAAGTGTAATAGCCCTGAGCTTGTCTTTTAGCATGTTGTGTGGCGGCTTCAGCATGTTTGAGTAACAACTCGGCAGTGTTTCCATCGCTGGGGTAAAGTGTGATGCCAAGGCTGGTACTGATCGTAATATTGTTTAGAGACTCAGAAAAGGCGGCGGTGGTGCACGCTATTATCTGCTCGGCCATACTGGCAGGGTCCATGGAGTCTTTTACATGAGATTGAATCATCAAAAACTGATTACCGCTGATGCGGCCTACATGTTGATTTTTTCGTAAAGATTTACTGAGTCGCTGGGAAAAGTCACATAAAATTTGATCACCAACTTGATGACCGTACACATTGTTAATCATTTTAAAATCATTGATATCAATCGAGACAACAGCAATTTTCTGCGCAGTACCTGCTGTTTCATTAATTTTCTGGCTGAGACGATCAAGGATTAGAAAACGATTGGGTAATTGGGTTAATTTATCGTAGTTAGCGCTGTAAATTAATTGCGAGGTGCGCAGTTTTACTTTTCTGTTGAGAAGTATGTTCCAGCCGATAAAAGCGAATATGAGAATACTGAATACAGCTGCTATCTCCCATACAAAGCGAAAGTTAATAATGGGGTTATATTCTATGGATAGCCATTTTTCAGAAATTAACTTTTTTTGTCTAGGGCTAATACTATTCAGGCCTTTTTGTAATATAGATACTAATTCAGGCCAGTCTGGGCGGACGGCAAAATGTAACTTTTGTATATTGATTGAAGCGGGAGCGGCAATTTTAAGATTGGTTAAATTTAGTTTTCTGATCCAGTAAGTAGCAGAGGCAACATTGCCGATATAAGCATCTGCAGAGCCTGTGGCGACGGCCAGCAGTGATTGTTGCAAGTCATCATACAGCGCGGGAGTGATATCTAAGTGCCCTATTAAAAATTCGTGGTGGGAAGTATTGACTTGAGCAGCGACTGTAAGATTTTTCAAATCATGAACACTGCTGATAAAAGGCATGTCAACGCGTGTAACAATGACCCGATGAAAATTTAAATAGGGCTCAGTAAAGGACAGAAACTCAGTGCGAAGTGGTGTTTTACTGACGACAGGCAAAACATCAATGCGCTTTGCTTTAACGCCTTCAATTACTGCATTCCAGCTAAGATTTTTAGTGACTTGCATGTTGAGTTTTAAGCGTTGATTTAACAGCTTTATGTAATCAGCAGCCATGCCCATATATTGCTGTTGCTCCATATATTCAAACGGGGCATATTCTGGATCGACACCAAGTCTAATATTTGGATGGTTTTTTATCCAGAGGCGCTCTTCGTCGGTGAGTTCAATGGCTATTAGTTCTTCCATATAATCGACAGGGAGCCATTTTGCACGCAGTTGTTGTAATTGAACTTCTGGGATAGAGGCTAATGCTTTACTGATGATTGAGCTGAGAATTGGCTGGTTATTTCCGATCGCGATACTTTCATTAGCATTGTTTTTATCAAAGATAGCCGAGTATTTTAAATTACTCAAAAGATACTTTTGGCGTAAGTAATGGCTGGCGCCAAAAAAGGTCAGAGCTACATCTGCGTCTCCTACAGACACTGCATTAAGTGCATCGTGGATAGTGTCGAAATAAACCGGAGTAATGGATGGGTAGTCAGAAATGACTGTTTGCACATAATAAAAATCTTTTACCAGGGCCACTGTTTTGTTTTTAATATCTGATTTTACATGGATGCTCGTATCATCATCACGGGTAATGATCACCAGCGATTTGAAAATATAAGGCTGGGTAAAATTAAACCACTCTTGGCGCTCTTCTTTATTTACCATCGTGGCGATGATGTCTATTTTGTGCTGTTTTGCAGCAGCATAAATTTCATCCCATTTAAAAGCGGGATATTGGTTGAATTTTAAGCCAGTTTTTTGTGCCAATAAATTGAATAAATCAATGGAGAGCCCCTCCAATTGTTTTTCATCATTGAGAAAGCTATAGGGCGGGAAATAACCTTCATAAGCAACAGATACCTGTTTATGTTCTTGTAACCAGAGTTGCTCTTGGGCGGTGAAGTCTAACGGTGAATTTTGTTGAGCTTGGGCAGTAAAGGGTAGCATTGTCAGGGAAAATAGCAGCGCACTGCACAGTTGCATGGTTTTTGTGGGTGGCACTAGAGCCTCACCTAAGCTGCGCAGGCAAGCGAGGAAATTGATCTTCGCAATAGATAATATTGATCTGATGGTGAGCATTTACCGTATCCGTTCGAAAAACACACTAATTCCAGAAATTTAAACTATAGTTTAAATCGAATTAAATCAAGAGGTAAGGTGGTTTATATCGAAAATATCCGCCAAGTTGGATTTGTAGTGGTTAAATAAATATAAAATGTTTTAATCTAAAGACGCTTTCGTTAAAGTCTTAATCTATTATCTATAATTGCCAGTAAGTCATCACTGATGGTTTTAAATTAATAAAATTCTTTAGGCAAAGTAGTGCTGTAAGAATTAATGTCCATAGGTTTTTTTAAATGTTAGCGGAATTTGAAGGGCAATTTGAAAAAATAATTTGTGCGTCGCAGGCTGATGTTGCTCATGATCTTTGCCATATTAAAAGAGTAGTGAAAAATGCCACAAAGCTGGCTATCGCTGAAAAGGGTGCTTTAGAAATAGTGATTCCTGCTGCTTGGCTGCACGATATTGTCAGTTTAGCCAAAAATGATCCAAAGCGGGCATTGGCCTCCGGCCTAAGTGCGGACAAAGCGATCGATATATTGCAGAAGATAGATTATCCAGAACAGTATTTTGCAGGCATTCATCATGCTATTGCAGCGCATAGTTATAGCGCCAATATTGTCGCAGTTAGTCTTGAGGCAAAAATAGTACAAGATGCAGACCGACTTGATGCGTTGGGGGCGGTGGGTATTGCGCGCTGCTTTATGGTTTCAGGTGCTCTACGCAGGCCGCTGTATAATAGCGAAGACCCTTTTGCCGATGATAGAGCGTTAGATGATAGTCGCTACTGTATAGATCATTTTTATCAAAAATTATTTCAGTTAGTTGAGAATATGAATACTCGCAGCGCTAAACAAATAGGTCAGAGAAGGTACCAGTATATGCAAAGTTTCCTGCTGCAATTAAGGGGTGAAATCGAATCTTAGTGGCTTGTTTAGACTTTCCTCGCTTCTCTTATTTACACATACCTATTGCTCTAACGCTAGGGTTGTCTGAGAACGGCTAAAACCTCTAGAAAATTAAAACCGTTATCAGTCATGTCAAAGACGAAAACTTTCGTTAGCTTTTGGCCTGTAGCGTAGTTTCTATTTTATCGCTTGTTAGTGGCTGTGCGGTATTAAGTTGCTGCGCCATGATCAGGGCCTTGAGCTCTTTAATCTCAGTATGTAAATCGGTGATGGTCGGTATTCCCTGCTCGAGATCTAATAGTTCTTTCTCCTGCGCGTGTTCGTTTTCCATCACATTAACCACGATGCCAATCACCATGTTTAAAAAGGCAAAAGTAGTGAGGAAGATAAAGGATAAATAATACGTCCAGCTCAGTGGATGTACCTCCATCGTCTCGTACATCACATCAGTCCAGTCCTCGAAAGTCATTACCCTAAACAACGTTAACATGGAAATGGAAATGTCTCCCCACAGCTTCTCATTGATCGGCGCAAAGAATGAAGAGCCCGCGGCAGCGTAGATATAAAAGATGATAAACATCAGCAAAACCACATAGCCTAACTGCGGTAGTGCTCTTATCAGAGAGTTAAGTAATAGTCGCAGCTCAGGAATCATTGAGACCATGCGTAGCACTCTAAAGATACGAATGAGTCGGCCTACTAAGGCGAGTTCGCTATCTTCTATGGGCACTAAGCTGACGATAACAATCAGCGTATCAAAGACATTCCATGGCTCTCTAAAGAAACGTTTTTTTTGCGGTTCGCCAATAAAACGAATACTGAGTTCAATCAGGAAAAATGCGGTGACGCCAACATCTAACCAAGGCAGTACATAAATCAGCCAGGGGGGGAGGTCGTAAGTTTTTACGCCGATCACTAGCGCGGAAATTAAAATAATAGCAATGACAAAAAATTCAAAGAATTTATTGTGACGCAGCTGATTGAAGCGAGTTTCGATAGTTTGGAAGTTCATGAGTTTTCTAAGTAGGTTGATAGGTTTAAGCGGGAACTTTACCTAGAATCACCTTGAATAGGTAGATAATTATAAGCTTAGCTTTAAAAAATTCGGCGTATAAAACGTTAAACGAACAATGTCTATGTTCAAGGGGCTATAAGCTGTAGAAGAAACAATGCGATAGCGTAAATTAAGGTTTCTTGTGGGAGAGTTGTGTTTGCAGTTGCAATGATGAATAAATAATCACAGCTTGTTTTGTGTACGGGGAATGTCAATTATGCCGTCAATTAAGCCACCGGCAATATCCGCATTTGGCTATTAAGTTGTTGCTGTAGCCACTGCCTTGCATCTTTTTCTTCATCAAAAAAAGCGAATTCGTCACCCGCTGTCATGTAGATCTTGCCCAAATGCGTTTCAACTAAATTTGGGATTTCGCAATTTCTTATGATAAGAGCGGTCGCTAGGCGGCCTTTGGTGCGATCACTTTCAATAATTTGGATCAATTTTTTCACGGCTTCAGGGATCAGAATAGAGTCTCCATGCGCTATCACCAGAACCCCCCAAGGTTTCCAGTAGAGCTTTTCAATTTTCTCTTTTGTTTCAATGACACTTTGATCGATAGCATCTAAATTCCAAGGTCCTTGTCCTTCAATGACAAGAATATTCCCTTCTACGTTAAAACTCATAAATCCGTGTGAGCCTTTATAATTCATCAATATAGTATCCTTTTTTTATCTTATCTCAGCGTAAAAATACAATGACATAGATGCCCAGTAATCACTTTTTCAATGTGCCAATAATAATGGCTGATTTAAGGTTAGCGGCAGAAGGCATTATTATGTAGTTGATATTAAATATTAGGAATAAATACTAAGGATGCAGTGAACCAGTCAAAATTCCCCAAAGGGCGAGTTTATAAACGGCTAACTACTCGATCGTATGACGCGGCAGCTTTATCTGGCAGCAGGGAAAGGACTTGTCATTTCACTGCGCTACTTCTCACGTATAAGTGTGCTTGGATAGGGTTATTCGTCTACTGAGAAAATCTTGGACTTAATCGTATGCTCCCTAGGGGTAATCGTTATTCGTTCTTTCATTAAGTCAATTAAAGTGACTGCTACGTGCCACGTTTAAACACCCAACGGGGCATACGGGCTTTTTGTGAATGGCTTTCGTCGGGCACCGCTTTTTGATTCCATGCAAAGACTAAGTACCAATATTGATGCCTAAATCATCAAAGGCTTAATAGAAATTTTATCAATCCTTAGAGTGAAACTGCTGGTCGATCTGTTCCACGACTTTATAAAAGTTCCTCAAAGCTGCTGGGCAAACCGATCCGTGGAACATGAAGCTGTGTAACATGCCTGGCAGGCAATCTAAGCTCACAGCGACATCCAGCTCTTGTAATTTGCTGGCGAAGGCGATGCCCATATCGCGCAGTGGATCACATTCGGCGACAAAAATTTGGGTATTACTCAGCAGGGCAAGTTGCGGATGTAGTAACAAGCTATTATCTGGGTGCCACGCCTGTTTATCTTCAGCGAGATAATGTTGCCAGAACCATTTTAATTCAGCGATATCTAAATTGTAGCCACTGCCGTAGCGGCTGAGGCTCGGGTACTCGGGGCCAGGCTGATAGAAGGGGCGCAAGTCAGTGACCGGATAGAGTATGCTAGTGCCAGTGACTTTGTGTGCGGCTAGGTCTTGTTGTGCTAACTGATTGGCGGCTAGTGCGGCGTGCACGGCTAAATTTCCCCCGGCGCTCTCGCCGCAAGTGATCAACTTTTGCAGGTTTAAGTTTAGGGATTCGGCATTTTCCAGTAGCCAGTTGATCGTCTCTTTTGCGTCGTCTACCGCTGCGGGGAATACATGTTCAGGTGCCAGCCTGTAGTTGACAAAGACTACGGCGACATCCAGTAAATAACTGAGCGCTCGAGATTGTCGGTCACAAGCCGTGGCGCCACCTAACACAAAACCGCCACCGTGGAAGTAAACCAGTACCGGTAATTTTTCAGTGCTGCCCTGGGGGCGATAAATGTCTAGCGAAAAGTTGCCGCTGGCGCCGCTAATGTCTCTGTGCTCTATGGTCGCTGGGTGCTCGATAGGATAGCCGCGGAGCAAAAAGCTTTGCTCGAGAGCTGTGCGGGCGTCTTGTAGTGACATATCTTGTAGTGCCGGACCTTCATTGGCCGCCAGCATGATCTGCAATTTTTTGTTCAAACTCATTTCATTTTCTCTATCATTGATCGTTAAAAAGCAATTTTCGTCAGGTAATTACCCCGTTTCTTTAAAGTGCTGGCTGGTGTTGAAACTTCTAGGGAAGTGGCGAACAAGTGTAAAATGCCTCAAGCAACAGGTTCTCGGCTCATGTTATATGCTTGGCGGCAGCGACAACCAAAATTTGTTCCGCTGCCCTTTTGGACAATAAAGTTTAACAATCAACAGCTAAGTAGCAAAATCAGACCTTGATCCGCTAGTTTAAGTTCACCATAACTTGTCATCTCTACGACTCTTTGCCCCTTGGCTGGTGAATTTGTTGCTTCAAAGTCACAAGAAATAACCGCCTCGCCCATTGAAGGCTCGCGAAGCGAGAGGACTTTTGACAGTGGCCCCCCCAAAAAAATCAGTTAACAGAGCTTTGGTGACCAATCGCGGATAATGGCTCAGGCAGTGCTGCAGCGCAGCCAATTAAGGCGGTATTGTCCGAGGTAATCAGTTGAATATTGAAGGACTGCATTAGCTGGCTCTGCCTGCCCTTGGCGGTGAATTCTGCCATAAAAGCAGCTTCTCTTAACATCGGCGCTAAACCGCGGGTGACCCCGCCAGATAGATAAATCCCCCCATAAGGTAGATAGGCGAGTGCCAAATCACCGGCAACACGGGCAAAAAAACGGCAAAATAGTGCAGCGCTTTCCCGGGTGACGGGATCATCGTCGGCACAGGCCGACTCGGCAATTTGCGCGGCACTCAAATCCCGCGCTGGCAGTTTCTTTTCGCTACACAGCCACTGGTAAAGCTGCACTAAACCACGCCCAGATAACACTCTTTCCACTGAGGCTCTACCGTGGCGGGAGGCTAAATAATCGCGCAACTTAAGCTCTTGTAAGTTAGTAATAGGCAGAGTCATATGACCGCATTCAGCACAGTTTATCTGTGATTTGATATTCATAGGTCCACTGATCAGCTGGGCGGCGTTAAAACCTGTTCCGGCGCCTAAGACAATTTTATTAGTGGAAGTGTGCAGGCTGCTCTGCACCTCTCGAACATTAACCAGAGAGGTTAGCTGCGCAGCGGGAATATCATTTAAAGACAGCGCCAATGCCTCATAATCATTGATCAGTTTTACCCGTTTAGCGCCGCTGATCTTGGCAATCGAGTCTTTATCTATCAACCAATCACGATTGGTTAATCTGACACTGCTGCCATTAACAGCGGTAGCGATGGCAATGCAAGCTGACTCACAGGTAATGACCTGCTGGCTCTTTAAGTAACAGTGCAGTAATTGCTCGAAAGAGTCGAACTTATCGTTGGCAAAGTGCTGTACGGTGGCCTGCTGTATCAAGGAGGCTTTGGTTAAGGCGATTCTAGTGTTGGTGCCGCCGACGTCTGCCACAATTGAGAAACGTTGATTTTCTGGGTTGTTAGAGTGCATTGATTTAAATCCTGGACTGGCTACTGGGGTCAAAATACGAGATGTTGCTTAAATCTAAATGTAGTTGCTCAGCATCGCCCACCTTAACTTGTGAGTCTCCATGCAATCTGGCAATGAGCTTACAACCACCTAGCTTGAGGGTGGCGTATACATCGGAGCCTATGTTCTCTAAGTAGTCAATTTGACAATTTACACTTTGGCTCGATTGGGCGTGGCGGGGGAGATTATCACTGATAGACTCAGGGCGCAGGCCGATAATAATTTCTTTGTTGATAAAATTTTTCAGGCTGGCTGGGGGGGCTTTATCTATCAAGGTGAAGGGGACTGAGCCATCACAATGAATCGTCAGCTGGGCGCTATCACCGTTAAATAGGACTTTTCCCTCAAGTAAATTCATCGCTGGGGATCCCATAAACTGGGCAACAAAGGTGTTGGCAGGCTGTTTGTAAACTTGTTCAGGGGTGCCGAACTGCTGTATGACTCCCTCTTTCATCACCACTATTTTGCTGGCTAAAGTCATCGCTTCCACTTGATCATGGGTGACGTAAACGATAGTGCTATCGAGCCTTTGATGCAAATGTTTGATTTCGGTACGCATGCTCTGGCGTAACTTTGCGTCTAAATTGGACAGAGGTTCATCAAATAAAAACAGCGTGGGATCGCGCACTAGTGCGCGGCCCATTGCCACGCGCTGTCGCTGCCCACCGGAGAGCTGTGCAGGATACCTGTTCAGCAGTTCCTGTAAATGCAGAATATCGGCCACTTGTTGAATTTTTTTCTGCCGCTCTGGCAGCGGTACTTTACGCACTTCTAAGCCGAAGCTAATATTTTGTGCAACACTCATATTGGGAAACAGTGCGTAGGATTGGAATACCATGGCAATATCCCGTTTGGCTGGGTCGAGTTTGGTGAGGTCTCGGCCCTTGCAAATTATCTCCCCGGAGTTAACGTCGGTCAGCCCGCCAATGCAGTTCAATAAGGTAGATTTTCCGCAGCCAGATGGTCCGACTAACACTAGAAAATCACCTGGATCAATATCAAGACTGATGTTTTTGAGGATATCGACGCCCCCGTAGCTTTTGCACAGTGAACGAATCGACAGTATCGAGCTAGTCTGTTGCGTACTAGTATTTATGTCTGTTTGGGCGGCTAGATTATTCAAAATAATTCTCGCTGTATTTTTTATGACAGAGCTAAGCTACTAAGTTAATGAAGTTTTTTAGTTGCTATATCTGATTTTCATTGTATTTTTTTAACACCGAAACAGATCGCCAAAGAAGCGGCCATATCGGTACACTGTAAAATTAACCTTTGACACTGCCACCTACTAGGCCTGAGACAATAAACCGCTGGAAGAACACTGCGATTAACACTGGTGGGATTGAGGCTAATACACCCACCGCAGCTATCACGCCGAAATCAGTCACTCGTCCTGTTAAAA
>JABSRB010000066.1 GCA_013215375.1 Oceanospirillaceae bacterium | reverse complement strand
CTCTGCTTGCTCACAGCTCACAGCTCACAGCTCACAGCTCACAGCTCACAGCTCACAGCTCACAGCTCACAGCTCTATTTTGCCAGTACAAGCTTTATTATCTTATCTGCTGCTTCCTCAGCCGTTAAGTCCATCGTATCAATCACACACTCTGGATTTTCAGGCTCTTCATAAGGAGAATCAATACCGGTAAAGTTTTTAAGCTCCCCTCGCCTGGCTTTCTTATACAGACCTTTTACATCTCTATCTTCAGCGACACTCAAGGGCGTATTGACAAAGACTTCAGTGAACTCGTCTTGGCCAATTAGTTCGCGTGCCATGCGTCGCTCTGCTGCAAACGGTGAAATAAAGGCGGTAATCACAATTAAACCAGCATCCAACATCAGTTTTGCGACTTCGGCAATTCGACGAATATTTTCGACTCGATCTTGCTCGGTAAAACCTAAATCTTTGTTTAAACCGTGGCGCACGTTATCACCATCTAACAGATAAGTATGATGACCTAGTGCATGCAACTTCATCTCTACAATGTTGGCAATGGTTGATTTACCAGATCCTGAAAGCCCCGTTAGCCATATTACAGCAGGTTTTTGGTTCTTAAGTGTAGCTCTGGCATCTTTATCAATATCCACAGCTTGCTTGGTGATATTTTGACTGCGTCTTAAAGCAAAGTTGATTAAACCTGCTCCAACAGTGTTGTTGGTCATTTTATCAATTAAGATAAAGCTGCCGGTATCACGGTTATCTGCATAGGCATCAAAGGCAATCTCTTGATCAAAATTGATATTACAGTGGCCAATATCATTTTGATTAAGTTGCTTAGCGGCGGTTTGCTCTAGTGTATTGATGTTTACCTGATATTTAACGTCAGTGATGGTGCCTGTGAGTGACTTTGTACCTATTTGAATGGTGTAAGTGCGCCCTGACATTAGTGCGTGTTCGTGCATCCAAATAATAGTGGTTTCAAACTGCTTCGAAATCTCCGCTGGCTCATTGGCTGCACAAAGTAAATCGCCTCTGGATATGTCTATTTCATCTTCTAATACTAAAGTGACTGATTGGCCAGCGACTGCAATGTCAAGATCGCCATTATAGGTAACTATTTTAGCGACTTTACTTTGTTTGCCTGAGGGCAAGGTGCGGATTTTGTCGCCAGGGGATATTGTACCGCTGGCTATTTGTCCTGAGAATCCTCTAAAGTCTAAGTTTGGCCGGTTGACCCACTGTACAGGCATTCGAAAGGCAGATCTTTGCATGCGCTCGTCATCAATTTCAACGGTCTCTAGAAAGCCCATTAAAGTGCACCCCAAATACCAGGGCATGTTGGCGCTGCGCTCGATAATATTGTCACCGGCTAAGGCTGACATCGGTATAAAAGTGATATCAGTAATGCCAATTTTTTTGGCAAACTCGATGTACTCATCTTTAATGCTTAAGAATTTCGCCTCGCCATATTGTACTAAGTCCATTTTATTAATGGCTACCACAATTTTGCGTATGCCTATTAATGAGACTAAATAGCTGTGACGTCTGGTCTGTGTGAGTATGCCCTTACGGGCATCAACCATCAAGATAGCAACATCTGCAGTTGAAGCGCCTGTTACCATGTTACGTGTATATTGCTCGTGGCCTGGGGTGTCGGCAACGATGAATTTACGTTTATCAGTGGTGAAATAGCGGTAGGCTACATCAATGGTGATGCCCTGTTCGCGCTCTGCGGCTAGGCCATCAACTAATAAGGCAAAATCTATTTCATTGCCTTGTGTACCAAATTTTTTCGATTCGGCTTCTAATGCTTCTAGTTGGTCTTCAAAGAGTAGTTTTGAATCGTAGAGTAGGCGGCCAATTAAGGTACTTTTACCATCATCAACACTGCCACAAGTGATAAAACGTAATAAACTCTTTTGCTCGTGGTTTTTTAAATATTGAAGAATATCTTCGGAGATTAAATCGGTAGACTTGTCCATTAGAAATAACCCTCTTGCTTTTTCTTTTCCATTGAGGCGAATGAGTCTTTATCGATCATTCGGCCCTGGCGCTCAGATGTTTTAGTTAACAGCATTTCCTGGATGATTTCAGGTAATGTATTGGCTGTAGATTCAACAGCGCCTGTGAGTGGGTAACAACCTAAGGTTCTAAAACGAACGCTACGCATCATCGGTACTTCACCAGGCTGCATAGGCATTCTTTCGTCATCAACCATAACCAACATGCCATCACGTTCTACTACTGGGCGTTTAGCTGCTAAGTATAAAGGCACAACTGGTATTTTTTCCAAATAGATGTACTGCCAGATGTCTAGTTCTGTCCAGTTAGATATAGGAAAGACACGAATAGACTCACCCGGTTTCTTGTTGGCGTTGTAATTTTTCCACAGCTCTGGGCGCTGATTTTTTGGGTCCCAGCGATGATCGGCCGTTCGAAAAGAAAAAATTCGCTCTTTGGCTCGAGATTTTTCTTCATCGCGTCTGGCACCACCAAAAGCGGCATCAAATTTATATTTATCTAATGCCTGCTTCAAACCTTGGGTTTTCATTATATCGGTATGTAAGGCTGATCCATGGGTGAAGGGATTAATGTCTTGCTCTGCTCCCGCTGGATTTTTGTAAACTATTAAGTCTATGCCTAAATCCTTAACCATTTTATCGCGAAACTCGTACATTTCACGAAACTTCCAACCAGTATCTACGTGCAAGAATGAGAACGGCGGCTTTGATGGGTAAAACGCTTTCATGGCTAAATGCAGCATGACTGCACTGTCTTTACCCACAGAGTAGAGCATTACCGGGTTCTCGGTTTTGCTAATCACTTCGCGCATTATTTGGATGCTTTCGGCTTCAAGCCTTTCTAAATGTGTTAATGCCATCGTGTTCCTCACAGTTGACGATTGTAAAAGGGGATCGTTTATAGTTGTTTTTTCTGTATCGCTCTCATTCTCAACTTTTTCATGAGTATTGATGGGATCGAGAACGATTAAATTGAAAGCTGTTTGGCTATCTAGCCATGCATTTAATAGTGGAAAATTATTGAGTGGGTAGCTTTGGATATAGACAGTGATTGTTTTATCGCTGCTATTGGATATCGCGATGGATTGGCAAAATTCTAGCAGTACTGTTTCTGTTAGTTGATCGCTAAAACATGACCAAATCAACTGGCCTCGTAAATCTTGCGCGCAGAGAGCAAATGTTTTGTCATTTCTTTTATTATCAAGATCAAAACTTGAAGGTACCGCGCATGAAAAATAGATTTTTTGACTTTTGGAATTAATCGCTACTGGGTACTGGTCCCACTGATAATTTAGCTTTATGCCCCAATTGGTTAAATGACGGGCAATGGTTTTTGTCGATATCGATAAGCTTTCATTATCTAATAACCAGGTTTGTAACTTCTGTGTATCCCAGAGTGTGTCTTGTTGTACAAGGCGGTTGTGCATGTGCAGCCAAGCGTTTTTTATTTGTTGATACTTATGACCACTATTTTTTGGACGCCCACGATCTTTTACCGGTACAGCGGGCCAACCACCTTGCAGAAAGGTTTTATAGGCTGAAATGATAGTTGGGTGGGTGAGCCCAGTAGAGGCTTGGATCTGATCGAGACTTTCACCGTTTAAGCGTAACTTGACAGCTTGAACGCGTCTCTTGTTCAGTGCCTGTGGCGAAAGCTTGTTTAAATTCATTATTAATCCTTTAAATTGATAGCTGCGATGATACATTGGTCAAAAATAAACCACAACTTCTTTATTAAACATTTATTGTCTAGGTATAAAGAGGTAGTATGATCGCAGTAAATATCACATTTGAATTTAAGGGAATAAAGATGTACTCAATTGAACAAATTAATCAGCTGGCAATAACGGCTGGTGACAAAATAATGGAAATTTACGATCGCGATTTTAAGATTGAGAGCAAACAAGATAACAGCCCATTAACAGAAGCTGATTTGGCATCTCATCATTGTATTGTTGATGGATTACAGGTTTTGACGCCAGATATCCCAGTGCTCTCTGAAGAGTCTTCAGCGGATGAATTGACAGATAGGATTAGCTGGAAAAAATATTGGTTAATCGATCCTTTAGATGGCACTAAAGAATTTATCAAAAAAAATGGTGAGTTTACGGTTAATATTGCACTCATCGAGAATGGTATTGCGGTATTAGGCGTGGTGTACGCACCTGCCTTAGGTGTCCTTTATTACGGTGATGGTGATGGTGCTTTTAAAGTTGAAAATGACTTAACTACTAAAATTAGTGTAAAAGCATTACCTAAAAATGATGAGATTTGGGGAGTTGTTGGTAGTCGATCACACCAGTCGACAGAGTTTTTAGATTTTGTAAAAAACATCAAAAATCACAATATAGTTAGCATGGGTAGTTCGCTAAAAATATGTTTAGTTGCTGAAGGTAAGGCTGATTTATATCCAAGGCTGGGTTTGACTAGCGAATGGGATACTGCCGCTGCGCATGCGGTCGTGGCGGCAGCAGGTGGGTTGCTATTAAAGCATCCTGAATTAACCCCATTAATTTACAACACCAATGCAGATACTTTATTGAATCCATTTTTTATTGTCTGTGCAAAGGTTAGTGATACTTGGTCGTAGGTTGTTAGTTTTTGGTCGTTAGTCGTTAGTCGTTAGTCGTTAGTCGTTAGTAATGTGTCATGTCAATTAAGGTGCTGCTGGGCTGTAAGGTTAAACCGTGGCATTTATTAGATTGGTTAGTTTTTTTAAAGGATTAAAAATTGTTTTTTAATAGCCCGCTGTGGATTGGATTGGTTGTTGTTGCGTTACTAATTAGTTTGATTGTATTCAGTGTGCGTCCGATGCTGGCTTTTGCTATAGCAGCTGCTGTGTTGTTTCTTAGCGATGCTATATCACAAACTGCATTTTTAAGCGGTTTTATCAATCAAGCTTTAATTAGTTTAATATTGCTGCTGCTTTGTAGTCTGGCTGTTGAGAAAACGGTGTTTGTTAAAAATATTGGCAAAACATTTTTTACTACTAACAAGGTGCTTAATTTAGTTAAGCTGTGTGTGAGTAGTGTCTTTGCCTCAGGTATTACCAATAATACCGCTGTTGTATCAGTGATTATGGCGAGTATTAATCAAAATAAATTATTGATTCCCAGTCGGCTATTATTACCTTTGTCCTATGCCTCTATCCTTGGTGGTACTCTTACCTTGGTTGGGACTTCAACCAATATGATCGTGGCGGGCTTCGTTGAAGATGCGGGTTTGCCCGTGTTAAATATGTTTTCAACAACGCCCATTGCTATATTTGTTATTGTTAGCTGTTTAATCATTATGATCCCTGCTGCATTGTTTTTACTGCCTTCCCATCAGCGAGAAGACTTGGCGGTTAATGCTTATTTCATAGAAACCAAAGTAGCGGCCGATTCTAAGTTGATTGGCAAAAGTGTTATTAATAATGGTTTCAGAAATTTAAATGCACTCTACCTTGCAGAAGTTATTAGGGAGGGGGTGCTTTATTCACCTGTTGAACCAAGCTTTAAAATTCAGGCTAATGATAAGCTGCTTTTTGTAGGGGATTTAAATGATTTAGCGATGTTAAATCAGTTTGATGGTCTGTTGGTATTAAATGAAAGTCTAGCCAGTATCAACAATAATTTAGTTGAGGTGGTTATCACGGCTGACGCCAGTATTAGCGGAAAAACTATCAAACAGAGTGATTTTAGGTCGCAGTTTAATGCATCTGTTGTAGGTGTGCGCAGGGGTGAGCAAAAGCTCAGTGGTGGTTTGGGCCGGATAATCCTAAAGCCTGGCGATGCATTACTGTTAGCGGTAGGGAGTGATTTTCAAAACCGGCATAATCTTAAAAATAATTTTATAGTACTAAGTTCAGAGTATTCAGTGAGCTGCTTAGATATAAAAAAATCAACGCTTGTTTTGCTTGGTTTTTTAGCGGTATTAGGTGCTGCCTCGCTGTCATTGCTGCCGTTAATGAAGGGGCTTATGTTGTTACTCGGGGTATATGTAGCGTCTGGAGTTATCGGTTTTAGTGAAATCCGCCGTCGTCTCCCGTTTGAAATTCTTATCGTTGTCGGTTCTGCTCTGGCAATAGCGCACGCGATGTTTGAGTCTGGTTTGGCGACAATGCTGGGAGATATATTATTAACCCTCTCTCAAGGATATGGTGTTTGGGGGGCTTTTGTTGCTGTATATTTAGTGACATTGTTATTAACGGAACTAATAACCAACAACGCAGCTGCCGCTTTGATCTTCCCCATTAGTATTGCGTTGACAGAGCATTTTGGCGTGAGTTATATGCCTTTTGTAATGGCGGTCATGTTTGGTGCCAGTGCTAGTTTTTTATCACCTTTTGGCTACCAAACAAATTTGATGGTGTTCTCAGTGGGTAAGTATAAAATAATTGATTATATTAAGTTTGGCTTACCAATTTCTCTGACTTATTCAGTCACTGTGTTGTGGGTTATACCTCTTATTTATCCTTTTTAGCGTTATGCTATACACAGCTATTAAAATTAGTTTTACCACTGAGGCACGGAGAAGAGCATAAGAGCCCAGTGTCAAAGGGTTTAGGTTTACTCTGTGTAGCGAAGCGCCTCTGTGATCTCGGTGGTAGAAAGTTTTTGAAAATCTTGTTCTAATAGGCACTCCCGAAACCCGAAATTGAATTTATGATCTTTCCTGTCATTCTTGCTGGAGGAAGTGGTACTCGCCTCTGGCCCCTTTCTCGTACTAACTTCCCCAAACAATTCTTAAATCTCTGCGGCGAAAAAAGTATGCTGCAGCAAACCATTGTACGTTTGCAAGGTTTATCCCATAGCCCTGTCATGCTGATCTGTAATGAGGAGCATCGCTTTATCGCAGCGGAACAGCTTAGACAATTGGGTGTTGCTCACAGCGGTATATTTTTGGAACCAGTGGGTCGTAACACTGCACCGGCGATTGCATTGGCGGCTTTAAAGGCAACGGAGAATAAAGAAGTCGGTGGTCTTGAGTCGTTAGTCGGTAGTCAAGAGAAGGAAAATACAGTCGTTGGTCTTGAGTCGTTTGTCGGTAGTGATGAGGAAATAGATAATGACCCAGTGATGTTAGTGTTGGCTGCGGATCATGTGATTGAAGATGTAGCTGCTTTTCAAGCGGCAATTGAGCAGGCTCGGGCTTTGGCTGAAAGTGGCAAAATGGTTACTTTTGGTATAGTCGCGACAGGGCCTGAAACGGGTTATGGGTATATTAGGCG
Source organism: Oceanospirillaceae bacterium (assembly GCA_013215375.1). Lineage (GTDB taxonomy): Bacteria > Pseudomonadota > Gammaproteobacteria > Pseudomonadales > Balneatricaceae > Rs1. The sequence continues at coordinate 12,553 of JABSRB010000066.1, read as the reverse complement.
CGGAGTGCCGGTCGTTGGTCTCGGGTCTTTGGTCGAAGGTCAAAAACAAGACAGTTCAGGTGCATTTGAAGTGAGTGAGTTTGTTGAAAAGCCGAATTTAGAGACAGCTCAAACTTATGTGGATGGCGGGAAGCACTACTGGAATAGCGGTATGTTTATGTTTAAAGCTAGCCGCTATTTAGCAGTGCTTAAACAGTTTAGGCCAGATATTTATACCGCTTGTGAGCGGGCGATGCAGGGCCAGCAAGTTGATAATGACTTCGTTAGGGTCGATGTTGAAGCTTTTAAGGCCTGCCCGGATGAGTCGGTTGATTACGCGGTGATGGAGCCGCTCTGCCAGCAGGCGAATGGCGATGTAGTGGTTGTGCCATTAGATGCTGGTTGGAATGATATTGGTGGCTTCTCGGCGCTCTGGCAGGTCTCTGAGCAAGACAGTGATGGCAATGTGTTTAAAGGGGATGTTAAGGCGGTTGATACTAAAAACACTTTAGTGATAGGTGAAGATAAGCTGATCGCGACTGTAGGGGTTGAAGATTTAGTGATCATCAATACTAAAGATGCGGTATTAGTCGCTCACAAAGACAAAGCGCAGCAAGTTAAGGCGATTGTTAGCCAGCTAAAAGCAGAAGGGCGAACCGAGCCAACTATTCATCGAGAAGTGTATCGGCCCTGGGGAAAGTATGACTCAATTGATCACGGCGATAGATTCCAGGTTAAACGAATCACTGTGGCACCAGGGGCTAAATTATCGGTACAGATGCATCATCACAGAGCGGAGCATTGGATAGTGGTTACGGGTACCGCAAAAGTGACTAATGGCGATCAAGTGATTATGTTATCTGAAAATGAATCGACTTATATCCCACTGGGGACAATCCATGCGCTGGAGAATCCAGGGGTGATACCGTTGGAGTTGATTGAGGTGCAATCCGGCTCGTATTTGGGCGAGGATGATATTGTTCGGTTCGAGGACCGCTATGGTCGGGTGGAAGGTTAGTCGTTGGTCAGAAGGGCGGTCGTTGGTCGTTAGTCAGAAGATTGGTCGTTAGTCGTTGGTCAAAAGATAAGAGATTGGTCGTTGGTAAGAAAATCGGTCGTTAGACGTTGGTCAAAAGACCTCAGACCAAAGACCAAAGACCAAAGACCAATTCATTCCTGTTATCATGGGCTGACGTGGGAATAATATTGGTGATAATCATGTCTACAGGTTTTGAAAATCTTGACGTTTGGAAACTTTCTGCTCGATTATCGGTTGATATTTATAAGCACTTTAGCCATTGTAACGACTTTGGATTTAAGGATCAGATAACTCGTTCTAGTTTATCCATACCTTCAAATATAGCAGAAGGTAATGATAGGTCTTCGAATAAGGATAATGTTAAATTCTTGTTTTACGCTAAAGGTTCGTGTGCTGAACTGAGAACACAAATATATATTGGATCAGAGATCGGCTATATAGAAGGGCCCTTATCTAAGGTATTAATTCAAGAAACTATAAAGATTTCAAAAATGTTAACAAAGTTGATAAGTAGTTTGAGGGAGTAGGTCAGAAGAGCGGTCGTTAGTCAGAAGGGCGGTCGTTGGTCAAAAGACTAAAGACTAAAGACTAAAGACTAAAGACTAAAGACTAAAGACTAAAGACTAAAGACCCATAACTTAATCTCCAAAAGGCCTTTATTTATGAGTACTGTTACAAGATCTAATGCCATTTCCGAGGAAGATTATCTTGCAGGGGAGTTGGTTAGCGATGTTCGCCACGAGCTTATTGACGGTGAAATTTATGCGATGTCAGGCGCTAAAGTAACGCATAATCGTATTTCTGGGAATATATTTGGAGAAATCCGCACCCAGTTAAAAATGAGTAATTGCGATGCTTTTACTGCTGATATGAAGGTAAAAGCAGGGGCTAACTATTTTTATCCTGATGTATTGGTAGACTGTAGTGAACTTGATGGTGAGGCTTTGTTTGCTGATTCGCCTTCTGTTATTTTTGAAGTTTTATCTAGGTCTACCCGAAAAATGGATGAGACGGTTAAAAAAATAGCCTACTTAAATATACTGACACTTGAAGAATATATATTGGTAGAGCAGGACTTTGTGGATGTAGAGGTCTTTAGGAAAAGTGATGACTGGCGCTCTACGCATTATTTCTTAGGTGATCAAATTCACCTTGATTCAGTAGCTGTCAAACTTGATGTTGAAGAGATCTACGCGCGTGTTAAAAATCAAGATATGTTGGAGTGGGTCGAAGCTAGAAAGCTAGAAAACTAAAATGTCTCAGGTTTTCTCTGTGTAGCGCAGCGCCTCTGTGCTCTCGGCGGTAGAAAAGACTTTAAAAGATTAGTTTTACCACGGAGGCACGCAGGAGAGACTAAAAGGTTAAGGTCAGAAGATTTTGGCTTTGCTAGGTCTTCAGGTTTTCTCTGTGTAGCGCTGCGTCTCTGTGCCCTCTGTGGTAGAAAAGCTTTAAAAGACTAGTTTTACCACGGAGGCACGGAGGAGTAACTTAAAAGATTAAGACCTTGAAAATTAGGGTTTAATGGTTTTGCCTTACTAGTATTTTTGTCCTTCCTCTGTGTAGCGAAGCGCCTCTGTGTCCTCCGTGGTAGATAAGTTCTTAAAAAAATAGTTTTTAACCATAGAGGGCACGGAGAACCATTTTAGGTTTGTTGCTCATTTGCGGTTTTGTTGAGAATGTAATTGCATTTGCATTATTGGGCTTTGATGTTAAGCTGAGTATGTTGTAAAGGAGAGTCCTATGAGTAGCGTACAAAAAGCAGAAAAATCAGCCGTTCTGATGAAAGCTTTTAATAATGCTTGCGATGCAATGCGCATTAGCGGAGCAGATAAAAGTAATATGTTGGGGGTTAATGCTTCAACATTGTCACGTAATTCAATCAAAGGTTTTTCGCCAGATTCTAAAACAGGCGAATTACAGCTACATTTTATCAGGCTTTATCGCTCTCTTTTTGCAATTGCAGGTGGGGATAATGAATTTATGTATCATTGGTATTCTACTAATAATGCGGCGTTGAATGGTGTTCCTGCAGTATTGTGTTTAAGTATTGAAGGCTTGTTCAGAACTAATCAATATTTAGATGCTATGCGCGGAAAAGTATAAGAGTGTTGGCAAAAATATTATTAGAGATTGGCTCTCTTCAAAGCTGTAATTTGAATGTGTTTCGCATTGTAGAAACGCAAGAAATAGCGGCCACTACAGGGTTGGTTGATGATTTAGAGGAGCAGCATCTCCTTGAGCAGTTATTGGATAAAGTTAAGCCGTCTTATCGTGAAGGCACTGAGAAGCTTCATTATTTAATATCAACGCCGTTTAGGTATCCCCCCTTAAAGTATGGTTCGCGCTTTGGTGATATCACTATGCCCAGTTATTTTTATGCCAGTGAATGTATAGAGACAGCTTTAGCGGAGTGTGCTTTTTACCGGTTGGTTTTTTTACATGATATGTCGGTACCTTTCGAGAGACCGATTAAGTCCGGGCACATGACTTTCAGTGTTAAAATTCAATCGAATGCTGTTGCAGATTTAACGCTGGTTAAGTCAAAGGACATTGCGACTTTACTTAAATCACCTAACGATTACATATTGACACAGCAGTTAGGTAAAGTGCTTATTCAGGAAAAAGGTACTAAAGTAATTAAATTTTTTTCAGCTAGAGATAAACTAGGTATTAATTATGCCATAGCTGTGCCTGAAACCATTAAGTCAGCTAGACCAGAAAATAGTGTTAATTGGATCTGTCATTCAACTTTAAATAAAATTAGTTTTATCACTAAAGGTGGTCGGCCAATTTCCTTTTCGATCGATAACTTTAATGTTGATGGGGTCCTTCCAAGATTCGCTTAAGTTTAAGGAAGCTAGGAAGCTAGCCGCTATGAGCTGAATGCGCCTCTGTGCTCTCGGTGGTAGATAGTCTTTAAAAGATTTATTTTTACCACAGAGGGCACGGAGAATACGGAGGAGTAACTTAAAAGATTAAGACCTTGAAAATTCGGGTTTACTGGTTTTCCTTACTAGTATTTTTGTCCCTCCTCTGTGTAGCGAAGCGCCTCTGTGCTCTCGGTGGTAGAGATGCCTGTAAAAGATTGGTTTTACCATAGAGGTCGCAGAGGTAAGATTTAAAAATCACATTAAAAGCTCAAAAAATGTGTTGATGAAGGGTGGTGTTAAAATCACGATTTTTTTACTCACAGCTCACAGTTCACAGATATCTTGCAACTTCCTCTCCCTTTGCTAAACTAGCTTTTTATTTATAGGAAGTTATTTCCTTGGATTTTCAACAGATTAAATCTCAAATTTTAGAGCTTGCAAGTGCAGATCAAAGTATCGATGCGCTTTGGCTTTATGGATCCCATGCTAAAGGTAATAGTGGCGAAAATAGTGATGTTGATTTAGCTGTATTGTTCTCAGCTGATGAAGCCGATTTATTAGCCCGCAGGTTACGCCCTGAGTTATTGGCGTTAGAGTGGTGTGAGAAATTACGGCTAGCTGAGGGTAAACTATCAATATTGGATATGCAGACTGCTGCTATTCCTTTATCGATGGGGGTTTTGCAAACAGGTCAGCTCCTTCTGAATAAGTCTCCCAATCATGAATTTAGGGTCTCGCGCTCTATTATGTCGAAGTGGGAAATAGACTATGAATATCATTACAAACATATGGACTGATTGATGGAAAATACATACACCCTAGCGATGCTGCAACATGTTAAAGAACTGAATGCAGAGTTAAATGATTTAACTGTTATTGCTATTGAGCGTAAATTAAGTAGGTTTGAATATCGAGCGGCTGAACGTACTTTACAGATTGTGATTGAAGCGAGCATTGGAGTTGCGAAGCATTGGTGTAAACAGATAAATGGTGTAGCACCAGCCAGTGCTTATCAGGCCTTTGAAAAACTTGAGGCGCATGGAGTTGAACAAGTAGCTAAAACTAATTGGAAGCAAATCATTGGGATGCGAAATGCATTAGTGCATGATTATTTAAATATTGACCCACTAATAATTGAACAGTTAATTCGCGATAGGCATTATGAATCGGTGATTGAGTTTGCAAAGTTAGGGTTGGGGGAGATGGTTGTTAGTTGTTAGTCGTTAGTCGTTAGTCAAAAGACTCAAGACTCAAGACTCAAGACTCAAGACTCAAGACTCAAGACTCAAGACTCAAGACTCAAGACTCAAGACTCAAGACGAATGACCAATGACCAATGACCAATGACCAATGACCAATGACTCTTGAGAATATATGAATAAATTTGAAGTTCAAACAAAGCTGCTCGATCAGATCTACCGCTTAGCTAATGCTAATGATGACATTGAAGTGCTGTGGTTGTATGGTTCAAGAGCCAAAGATAGTTTTCACGATTCAAGTGATTATGATTTGGCGGTGGCATTTAAAGATTTTACATTGTCTGTTAGTGATCGATATTTACGGCCTAATTTACTGGCGATGGAGTGGGCGTGCGAATTAGGGGTAGAGGAATCTATGTTAAGTATTATAGATATAAATACCAGCCCAGTATATCTAACCTTCAATGTTATAGAATACGGCAAAGTAGTGTATCAAGAGCCTACAATGAGGCGAGTTATCGAGCATAATCGGATTTATAGCCAGTATGAATTTCAAATGATAGAGAATCGTCAAAATGCATGATGTAGGATTGGATTTATATTTAATTGAAGCAAAAAAACATGGAGGGGATAGCTGAGAAGCTGGAAGAAAAGAAGCTATGAGCTAAAAGAAAAGAAGCAAAAAGCTCAAAGCTCAAAGCTCAAAGCTCAAAGCTAAACATATGTATTGACGGTGCTATGTGTGGAGGCTGTGCTCACAGCTCTTATCCTTTTTAAACTTCTCGTCAGTGAGTTGGGTGCAGATCTCCGTTTGCAGCTTATAGTGCTTGAGCAGTGAGCGGGCGGTTTGTTTATGTTGTTGGTAGATTCGCTCTAAGGCTGAGATTGCTGTTTGTTGCAAGGGAGGGGGCATCTTTGTCCAGTGAGCGAAGATTGCTTGTACGATCGCGTTATTAGTGGCGATTTCCCAGGGGCCGTATTGTTCGGCTTTTTCAATAGCTTCTCTAAACTCATTATCAAATTGCTGTAAATGGCTTTTTACCAACGCGAGATTTGCCCAGCTATAGGGCCAGTTTGGCCGGTGCTTAAGCGCTGTTTTATGCTGGATGTAAGCCTTTATTAAGTTTTCACGAAAAGCGCTGGGCTGCTGCCAGTTGTTGAGCGCACGCAGGTAATATAGCCTAGCTAGGTATTCGCGGTACTCGGCGTTTTCTGGGTTTAATTTAATGCTGGATTTAATGGTAGTGATGTTTTTTGTAAGTTCGCTGTCTGTGGGTGTACCTGCGGCGTCTTCCATCCAGTGTTTTACGGGATAGTGACTGATGTCGGCGATGGCGATGCGCAAGCTGTGATAGAGAGTCCAGCTTAATAGGATTAACAGTAACGCAGATAGTGTGTATTTAAGTACATTTGTCATTGTTATGAGATTATTTCGCGAGGGGTGCCAATAAATAGTTGCTCGGCGAGTGCTTCACCGTATTGATGGGTAACTCGTTGAAAAGCTTCTGAAAGAATTGGAGGGCGGTGTTTTAGATTGTGTGCATCGCTGGCGACCACGCTGGCCCAGCCGTTACTCAAAAATTGATGAGCAATCCCGTAAGCAGCTTCGCCAAATTTACCGGTGACGGACATTGCGGTAAGCTGGAACAGGCAGCCGCGTTGTATAAAAGGGCTGGCTTTATTGATGTCTTGCATGATGGCCTTATTTCGCTCTGGATGGGCTATCATGGGGATAATGTCCCGGTCCATGAGCCAATCTATGAGCTTGTCGCTGCCTGGGGGGATGGCGTTATGGGGGAATTCAAGCAGCATCACATCTTTGCCCTTATATTTCCCTAAAAAAGGCAGTTGGTTGCCGGCAAAGAGGCCTAGTACTTCTGCGCATAACCTTACTTCACCGGCAATGCTAATGGTGATATCGAGTTGGTGTTGTTTGATTAATGCTTGAAGTTTATTGAACGGCGTCAGTAAATTGTGGCTATTGTTTTCATAGCGCCCGGGTTGTACATGCGGCGTAAGCACCATATGGGTGATGCCATCCGCTATTGCCAGTTTAAATAAATTAATAGAGTCACTGTCATCAATTGCGCCATCGTCAACCCCGGGTAATAAATGACAGTGCATATCTATCATGCGTTATTTCCTGTGTAGCCATAGTTGTCGTAATAGCCGCTGTAATCTTCACCGTAGTATTTTTCGGCTTTTTTAACGTCTACCTGGTTCAATATAACGCCTGCGACATTGCCATTGACTTGTCTAATGCGTTTTAGACCGTTTTTAACATGCTGGGCTGCAGTGGCGTCTGCTTTTACTACGTAGATATAGGCATCGGCGATAGGCGCTAGTACTAGTGCATCACTAACTGCCTGGCAGGGCGCTGTATCAATGATTATTTTATCATAAATTTTAGATAAGCCGATTAGCATTTCTTTAAAACGTACCGAAGATAATAGTTCTGACGGGTTAGGTGGAATAATGCCCGCGGTTAATACGTCAAATCCACCTTCGCTATATTCGATGATGCACTCTTCCATGGTGTTGGTTTGAGCAACTAAGTTAGAGAGGCCTTTATTGTGCTCTGTTAAGTTCAGCGCTTTGTGGATTGATGGGCGGCGCATATCCGCATCGATCAATAGTACGCTACCTACTTGGGCAAGTGTGAATGCAAGCCCTAAAGAAGTAGAGGTTTTTCCCTCACCTGGCACGGTCGAGGTCACGCTGATTATTTTATAAGGGTTATCTAAGGACGATAAAATAACACCGGTACGTATGGTGCGTAGAGATTCTGAATAACCGGAGTGTGGTTCATCAATGTATTGGTTGTAGCTAGGGTTGGGATTTTTCTTTTTCTTAAGTAATAGCGGCAATATGCCCAGCACGGTTTCGCGTAATTTTTGCTCTACGTCTAGGCTGGTTTTAATACTGTTGTCTAAGGCTTTGAGTAAAAAGGCTACCATCACCGCGAAAAAGAAACTAACCACAAATGCCAGCGCTAAAATAAGACCTTTTTTAGGCTTAACAGGGATGAAGGGGGTAATAGCAGGGTCGGTGATACGTGCGTTAGCCGTTTTTAAATCACCGGTGGCATTGGTTTCGCTAAAGCGCTTGTAGAATTGATCATATAAAGCGCGCTTTGCATCGACATCTTGTTGATACTCTTTAAGCTTGTATTCCTTACCGCTGAGTACCTGCATACTGTTTTTAGTGTTGGTTAAGCTATCTTCGAGCGCTTGAACAGCTTCTACTGCCACTTTGTATTTGTTTTCTATGCCTCTGGCAATAGAGATTATTTGCTTGTTGAGGTTGCTGTATGCTCTGGATCTTTCAGAGTTTAGCGCTTTCATTTTAGGGTGCTTGCTGCCGTAACGGTTGGCTATTTCAGAACGTCTTAACTCGACGGATGCCACTACATCTTTAAGGCTTTGTACCAGTGGGTGGCTTAAAATAGCGGGCATTAGCTGTAATTTTGCAGCGCTCTTGCGCCCAAATTTTTGTATTTGATTGTAGTGGCTTTTTAGTTCAAGTAATTCGCGTTTAGCATCAACTAGCTTGTTTGATACTAGATCAATTTCGCGTTCCGCTATACCTAAGCCGCCGTTGTCGCCAATAATACCTTCTTTTTCTCGGTATGTTTGTAGACGTTTTTCTGCGGCTGTTAAATCAATACGTTGGTCTTTAAGCTGATCATTTAACCAAGAGGTGGCTTTGAGTGTTAAGTTTAATTTCGCCGCTAGGTTGTCTTCAATGTACGTGTCGCCTACCGCATTGGCAATAGTAGCAGCTAAGGCCGCATCTGTTGATTCATAACTGATTTTAACCAGTTGCGTTTTTCTAATAGGCGAAATAGATAGACTAGCTAGGTAATCATCAATTACTCCTTCAAGTATTTCTGTATCTGAGGGAGGAAGATCAGGGGCGCTTGGAAATAAATCTGGCATATATTCACTGATCATTACCTTAGGGTTAAATTCTTTAAGGAAACTTAATTGATCAGGTAATTTACTTTCTTCTTTGATGAAAGTGGCGTGGTTGATTAAATCAAGTTTCAAAATAACCTTTTTGGCAAGGCTTCTTGATTTAAGAATTTCGAACTGGGTGAGTAGATATTCACTGCTACCATCAAGGCCATATACTTCCTGTATGGAAACTACATTCGCTTGCTGAGATTCAATCAGTAAAGTGCTAGTGCCGCGATAGACTGGGGTGATGTTAAAAACAATTAAAGTAGTCAGTATTGTGACAATCAACGAGAAACCAAAAATACCCCATTTATGACTGTTAAAAACTCTCCAGTATTGACGTAAATCTATAACCTCCTCTTCCTGTATTAATTGGCTGACTTCTTTATGTATCGCTTCCATTGCTGTATCCGGGCTTGTACTTACAAAAATATAAGTTTGTCGTTAAAAGTAGGGTGGATTTCCAATTTAGTGCTTTGTTTATGCTGTTCATGCAAGAAATAACGTAAACCTCATAAACACAAAAATAGTTTCGCCAATGATTTGGCTGAAACTATTATAGGGTGTATCTATGATGTTACAGATTTATCGCGAATATTAAAAAAAGCTCTCTTCAATGGTAATGACATCGCCTGGTGATATTTTAGCGCCAGAACGTATTTTTTGTCTTGTGGTATGGCCATCATGCATTACATACATTTTGCTGCCTGATGCTCTTTCAGTAAACCCACCTGCGAGTGCTGCTGCTTTTTGCAGGGTCAGCCCTGGCTGGTATGGGTAAGCACCTGGATTCTTTACTTCACCGTTAATGTAAAACTCACGATACTCTATGACTTGTACATTGATACTTGGATTGACTAAATAGCCGTCAGCAAGCCTGGTGGTGATTAGTTTGCTTAGTGAACCAATGGTCATACCAAGCACTTTTATTTCACCTAAAAATGGATACGAAATAGTACCCGCATCCGATAATGTAACTTCAGCGCTGAGTTCTTCTTCGCCAAATACCTTAATGCTTAATTTATCACCTGTTCCCAGACGATAATCGGAAAAACCTTCTGCATATGTATTCATGCACACGCTGAATAAGATTAAGGAGCTTAAAAGTTTAACTATTTGACGCTGTAGTTTTTTCATTAAAATACTTCTTTATATAATTAAAGTGATGCTTGTAAGGTAAATTTGATTTCATTGGTCTTGTAACTGCTTCCTGTTTCAGTAGAGTCTTTATCTGTCATGATATAACCAACACCGAGATTTAACCAGCGCTTGGTGTCGTGGTTTAGGCCTAATGTTAAGATTTTTGTTTTGTCATTCTTGCTTGAACCACTGTAATCTTCATCTACTACATTAAATGCTACAACAGACTTTAGCTTATCATTCCAAAAATGATCCCAATTTACACCATAATTTTTAGTATCAATATAGGCGGTGGCATCAGAACCATCACTGAAGTCTTGGCCAGTACTAAAGGTAAAGGTTGAATATGTTTTTGGATTCCATGTAATTAGAGCATCCCAAGTGCCGCCGCTGGTGTCGTCATGGGCGTCATCTTTAAAGTTCTTTTTAGACCAACCCACTTTTATTTTGCCGGTTGTTTTGGCGGTAGCATCCCAAGTGACACCCGTGAGAACCTTGGTGTTGGTGTTATCTTTATTTGCAGTATCGTAGTCAACACTGTTGCGATTTATTTCAAATAAGGCAGAGGTTTTAGCGGTGACGCGATAATAAAAAGCAATACCTGCACCAGCTTTGCTGTATTCCATAGCATCGGTAGTGGTTGAATAGTTTGTGTAGTCTTTGTCTTCAAATAAAGCACTAGCTTCAATTCTGCCCTTCGCTGTTTTGCCACCATAAGAATAAATTGCTTGTGCTGTCTTTAGATTATATTCAAGTGGGGATGTCTCGTTACTGCCTTCTGCTCCGCGGGCATCGTGACCTGCTCTATAGCCTAAGCTTAAATCAATCCTATTGCGGCTGTTGCCTATGATGTTGATAACAGCATTTAGATCGTGATCTAAATAGTTATCTGCGTCACTGCTGTGATAAATGCCTTTTTGAAAGCCGTAATTAAGGGAGTAAGCGGCACTTTCTGTTTCAGCTTGAAGAAGAAGGTTGGGAGTGATGGTCGTTATCCAAGATTTCTTCTCATTAGTTTCGGTAGAAACTATATTGTCGTTATGCGTTATAGAAGTAGATATAGTGGGTATAAGCTGCATTTGGCCAATAGGAACGGAAGCTGGTTCTACGGCAAGTACAGGTAGGCTAAGTAAGCTGGTAAAGCTTATTAGGAGAATGTTTTTTTCTGTAGGGCTTGCCATGACTCTATTTCCTTATTGAGTAATCGTTTGATTTTAAAAAAGGACTATTTTATATAGAACCCTATTTAAAATAAAGCTTTTAATATGTTATTAATATCATACAGTTGTTGTGCTGTAAAAAATGGTGCTATTTATACAAGTAATTACATGTTCGTCAAAGCTCGTTATGCTCATTGACTTGTAGTGGTGTTCGGGGTGTTTGTTTAAGCATGCTGGCGGCTATAATAGCTGTGTTATTCATATGCTGTTAATCTGATATTCAAACATTTGTTTGATTTGTGGCGTTTCTGTGTAGAGTGCTGGGCGTTTGGGGCTGGTAAAGGATGAGTGTTTAGGAATAATTTCTAGGATTTGTATTGGTGTTATTTCTTTAAATATGCCCTGTGTTTTTGGGATAATGTACTGTTTATAGTTTTTAGGCCTCTTATTGGTTCCTCATGCTGGTGATATTAAATCTAATTGTTTGTTTATGTTTCCTGGACCAATATACTGTTGTTAAAGTCCTAATGAGAACTGGTAATGACTAAACAAATCAAAAATATAACGTTTAGAGCGATTAATATAGCGGTATTAACCGTTTCTGATACACGTACAAAACAAACAGATAGTTCCGGTGATGTCCTGCAGAAAAGTGTTGAAGATGCAGGGCATCAGGTTGCTGCAAGGGCTATTGTTATTGATGATATTTATAAAATTCGTGCCTGTGTGTCGCAGTGGATTGCGGATTCTGAAGTGCATGCTATTTTGATTACAGGTGGTACGGGTTTTACTGCTCGAGATAGTACCCCTGAAGCTATGCTACCTCTATTTGATAAAGAAATTGACGGTTACGGCGAGTTGTTCCGAGCTCTGTCCTATCAAGAGATAGGTACTTCGACTATACAATCAAGAGCCGTGGCTGGGGTTGCTAACAAAACGGTGATTTTTTGTATGCCTGGCTCACCTAATGCATGTCGAACGGCTTGGGAGAAAATCATTTGCCAGCAGCTGGACTCAACGCATCGTCCTTGTAATTTTGTAGAGATGGTTATGCCTGTTGCTGATTCTACTTGTGAAACGCGTGCTTGAAAGGTAAGACGCTGGGAAGCTAGAAGCTAAGAAGCTAGAAGCTAAGAAGCTAGAAGCTAAGAAGCTAGAAGCTAAGAAGCTAGAAGCTAGAAGCTAGAAGCTAGAAGCTAGAAGCTAA